>NZ_CP082923.1:646660-1293320 GCF_019931575.1 Caulobacter segnis | reverse complement strand
CCGCCGCGCCGCTGGAAGCCTACGGCCGCCTGCCGGCTATCGAGAGCGTCGAAATCTCGCCGGACGGCTCGGCGATCGCCCTGATCGCCACGGTCAATGACCAACGCCACATCATCGTCCGCACCCTGGCCGGCCAGGTGGCGGCCTCGGCGACGATCGGGTTCAACAAGGTTCGAGCGGTCAAGTGGGCCGATTCCGAGCACGTCCTGATCGAGGTCTCGACCACTGCAGCCATCGAGGACACGACCTATGTCAGCGAACAGTTCCAGGTCGTCAGCCTGAACATTCGCACGGGCGAATACAAGCAACTGCCGTCGAAGGCGCTGGACACGGTGCTCAACATCGTCGCCGGCCGCCTTCAGCCCGGCTTCGACGGCAAGGAGGCCGTACTCTACACCCCGCTGTACGTGACCGACAAAGGCAACATGCAGCACAAGTCGGCGCACAAGGACCTGTTCAAGATCGACCTGGACAGCGGCATCGCCCGCCGCGTCCAGATGGGCGACGACGAGACCTACGACTACCTAGCCAAGGCCGATGGCACGGTTCTGGCGAAGGCCGGCTATCGCGAGGACGAGCGCGCGGACAAGGCCACCTGGACAATGTCTCTGCGCAAGGGACAGAGCTGGCAGCCAGTCTTCACCACCACCACCGCAGTCGAAACTCCCGATCTCTGGGGTGTAACGCCCGACGGCCAATCCATCATCATCGACACCTGGGACGGAACCGCCAAGCTGTGGCGGCCGACGCCAGTCTCGCTGACCGACGGTAAGCTGGGAGAATTCATCGGCCCGCCAGTGTCGCAGGGCGGCGTGGTCGGCGATGACGGCGTCGTGCTGGGCTTCACGCGATTCAAGGGCGATTCTTACGAATACGAGTTCCTCGAGCCCCGCCTGAAGGCGCTGTGGCCGGCCTATCGCAGCGCCTTCAAGGGCCAGCAGGTCAGCTTGGCCTCGTGGACGCCGGACTTCCGCAAGCTGGTTCTGTATGTCAGCGGCGCCGCCACGCCGGGCGCCTACTACATCGCCGACACCACGACCAAGCGCGTCGACCCACTGGGCTCGCCCTATCCGAAGGTGACCGCGGCCGACGTCGGGCCGGTCCGGATGATCCAGTACAAGGCCGCCGACGGCCTGGACATCGAGGGCGTCCTGACCCTGCCGCCAGGCAGGGCCGAGAAGGGCCTGCCGCTGGTCGTGTTGCCGCACGGTGGCCCGCGCGCCAAGGACGACGCCGTGTTCGACTGGTGGGCCCAGGCCATCGCCTCGCGCGGCTACGCCGTCCTGCAGCCCAACTTCCGCGGCTCGACGGGTTACGGGACGGAGTTCAAGGAGGCCGGCTACGGCGAATGGGGCGCCAAGATGCAGACCGACCTGTCAGACGGCGTCGCCTACCTGGCCAAGGCGGGGATCGTCGATACCAAGCGGGTCTGCATCTTTGGCCATAGCTACGGCGGCTACGCCGCATTGGCCGGCGTGACCCTGCAAAAAGGCGTCTATCGTTGCGCGGTTTCATCCGCCGGCGTCAGCGATCTGGCCAAGATGATGAGTGACGACATCATCCGATCTGGCGAGCGCAACGCCAGGGTTCGTGATGAGAAGCGCCTGTTCGGAGTCGATAGCGCCTCGGATCCCAAGCTGGACCAGCGCTCTCCCGCCGCTCAGGCCGCCAAGGCAGACGCGCCGATTCTGCTCATCCACGGCAAGGACGACACCACTGTTCCCTTCTCCCACAGCCAGAAGATGGCCAATGCCCTGAAGAGCGCCGGCAAGCCCTATGAATTCGTGGTGCTGGATGGCGAGGATCACTGGCTGTCCAAGGGACAGACGCGCCTGCAGATGCTGACGGCGGGCATCACCTTCATCGAAAAGAACAATCCGCCGGACTGAAGGGGCTGGTTAGGCAGAGGAAGCTTGCGTTCTCCCCCCGTTTCGCTTAGTAACGCCGCCTTTCCGGAACCGCCTGGCCACTAGGCATGCCATGGCGGTTCGTCTTGCTATCCTAGAGGACGGGGCGAAAGCTCCGACGCGAAATGCCGAAGTTGAAGACCAAGTCGGGCGCCAAAAAGCGCTTCAAACTGACCGCTACGGGCAAGCTGAAGGCCGGCGTCGCCGGCAAGCGCCACCGCCTTATCGGCCACAACGGTAAGTACATCCGCCAAAACCGCGGAACCAAGGTGATGAGCGAGGCTGACGCCAAGATCATCCGTACCTACCTGCCCTACGGCCTGTAAGAGGAGCGCTGACACATGGCTCGCGTTAAACGGGGCGTCGTCGCCCACGCCAAGCACAAGAAGGTTCTCGAGCAAGCCAAGGGCTTCTACGGGCGCCGCAAGAACACCATTCGTACGGCGAAGGCCGCGGTCGACAAGGCCGGCCAGTACGCCTACCGCGACCGCAAGGTGCGCAAGCGCGCCTTCCGTTCGCTGTGGATCCAGCGCATCAACGCTGGCGCCCGTCTGGAAGGCTTCACCTACTCGCAATTTATCCACGGCCTGGACGTGGCGGGTATCGTGATGGACCGTAAGGTCCTCGCCGACATCGCCGGCGCCGATCCGGTTGCGTTCAAGGCCATCGCCGACAAGGTTCGCGCCGCCCTGGCCTAAGGTCTTTTTGGGTTTCGACCCAACCGATCTTGCAAAGCCCTCTGGCGCGAGCCAGGGGGCTTTTTGCTGCGCCCGACTTCGCTCATCCCCGCGAAAGCGGGGGCCCAAGCTGAGCAAGCGGATTGGACGCGGACGAGAAGGCCAACTCGGCTTGGTTTCCCGCTTTCGCGGGAATGAGCGGAATTGGGGCCTCTTCCCTAGTTTCAACCCTCTCGAAATCCTCTAGACGGATGCCCGTCATGACCGATCTCAACACCCTCGAAGCCGATGTGCTGGCCCAGGTGGCCGCCGCCGGCGATCTCTCGACGCTCGACGCCGTCCGCGTGGCCGCCGTCGGCAAGACCGGCTCCATCTCGGGCCTGCTCAAGACCCTCGGGGCCATGAGCCCCGACGAGCGCAAGACGCAAGGCGCGGCCATCAACGCCCTGCGTGACAAGGTCGCCGAGGCCATCGCCGAGAAGAAGGCCGCCCTGGAAGCCGCCGAGCTGGACGCACGCCTGGCCAGCGAGACCCTGGATCTGTCCTTGCCCGCCCCCTACCGCCGCAAGGGCAGCGTCCACCCGACCATGCAGACCATGGACGAGATGGTCGCCATCTTCGCCGAGATGGGCTTCGCCGTCGCGGAAGGTCCGGACATCGAGGACGACTTCCATAACTTCACGGCCCTGAACTTCCCGCCGAAGCACCCGGCCCGCGAGATGCACGACACCTTCTTCTTCAATACGAAGGAAAATGGCGAGCGCATGCTGCTGCGCACCCACACCAGCCCCGTGCAGGTGCGGACCATGGTCAGCCAGAAGCCGCCGATCCGCATCATCGCGCCAGGCCGCACCTATCGCGTGGACAACGACGCCACCCACACGCCGGTGTTCCACCAGGTCGAGGGCCTGGTGATCGACAAGGGCATCCACATGGGCCACCTGAAGTGGACCCTGGAGACCTTCCTGGCGCGGTTCTTCGAGACCGACGCGGTGACGACCCAGTTCCGGCCGCACCACTTCCCGTTCACCGAGCCGTCGGCCGAGATGGACGTGCAGTGCGACCGCTCGGGCGGCGAGATCAAGATCGGCCAGGGCACGTCGTGGCTCGAGATCCTGGGCTGCGGCATGGTTCACCCGAACGTGCTGCGCGCCTGCGGTATCGATCCGGACGAGTACCAGGGTTTCGCCTTTGGCATGGGCGTCGATCGCCTGGGCATGTTGAAGTACGGCATGCCGGACCTGCGCGACATGTGGTCGTCGGATGTCCGCTGGCTGTCGCACTACGGCTTTTCCGCCTTCGCCGCGCCGAACCCGGCCAGCGGCCTGAGCTGATCGCCCTTCTGGAATTCCACCAACCCCTTCGCGCGGCGTCGGGGCTTGGAGACGCAAGACGATGAAATTCACCCTGTCCTGGCTCAAGGATCACCTTGAGACCACCGCCACCGTCCCCGAGATCGTCGCGGCCATGACCATGGCCGGGCTCGAGGTCGAGCACGTGATCGATCCGGCGACCAAGCTGGCTCCGTTCACGGTCTGCAAGATCGTCGAGGCCGCCCGCCATCCCAACGCCGATCGCCTGCAGGTCTGCCAGGTCGACACCGTCGATGGCCGCAAGGAGATTGTCTGCGGCGCGCCGAACGCCCGTCCGGGCCTGACCACGATCTACGCCCCGATCGGCGCCTATGTGCCCGGCCTGGACGTGACCCTGGTCGAGAAGCCCGTGCGCGGCGTGGTCTCGAACGGCATGCTCTGCTCGGCCGCCGAGCTGGAATACGCCAGCGAGAGCGACGGCATTATGGAGCTGCCTGACAGCCTGGCCGTCGGCACGTCGGCCGTGGACGCCCTGGGCCTGGAAGCCGTGATCGACTTCGAAGTGACCCCCAACCGCCCAGACTGGCTGGGCGTCGCCGGCATCGCCCGCGACCTGGCCGCCGCGGGCGTAGGCAAGCTGAAGGACCTGTCGATCGCCGCGATCCCGGGGACCTATCCGTCGCCGATCACCGTCAAGGTCGATGGCGAGGCCTGCCCGGTGTTCGCCGGCCGCTACTTCCGAGGCGTCAAGAACGGCCCCTCGCCCAAGTGGCTGCAGGATCGCCTGACCGCCATCGGCCTGCGCCCGATCAGCGCCCTGGTGGATATCACCAACCTGATCACCTACGACCGCGCGCGGCCGCTGCACGTCTATGACGCCCACAAGCTGTCGGGGACGCAGATCTCCACGCGCCTGGGCCGCCATGGCGTCCACGGCGACGAGCACCTGATCGCCCTGGACGGCAAGACCTATGAGCTGACGCCCGAGATGTCGGTCATCGCCGATGCGTCGGGCGAGCGTCCGATCGGCCTGGGCGGCGTGATGGGCGGTGAGAGCACCGGCTGCTCGGACGAGACCGTCGACGTCTTCCTCGAAAGCGCCTGGTTCGACCCGATCCGCACGGCCCAGACCGGCCGCGCCACCGGCATCGCCAGCGACGCTCAGTACCGCTTCGCCCGCACCGTCGACACACACTCGCTGGTCGACGGCATCGAGCTGGCCACCAAGCTGATCCTGGAGCTGTGCGGCGGCGAGCCGTCGAACGTGCTGCTGGTCGGCGAGGCCCCGGCCGCGCCCGTCGGCTTCCCGTTCGACCCGGCCTATGTCGAGCAGCTGTCGGGTCTGGCCGTTTCGGCCGAGCGCACCCGCCAGATCCTGGTCGCCCTGGGCTTCGACGTGAAGGACGGCGCGACCTGGACCGTCACCCCGCCCACCTTCCGCCGCGACGTGGAAGGCAAGGCCGATCTGGTGGAAGAGGTCGCTCGCATCGCCGGCTACGGCGCTCTGCCCTCGACGGCCCTGCCGGAGGTTCCGCGCGCCGTCGGCGGCATCCTGACCGCCAAGCAGGCCCGCGCCCGCGTGGCCCGGCGCGCTCTGGCGGCCGCCGGCTATGCGGAAGGCGTGACCTTCAGCTTCACCAGCCGCAAGGTCGCCGAACTGTTCGGCGGCGGTCAGCCGGAACTGCTGCTGGCCAATCCGATCGCCTCGGAGCTGGACTGCATGCGCCCGTCGCTGCTGCCCAACCTGATCGAGGCGGCCGGCCGCAACGCGCGCCAGGGCTTCCCCGACGCGGCCCTGTTCGAGATCGGCCCGACCTTCCACGGCGAGCGTCCGAACGACCAGCGCACGGTCGTGGCGGCCATCCTGGTCCCCAAGGCCCCGCGCGGCTGGGACAAGGCCGCGCAAGGCGACGTCTTCACGGTGAAGGCCGACCTGCTGGCCCTGCTGGAAGAGCTGGGCGCGCCGGTCGCCTCGCTGCAGACGGCGCAAGGCTCGGCCTCGTCCTGGTGGCACCCGGGCCGTTCGGCGCGCCTGCAGCTGGGCCCCAAGGCGGTGATGGCCGAGTTCGGCGAAATCCACCCGGCGGTGCTGAAGGCCCTGGACGTGGCCGGCCCAGTCTACGGTTTCGAGATCACCTTGGAGGCGATCCCCGAGCCGAAGAAGAAGTCGGTCAAGACCCGCCCGGCCTTCTCGCCCTCGGCCCTGATGCCCCTGACCCGCGACTTCGCCTTCCTGGTGGAGAAGACCAAAGCTGCCGGCGACCTGGTGAAAGCCGCCGCCGGCGCCGACAAGGCGCTGATCACCGCCGCGCGCGTGTTCGACGTCTACGAGGGCCCCGGCGTGCCGGAGGGCTTCAAGTCGATCGCGATCGAGGTCGTGGTCCAGCCCCGCGAAACCACCCTTACCGAAGCCGAGATCGAGGCCCTCTCGGCCAAGGTCGTGGCGGCGGCCGAGAAGGCCGGCGGCAAGCTGCGGTCGTAGAATTGGGATCCTCCCCCTAGCAGGGGAGGATCTGCCGCGTTTTTAACCACGACGCTCAAAAACCGCCAATTCTCGCCCTTCCCCGCGACTGATCGCCTCTTGGGTAGGCAAGACCTTGCGCAAGCCCAACCGTCACGCTACCTGTAAGAAGCGCTAACTGGATTCATTGCTTCCACATGCAATCGACCTTCGCCTTCGCCGCCTTTGTGACCACCGGCCTCGCCGCCGTGGCCGCGATGTCGTGCGCGGTGTCGATGTGGAACATGATTAACAACCAGATTAAAACCGTGCCTATCCGGACGGGGCAAAATCGGCGCAAGCAGCGGTAGGAACCCTACCAAAACCAAAGCCGAAGGATCGCAAGATCTCCAAAAGCCCCGCTCCACCGAGCGGGGTTTTTTGTTGCGCGGTTCCTCGGTCCCAAAGCCTCTCATGCAAAGGACCACCCCAATGAGCTACCTGCCCTCTCCACCGGCCTTCCATAGCGACCAGGAAGGCGTCACCGTCCACCAGCTGCTGCTGGCCGCCCAGGACGCGCCGAGCGCCCTGGACGCCGTCCGCGCCAGCCTGGCCGACAGCGGCGCCGAGCTGTGCGGCCTGACGATGAAGCCGGTCGGCCAGATCGTCGAAGCGTCCCTGCGCGTTCGTCACCTGGGCGACCAGGCCGCACGTCTGCTGGCCCGCGACTTGGCCGCCTGGCCCGGCGTCAATTCGGCCTCGGTCGAGCACCAGTGGTTTCGCCCGTGAATGCGCTTGTAGACGCAGCCAAACCCGAGGAAGGCGCTTTTGCTGCTCTTAGGCGCCGCCTCTTCCTCGTAACCGCCGAAGACACGCCTGACGCCCTCATGCGGGTGCTGGGCGTGGCCTCGGTGCAGCAGGCCCGCCTGCGCGCCCTGTCCGCCGCTCCCGAGGGCCAGCATTTGGCCATTAGGCTCGAGATCGACGACCAGGGCGACGACCGCGCCGAGATTCTGGCGTCGCGCCTGGCGTCGTGTCCATCGGTGCGCGGCGTCGGTTTCGGCTGGCGGCTGTAACCTTCTCCCCGCATCGTGCGTATCCAGGGATGAGTTCCCTTGGAGAGTTCCCGATGCGCCGATTGTTCGCCCTTCTCGCCACCCTCTTCGCCCTCGGCGGCGTCAGCGCCTCGGCCGCCGCCACGCTCAAGACCGAGACCGCCGTGTTCGCCGGCGGCTGCTTCTGGTGCATGGAGCACGACATGGGCGGCATCCCGGGCGTGCTGAAAGTCGAGAGCGGCTACACCGGCGGCCACGTCAAGAACCCGACCTATCGCGACGTCACCAGCGAGAGAAGCGGCCACTACGAGTCGGTGCGCGTCACCTATGACCCGGCCAAGCTGGACTATGGCTTCCTGCTCTACCGCTACTGGAAGCTGGTCGACCCGACCGACGACGGCGGCCAGTTCTGCGATCGCGGCCCCTCGTACCGCCCCGCCCTCTTCGTCACCCCCGCCCAGCGCCTGATCGCCGAGAAGTCCCGCGACGAAGCCGCCAAGCGCCTCAAGACCGGCACGATGAAGGCTCAGATCCTGCCCCTGCAGACCTTCTATCCGGCCGAGGAATACCACCGCGATTACGCCAAGCGGCACGCGCTGGACTACAACCTCTACCGCACCGGCTGCGGGCGCGACGCGCGCCTGAAACAGGTTTGGGGCGGCTGAGGCGAGTCTAGAACGGCAACCAGCGCCGCTGACGGCTATAGCCCAGATAGCCGACGTTCGCGCCCAGGCGCAGGCCGACGCCGGCGCGGATCGGGGCCAGGGTGATCTCGTCGGCCTTCTGGTAGTTCACGCCCAGGCCGCCGATCAGATAGGCGCTGCCCTCCACGCCCGGGAACCGGCGGAAGACAGCGTCGGGATACTGCAGGTTATAGCAGAGGGTGAAGACGCGGCTGGCGTTGCCGCCCCAATCCCAGCCGATTGACGGGCCCTGCCAGAACACCTCCAGCGTCGGACGCCCCTTCATGTACAGCAGGCCGCGGCCATAACGCAGCCCGGCCACGAAGGCGCCCGAGCCCTCCTCCCCGGCGACATATGCGGTGGGCTGACCCTTGTCCTTGAAGACCTTCTCGATCGCCGCGCCGGCGCTCTCGGCCGTCACGCCCAGGAAGTCGGACGTGGCGCGGACCATCTCGTCGGCGGAATAGGTCGAGGCGCCACCCGTCTGGTAATTCGGCCCGGTCGAGCCCGCCGGCGGCGGATTCTGGCCGGGGCTGGCCGGGGCGGCGTTGGCGCCGGCGTCGTAGCCGGAGCTCGGCGCGGCGTCCTGGATCGGCGTCGGCGGCGGAAGACGCTCGTACGACTGCCTCGCCATGGCCTCGGTCGCGGCGGCGCCGAGGCTGGCGGCGGCGCCCGAGAGGATCAGCTTGCGACGGTCCATGCAGGGCCTCCGGATCGAATTGATTGCAACACTGTTGCAAGCCATTGAGACCGGTTTGCGGCTCCAAACTTAACGAGCGGTTAAGCATGCGCGGCGCGTCGCCGCATCCAGGATGCGCTCAGCCCCTCGCGAACCGGGCCAAATGTGCTAGACGCACGCGCATGACTTCGACGCCCCTCGACAAGATCCGCAACTTTTCAATCGTCGCGCACATCGACCACGGCAAGTCCACGCTCTCGGACCGTCTGATCCAGACGACCGGCGGCCTCACCGCGCGCGAGATGAGCGCCCAGGTGCTCGACAACATGGACATCGAGAAGGAGCGCGGCATCACCATCAAGGCGCAGACCGTGCGCCTGAACTACAAGGCCGCCGACGGCGAGACCTACGTCCTCAACCTGATGGATACCCCCGGCCACGTCGACTTCGCCTACGAGGTCAGCCGCTCGCTGGCCGCCTGCGAGGGCTCGATCCTGGTCGTCGACGCCAGCCAGGGCGTGGAAGCCCAGACCCTAGCCAACGTCTACCAGGCCATCGACAACAACCACGAGATCGTCCCGGTCCTGAACAAGGTCGACCTGCCGGCCGCCGACGTCGACCGGGTCAAGGCGCAGATCGAGGAGGTCATCGGCCTGGACGCCAGCGACGCCGTCGAGTGCTCGGCCAAGACCGGCCTGGGCATCCCCGACGTGCTGGAAGCCATCGTCACCCGCCTGCCCGCCCCCAAGGGCGACCGCAACGCCCCGCTGAAGGCGCTGCTGGTCGACGCCTGGTACGACCCCTACCTCGGCGTCGTGGTCCTCGTTCGTATCTTCGATGGTGTGCTGAAGGCCGGCCAGCAGGTCCGCATGATGCAGACCGGCGCCACCCACAAGCTCGACAAGGTCGGCGTGTTCACGCCCAAGGCCACCGACGTCGCGGAGCTGGGCCCCGGCGAAGTTGGCTTCTTCACCGCCTCGATCAAGGAAGTGGCCGACGCCGCCGTCGGCGACACCATCACCGACGAGAAGAAGCCCACCGCCGAAGCCCTCAAGGGCTTCAAGGAAGTCGTCCCGGTGGTGTTCTGCGGCCTCTTCCCGGTCGACGCCGCCGACTTCGAGGACCTGCGCGCCGCCGTCGGCAAGCTGCGCCTGAACGACGCCAGCTTCACCTACGAGATGGAAAGCAGCGCCGCCCTGGGCTTCGGCTTCCGCTGCGGCTTCCTCGGCCTCCTTCACCTGGAGATCATCCAGGAGCGTCTGTCCCGCGAGTTCGACCTCGACCTGATCGCGACCGCCCCCTCGGTGGTCTACAAGATCAAGCTGCGCAACGGCGACGAGATGGAGCTGCACAACCCCGCCGACCTGCCCGACGTCATGCAGATCGAGGAGATCGCCGAGCCCTGGATCAAGGCCACGATCTTCACCCCCGACGAGTACCTGGGCGGCGTGATCAAGCTGTGCCAGGACCGTCGCGGCATGCAGCGCGAGCTCTCCTACGTCGGCAGCCGCGCCATGGTCGTCTACGACCTGCCGCTGAACGAGGTGGTGTTCGACTTCTACGACCGCCTGAAGTCGATCTCGAAGGGCTACGCCAGCTTCGACTACCAGCTCGAGGACTACCGCGCCGGCGACCTCGTCAAGATGTCGATCCTGGTCAACAGCGAGCCCGTCGACGCCCTTTCGATGCTGGTCCACCGTAGCCGCGCCGAAAGCCGCGGCCGCGGCATGTGCGAGAAGATGAAGGAGCTCATCCCCCAGCACATGTTCGTCATCCCGATCCAGGCGGCCATCGGCGGCCGGATCATCGCCCGCGAAACCGTGCGCGCCCTCCGCAAGGACGTGACCGCCAAGTGCTACGGCGGCGACGCCAGCCGCAAGCGCAAGCTTCTGGACAAGCAGAAGGAAGGCAAGAAGCGCATGCGCCAGTTCGGCAAGGTCGAAATCCCGCAGGAAGCCTTCATCGCCGCCCTGAAGATGGACGAGGATTGATCGGCTTCCGAGCTAGCCGGCTGAGTGATTTGAACGCCCTCGTCAGCGGAAGCCGTCGGGGGCGTTTTTGACTCATCGCTGACGTCACTTACGCAAGGTGAGCCGTCGGACCTCGCCGAGAACCTCGCCAAACGCTAGCCGCCCGAGTTTGCGCGAGCACAACGATCGCTGCTCTCCGCCTTGGCAGACTGCGCCGCAGGAGGCAGTCCCATGGTGCAGGAACTGGCCATCGTCCGCGCCGCGCATGTGCTAGGCGTGGTGATCTGGATCGGCGGCGTCGTCTTCGTGACTACGGTTCTGCTACCGGGCCTGGCGGCCGACTACGCGCCCGCGCGGCGGCTGCAGGCCTTCCACCGGCTGGAGGGGCGGTTCGCCTGGGTGGCCCGCGCCTGCGTCGCCGTGGTAGGCGTCACCGGCTTCTGGATGGTTCACCGCCTGGCGCTGTGGTCGCGCTTTTCCGATCCGACCGCTTGGTGGCTGCATGCGATGGTCGGCGTGTGGACGCTCTTCGCCCTGATCCTGTTCATGGCCGAGCCGCTGGTTCTGCATCGGCGCATGGCGCAGAGCCGCGATCCCGCCCGCGCTTTCCGCCGGCTGGCGGTGATGCATTGGGCCTTGCTGGCGGTCAGTCTGATCGCGATCTTCGGCGCCGTGGCCGGCGCACACGGGCTGTAGCTCCGCCATGCTGATCCTGACCGAGCAGACGCCCAATCCCGACGCCCTGAAGTTCCTGACGCGGATCGCCGGCGCGCAGGGGACCCAGTCGCTGGAGCATGACGCGGCGACCACCGCCCGCTCGCCCCTGGCCGCCCGCCTGTTCGCCATCCCGGGCGTCAAGCGCTGCCTGTTGGCCGAGGACTTCCTGACGGTCCAGCGCGCGGCGGACGGAGCGGGCTGGGGCGAGCTCAAGGCCCAGGTGCTGCTGGCCCTGGCCGAGCACCTGACTAGCGGCGAGCCGGCCCTGCTGGGCGAGGCGCCCGAGGACGCGATCTCGGACGACGAGATCGTCAGCGAGATTCAGCAGGTGCTGGGCCTGCACATCCGCCCCGGCGTGGCCCGGGACGGCGGCGACATCGTCTTCCAGCGCTTCGACGCCGCAACCGGCGTGCTGTGGATCCGCATGCTGGGCGCCTGCGGCGGCTGCCCCTCGTCGCGGATGACGCTGAAGGCCCGCGTCGAGCAGGTCGTCAGGCGTTTCGTCCCCGAGGTGACCCGGGTCGAGGAGGAGCCCTCCTCGGCGACCGCCGCGCCCACGCTCGGCGAGCGGTTCAAGCGCATGCTGGAGGAGCTGGGCGACGCGCCGGTCCGCGCGCCGCGCACGCTGTTCACGCGCAACGGCAAGCCGCCGTCCTGACGCCGCGCGAGCTTGTCGGCCGCCAACGACCGGGGCCGGGCGACAGCCTAACCAGGGTTCTTTCGATGGAGGAGCCTCATGAGCCAGACCTTGTCCCCGACCCCGACCGAAGCCAGCGTCCCCGTCCTGGCGATCTATCCCTTCGACGCGCGCGCCGTCGCCAAGCGCTTCCGCCACGCCGCCATCTTCGGCGCGCTGGAGGTCCTGGAGCCCGGCGAGGCGATGCGCTTCGTCAACGACCACGATCCCCTGCCCCTGCTGCGCCAGATGCAGATCCACTTCGGCGACACAATCGTCATCGCCTACCAGGACAAGAGCGAAGCCGGCGTGATCATCGACTTCATCAAGCAGGCCTGAAAACGGCCGGACACGGACGCCGTCCCGCGACCTAAACGGCCGGGCGCGGCGTCCGCTAGTCCACCAGACCGGTCGGACGCCCGTCCTCGACCAACCGTCGGTGGACCTGCTCCCACGATGCGGGAGCGCATGTTGCAAATCCGCAATAACGTAGCGGCCACCGCCAATTTGCACTGGCGCTGTCGCCGAACAGGCGTATCCTGACTACAAGTTGGGATGCACTCTCAATATATGAGAATAGTGGGCCGCCCGTAATCTCGAGCATCTGTTCGTAAAGCGTACCCGCCCCGCCCTCCCAACGGAGAGCCGCCAACGAAGGCGGCCCCACACGATCAACAAAGGCCGTCGGAACGCGGCCAGGGAGAGGAAACAGATGGGCTCGCAGTCCAAGAACAATGGCGTCCTGCGTTCGGGATGCTCGGTGCTGGCGCTTTGCCTGGGCGCGTCGCTGCTGACCGCCGTCGCGGCGTCCGCGCAAACGGCTCCCGCGCCGGCCGCGCCCGACGACACGGCGGTCGAGGAGGTGGTCGTCACCGGCTTCCGGGCCAGCCTGACCAGCGCGATCAACACCAAGCGGATCTCCAACAACATCGTCGACGTCATCAAGGCCGACGACATGGCCAGCTTCCCGGACGCGAACCTGGCCGAGTCGATCCAGCGCATCCCGGGCGTCTCGATCACCCGTGACGGCGGCGAGGGCCGCAACATCACCGTGCGCGGCCTGGGCGGCGACTTCGTGCGCACCACCCTGAACGGCATCGAAGCCTATTCGGCCACCACCGGCTCGACCCTTGGCGTCACCGCCGGCATCAACCGCTCGCGCGGCTTCGACTTCTCGACCTTCGCCTCGGAGCTGTTCAACAGCGTCACCGTCAGCAAGTCGCAGTCGGCCGAGATGGACGAGGGGTCGCTGGCCGCCACCGTCGACCTGCAGACCGGCCGTCCGTTCGACAAGAAGGGCTTCCGCGCCGCCGCCTCGGCCCAGGCCGCCTACTACGACAACAACAAGTCCAAGGCGCCGCGCTTCGCCGGCCTGATCAGCGACACCTGGGGCAATTTCGGGGCCCTGTTCTCGCTGGCCTATAACGAGCGCAAGCAGCAGGAAGAAGGCTACAGCGACACCTCACAGTCGGACTACTCCGACGCCAACAACGGCTTCTGCGGCACGGCGGTCGACATCGCCTCCCAGGCCGGCAGCCAGGTGGTCAACACCGCCATCCCGTACGTGAACCCGCTGTCGGGTTCGGGCAACCGACCGGCTGGCCAGTGCTTCTCGGGCCTGCCGTCGGATCCGACAGCCTATGCGGCGATCAACCAGCCCAACGTCTTCCTGCCCCGCAACCCGGGCCTGGGTCGGTTCGAGCTGGACCAGAAGCGCCTGGGCATGACCGGCGCGCTGCAATGGCGTCCGACCGACAAGACCGACATCACCCTGGACCTGGTCTATTCGAAGTTCGACCAGGACCGCACCGACTACGCCCTGTCGAACGCCTCGCTGAACCGCAACGTCAACGGCGCCAGCGCGGCCTTCCCGCTGTTCGCCGGCCGGGTCGACGCCCAGATCATGGATGTCCACGTGCTGCCGACCGGCCAAGTCGACTACATGAAGATCAACAATGTCGACATCAAGCACATCGAGGAACGCAGCCAGACCACGACCAAGACCCACCAGATCGGCCTGACGCTGGATCATCGCTTCAACGACCGGCTGAGCGGCGACGTGAAGGTCGGCCACTCGGGGTCGGACTTCAAGCAGCCCTGGGACGTGCTGATGTCCTATGACGGCTTCAACAAGGCCGGTTATGTCTGGGACGCTCGCGAGGACGCCCGCCGCCCGTTCATCAACTACGGCTACGACGTCACCAACCCGGCCAACGTCACCTTCACCAACGCCGGCACCGGCCTGACGCCGGACATCCGCGTCGTCAAGGCGGCGGTGTTCAACACCCTGGCCACGGCCGAAGCCAACGCCAAGTACCGCCTGAACGACGTGTTCACGATCAAGGCCGGCGTGGCGCTGAAGTCGTTCGACTTCCAGACCAAGCAGGTCCAGCGTCTGTACGGCAACAACGGCGCGACCGGCGTGACGGCCACGGGCACCATCCCGTTCAACTTCGCCCAGTTCGCCGCCGACTTCCCCGGCTCGGCCCCGCTGAGCGAGACGATCACGGGCTTCGGCAAGCAGCTGGGCCTGCCGGCCGGCTCCGTGACCAGCTGGGTGGTGCCGGACGTCGACGCCTACATCAGCAAGCTTGGCCTGCTGTGCAACTGCGCCAACAAGTACGGCGACTTCACCCTGGCCATCAACTCGGCCCTGGGCAACAATCGCCAGGTCCAGGAGAAGGACACCGCCGCCTACCTGCAGACCGACTTCGACACCGAGGTCCTGAACGGCCGCCGCCTGCGCGGTAACGTCGGCGTGCGCTACGTCAAGACCGACCTGGACGCCACCGGCTACACCTCGCTGACCTCGCAGATCACGGTCAACAACAAGTACAGCGATTGGCTGCCCTCGCTGAACTTGGCCCTGGACGTGCGCGAGAACTTGGTCGCCCGCTTCGCCGCGGCCAAGGTCATGGCCCGTCCCAGCTTCGGCAACCTGACGCCGGGCGGTTCGGTCAACACGACCTTCGGCGCCCAGACCGCCTCGATCGGCAACCCGTTCCTGGATCCTTATCGCGCCAAGAACTACGACTTCAGCCTGGAATGGTATCCCAGCGAGGGCGTGATCCTGTCGGCCACGGTGTTCGACAAGGAGATCGAGAGCTCGATCCAGACGATCGCCACGACCGAGGCCTATGGCTCGACCGGCCTGCCGCTGGCCTTGCTGCCGGCCGGCCAGGACGCCTCGACGCCCTATCTGGTGACCCGCTCGCGCAACACCCAGGGCGGCTACATCCGTGGTCTGGAAATCAACTACCAGCAGCCCTTCAGCTTCCTGCCCGGGCTCCTGCGCCACACCGGCGCGATGCTGAACTACACCTATGTCGACAGCTCGGTGCTCTACTACCTGTCGACGGGCACGGCCACGACCCCGGCGACGCAGATCCACGACCAGTTCCTGAACGTCTCGCCGCACTCGGTGAACGCCACCCTGTACTACGAGGACGACAAGCTGTCGGCCCGCGTCTCGGTGGCCTATCGCGACGAGTACCTGACCGCCCTGCCCTTCAAGTCGGAAGTGCCGGACGCGAACGGCAGCTACGCGACGACCAATGTCGACGCCTCGCTCTCGTACAAGCTGACAGACAAGCTGAAGCTGACCTTCGACGCCCTGAACATCACCAATCAGGAAGCCGACCAGTGGAGCGGCAAGCAACGCCGCTCGCAGCGGGTGTTCAGCACCACCGGCCGCCAGTTCTTCCTGGGCGCGTCTTACACCTTCTAGAGCCGAGCCTACCTGCCAAGGCTGCCTGGGCGCCGGTCGAAAGGCCGGTGCCTTTTTCTTTGCCGCCTCACGCGAACGGCGGCTTCAGCCTGTAGAAGCGCGCCTCGCCCAGCAGGTCGTAGACGCGGCGGATGCGGAAGGCGTCCGGCTGGGCGTCGGACAGGGCGTATTCGGCCTGGCTGAGGGCGAACGGCGCCAGTTCACCGGCCAGGGTGGTCTTGACCACCAGCAGGCGCGGGCTCTCGTCCAGGCCGAAGCCGATCACGTCGCAGCCCTCGGGGTCGCCGCCATTGGCGGGACGGACCCGGGCGGCGAGGTCCGGGCGGCCGCGCTCCGACAGGCGGCGGGCCTCGTGGGTGACCACGCTGGTCACGCCCAGCCCCCGCAGGAAGCGGTCCTCGGCCTCGCGGGAGGACATGTCAAAGCGCCGTATGGCGCGGACCAGCCGCTCGTCCATCGGCATCGGCTTGGGCGGAGCCGCCTCAATCAACGGAACGGCCGGCGGCGCGGCGAACAGGGCGGCGGGGCGAACGGCGACGCTGAGCAGGCTGGGCTTGGCCGCCAGCTGCGCCTCAACCGCCTCCAGCACGGCCTCGTCATAAGACCAGCGGGGCGGCATGTCCTTGAGGGTCGGCAGGCCGATCAGCGACAGCACCGCCGAGATCTCGCCCTGCTTCCAGCTGATCGGCATGTCCGACTTGCCGGTGACGAAGCGCACGGTGCGGTCGTGGGTCGCGCGGTCGACCGGCTTGCCGGCGAGCGTCTTCTCCAGCTGGGCGACATAGTCGCCAACCACCACCGCGAGGTCCGCCCCCGTCCAGTCGCGCCCGTTCGATTCCCCCGTCATCGGACGATGATGCGGCAAGGCGCAGGCGCGCGCTAGAAGCTTGAGCTAGCGACCCGCTCCCGACGCCACCGCCATCGGCGCGTCCTGCACGGGCATCTGGTCCGGCAGCAGCTTGGCCGCCTCCATGGCCCGCCGCACGGTGGTGATCGGCGCGTCGGAGTCGACCTTGAAGGTCAGGGCGGCGGTCTGGGCGGGATTGTCGCCGAGGTTGACGAATCCGCCCGTCCGCTGGGCGTTCAGGGTCACGCCATAGGTTCGGTTGGCCAGCACCCGGCACAGCAGGACGAAGGTCTTCTGGTCGGGCAGCAGCCGGGGCGTCTTCACGCAGTCCATCGGCTCTGCGCCCTCCGCCGGGGCGTAGTTCCAACTGGTCGGCGACATCTGCTGGTCGAAGGCGACCTTCAGGATCAGCACGCCGGGGGCCACGGTCTGGTCCTGGGCCGGATAGGTCGAGACCAGCTTGGGCGGCAAGGTCGGCGGCAGGATCAGCACCGGCGAGACCTCATTGGGCTCGGCCTTCGGCGCCGACTGCCGCGCCAGCGCCGGCGCCCCCGCGAGCGCGGCGGCGAGGGCGATCAGCACGGGAACCGAACGACGGAACGACATCTTTCCAGATTGACCTTCAAGCGCGGCCTTCTCAAGGCGCCATTCCAGGCCTACATCGCCCTGATGACCGACAAGACAGATCCTCCGGCGGACGAAACGCCGATGCAGCGCGCCCTGCGCCTGAAGAAGGCCGCCCAGGGCAAGCACGGCCACGGCCCCAAGGCCTCCAGCGGCAAGGTCGAGCGCGCGAGCGCCGCCGCCCCGACCGGCAAGTCAAAGCCCTGGATGACCCGATGACGATCCCCAAGGTCCTCGGCCGCACCTCGTCGATCAATGTCCGCAAGGTGCTGTGGACCTTGGACGAGTTGGGGCTCGCCTATGAGCGCGAGGACTGGGGCCAGGGCTTCGCGCCGACCAGCGACCCGAAATTCATGAAGCTCAATCCCAACGCCCTGGTCCCCGTGCTGGTCGACCAGCACGGGCCGGTCTGGGAGAGCAACGCCATCTGCCGCTACGTGGGCGCGGGCACGCCGCTGTTCCCGGACGACCGTCGCCAGCGCGCCCTGGTCGACCAGTGGATGGACTGGCAGGCCACGGAGCTGAACACGGCCTGGCGCTACGCCTTCGCGGGGCTGGTCCGCAAGACGCCGGGCTTCACCGATGCCGAACAGATCCAGGCCAGCGTGACGGCCTGGAACACGGCCATGGGCCTGCTCAGCGCGCGGCTGGTCGACACCGGCTGCTATGTCGCCGGCGACCAATTCACCCTGGCCGACATCGTGCTGGGCCTGTCGGTGCATCGCTGGTTGTTCTCGCCGATCGCGCACGAGACCTGGCCGGCGGTCAGCGCCTATTACGAGCGCCTGAAGCTGCGGCCGGCTTTCCAGCGGTGGAGCCTTCCGGAGGTTCCGTAAAGGCCTCCGAGCCGTCCTTGGGCAGGCTGGCGATCGGCACGCCGGGCAGCAGCGGCTCGCCCGTCCACTCCCAGTGCCAGGGCTCGTAGGCGTAGTTGACGAAGCCAAAGCGGCCGCCGTTGACCACCATCCAACGATAGAGCGGCGAGCGGGCCATCGCCAGCCGGTTGGCGTCGGCCGAGCTGTCGGGTCCGAAGCCCGGCGCGGCGTCGATCACCACGTCCATGGCCAGGCCCGTGCGGTGGGCCGAGCAGATGGTGCGGATCAGGCCCTGGCAGTTGCGATCGCGCGCGCAGCGCTGGGCGTCGGCGTCCGGCGCGCGGAAGCCCGAGAAGATCCGCAAGGCGTCGGGGCGATGCAGCACGCCCGCCGCCCTCGCCTCGCCCAGCATGCGCCGATAGGCCTCCAGCGCGCCCGGCCGCAGGCGGATCGCCTTGCCGCCGTAGCTTTCTTCGGGCCTCGCCAGCGCCAGATTGGCCTCGGGCGGCGCGCCGGGGCAGATCCCGTCGCGATTGGTCCGCACGAACGGCCGCGCCAGATGCCAGCGGACCAGCATGGCGGCGAACATCTCGGGATCGACGACACCGGTCTGGCGCAGGCCGTGCGCCCCTTGCCAGCGGGCCAGGGCCGAGGCGAAGCCGTTCGAACCCGGGCCGCAGGTCGTGCCGATCTCGGCGGCGATGCGTGGGGCGTAGATCTCCCAACCGGTCTCGGGCTTGCCGAACGGCGTCCAGGCCAGGGTCGACAGCGAGGCGGCGTTGACGGCGGCGGCGGTGTCGGGCGCATCGGTCCCGTCGCAGCGCTCGACACCACCGACCAGAGGCGGCGTCGTCGCGGGCGGGTCGACCGACGGCACGTAGGACGGCAGATAGTTGGCCTCGTCATGCGCCCCCGCCGGCCTAGGAGACGATGCGCCGGACGGCCAGTAGACCCACAGCCAGAAGCCGCCGATGGCCAGCAGCGGCAGGCCCAGACCCAAGAGCAGACGGCGCGGCGCCTTCAAGTCGATCCTCGCGAGTGGTGGAACTACGCCATGGCTCAAGCCTTGAGACAGGAGAGTCGTTCCCGCTCTTTGCCCTGTTCGGAGTCCGCATGACCGGTCTGGTTTCCCGCTTCGCCTTGATCGCCGTGCTGGCCCTTTCGGCCTGTGACGACAAACCACCGGCCAAGCCCGCCCCCGCCCAGACCGCCCAGAAGAGCCCGGCGCCGACTCCGGTGGTCCCCGCGCCGCCGGCCGCGGCCGCCACCTCGCCGATCGCCCAGGCGATCAACGCCGCGGCCTTCGATCCGGCCGCGACCGGCCCCGACGCCCAGCGCGATCTGCTGGTCCGGGTCCAGACCCTGCTGGACCGCGCCCACTTTTCGCCCGGCGTCATCGATGGCCGCGAAGGGACGAACCTGACCCTGGCGATCAAGGCTTTCCAGGCGTCGCGCGACCTGGCCGCCACGGGCGAGATCACCCAGGAACTGGTCGACACCCTGACGGCCGGCGACGGCGGCCCGGTGCTGGTCGACTACCAGATCACCGCCCAGGACGTGGCCGGCCCGTTCTCCCCCGAACTGCCGAAGGAAGACTACGAGGCGATGGCCCAGCTGCCGGCGATGAACTACCACACACCGCTGGAAGCGCTGGCCGAGCGCTTCCACATGGACGAGGCGCTGCTGCAGCTGCTCAATCCGGGCGCCGACTTCGCGGCGGCGGGGACGACGATCGTCGTGGTCGCGGCCGGCGCGGACACGCTGGATCGCAAGGTCGAGCGCATCGAGATCGACAAGGCCTTGGGCCAGGTCCGCGCCTTCGACAAGGACGGCGTCGAGCTGGCGGTCTATCCGGCCACGGTGGGCAGCACCGAACGCCCCGCCCCGTCCGGCGAGTGGGCGGTCCGCACCCTGGCCCCGGCCCCGACCTACACCTATGACCCGTCGCGCCTGACCTTCGGCAAGCCCAAGGGCAAGCTGACCATCAAGGCCGGCCCCAACAACCCGGTCGGCTCGACCTGGATCGACCTGACCAAGGACACTTACGGCATCCACGGCACGCCCGACCCCAAGCTGGTCAACAAGCGCGCCTCGCACGGCTGCGTGCGCCTGACCAACTGGGACGCGGCCGAGTTGGGCTCGGCCGTGAACAAGGGCGCCAAGGTGATCTTCATGGGCGCGGAGGCTCGGGCCTCCTAGCCCCTGGATCCCGGGTCGGCTATGCCGCCCGGGATGACAGCTTCGCTGTCACTTGGGCTTGCGGAACTTCAGGATGAACTGATCCGTCTTGCCGCGAATGCCGGGGTCGAAGACGCTGGCCGTGTGCGGGTCCGCCGCGCTGGCCAGCAGCGGGCTCTCGGCTTCCAGCTTGAAGCCGGCGGCCTCGACCTCGCTCTTCACGGCGGCGATGTCGATGCGGTGCAGACTGTCGGCGGCTGTGATCCCCGAGCCGGCGGCGGCGGCGTGGTCGATGACCAGGAACACCCCGCCCGGCTTCAGCGACTTGAAGATCTCGGCGTTGGCCTTGGCCGCCATGTCCACCGGGAACGGCTTCAGGTGCATGTCGTGATAGTTCTGGACGGTGATCAGGACGTCGACGTTGTCCGGCAGGTCCAGGGCCGCCATCGGACCGTTCAGCGGCTTCACGTTCGACAGAGCCGCCGCGACGGCCTTCTGGTCCTCGCCGTACTGGGCCTTGAACTTGATGAACTCCGCCGGCTGGTAGGCGTAGACGGTTCCGTTCGGGCCCACGGCGGCGGAGATCAGGCGCGTGAAGTAACCACCGCCCATGATGTAGTCGACGACGGTGTCGCCCGGCTTCACCTCGGCCAGGGCGAGGACCTCGCCCGGATGGCGCGCGGCGTCGCGAGCCGTATCGGCCGCCGGGCGCGAAGGATCCGCCAGCGCCTTGGCGATGTTGGCGGGAACCTCGGCGAACGCCACGCCGCCGGCGCTCAGCGCGCCGAAGGCCAGAACACCAACGGCCAGAGCCGAAACCAACTGCATGCGAGCCATGAGCGCGCCTCCTCCCTGTTGTGGCGTCTGTCGTAGCAGGCCCCGAGGCCTCGACGAACGGCGTTATCATGAAGTTTCGGCAAGGTTCGCCCAAACCGGTCGTCGGCGCGACGAAGCCAAGCGCATTGAACCTTGGCCGTTCAGGCGCCGTTCAGTTGGCGGGCGGCTAGCTGGCTCCACATCGAAGCGAGACCTTCGAACAGACGGCCTCGTCGCCAAGGAGACGATATGATGCGCAAGACCGCTTTCCTGATCACCTGCGGGGCCGTCGCCCTGTTGAGCACCGGCGCCTTCGCCCAGGACCGCGACCATGGCGGCGATCGGCGCGACGACCGCTATGACCGCCGTGACGACCGGCGCGACGATCGTCGCGGTCGCTGGGGCGTCGACCTGGTGGTGTTCGAGCATCGCGACTTCGGCGGCGACTCCCGGCCGATCCGAGGCGAAGAGCCCGACCTGACCCGGATCGGCTTCAACGACCGCATCTCGTCGCTGCGGGTGATGCGTGGCCAATGGGAGTTCTGCGAGCACGCCTACTTCCAGGGGCGCTGCTGGCGCTACGACTACGACGCCGGCGTGCTGCCCAATAAGCAGAACGACCGCTTCAGCTCGATCCGCCGAATTCGCTGACCATGAGAGGCGTCGGGCCCTTGAAGCTCGGCGCCCCCCACGGTTAAGGTCCCGCGCTTTCAGAAGTGGAGCTTGAATTCATGCGCAAGATCGTCGTCCTCGCCGCCGCCGCGGCCGCCCTGCTGGTCTCGGCCTGCAACACCATCGAAGGCGCGGGCCGCGACGTCGCGTCCGCCGGCAAGGCCGTCAGCGGCGCCGCCCGCGACGCCAAGAACTAGGCCAGGGCGATAGCTCAGAAGGGGACGCTAGGCGTCCTCTTCCCGCGAGGTTTCCGCGCCGATCGTCCGCTTCTCGTGCGGGGCGACGGCGCCCTCCGGGGCGTGGCGAACCGCGTGCTCGGCCTTTGACGCCGCCTCGCCCGCCCGGGGCGGCCGCAAAGATCCTTCGATGGGCTTTTGAGTGTCCTCGGCCATGTCTCGCCTCGCCTTTCCAGAACAGACGATCAACGTCGCGTCGCTCTGGACAGTTCCGGCAACCTCGGATCGAGGACTCGGATTCCCGGAACATCGATCCGAGAGATATCCTTCATTAACCAGGATCATTCCCGAAGAGCACCCGAATATCGGTTTCATGCCGATGACGCGAAAGGCGCCACGAACTAGTTCAGCGTTACTTACCGCCACCTCGGACAAAACGTCGCCGTGCGACCGCAAGTCGCCCTTTTCTCAACGCGCCCGAAGGCGCATATGAGCGCCATGTCAGAGCCCCAGTCCGCGTCTCCCCTGCTCACCGGTCTCAAGCGAGGCCTCCTGCACCGCTGCCCCAACTGCGGCGACGGGCGGCTGTACATGCGCTACCTGAAGGTCGATCCCGAATGCGAGGCGTGCGGCCACGAGCTCGCGCGCTATCCGGCCGACGACGGCCCGGCCTATTTCACCATCCTGCTGATCGGCCACCTGGTCGTGGCGCCGCTGCTGTTCTTCCCCTGGGTCTGGGAAGGTCCGCCGCTCCTCGTGGTCCCCGTATGCGTGACCGCGCTGGCGTTGCTGACCCTACTGACCCTGCCGCGCGTGAAGGGCGGCGTGATCGGCGCCCTGTGGGCCATCCGCCTGAGCAAAGCCGAAGATACGCCGGCCTAGAACCGCCCCCCTTTGGATGGGGCCATCCAAAGGGATGATCAAGCTCGACTCTAACATTGAGAGCCCTCCGAGCGCTTTGAATGATTTCATTCAAAGCTAAGGGCTCTCCCGGGGAACCAAACGGCACGGAACCGATAAGCGTCGCCGCGAATTCCGAAGTCCTGACCTAGCGTCGCCAAGGTGGCGGACGCGGATTGGAGGGAAACTTCGGACCATGCTCGGCACGATCCTCATCATCATCCTGATCCTCGCCCTCATCGGCGCCCTGCCGACCTGGGGTCACAGCCGCTCTTGGGGCTACTTCCCCAGCGGCGGCCTCGGCCTGATCCTTGTGATCATCATCATCCTGGTCCTGCTCGGCAGGATCTAGCATTGCCCTAGAACGGCGTTCGCCTAAGCTCCCCCTCCAAACGGGGAGGGGGAGTTCACATGACGGCGACCGCCGATGCGGGGCCAGGCGCCGAGGGCGCTCGCCTCTCGCCGCTGAACCGCGCCAAGGCCATCCTGGGCGGCTCGGCCGGCAATCTGGTCGAATGGTACGACTGGTTCGCCTACGCAGCCTTTACCCTCTATTTCGCCCCGGCCTTCTTCCCCAAGGGCGACCAGACTGTGCAGCTGCTGCAGGCGGCCGCCGTGTTCTTCCTGGGCTTCGTGGCCCGCCCGATCGGGGCGTGGCTGATGGGGATGTACGCCGACCACGCGGGCCGTCGCGCCGCCCTCTCGGCGTCGGTCGCCCTGATGTGCGGCGGCGCGCTGATCATCGCCATCACCCCCGGCTTCAAGACCATCGGCCTGTGGGCCCCGGCCATCCTGCTCTTCGCCCGCGTGCTGCAGGGCCTCTCGGTCGGCGGCGAGTACGGCGCCAGCGCCACCTATATGAGCGAGATGGCCGGCAGGGCCCGCCGGGGTTTCTGGTCCAGCTTCCACTACGTGACCCTGATCGCCGGCCAACTGCTGGCCCTGGCCGTGCTGATCGTGTTGCAACGACTGCTGCCCGAGACCGAGCTGAAGGCTTGGGGCTGGCGCGTTCCGTTCG
The DNA here is from genome assembly GCF_019931575.1 of Caulobacter segnis. Taxonomy (NCBI): domain Bacteria; kingdom Pseudomonadati; phylum Pseudomonadota; class Alphaproteobacteria; order Caulobacterales; family Caulobacteraceae; genus Caulobacter; species Caulobacter segnis. Next base: position 1,269,430 of record NZ_CP082923.1, on the reverse strand, counting down.
TGATCGGCGCCCTGCTGGCCGTGGTGGTGTTCTGGATCCGCCGGGGCCTGGAGGAGAGCATCGCCTTCAAGCGTCCGGCCCAGCGCGAGACCCTGTCGCGCGGCCAGGTCGCCAGCGCCGGGATCTTCCTGGCCCTGACCGTGATCGCCGGCGCGCTGGGCGTCACCACCGGTCCGCTGGCCAAGCCCGGCCAATATCTGGGCGCGGTGTTCCTGGTGCTGTTCTTCGTCTCGCTGATCGTGCCGCTGATCCGCCGCCACCCGCGCGAGAGCCTGCTGATCATGGGCCTGACGGCCGGCGGCTCGCTGACCTTCTACGTCTACACGACCTACATGCAGAAGTTCCTGGTCAACACGGCCGGCTTCAGCAAGGGTCAGGCGTCCGAGGTCAGCGCGCTCAGCATGATCGGTTTCATGCTGCTGCAGCCGTTGGCCGGCTGGCTGTCGGACCGCTTTGGCCGCAAGCCGATGCTGATCCTGGCCTTTGGCGGCGGCGCCCTGACCATCTGGCCGATCATGACCGGCATCAGCCAGACCGCCTCGGTGACCACGGCCCTGGCCCTGATCCTGGCCGGCATGGCGTTCCAGTCCTGCTACACGTCGATCAGCGCGGTGGTGAAGGCCGAGATGTTCCCCGCCCACATCCGCGCCCTGGGCGTGGCCCTGCCCTACGCCCTGGCCAACGTGCTGTTCGGCGGCACGGCCGAGATGGTCGCCCTGGCCTTCAAGCACGGCGGCATGGAGAGCACCTTCTACTTCTATGTCGCTGGCGTCATGACCCTGGGCCTGCTCTGTTCGATCATCCTGAAGGACACTGGACGCAATAGTCTGATTATTGAGGACTGAACCCCGTTTTCCGACTCTCCGCGGCCGTCTAGATTTCGCCCATGCATCTGCTCGACACCCTCGTCCTGACCGTCTTCGCCGCCTGCTGGCTGCTCTACGAGCCCTTGCTCAAGCGTCTGGGCGAAGGCGGGGGCGTGCTGAACACCGACATGACCGTGATCCGCCGCCGGTGGATGCAGGAGATGGCGGTGCGCGAAATCGCGCTGCTGGATGGGCAGTTGCTGGGTCACGCCATCAACTCGGCCAGCTTCTTCGCCTCGTCGAACCTGATCCTGATCGCCGCCGCGGCCGGGGTGCTGTTCGGCGGCGACAGCGCCTGGAAGAGCGTCGAGGGCCTGGCCGTGCTGGCCAAGACCTCGCCCATGATGTTCCAGATCAAGCTGGGCCTAGTGCTGGTGGCCCTGGCGCGGGGGCTGCTCGACTTCATCTGGTCGATCCGCCAGATGAACTACTGCCTGGCCGCGATCGGCGCCGCGCCGATGTGGGCTCCGGCGGCCGTGCTGGCCGAGTACGCTGAAGCCGCGGGCGGCATCCTCAATCCGGCCCTGTCGGCCTTCAACGCCGGCGTGCGGGCTTACTACTTCGCGCTGGCGGCCGCCGTCTGGCTGCTGGGTCCGATGCCATTCCTGGCGGCGACGCTGGGGGCCATGACCCTGCTGCTCTGGCGCCAGCGTCGCAGCCGCGCCTCCACGGCCGTGCGCAAGGTGCGCCAGATCCTGGAACGCCAGCCGGTCGTGCACGGCCCCCACCTGACGCGCCTGAACCCGCCCCCGCCGGAAGACCGGATCTAGGGCGAACACCGCATTTGAGTTCTGAAAAGCTTGGCCAGAGGAACGCCGCCCCACGCGCGGCGTTAATCTCGCCGCGAACACCATGACCCCAGATGCGATAAGCCCCGCCGGTGACGAGAGTCTCCGGCGGGGCTAATGGGAAGTCTTGTGGGTAGACAAGTTCTTCATACCTTAACCGCCGGCGTTTCGCAACCACCTTGCTTCGGGAATTCGACATTTCGTCGTGAATTCGCCTTGCAACTTCCGATATTGCAACGCTCGCGGCAGATTCCCACGACAACGGCCGAAATATCGAAGGCCGGCCACGCCAGGGGAGCGAGGGCCTCCAGGATCTTTCATTTATAGAGTTCTGGAACGCGGGATTATAGCGCAATCATCTTCGCCAAGGCCGAGCTTTGAACACTAGACATTCGGTCAATCTATACGAGACACCCCAAACTACATTCTTCACTCGCACCTATTCCGTCTGAAAGCGTTCGAAGATTTAGCAATCACTCTCCGGACATCCCCGCCGCGCCCATCGGCTCGAGCCGTCGCCAAAGCGGTCACGCCGACCCATTCAAGCCGCACTATCGCTAAGCGAGAAGGCTTAGATCCCCAAGGCGGTCCAAACCGGCAAGACCTTGGAACCCCACTGCTCGGCCTGCGATTTGAGTTCGGTCAGGTTATCCTCGCCTTGCAAGGCGACACCTTCCTTGAGGAGGACCTGCCCTTGCGCTCGAAGCACAGACCACGCGGCCTCGGCCCAATCGGTCGGCGTCTTGCCGCCGTTCTGCTTGCCGAGCCAGAAGAGCTGGTGGAAGCGCTGCGCCGGAATCCCACCGCCCGTTACCGGTGACGCGAAATAGGCGATATCACCCACCGACAGCGAATGGCGCGCGATCGCCTCGTTAAGCGCCTGAGTCCGGGCCTTGGCCTTGCTGACGTCCCGCCCCGGCGCGGCGGGCTGGATCGCGCCGAGACCAAGCAGGATCGACAACGCTGAGTTCAGTTGGGTGAACGTGACACTCTTGCCGCCGACGTGAGTCTCCAACTCCAGGATCGTGTGGGGTTTGTAGTCCAGCAGCAACTCGTAGATCGGCTGATAGATCGCATCGATCAGACCGGCCTCGCCCTTCACGCCGCGCACCTTGGCGGGCAGGTCTTCTCGGGCCACGGTCAACACCACGCGCTCTTCACGCATCGCCGCCAACTGCTCATGACCGACAAGCGCGCGCACGCCGCGCACCCAGTAGTCCCGCCGGAACTGCTGGTTCATGCAGTAGTCGCGGATCGTCTCCCGGAGCGAGACATCGGGCAAGTTCCGCATGAACTCCGCCTGCGCGGGCGTCAGGTTCACCTCGTTGAGATTGTCCAGGGTGTGGGCCGACGTCGCGAACCCGACCTTGGCGTCGCCAAGCCAATCCTCGATGTCGGCGAAGTACATCGGGTTCCAGTCGCGGTTCATATATTCATGGGCCAGATACTGGCGGTCCTGCCCCTTGATCATCTTCAGCCGCTCGGCCGCGCCGGGATTGGCCTTCGCGTAAATCGGATCGAGCGCGAAGAATTGCTCGATGAAATTCAAGGCCGCGTCGGTCTGGCCGATGACGCCCTGCCCAGGCGCGCCCATGACATCGGCGTGGCGCTTCATCAGGTGGCGGATCGGCGCTGAGGCCGACCAGCCCGGCAAGGTGTTGTAGGAGATGTAGAGGACGCCGCCCGGCCTCAGCTTGCGGCGGATGAAGTCGACCAGTACGCCGCGATTGGTGTCCGAGATCCAGGTCCAGATACCGTGCAGGCCGATGAAGTCGAAGTCCGGCAGGTCCGGGCGATTGCAGAACTCGGCGAACGCCTGATCATAGAGTTTGGCCTCGGCGCCGGCCAGACGGACCATTTCGGAGGCGAAGGACGCCTGGGCGGGGTTGAAGTCCGTGCCGTACCAGTTGACGCCTGGTTGCGCCGCCGCGTGGATCGAGACCGACAATCCCTGGCCAAAGCCCAGCTCGCAGGCGTTCTCGATCTTAGGCGCGTGGCGGCCGATCATCAGAAGCGGCAGACGGCAACGGAGCGGGTTGAGCTCTCCGTAATAGCCGAAGGTGTAGTTCACGTCCGTGACGTAGCCGGCGTTCCATTCGGTCGACACAGGTCCCCCCGTCGTTTGCCCCGATCAGAAAATTCGATTGTTCGTTGCCAGCAGCCCAACGCCGGCGCTTGGTCCATGACGGACCGCGCCTTTCCCGTGGCCTTTCAACGTCTCAAATCGCTATAGGTTTCCCTCTCGTTCGACCCGCCCCGGCTTGAGTATGAAATCCCGTCTCCTCGCGCTCTGGCGCGGCCTGCCTGTTCCCGTCCGCCGCGCCGCGCATCTGACCGCCGGCGCGCCGGGCGCGGCGTTCAGGGCCACGTCCGAGGCCATCGACCGAGCGGCCAAGGCGCGGGCCGAGCAGGCGGCGCGGGCAGCCAAGGCGCGGGCCGAACGGAAGGCCCAGGCGCGAGCGCGCCGCCGCGCCCGGCGCCGCGGCCTGCCCCCGTCCCTCCCGGTCACCGTCGTCGGCTTCCATGGCGCCGTGCACGGCCTGGGCGAGGGCGCGCGCATGCTGGCGCGCGGCTTGGCCGACGCGGGTCTCGCCACGCGCGCGATCGACCTGTCCGCCGAGGTGGGCTTTCCCATCGACCTACCCGTCGCCTTTCCGCCCCCCGCCGCCAGCGAGCGCGGCATGGTCATCTCGCACATCAACCCACCAGAGTTGCTGCGCTGGGCCCGCGCGACCGAGGGGCGTCCGCTGGAGGGCCGCCGCCACATCGGCTACTGGGCCTGGGAGCTGGAAGACGCGCCCGCCGACTGGGCGCCCGCCTTCGACCTGGTCGACGAGGTCTGGACCCCGTCGGCCTTCGCCGCTGACGCCATCCGCAAGATCGCGCCCGCCCGCGTGAAAGTCTCGCCCGCTCCCTACCCGCTCTATCTGAACCCGCGCCCCGCGCCCGACCGCGCCCGCTTCGGCTTTCCCGAAGGCGTGGTGGTGGTGCTGATCGCGTTCGACCTGCGCTCGACCGCCCAGCGCAAGAACCCCTACGCCGCCCTCCAGGCGTTCCGGAAGGCGCGGACCGCGACGGACAGGCCGGCCTTGCTGGTCTGCAAGATCGTCGGCGCGGACCTCTATCCGGAGACCCTCGAGGCGTTACGGGAAAGCGTCGCGGGCGATCCGTCGATCCGCCTGATGACCGAAAGCCTGTCCGCCGACGACATGGCCCTGCTGACCGCCAGCAGCGACATCATCCTCTCCCTGCACCGGTCAGAGGGTTACGGGCTGTTGCTGGCCGAGGCGATCTGGCTGGGCAAACCCACCCTGGCCACGGGCTGGTCCTCGAACGTGGAGTTCATGGATCCGGCGTCGAGCCAGTTGGTCGATTTCCAGCTGATCGCGGTCGAGGGCGACGGGGCCATCTACCGCGTGGGACGCTGGGCCGACGCCGATGTCGACGACGCGGCCGTCAAGCTGGCGCGGATGATCGGCGACGACGCCTTGCGCGGAGACATGGCCGCCGCGACAGCGCGCAACGGCCACGTCTCGTTCGATCGCGACGCCTGGCTGCGGATGACCCGCGCCCTGCTGCCTCTCGACTAGTTCTTCGGCGAGGTCTTGACGGGCGCGTCATCGCTCAGCGCTGGCAACTCGTTGATCGACTGTGGCGGCTTTATCTGATCGGCCGAGATCGGCTTGGCTGGCAGCTCGCTGGACGGCGGGCGGATCGGGGTCGTGTCACCGGCCTCCGGCTTCTTCGCCTCCATCGGCAGGGCGATCTTGTCGAGGCTCTGAACGATCAGATCGGTCGGCAGCATGCCCTTGTAGCGCACCTTCTTGAAGTGCCGCGCCGGGTCGTATGACGCGACGCCCGGGGCCAGATTGCCGACCTCCAGCGTGCCGACCTGAGCCAGCAGTTGCAGGCGGCCGACATATTCGTTGGCGCGGCCGCGCACGAAGCCAATCTGAGCGTTCTGCAGCTCGGCCTGGGCGTTCAGCACCTCGATGGTGCTACGCAGGGCGAAGCGCTCTTCCTCGCGAACACCGTAGAAGGCGATCGTATCGGCCTTCATTTCCTCTTCCTGACTGACCAGCGCCTTACGCGCGGCCACCAGCTGGTCCCAGTACTGCGAGACACCCAGCACCATGTTGCGGCGGGCGTCGTCGATCAGCAGCTTGTCGCGGTTGTTTTCCTCGATCGACTGGCGGACCTGCGAGTTCAGCTGTCCGGAGGAAAACAGGGGCTGGCTCAGGGTGATCGACGCGTTCAGCGTATTGGAGCGGTTGGACTCCTTGGCGCTGTAGGGAAGATAGGGTGCATTGCGATAGTCCGCGCGCGCCGAGACGGAGAATAGACGTTGGGCCCGCGCCTCGGCGACGCCCAGGCGGGAAGCTTTTTCGGTGAAAAGCGCCGCGTTCAGCGTCGGATTGGCTTCCTCGGCTTGGTTGAAGGCCTCATCCAGCGTGGCGGGCAGACCGTCGATGTCCGGCTCGGGCTCGAGATCGGTGGGCAGATGGCCAATGAGAGACGCATAGTAGGCGATGCTGACGTTCAATTGCGCTTGGGCGTTCGCTAGCTGGGTGCTGGCCGACGCCAGACGCGCCTTGGCCTGCTGCACGTCGGTGAGCGTCACCTGACGAACGCTGTACTTGTCCTCGGTGTCCTGCAGCTGCTTGCGCAGGAAGGTCTCGCCGCCCTGGCTGATGCGCAGCACCTCGCGGTCACGGCGCACCGACACATAGGCGTTGGTCACCTTGACCAGCAGGTCCATCTCGATCCGCCGCAGGTTCTCGCGGGAAGCTCTGATCTGGGCTTCGACGCCGGCGAGGCGGGCGGCGTAACGGCCGTTCGTGTAGAGCGCCTGGCTGACAGAGAGGTCGGTAGATTGGCTGGTCGCGTCCGCGCCCCCCCCTAGCGGCCGCGTCTGCGGCCCCCGAGCGTAGGAATAACCCTCCGAGACCTGCGCGCTGCCCTGCAGGCCGTAGGCCGCGCGGGCCTGGGTGTAGTTTTCGTCCAGAGCGCGCATGGCCGCGCGTTGGGCCTGGATGTTGGGATTGCTCTGATAGGCGGCGGTGATCGCGTCGGCCAGGCTCTCAGCGTGCGCGAGGCCGGCGACGCCCGAGGCGGCCATGGCGACGGCCATGGCGATCACGGAGGACCGGACGGACAGAACTTTCGACAACACTCGCATTTTTCCAGACTTCCACGGCGCCCGCCGGAGACCGGCGTTCAACCCAATGTTTATGGCTTAATCAAGAAGGCGACGCACTGTCGCCTCCCATGTGACATTCTTGTTGCGCCAGAGGTCACGCGCCGCGGCCCCTCGCGATATTGCCCGCGCCCTGTCGGACGTTAAACCAACCAACGCGTGAGCCAGCGCCTCGGGCGTCGGCTCGGCCACCGCGCCGGTGTCCTCGTTGACGATTTCCAGCAGGCCGCCGGAGTCGGTGACAGTCAGCACCGCCTTGCCGGCGGCGAAGGCTTCCATGGTCACGTAGCCGACGCTGTCCTCGTCGAACGGCAGGTAGGCGCAGACCAGGGCGTCGTTCGCCCAGCGGGCGATGTCCTCACGCGGATGGAATCCGAAGCGCAGGTCGACGCGGTCCGTCAGGTCCAGGTCCTCGACCAGCTTGGTCAGGCGATCGGCATAGGCCTGGTTCTCCGGCGGACCGGCGATCACCAGGCGTAGGCCGTTCGGGATCAGGGCCAGGGCCTCGATCAGCAGATGCTGACGCTTGCCCGCCGCCACCCGGCCACCGGCGAAGACATAGTTCCCGTAGTCGCCGCCCGTGAACAGCTCGCCGTCATTGAGCGGCGGATACAGCACCTCGCTGGCCACGCCGTTGAACTTCATCAGCCGGTTCTGGGTGACCGGCGAGTTGCAGTAGATCCGGCGGCACTCGGCGAAACACGCGTTGTCGGCCGCCTTGATCGCCGCCTTCACGGTCCGCCCCTTCTCGTCGAAATCCAGGTGGCTCTGGCCGGCTTCCGAAAGGTCGTAGGCCTGGCGGAACTGGTGCAGCAGCCACAGCACCTTGTCGTGGTGCGGGATCAGATAGGCCGGGAACTTCAGGCCGATCACGCGGTCGACATTGTGCAGCCGCAGCCCCTTGGAGATCAGCATCTCCTCGATCAGGCGCTCGGCGGGCTCCCAGGTGAACGGTACGCGGACGAGTTCTGACTGGACGCCGGGCGTGGCGTTCAGCCGGCGGACCAGATGGTCGGCCAGTTCCTCGGCGCCGCCACGCTGGAACGGCGCGGCGTTGTTGACGACCAGGACCTTCATGCCGTCAGCCGCTCCACGACGGTGCTCCAGTCGATCTTCATCTCGGCCAGCCGGTTCAGCGAGGCGGTTCCCATGGTTTCAACGCCCCGCCTGTTGGCGTGCAGGCGGTCGAACTGCTCGGCCAGCGCCCGCGGATCGGGCTCGCTGATCAGGCCGTTGCGACCATGCTCGACCAACTCCAGAACGCCGCCGGAGTCGGTGGTGGTGACGATCGCCTTGCGAGCGTGGGCGCCTTCCAGCGACGGATAGCCATAGCTGTCCTCGTCCTTGGGCAGGTAGGCGACGGCCAGCGCCGCCTTGAGCATTTCGGCCTTCTCGTCCTCGCTGATCCAGCGGTCCTCGAGGATCACGCGATCCTGGACGCCCAGGTCCTTGGTCATTTGGACCAGCTGGCGGCCATACTCGGCGCTGGACGCGGTCCCGGCCAGGCGCAGCTTCACGCCGGTCTTCACGTGCTGCATGGCCTCGATCATCAGGGCCTGGCGCTTGTGCGGCTCGAGGCGCGAGATGGCGACGATCTCGTCGCCATAGCCGGTGTGGGTGAAGCGCTCGGGCTTGTAGACCGGCGGATACAGCGGCGTGGCGTCCAGGCCATTGAACCGCTTCAGGCGGTCGGCGACCACCTGGGAATTGGTGAAGACCGCGCGGCTCTCGGCGATGGCCCGGGTGTCGAGCGCCCGCAGGTTGTCGCGGATCGCCCGATGCTCGACGTCGTCGGGCATGCCGCGATAGGGCGTGTCCCACAGGTCGTAGAAGGTGCGGATGTGGTGGATGAACCACAGCACCTTGTTCGGATGATCCACCACATAGGCCGGCGGCCGGAAGCAGATCACCCGATCGCACCACTGGGTCAGGTCCATCATCCGCCAGGCGGCGATCTGATGCAGGAGTTCGTTCGGATCGTCGACGAACGGCAGGTAGAAGCGTTCGACCTGGTGTCCGGCCTCGACGAGCTTCTCCTCGAGCCACTCGACGATGAAGCGCGCCCCGCCGTTGATGAACGGCACGATCGAGGACAGCAGGACGATGCGCATCGGCTAGACCAGCACCTGGTCGAGCGCGGCGATGACGCGGTCGATGTCGGCCTCCGAGAGGCCGGCATGGGTCGGCAGGTTCAGGCCGTCCGCGCCGCAGACCTCGGCGTTCGCCAGGTCGCCGGTCGCCAGATGGGCGTAGGGCGGCATCACGTGCATCGGATAGAACACCGGGCGGCTCTCGATCCCCAGCCCGTCCAGATCCTTGATCACCTGGTCGCGCGAGATCGCGAGGCCCTCGCCCAGGCGCACCGTGTACATCCAGAACACGTGGCGGCCGGTGTCCTCGACATGCGGCTTGATCACCCGGTTGCCGAGGCGCGAAAGCTTCTCGTCGTACCAGGCCACGACCTGCTGGCGAGCAGCCAGATGCTCGTCGACCCTCTCCAGCTGCGCCAAGCCGATCGCGGCCTGGATATTGGTCATGCGATAGTTGAAGCCGACGACCGGGAACCAGTAGCGGCGGTTCAGGTCCATGCCCTGGCCGCGCAGCAGGCGCATCTGGGCGGCCAGCTCATCGTCGTCCGTCGTGATCATCCCACCCTCGCCGGTGGTGATGATCTTGTTGCCGAAGAAGCTGAAGGTCGCGCACGTGCCCAGGGCGCCGGACATCTTGCCCTTGTAGGTCGCCCCGACCGCCTCGGCGGCGTCCTCGACGACCTTGAGGCCGTGCTTCCTGGCGACATCCAGGATCGGATCCATGTCGCAGACCTGACCGTACAGGTGCACCGGCATGATCGCCTTGGTGCGCGGCGTGATCAGCGCTTCCAGCTTGGCCGGATCCAGGTTGAAGGTGCGCGGGTCGTTGTCGATCAGCACCGGGGTGGCGCCGCAATAGGTCACGGCGTTGGCCGAGGCGATATAGGTCAGGCTGGGCACGATCACCTCGTCGCCCGGTCCCACGCCCAGGGCCACCAGCGCCAGGTGCAGGGCCGTCGTGCCGTTGTTGCAGGCGATGGCGTGCTTGACCCCGCAATAGTCGGCGAAGGCCTTCTCGAAATCGGTGATGAAGCGGCCGACCGACGAGATCCAGGTCGAGTCCAGGCACTCCAGCACGTAGTCGCGCTCGTTGCCGTCCAGGCTGGGGGCGGCGACGGAAATACGCGGCGGACGGGTCAAGAACGCTCTCCTTTGATTTGGGCCGGCACGCCGACCGCCAGGACAGCCTCCGGCAGGTCGCGCACGACGACACCGCCGGCGCCGACGATGGCGTCCGCGCCGATGGTCACGCCCGGGATGACCCGCGCGCCGACGCCGAGGAAGGCCCGGTCGCCGATGCTGACGCCGCCGGCCAGGGCCGAGGCCGGACCCAAATGGCAAGCCGCGCCCAGGCGGCAGTCGTGATCGATGACAGCGCCGGTGTTGACGATGGCCAGGTCGCCGATCTGGCTTTCAGCGTTGATCACCACGCCCGCCATCACGGCCACCCCCTCGCCGATCCGAACGGTCGGCGAGATGATCGCCGAGGGGTGGATGGCGTTGACCAGGGAAAAGCCCAATGCCCGGGCCTTGCGCCCCAGTTTCTCGCGCAGCTGGTTGTCGCCGATCGCCACGAATAGCTCGGAAAGCCCCTGCTCTCTCAGCTCGGAAAGCTTGAGGTCGTCGCCGAGCACGGGAACGCCCAACACCTCGCGCGGCGTCGGATCCGCGTCGACGATCGCCGCCACCCGGCGGCCCGAAGCCCGCAGGCTTTCGATGACCACCTTGGCATGGCCGCCGCCGCCGATGATGACGACGCCCCCGATGGCGAGGGTGGCGCCCATCAGTTGCGCGACCGCCGTACGATATCGGCCTCGACCATCTCGGCGATCATTTCCTGCATGGTCGTCTTGGGCTCCCAGCCCAGCTTGGCCTTGGCCTTGGACGGGTCGCCCAGCAGCAGGTCCACCTCGGCCGGGCGCAGGAATTTCGGATTGATCGTGATGTGATCCTGATAGTTCAACCCGACGCTGGCGAAGGCCGCCTCGCACATCTGGCGCACCGTCCAGGTCTTGCCGGTGGCGACCACATAGTCGTCGGCGACCTCCTGCTGCAGCATCAGCCACATAGCCTCGACATAGTCCTTGGCGTGGCCCCAGTCGCGCTTGGCGTCCAGGTTGCCCAGCTCGACGGTCTTCTGCTGGCCCAGCTTGATGGCCGCCACCGCGTCGGTGACCTTGCGGGTCACGAACTCGATGCCGCGCAGCGGGCTCTCGTGGTTGAACAGGATGCCGCAGGACGTATGCAGGCCGTAGCTCTCGCGGTAGTTCACCGTCATCCAGTGGGCATAGAGCTTGGCCACCGCGTAGGGCGAGCGCGGATAGAACGGCGTGGTCTCCGACTGGATCGGATGCTGCACCAGCCCATACATCTCGGACGACGAGGCCTGGTAGAAGCGGGCCTGCGGGCATTCCATCCGCAGGGCTTCCAGGACGTTGGTGGTCCCCAGCCCCGTGACCGAACCGGTCAGGTGCGGCTGGTCCCACGAGGCGCCAACGAAGCTCTGGGCCGCCAGGTTGTAGATCTCGTCGGGCTGCACACGGCGCAGCAGGCGCGCGAGACCGCCCTCATCCAACAGGTCGCCCAGTTCGAAGCGGATGTCGTCATGGACGCCGATCCAGCGCAGGCGGTCGCCGATCACGTCGGCCGAGGCCGAGCGACGCAGCATGCCGTGAACGACGTAGCCCTTCTCCAGCAACAGCTTGGCGAGATACGCCCCATCCTGACCGGTGATGCCGGTGATCAAAGCCGTCTTCGCCACGCGCCTATCGACTCCAGTAACAACGAAGGGTCCTGACTACACTATTGGGGCCGATTGGAAAGCGGCGGCGGCGACATTTCCGCCTCCGACGACCGCATTCCGAAAAGCCTTGCAAATCAGGACGTTGAAACCCGGGTGCTACTCCTCGCGCATGGTCGTCCGCAGGGTGTCGCGCAGCGGCGAGAACAGGTACTGCAGCACGGAGCGCTCACCCGTCGACACGATCACCTGGGCGGGCATGCCGGCGGAAACCTTGGCCCGGAGCGGCTTGGGCAGTTGCTTGACGTCGACCCGGACGATGCCGAGGAAGTAGGAGGTCTTGCCGTCGGGATCGGACAGCCGGTCGCGCGAGATGGATTGGATCTTGCCGCTGAGGATCGGGATCTCGCGCGAGTGGAACGCCGGCAGGCGGACCTCGGTCACCATGCCCGGATAGACGTTGTCGACGTCGGTGGGCTGGAAGTGCGCCTGGATCACGAAGGCCTCGTCATCGGGCGCGATGTCGATCAGCGGCTCGGCCGGACGCACCACGGCGCCTTCGGTGAAGAAGCGCAGGTTCTGGGCCGTACCGCTGACCGGCGAGACGATGTTGATCCGCTTCTGGGCCTCGGAAGCGACGACTTCCTTCTCGGTGACCTCAGCCAGCTTCACGCGAGTTTCGGTGATGCTCTGGCTGACTTCTTCGAAGAACTGCTGCTTGATCTGGCGGATCTTCAGCTGGGTTTCGGCCGCGCCCTGCACGGCCTTGGAGCGGTCGGCGGTCAGGCGACCGATCGAGCCCGACAGCGAGGCCTGCTCGCGCTCCAGCGCCAGCAGGCGCGGCCGCGGCACCAGACCCTTGTCGTAGATCTTGCGCAGGTCGTTGAGCTCGTCCTGGATGAAGCCCAGCTGATCCTTCAGCCCCTGGGTCTGGCGGTCGATGCCGTCGATCTCGCTCTGATACTGGTCGCGCTGGGCGTTCATCAGGTCGACCTGGCCCTGGATCGTCTGGCGACGCTCCAGGAACTGGGACTGCTCGTCGGCGAGCGCGCGCGCGACCATCGGATCGGCGCGTTGCGCCAGCAGGTCGGCGGGGAAGCTGATCGTGGCGCGCTGGTCGCGCTCGGCCAGCAGCCGCGCCTCCATGGCCTTCAGGGCCACGTACTGGTTCTTGGTGATGCCCGCCGCGGCGTTGGCCTGGGTGGCGTCCAGCTCGAACAGAAGCTGCCCGGCGTTCACCTTCTCGCCTTCGCGCACCAGGATCTTGCGGAGGATGCCGCCTTCCAGGTGCTGGATCGTCTTGCGATTGCCCTCGGCCGAGACGACGCCGTTGGCGATGACCGCACTGTCGATCTGAGCGAAGTAGGCCCAGCCCAGCATGCCGACGAAGGTGAAGGCGATGATGGCGTAGCCGATGCGGGCCACGCCTTTGAAGTTGTCCGTCGGACGCTTGATCTTGGGGGGCTTCATTCTGTTTTCAGCCTGATGGGCGCGCTTTGGAGGCGGCCTCGAGAAAATGTACGGACCGAAGTCGTCAGTTGGCGCGGATCGGCGTGGGCGCCGGCGGCGGGGCCTGAGGCGCCGCGCCGGTCAGCTTGGCCAGCATGGGATCCCGCTCGCCGAAGTCAGAGATGACACCCTGGTTGATCACCATGATGTAGTCGGCCTGCGCCAGCAGGTTCAGCTTGTGGGTCGCGAAGATCACCGTGCGCTTGGCCGCCTTCAGGCGGTTCATGGCCTCCATCAGGGCCATTTCACCCAGCTGGTCGAGACTGGCGTTGGGCTCGTCCAGGACCAGCAGGGCCGGCATGCGGAACACAGCGCGGGCCAGGGCCAGCCGCTGGCGCTGGCCGCCAGACAGCGAAGCGCCGCCCTCGCCGATCGGCGTGTCGTAGCCCTGCGGCAGGGACTGGATCATTTCGTGCACGCCCGCCAGGGTCGCGGCCTCGATGACCTCCTGCGCCTCGAACTCGGTGAATCGGGCGATGTTCTGGGCGATGGTGCCGGAGAACAGCTCGATGTCCTGCGGCAGATAGCCGATATGGCGACCCAGCTTCTGAGGGTCCCATTGCTTGATGTCGTAGCCGTCCAGGCGGATGACGCCGGCGGCGCAGGGCCAGACACCAACGATGCCGCGCAGCAGCGAGGACTTGCCCGCCGCACTGGGGCCGACGATGGCCACGGCCGTGCCGGCGTCGATGCGGAAGCTGGCCTGGCGCATGGTCGGGGCCTGAGCGCCGGGGGGCAAGATGGAGGCGGCCTCGGCCGACAGCACGCCGCGCGGATCGGGCAGCGGCATGTGTTCCGAGGTGTCCTTTTCCTCGCGCAGGGTGACCTGCAGACGATCCCAGGCGCTGCGGGCGCCCAGGAAGCCCTTCCACTGGCCCACGGCGCCCTCGATCGGCGCAAGCGCCCGGCCGACCAGGATCGAGCCGGCGATCATCGAGCCGGCCGAGATCTTGCCCTGGATGGCCAGATAAGCCCCGCCGCCCAGGATCAGGGTTTGGACGACCTGGCGGAACACCTTGATGCCCGACATCACCGCGCCGCCGGCGTCGCTGGCGGCGGCCTGCCAGGCCACCTGCTCGTCGCGGCGCACGCGCCAGCGCTGCTGCAGGCCGCCCCACATGCCCATGGCCTTCATGACCTCGGCGTTGCGCAGGGTGGAGCCGGCGTCGTTCTGGGCCGCGATCGAGGCCATGGTGGCCATCTGGATCGGGTTCTTGGTCGAGCGGTCGTTCATGACCGCCAGGCCGAAGATCACGAAGCAGCTGATGATGGCCAGGACCCCGAAATAGGGGTGCAGGATCCAGGACACTACGATGAAGACCGGGGTCCAGGGCGCGTCGCAGAAGGCGATCAGCCCGCCCGTCATGAACTCGCGCACCTGGTCCATGTCGCGGAAGGCCTGACCGCCCGGCCCGCGCCGGGTCAGGGTCGAATCCAGCACCGCCTTGAAGATCGGATCGCGAGCCATGCCGTCGAACTTCAGCCCGCCGCGCACCAGCACCTGGGTGCGCAGCGCCTCCAGCAGGCCATAGACCACGAACAGGAAGACGCAGAGCAAGGTCAGCGCCACCAGGGTGGAGACGTTGCGGCTGGACAGCACGCGGTCATAGACCTGCAGCATGTACAGCGGGCTGACCAGCGCCAGGATGTTGATGAAGAAGCTGAAGACCATGGCGGTGATCACCGCCGGTTTCGCGACCCCAACGGCCTTGTCGAGAATGGTCGGCGCGGCGCCGGAACGGTTGAAGATCATCTGGAGCCTTCGAAACGTCGCGCCGTATGGCGAGCCGTATACAGTAACAACTTAGGTCGCGTCTCGACCACGAAATTGTGGCGGAAAATGAACCACTCCGCCGCGCGGCGTAAGATCACAAGGCTGTAGCGTCTGCAAGAGAGTTGAATCGAAAAGGCCGCCCCCCTCTCGGGGGGCGGCCCGGTCGAAACATCGACTAACCTTGACGGCGATTAGGCGCCGACGAAGGTGGTCGCGGTCGCGGTGTTGGTCGACAGGTCGACGAGACCCGTCAGCTTGATCACTTGGTCGGCACCGTTTTGGAAGGTGGCGGCGTCCGAGTTGTCGATCACGACGTAGGTGTTGCCACCGTACACGAACCACTTGACGTGCGAGGTGTTGCCCGTCGTCACGTCCGTAGCGGCCGTACCAGCGTCCAGGTAGTCTTGGAACACGGCAGTATCGGCGTTCAGGCTCGTGATCTTCGTCGCGGTCGCGTCAATAGCAGCTTCCGACACCAGCGAGGCGATGTTGATGGTGTCGCCACCGGTACCGACCGCGAAGTCGGTGATCGTCGCGTAGGTGTTGCCAGCAGCGTTGGACGACAGCACGAAGGTATCAGCGCCAGCGCCACCCGTCAGGATGTCGAGGCCCGTACCCGAGGTGATCGTATCAGCCTTCGAGCCACCGACGATGGTGTCGGCAGTGACGCCACCCGTCAGGCTGTTCACGGCCGTAGCCGAACCCGTGATCGAGGTCGAGCCGGTCGTGGCGGCCGAAACATAGGTCAGACCGCCGGTGTTGGCAGAGGCGTCAACCGTCTTCAGGGCGGTGTTGCCCGTGTTGGTCAGGTTGAGGCCCGCCGAACCGGTGACCGTCAGCTTGGTGGCCGAGGTGGCGACCAGGGTCATCGTGTCGGTGTGAGCCGTGGTGTCGGTGTCCGTCGCGTTGATCGTGACGGTTTCAACACCGGCCAGGGTCACGCTGCCAGCAGCGATCGCGGCGGCCGAGCTCAGCGTCACGGCGAACGTGTCGCTGGTGCCCGACGCGTCGGCCAGAACGACCGTGGTAGCGGCGGTCGGAGCGGCCGAGATCGTCAGGCCAGCGCCGGCAGCGACGTTCGTGAACGTCACCGCGCCAGCGACGGCGTTGGCGATCGACAGACCGGCGAAGCCCGTGGCGTTGTACGAACCGGTAGCGGCCGTACCCAGACCCAGGATTTCGAAGCCCGAGATGTTGGCGTTCAGCGACGGGTTCGAGAAGGTGCCCGCAGCAACGTTCAGCACCAGGGTGTCGGTGCCGGCGCCGCCAGCGATGGCCTTCGTCGGAGCCGCCGCGATCGTCAGGGTATCGGCAGCGCCGCTACCCGTGAAGGTCGAGGTGGTGGCGTCCAGAGTGACGTTCACGCCCTTGGTGTTGCCCGAAGCGTCCACCGAGGTCAGGCTGCTGATGCCCGAGACGTCGGCGGTCACGGCGGCAGCGCCGGTCAGGGTCAGGGTCTTCAGCTTGTCATCAGCGGCCAGAGCCGTGGTGGTCAGCGTGGTCGTGGCGCCGGCGTTGACCGTCAGGCTGGTGGCGAGGTCGAGGTCGAGGTTGACGTTCGAAGCCTTCGTCACCGTGTTCAGGGTCACGCTGGTGGCGGTAGCGTCGGTAATCGTGGCGCCACCGGTCACGTTGTTCGCCGTCACGGTCAGAGCGTGCGAAGCGGTCGTGTTGACGACGGTCGTCGCGGCCGTGGTGTTGGAGACCGAAACCGAGGTCAGGCCGTCGCCCGTCAGGGTCGCGGTGCCCGTGTTGCCGTCAACCGAAACTTTGGTCAGCGTCGAGCCGACAGCCGCCGAGGCGCCCGAACGGTCGGTGATCGCAACGGTCGTGCCGCCCGAGACCGTGGCCGACGTGATGCCGTTGGCGACCGCAGTGCCACCGACCACAACAGCGCCAGCGCCGTTGGAGATCGACAGAGCGCCACCGCTACCAACGACGGTAACGCCGAAAGCGGTCGTGTTGCTGACAGTCAAAGCCGTGGTCGAAGCCGCGGTGATCGTCTGACCAGTGGTGGCCTTCAGCGAGAACGACGCCGAGGTCAGGCCGGTCCAGCCCGACACGTCAGCAGCGTTCGACTTCAGGTCGTTGACCGAGGTCAGTTCGAGCTTCTCGACATTCTTCACCGTCAGCAGGCTCAGGTCGAGACCAGCGCCGGCCACGTCACCCAGCTTCACGGTGTCAACGCCACCGGCGCCGTCGATCGTGTCGAGGCCGGTCACGGTGGTGTTGGTGCCGGTGATGGTGTCGTTGCCGCTGGTGCCGACCACGCCATCGATGCCGGTGGTCAGAGCGAGGGTCGAACCCACGCCGCCCGGGCCGTAGCTGGCGAACAGGTCGATACCCGCAGCGTTGTTGGCCGTCAGCGCGCCGTCGTCAGCCAGATCCTTGATCAGGTTGGTCGAAGCCGTGGCGTACGAACCGAGGCCAGCGCCGTTGTTGTACGTCGTGGCGGCGTACAGGATTTCACCGACGATGGCGGCCTTGACGGCCAGGTCGATGTCGGCCTGGGTCGTCAGACCCGGGACATTGGCCTTCACGAAGGCGGTGTAGTAGGCGATCGACGTCGCGCTGGTCAGGTAGGCGACCGAGTTGTCGACGTTGATGCCGGCAGCAGCAGCGGCGCTATTGCCGATGATGATGTTGTAGGCGGCCTTCGTGGCGTCAACGACGCTCAGCGAGCCGTACGAAGCCGCGAAAGAAGCCTTGGCCGTGGTGTTCTGCAGGGCCAGCGACACCGCTTGAGCGATGAAGCGGTTTTCGCCGTTCAGGCCGGCTTGCGAACCCGTGCCGACATAGGCGCTGTTCAGGCTGGTCAGGCCCGCTTGGCTGGGCGCGAAGCCCAGGAAGAACTGATAGGTGCCGACGCTGACGGCGGTCGTGGTGTCCGAGGCCAGGTCAACGGTCGAAGCCAGAGCTTGGTCGTTAGTCAAGGTGCCCGCGGCGTTCTGGTTGGCCAGAGCCTGCAGGGTCAGGGTTTGCGCGGCAGTCGGCGCGGTGCCAGCATTGGCGTTCGTGAAGAACGTCGTCAGCTGAGTGACGTTATAAGCCATTTGGCTTGTCTCCCAAAGATAATCCCACACCCCCTGCGACCGAGTGGCGCGCATGGGAGCAGCGATGGCTATAGAGCAAACGTCATACGTCGACAATAGCCGAAATCAGGGGGTACAGCATTTTTCTAACCGGTATAGCATTTTCCTATGTCGCGTTCCTTGTACCCCCGCCAATGAAGGGGTATATGGGACGTAGGAATTTTACGCCTGCGAGGGACGAGCGACAGCGCTCCGCGCTCGTGCGCGGGGACGCGAGACTTTATAATGTATGGCAACCCTCAACGTCGCAGCGCCCCGGAGGTTCAAGACCTTCGACGCGAAGGTGGTCGCTGGCTGAAGGAAACGCGCGAGGCCGCCGGCCTGTCGCAACGCCAACTGGCGGCCAAGGTCGGAGCCGACTACTACACCTTCATCTCGCAGCTGGAGACAGGTCGTGGCCGCATTCCGCCGGACCGCTACCGCGACTGGGCGCGAGCGCTTAACGTTCCGGAAAGGACGTTCGTGCGGGAACTGATGCGGTTCTACGATCCGATCACCTACGAAATCCTGTTCAACGAAGAGTAGTTCGGCTAGCTTGCCCTCGCTGGCGGGTCGCCAGCTCACTTTATTTCGCGGGAACCCTCCGCCGACATGGCCGCGCAAGTCCTCTCGTTCTTCCAGCGTACGCCGCGATTCGCGCCCGCCCCGGCGGATTGGAGCCAGCAGGAGCTGGCCGAATTTTATCGCGTCGAAGCCGCTCTGATGCGCGCGGGTATCCGTGTTGGCACCGATCGGGGCCTGAGCGACGAGAACGAGCCCTGGTTCGTCTTCTACCGCACCGATGACGGCGAGGTGGTCATCCACTTCGCGCGCATCGACGGTGAGTACCTGATCGCCGGCCCCGCCTATGAAGAGATCGCGCGCGGCTTCGACTTCTCGTCCCTGGTCCGCAACATGGTGGCGCGTCACCCGTTGATCCGCCGTTCGGACCGTGGCGACAACATCTCGATCCACCCCGCCGCCCTGCTGGTGGCCGTGGTCGGCACCGCCTTCTTCAAGACTGGCGAGGCCCGCGCGGCCGAAACCGGCTCCGCCAACGCCCCCGCTCACGCCCGCCCGGCCCTGCTGACCTCGAGCT
This sequence comes from Caulobacter segnis, assembly GCF_019931575.1. Classification (NCBI taxonomy): domain Bacteria; kingdom Pseudomonadati; phylum Pseudomonadota; class Alphaproteobacteria; order Caulobacterales; family Caulobacteraceae; genus Caulobacter; species Caulobacter segnis. Next base: position 1,250,296 of record NZ_CP082923.1, on the reverse strand, counting down.
CCAGCGCCAGCCTCACCGGCGGCGCCGCCGCGGTCGCGACCGGCGCGGCCCAGTCGACCTACGACACTGTTCAACTGCCCGCCAGCCAGGCGGTGATGGTTCTGGCCGCGGCCCTGCTCGCTTCGGACTTCAGCGTCGACGCCTCGACCCTGGACCCGGCGGCGAGCGCGGCCCTGGCCTCGGCCGCCGCCGCGCTGGATTTCAGCGGCCCGACCTCGATGACTATCGCCACCGAGAGCAGCGACCTCGCGCTGGCCAGCGACCACGTCCAGGCGCTGGCGAGCACGTCGGCCCAAACCGTTTCGTCGGTGCTGTCGCTAGTGGCGCTGCTGTCGACCCTGCCGCACGCAAGCGAGTCGCTCTCGACGCCTGAAGCGATACAGGACGTCTCGGACGTGGCGCGCCAACAGGTGAACCTGTCGCCTCTGGGCGCGCCCGCGGTCCATGAAGCGGCCAACTGGTCCCTGGAAGTGCGTCTCGGCGCGGGCGCCCTGCCCAATGTCGAAGCCGTGCAGCTGGTGCGCGCCCTCGTCGGCGATACGGCCGCCCAGAAGATCACGGTGATCGAGGTCGCCAAGCTGCCCGACGTGCTGGCCGAGATCATCTCGCGGGGTGAACACTATCAGGCCGCGCCGATCACCTCGCAGGCGACCGAAACGACGGCCCCCGAGACGCCCGTGGCGGCGTCCGAAACGTCCACGTCTTCCAGCGGCGAGACGACGACGCATCAGCCCGAGAGCCACGCGACGTCGATCAACGCCGGCATCGTGCCACTGGATCTGGTGACGTCGTTCATCAGTTTCTTCACCGAGCACACGCAAAACATTCTCACCTACATGAATGGCGTGCAGGTGGTGATGGTCGATGCCGATCTGATGCATAATCCCGGCGCGCTCGACCACGCGATGACCATGACGTTCGATTTCGCCGACGGCAGCGAACTCAGCTTGATCGGCGTCCATAGCGCGTTCCTGAACGGCGGCTTGCTGCACTAGGCGGCTCGCGGCGAAGGCGCGAACGTTGGCGCGCCTCGGGTCCGCCAGCTCGCTCCATTTATCCGCCCTGGATGGTTCCATCCGGACCCGACACGCTCTAGACCGGAAACGGGTCGCGTCGATGCGCCCATTGCTCCTCCAACAGGACAGGCGCAGGCCGAAAGGCCCCGCCCAGGAAGGATAGACTTGAGGCCCGCCCGCCTGGATCTGGCGATCAGCGCCGCGATGCGCGCTCCCGACGCCGAGACGCCCACGACCCATGCTCCGCCGCCTCCGCCGCCGCGCCGTCGGTTCGGCTTCGCCCGCCGCTTGCTCGGGCCGGTGCTCTCGCCGGTCGCCAACTACGCCCGCCGCTACCTGCAGGCCAGCGTCGAGCACGAGCTGCGCGAGACCCGTAACCACCTCCATGCCGTGTCGGCCGACCTGCGCGCCGTGGAGCATCGGCTGGACCTGCTGCTGGGGCAGAACGAGCGCCTCGCCGCCGCGCTGAGCCAGCTCGACGCTAGGGCCGAGCGCGACGGGGTCGCCCTCGCCCGCCTCCCCGGCCTGTTCGGGCCGCGCTTCGACGAACTGGAGATCAAGGCCCGGCCGCTGATCCACTACGACGGCGAGTCGACGGCCATCCGCATGCGCGACGGCTACATCCTGGCCCCGACCGCCTTGCCCACCTTCGTCACCATGCTGGCCAACGCCACCAGCCGAGGCCTGGAGCCCGGCACCGGCGACGTGCTGCGCCGCCTGGTCCAGCCGGGCATGGTGGTCGCCGACGTCGGCGCCAATATCGGCCTGCTCACCTTGCTGATGGCGTGGGCCACTGGCCCATCCGGCAAGGTCATCGCCTTCGAACCCGAGGCCGTGCCGCGATCGAACCTCGAGAAGATGAAGCATCTCAACGGCCTGGCCTGGGTCGAGGTGCGTGATCAGGCCGTCGGCGAGAAGCCCGGCCGTCTGACCTTCCACGTCAGCGACATCATCGGCCACAGCTCGCTATACGCCCTGCCCGAAACCGAAGAGGCCCGCACGGTCGAGGTCGAGGTCGTGCGCCTGGACGACGTCGCCCCGGCCAAGCGCATGGACGTGGTAAAGATCGACGTCGAGGGCGCCGAGCTGGACGTGCTGGCCGGCATGAAGGGCCTGATCGCCAAGAACCCCGACCTGGCCATCGTCGCCGAATTCGGGCCAGAACATCTCAAGCGTGTCGGCCAGACCCCGGCCCAGTGGTTCAAGGCCTTCACCGACGCCGGTTTCAAGGCCTACATCATCGACGAGGCGACCAGCGCCGCCGAACCGACCAACGCCAAGGCCGCCGCCAAGGTGGTCTCGGCCAACATCGCCTTCGTGCGCGCCGGCGGCGACGCCGAACGTCGCCTACTGCGCCGCTAGGACCCGAGTGATGAAGATCTGCTGGGTCACGCCTTTCGTCCTGCGCTCGTCGATCGGCCGGGTCAGCGCCGAGGTCACGAAGCAACTGGCCGCGCGCGGTCATCAGATCGAGATCCTGCGCTGCGAGGATGAGGACGAGCCGGGCGAACCGCTGCATCCGACCGCCCTGCCCGTCCGGCACTGGCGAACCCGTGACCTGTCGGAGCTGCGGACCGAATTCGACGTCGTGGTCGTCAATATCGGCGACAACTATCCCTTCCACGCCGGCGTGTTCCCGGTGCTGGACGCCGCCCCGTGCCTGGGGATCTTCCACGACTTCTATATCTACAACCTGTTCTCGGGCTGGCTGCACCACAACGGCCTGGACTATCGCCGACACGACGCCGAGATCGTCGCGACCTATGGCCCGGTGGCCGAGCCTTACGCCGTGGCCGTCCGCTCGGGCCAGATGCTGGATATGGGCGAGATCGCCAAGCACCTGCCAATGACCGAATGGCTGGCCGGCCGCTGCGAGGCCGCCCTGGCCCACGCCAAGTTCTACGCGCCCAAGCTGGAGGCCGTCGTCCCCGGACCGGTCGCCGTGACGCCGCTGTGCTGCCCTGACCGCGCGACGCCGCCGGGGCCGCCCAAGGCCAAGACCCAACTGACCCTGACCACGGTCGGGGTGATGAACCCCAACAAGCGCGTCGCCGACGTGATCCGCGCCATCGGCGGTTCGGACACGCTGAAGGCCTGCGCCTACCGCCTGGTCGGCCCGATCTCGGACGAGGAGCGCGCCGCGCTGGAAGGCGTCGCCGCCGAGGCCGGCTTCGCGAACCTGATCATCGACGGCGCCGTCGACGACGAGACCCTGGACCGCCGCCTGGACGAGGCCGACATCATGGTCGCCCTGCGCAAGCCGGTGCTGGAAGGCGCCTCGGGCTCGGCGTGCGAAGGCATGCTCAGCGGCCGCCCCACCGTGGTGGCGCGCGCCGGTTTCTATGGCGAGCTGCCCGACGACCTGGTGTTCAAGATCGACGGCGCGATCGTCGTGGAGGAGCTGCGCGAGGTCCTGGAGCGCCTGGTCGCCGACGAGGCCCTGCGCCGCGAGACGGGCAAGGCCGCCCGCGCCTGGGCGCTCGAAACCCTCAACGCCACGCGCTACGCCGAGGCGGTCGAGGCCCTGGCCCAGGCCCAGGTCACGAGCCGCCCCTTGCTGGCCGTCGGGACCCGCCTGGGTAACGAACTCCGGGCTATGGGCCTCGCGGATGGCGATCCGGCCGCGGCCCGGATCGGCGCCACGCTGCAGAGGCTGTTCGCCCCGGTCGAGGCCTAAACCGCCGCGCCGTAAACGTGCGGCGAGGGGCAATAGCGCTCGATGAAGGCCTGGTGCTGCGGCAGGCGCTCGACCGCGCTGGCGATGTTGCGGCTGAGATCGTCCAGGGCCTGCTTCAACTGCTCAGGCGGCATCAGGCGGCCCATGTGGTGGTGAGCCTTCGGCTCCAGCCGCTGGCCCAGCATCACCTGCAGCCACGAGTCGACCTGGAACAGCTCGCCCGGCGCCTGGAAGACCTGACCGTTCTCTCGGAACAGCGCCAGACGATGGGCCAGGCTGTCGGGGATTTCCTGGGTCCGGCAGTGGTCCCAGAACGGGCTGTCGGTGCGTTCGGTCACCTTGTAGTGCAGGACGATGAAGTCGCGTATCTTCTCGATCTCGTCGTTGGCGAGGTTGTTGAAGCGATCGCTGATCGAGTCGTTGCAGCCCTGGAACGGGAACAGCTGCAGCAGGCGGTGGATCGCGATCATGATCATGTGGATCGACGTCGATTCCAGCGGCTCGATGAAGCCGGCGGCCAGGCCCAGCGAGACGACGTTCTTGTCCCAGGCCTTCTGGCGGCGGCCGGCCCGGAACTTGATCAGCTTGGGCTCGATCAGCATCTCGCCCTCGACCACGTCGTGGAGCATCTGGAGCCCCTCGTCGTCGCTCATGAACTGGCTGGAATAGACCAGGCCATTGCCGACCCGGCCCTGCAGCGGGATGCCCCACAGCCAGCCGGCCTTGTGAGCGATGGCGCGGGTGTAGGGACCGGGCGGCGCGTTGCTGCTGGTCTGGACCGCCCAGGCCCGGTCGTTCGGCAGCCACTTGCCATAGTCCTCAAAGCCGACGCCCAGCGCGCCGTTGATCAGGAGGCCCCGAAAGCCGGTGCAGTCGATGAAGAGGTCGCCCTCGATCACCTCGCCGCTCTCCAGCACCAGCGCCTCGACATGGCCATCATCCGACCGTTGCCTGACGCTGGTGATCTTGCCCTCGACGCGGCGGACGCCCTTGTCTTCGCACTTCCGGCGCAGGTAGCGGCCGTAGAGCGCCGCGTCGATGTGGTAGGCGAAGTTCACCGGCGACTCGTCGTCGGTATAGAACTTGTCCTGCTCGGCCGCCTTCAGCTCCAGGCAGTAGTCGCCCAGATCGCCGCCGAAGCCCTGGGCCTTGGCCTCCAGCCAGAAATGGTGGAAGTGGCCCAGCCAGTTGGACTTTCCGATCTTGCCGAACGAGTGAATGTAGCGGTCGCCGATCTCACCCCAGTTCTCGAACGAGATGCCCAGCTTGAAGGTCGCCTGGGTGGCGGCCATGAACTCGCGCTCGTCCAACTGCAGCAAGGCGTTGAAGGTGCGCGCCGTCGGGACGGTGGATTCCCCGACCCCGACCGTGCCGATCTCGTCGGATTCGACCAGGGTGATGTCCAGCAGCGGCCCCAGCTGGCGCGATAGGGCGGCGGCGGCCATCCAGCCGGCCGATCCGCCGCCGGCGACCACCACCTTCTTCACGATCTGACCGCTCACGCCATCCTCCCTGGACTTCATTCTTATCGGTTCAGCCGGTCGAGCAGGTACGCCCGCAACCGTCTGGCCTTCATCTCGTCGATCGGCCCCAGTGGGCCGCGCGCCGCCTCGGGCACGTGCGCCCCGGCGCGCTCGGCAGGACCGAACACGTAGTAGTCGAACAGGGCTTTCCAGCCCTGCTTCTCGAACGCGGGCCGGTCGCGCAGGCTGAGCAGGCCGTGCAGCATGGTGTTCATTGGCGTGTCGGCGTGGGCCGGCGCGCTGTTCCACCAGTAGTTCACCAGCACGTTGAACGGCTCCAGCGCCTCGACCTGGTGCCACCACAGGGCCGGATAGACCAGCACGTCGCCAGGCTCCATCTCGGCCACCTGGGCGCTCTCCAGCGCCTCGCGGAAGCCGGGATGGGCGTCGAAGTCGGGATTGTCGAAATCGACCAGACTGACCACCTGGCCGCCGGGCGTCGGCTCCAGCGGGCCGGGATAGAGATTGGCCACCTGGTCGGGCGGGAACAGGGTGAAGCGCCGCCGGCCCACAGCGCAGACGGCGACGTTGTTGGACATGTCCCAGTGGGCGGCCGCGACGGTGCGATTGCCGATCCAGATCCCGGCCATCGGCGGCTCGGAGCCGAACACGTCGGGGCCCAGGCCCAGGTCGTTGGCCGCCTTCAGGCTGGGGAAATAGGCGTCGAGGTCGGTGGAGCCGACATAGACCGACGGCGCGTCGTTGGCGCCCTCGACCTCCTCGATGCGCCGCAGGAACGCCTCCAGCGGCGCGCGCTCGGCCTTGAAGTTCATGGCCGTGCGGGTCTCGTCGTAGAAGAACCGGCCCTTGATGGCCGGATCGCCAGTGTAGCCCACCACCCGGCCGCCCTGGTCGTGGGCGCGAATATAGTCGCGGGCCGCCTGGCCGGACCGGAGACCCGCCTGGACCAGCGGCCAGTCGCGGGCCAGGCCCTTGAACAGCATCGGCGTCTGGCCAGCCAGCACCGCGTCGAACGGGATCTCGGCGGGCGTCGCCACCGTGGTTTCCAGGGTGCGGCGGGCGGCCAGGGCGGTCATGCCAAGCTCGCCCGCTTGCGGCTCTTGCGGGCGATCAGCTCCTGGATGTTGCCCATCGACGAGATGATCCAGTGCGCCGCGCGCAGCAGGCCCGACTGGTGCAGCTTCTCCAGGTCCTCGCCCGTCATGGCCGCCAGGCGATCCGGCGCCAGGGTGAAGACATCGGGCACCTCGTAGCTGGTCTGGTCGTCCAGCTTGATTTCGATGTCGACGGGCTCGATCAACCCCAGGTCCTCGAAAAAGGCGAACATCGGCTCGGCCACTTCCAGACCCTCGTGGATCTGGGCCAGGGCTTGGTTGATCCCCTGCAGGTACGGCGAGTTGCCGCCCGCCGGCAGGAACAGGCGCTCGCCCTCGTCGCGGCTGACGCGCGGGTGGTCGAGGTCGACATGGATCATCGGTCGCGGCTCACCGCCCCGGTCGTCGCGCTGCAGGGCGATCGAGAACGGGCCGCGCCGCTGGACAGCAGGCACGTAGCGGGCGTTCCAGCCGGTCTCGTCCAGGAACAGGTTCTCGTCGCGGTCCAGGCCCAGCAGGGCCACGGCCTGATAGGCGCCGGCGGCGTCCTTGCGGATCAGGATCGGGTATTCGCGCTGCACCGCCTCGAACTCGGTCGGCAGCACCAGGGTCTGGTTGATCGCGTCGCCGAAGACCGCGCCATGGCCGGCGATCACGCGTAGGTCGGCGTGGTCGACATTGTTGAGCAGCACTCGGTTCATCTGGACCCACTCACGCTTCGGTACAGGCACTTCAAAGGAAGAAAGGGGCCGCCGCAAGCGCGGCGGCCCCTCCTTCGTTCCTAGGAGACTTCCGGTCCTAGAAGCGGTAGCGGGCGCCGAGCAGGAAGCGCCGGTCGAGTTCCTGGGCGAACCACAGCTGGTTCGGGTCCCGACCATAGGTCCTCAGGCTTTCCTTGGTCAGGTTGATGCCTTCCAGGGAGACCGCCAGCTTCGGCGTGATGTCGTAGCTGACGTTGAAGTCCAGCTGACCAAACGGCGCGACGTAGACCGGGTTACGGTCGTTGCCGCGATTGGTGGCCTGCAGGAACTTGTCACGCCAGTTATAGGCGATGCGCGCCGAGATCCCGTGCTTGTCGTAGATTAGGGTGGCGTTGGCCGTGTCCGACAGACCCAGCAGAGCGAACTGGTCCTGGCCGGGGCTGGCGCCGTTGTCGAACGCGACGTCGCCACGCACCATCGTATAGGCCCCCGACACACCGAAGCCGGTGTCGCCGAAGAAGTGCTGGGCGGCGATTTCGAAGCCGTGGATCTTGCCCGTCCGGTTGTTGATCGGACGCGCGACCTGGAAGTTGAACAGTGGGTCGGTGCTGTTGGCCGTGATGTCCACGGCCGCCAGGATGGCGTCCGTGAAGGCTTGGTTCAGGTCGCCGCTAGGACCACGATTGGCCTGGAACTGCGCCGTCGCCGCCGCCGCCGAGCCGCCGTTCTGCTGCAGCAGAGCGGTCATGGTGAACAGGTTGACGTCGGTCGGGCCCGCGCCGATCGACTGCAGCAGAGCCGCCGCCGTACCGGAGCGCGTGCCGGCCTGGCCGGACGTCGGGTCACGCAGGCCGAACAGGTTCTGCATCACCGTGCCGGTGCCGACGAAGTTGTTCACCCGCTTCTCGAAGAAGCCGGCGGTGATGAAGCTGCTGGGCTTGTAGTACCACTCCAGCGACACGTCGAAGTTGTCGGAGATCAGCGGCTCCAGGTCCGGGTTGCCGCTGGTGCCGAGCGGAGTAGCCCCGTTGGCGACCGGGCGGCCCGGCGCGTTGACCGTCTGAGCGGCGAACAGGTTGCCGTAGTCCGGCCGCGCGATGGTGCGGCTGAACGAGAAGCGACCGACCACGTCGTCCCGGAGGTCGACTTGGAAGTCCAGCGACGGCAACAGGTTGTTGTACTTGCCCTTGCCCGACAGCGGCGAATAGGTCGCCGCCGTGTCGATCCGGAAGTCGTTGTCCGACGTCCAGACGATGGCCGTCGGCGTACGCACCGCCGAGACCGAGGTGACCTTGGTCTGCTCGTAGCGAACGCCCGTGACCAGGGTGGCCGGCAGGCCGGCCAGTTCGGACTTCCAGGTCAGCTGGCCGTAGGCGGCGGCGATGTCCTCGTCGACGCGGTTGTTGTTCTGGCCGGTGACACGCACGGGGTTGCCGCGAGCGGTGTAGACCGGCGACAGGGCGTTCAGCAGGTCGACGGCGTCGGCGCGGAACGAGACCAGGCCGGGACCGGACTGCTTGAGATCCAGCTCACTGAAGCGGCAGGCCATGCAGAAGGCCTTGACCAGATTGCCGGCGTACTGCTGGACGTCACGCGGATTGGAGATGCCCCACGAGCCCAGTTCCTGCTCGGTATTGGTCGTCGACTGGGTCATCTTCGAGGTGCGGTAATCGGCGCCGAAGTCCAGGCGGCTGCCGTTGTCGTCCAGGTCGTAGGTGAAGTCGATGCGGGCTTCCTTGACCTCGTGCTGTTGGCGCTGCGCCGAGGTGCGGCCCACCTGGCTGCCCAGGTCACCCACGTCCAGCTGGCCGTTGGCGTTGCCGCGCGGGGCGGCGTCGTTGATCGTGAACGACTGGACCGGAACCTTGCCACTGTAGTCGACCGAGTGCGACGAGATGATCGGCGCGCCGATGGAGACCATGGTCGAGCTGGTGCCGTTCGGCGCGCCCGGCTTGGAGTCCGACTTCGAGATATGGCCGTCGATATTGACGCGGAAACGGTCGGTCAGGTCCCAGGCGGCGTTCAGGCCATAGGACTTCAGCGAGTCCGTGTTGGCGCGATACTGCTGCTCGAAGCCCATGTCCTTGGTGCCGCTCAGGTTTTCCTGCAGCAGGACCGCGGTGGCGACGACCGGGTTATTGTCGAACGTGACCTTGTCGAACGGGCGGTTGAACCAGTTCGTGCTGTCGTTGCGGCGCTCGTACGACTTGTTCTCGGCGTACAGGGCGTCGGCCGTAATCGTCAGGCTTTCGGTCGGACGGAATTGGGCGGTCAGCTGACCGTTGACCCGTTCGCGCTGGCCTTGCGAGAAGTGATAGCGGCTGTCGTTCGGGATCGCGACCAGGGTGTTCGGGTTCGACGGCGCATTGGTGATCTGGGTGGCGCCGCCGTTGCGCACGAAGCCGTTCGCCGGGTCGTTGAACTGGGCGAAGGTGCGGATGTTCCAGTCGTTCGAGGTGACCGAGCGGCTGGTGAAATTGCGCTTCTGGTAGCTGCCGAACACCGCCACGCCGAACTTTTCGCTCTCGTCGAGATAGTTCAGCAGGCCCGAGACTTCCGGCGTGTATTTCGAAGTGTCCTCGAGCTTCTCGGACATGCTCTGATCATAGACGCCCTTGACGCCGATGCTGCCGGTGAGGCCGTGCTCGCGCGCGTCCAGCGGGTGGCGGGTCTTGACGTTGATCGTCGCGCCGATGCCGCCCGACGGGATGGCCGCGCGGCCGGTCTTATAGACCTCCAGCGTGGTCACGCCTTCCGAGGCCAGGTTCGAGAAGTCGAACGAGCGGCTGGTGCCGGCCGCGAAGTCGGTCGACTGGTCGCCGCCGACCGTGGCGACGTTGGCCGTCGGCATGGTGCGGCCGTTCAGGGTCACCAGGTTGAAGCCGCCGCCGAAGCCGCGGACCGTGACCTGCGAGCCTTCGCCGTTGGTCCGGTCGATCGACACGCCGGTGATCCGCTGCAGGGATTCGGCGAGGTTCGTGTCCGGGAATTTGCCGATGTCTTCGGCCGAGATGGCGTCGACGACGCCGCTGTTGCTGCGCTTGATCTCGATCGACCGCTCGAGCGAAGCGCGGATGCCGGTGACGATGATCTCGTCAACCGCATTGTCACTGGTCTGCTGGGCCAACACCGGGCTGGCGAACATGGCCGCCGTGATGGCGACGCAAGAGGCAGACGCGTGCAAGCGACGAAGTCGCTTCATAGCCGTTCCCCCTAATTAGCCCTCTATGGGGCGCTGTTTATTGTTACGAGCCGGAAGCATTTCCCGGCCGCTCTTCCCGTTCCCGTCCTTGGCGAACAACCAATGCACGAGAGACTAGTTAGCGGTAACATTGGTCGCCGACCGCCGCAATGGCCAATTGACAGCGCTAGCAATCTTTTTTCAAGGCCGTTTTTGGATGATTTTTATGACAAATGGCGGGTGTTTGAGGGCGCATATTGCACCGCCGCAAAGGCGCCGCATTTCGCAAATCACGCAAAGGTTGCGTTATATTGCCCCGTGGAAACCGGTGTCCACGCACATACCCACGCGAAAACGGCCGGCTTTACGCCGCCCGTCGCCTCCCATGCGTGCATGAAATTTGGGGGAAGTGTGCGGCGCGTCAGCCGCAGTCCAGCTCGAGGCTGGCGCTCTTCAGGCCGTCGGCCACCGCAACCACCCTCGCCCGCCCAGCCTGATTCCGCCGGGTGCGGACGATAGCCTGAAGCAGCCCGTTGAAGGCCTTGCGCTGAGCCGCCACGTCGGGCTCGTGGCTGGTCGGATTGCCGTTGCCGACCCCGATCACATCGACCTCGCCCGAAAGCTCGAAGCGCACCAAGGTGTCGGCCCGCGGGACCAGCCGCCCCTTGGCGTCCACCACCTCGACCTTGAGGATCGCCACGTCCTGGCCGTCGGCCTTCAGCTTCGACCGGTCGGTGGTCAGGCGCAGGGCGGCCGGCGCGCCGGCGGTCTCGCGACGCTGGAGCAGGATGACCTTGCCGCTCCGGTAGCCGTGGGCCTCGATCACGCCCGGGGCGTAGAGTACGGACCATTCGACGTGGTGGTTGGCCTTCACCTCGCGCACGCCCTGGCTCTTGCCGTTCAGGAAGAGCTCGACCTTGTCGCAGTTGCTGTGCGCCCAGACCGCGACCGGCTGGCCCTCGCGGCCTTCCCAGTTCCAGTGCGGCAGCAGGTGCAGCAGCGGCTCCGACCGCCACCAGGCGCGGTAGTAGAAGTAGTTGTCCTTCGGGAAGCCGCAGGTGTCGAAGGCGCCGAAGTGCGAGCTGATGCTGGGCCAGCGGTTGAACGGCGTCGGCTCGCCGCGATAGTCGAAACCGGTCCAGATGAAGCCGCCCGCCATCCACGGCCGCTCGGCCGCGTGGCTCCACCACTTCTCGGCGGTCGTCGCCCACCAGGGATGGTCGGTGTCGTAGGCCGGAACGTAGCTCTTGGCTTCGTCGCGGACGTACTCGCCGCGCGTGGTGACCACGCTGGCGCTCTCGCTGCCGATGATCGGCATGTTCGGGAAGCGGGCGTGGAAGTCGTCCATCTTCTCGTGGCGATAGTTGAAGCCCTGCACGTCGATGACGGCGCTGATGCCCTCGCCGAAACCGCTGTCCATCGCCGCCGTGACCAGGCGCGTCGGATCCAGGCGATTGACCAGCCGCTTCATGGTCGTGGCGACCTTGGCGCCGCGCGCCGTGCCCTGCTGGGGCTCCTCGTTGCCGATCGACCACAGGATGACGGACGGGTGATTGCGGTCGCGGCGAACCAGGCGCTCCAGCTCGTCCATCGAGGTGGGGTCGCTGGACATCCGGCGGGTCTCGTCGATGACCAGGACGCCCAGGCGGTCGCAGGCGTCCAGCAGCTCGGGCGTCGGCGGATTGTGCGAGGCGCGATAGGCGTTGCTGCCCATCGACTTCAGCTGCTCCAGTCGCCAGACCTGCAGGGCGTCCGGGATCGCCGCCCCGACGCCGGCATGATCTTGGTGGTTGCAGCTGCCCTTCAGCTTCACCGGCTTGTCGTTGAGGAAAAAGCCCTTCTGGCCGTCGAAGCGGATCGAGCGGACGCCGAAGCGGGTGACGAACCGGTCGACCACCGCACCGCCGACCTTGGTCTCGGTGACCAGGGTGTAGAGGTGCGGGTTCTCCAGCGACCACAGGACCGGATTGGCCAGGGTCACGGTCTGCGACAGGCTCTGGCGCTCCCAGCCCGGGATGCGGTCGGCGGCGGGAGCGACGGCCAGGACGGGCTTGCCGGAAGCGTCCAGCACCGCGTGCGAGACCTCGAAGGCCTGGGCCGTGTCGCCCTCGTTGACCAGGTCGGTGTCGATCTGGATCGTGCCGTCGACCTTGGCGCGGACGAAGACGCCCCATTGCGGCACGTGGACCGGCGCGGTCTTGACCAGCCAGACGTGGCGATAGAGCCCCGCGCCTTCGTAGAACCAGCCCTCGCCCAGGCTGGCGTCCACCCGCACGGTCAGCCAGTTGTCGCCGCCGACATTGGCGATGTCGGTGATATCGACGCGGAACGGCGAATAGCCGCTGTCCTCGCGTTCCAGGATGTAGCCGTTGACGATGACCAGCGCGTCGCGGAAGGCGCCGTCGAACTCGATCGACAATCGCTTGCCCGCGTCCGAGGCCGGCAGAGCGAAGGTCTTGCGGTACCAGCCGACGCTATTCTGCGGGAACTCACGGCCCAGCGCCTTGTAGCCATGGGCGGCGCGCAGGTCTTCGTCGTCGGGCTTGCCCGAGGGCTTGTAGTCGGGGTTGTCGGCGAACGGCAGCTCGACGGCCCAGTCGTGCGGCAGGGTCACCGGCTTCCAGGCGCTGTCGTCGAAGTCCTTTTGGGCGGCGGCGGCCACCCACCAGCTGGGCGCGCTGGCGCCCTGTTTGGCGTAGGTGCGCTGGTTGGCGCCGAAGCCGAAGTCCTTGTCGGGATCGGCGGCGTGGCCCAGGGCGAAACGCCAGTCGAAATCCATGGAGATCCGCTCGCGCGGGCCAAGATCGACGGCGGCGAGAGCGGAGAGGGTTTGAGAGGCGGCGGCGCCCGAGCGGGCCAGCATCGCCGCGCCAGCCGTGGCGGCCAGGGCCTGGCGTCGATTGATCTGCATCGGGGAAGCCTCTCACGAACTCAAAAAGAAGGGGAGGAGGCAAGGCCCCCTCCCCCAGCGCAAGGAACGTCGGGGAGGAAGTTGACGCCCTAGAACTTGCCAAGCCCGATCTTCCCGGCGATCGCCGGAAAGATCGGGCGCTGGATTAGAACTTCACCGTGACATCGACCAGGTAGCGACGGCCGTAGCTGTCGTAGCGGCCGATCCGGTTGGGATCGTTGTCGCGGTACATCCGCAGTTCCTGGTTGGTCAGGTTGTTGACCTGGAAGCGGACGCCGATCGTCTCGTTGATCTGGTAGGACGAGCTGAAGTCGAGGGTCTTCTCGGTCTCCAGGGTCTGCAGGTCCGAGCCGTTCCAGCCGTAGATGACGGTCATCGGCGAGTGGTACTTCCAGCCCAGCCGCGCCTCGAAGCCGGCGTTCGAATACCACAGGTCGACCGTGGCGGTGTTCTTCGCCAGGCCCGTCATCCGCAGCGGATTGTTGGCCGGCGAGAACTCTTTCAGGTTCGATTCCACATAGGCGTAGTTCGAGTAGATGCCGAACTTGCTGAGCGGACCCGGCAGGAAGAAGAACGGCGTCTGGAACGTCGCCTCCACGCCCTGGATGTGACCGCTGCCGCCGTTGGCCGGGCTGGCGACCGTGTAGGTCTGGCCGCCGAAGGTGACCGGGCTCTGCTTCCAGCCGATGTAGCTGTCGACGTCCTTGTAGTAGTAGGACAGCGCCACCAGGGCTTCAGGACGGAAGTAGTATTCGGCCGAGGCGTCGAACTGGATGGCCTCGAACGGCTTAAGCTTCGGATTGCCGGCGCTTCCGGTCCACGGCGACCAGTTGGCCAGGCTGCGGCTGGCGCGCAGCTCGTCCAGCGGCGGACGGGCGATGACCTTGGCCAGGCCCAGGCGGATCAGCTTGCCGCCGCCGAAGTCCAGCTTGGCGTTCGCCGAGGGCAGGAGGTCGGTGTACGAATTGTCCACCGTCACGGCCTTGAAGACGCTGGCGGTGTCCTGCTGCTGACCGTCGCTGCTGGTCTCGGTATGGACTAGGCGCGCGCCGATGTTGCCGGTGGCCCACGAGCCGCCGAAGCTGTCGCCCGCGAAGTTCAGCTTGGCGTAGCCTTCGTAGACCTTCTCGTTGACCGCCCAGCGCTCGGCCAGTTCCTCGGTCGCCTTGGAGACGTCGAAGGCGTTGGCGCCGTAGGCGACGGCCGCGATCTTGTCGATGTCGCCGGTCAGCAGGGCCGGAACATTGGCGCCGTCGCTGAGCTTGTAGGCGGTCAACAGGCTGGTCGGGATGGTCGCGCCGGTGGCGGCCGGAGCGAAGCTGAAGCTGACATGGTCCTTGGTGCGGTCCGAGACGCGGGCGCCGAACTGCACGCTCTTGAAGACGCTGTCGCCGCCGAAGTCGCGGGCGAAGTCCAGGGTCGCGGCCTTCAGTTCGTCGTTCAGGCGCTCGGGGCCGTCATGCGAACCGGCCAGGTCCGCCGTCTGGCTGAGCTTGATGCTCTCCTCGCTGGTGGTGATGGTCGGGGTCACGCCGGCGCGCCAGTCGAAGGTGGTCCAGGCCGGCCAGGCCTCGAAGCGCACGGCCTTCCAGGTGTTGGTCCGCTTGGCCTTCGAGTACGAGACGTCGCCGGTGACGGTCCACACGTCGCCGGTCCACTTGCCGTTCAGGCCGCCGGCGAACAGGTCCTTGTCCTCGGAGTACTTGGCCAGCACGGTCTGCACCGAGCTGAACGGCAAGCGGGCGGCCACCACGGCGTTGTTGATCAGGGTGTAGGACGCGCCGGGGGCGTTGTAGGTCCCGTCGTTCCAGCCGATATTGCCCGTGCCGGTGTTCCAGTTGCCCCAGTTGTTGGCGCCCCAGACGGTCTGGTCCTGGACCTCGGTGATCTTGATCTTCGAATAGAGGGCGTCGGCCTTCAGTTCGAACCTGTCGGTCGGCTTGTACTGCAGGCCGCCAGAGATCCCGGTGCGCTTCTGGTCGATGCGGCTGGCCGACATCTGCGCGCCCCAGGGCGTATAGTCGACCTTGCCGTCGTGGTTGACGTCGCTGGAATAGTCGCTGGCGCCGGCCGGCGGACGCGCATTGGAGTCGTTGTAGCCCCAGCCCGTGAACGAGCCGTAGCCGTTCTTCTGGCGCTGGGCGGTGACGCCGACGACGACGGCCAGGTCGTCGTTCAGCTTGTGGACCCATGAGCCCGAGCCGCGATAGCCGGTCGTCTTGTAGTTCGGGATGTCCTTGCCGCCGTCATAGAAGACCGGACCGGCGCGCAGCACGAACTCGGGGCCGCGATAGTCCAGCGGGGCGATGGTGTTGATGTTGATGGTCGCGGCGACGCCGCCAGCGATCAGGTCGGCCGACTGCGACTTGTAGACCTCGACGCCCGAGACGACTTCGGAAGGATAGATCTCCCAGCGGACGTTGCGGTCGGGTTCGGACGAGGCGACCTCGCGGTTGTTGATCGTGCCCAGCACCAGGCGCGCGCCCAGGCCCCGGACGACGGCCTGGCTGTCGTTGCCGCGGTCGCGGGTGGCGTTGACGCCCGGCAGGCGGGCGATGGATTCGGCGATGGTCACGTCGGGCAGGACGCCGATGTCCTTGGCCGAGATGGCTTCGACGACCTTGTCGGAGCCCTGCTTCACGGCCAGGGCGTCGCGCAGGCTCTTGCGGACGCCGGTGACGACGACTTCCTCGACCTGCGAGGCTTCAGCGGCCGGAGCCGTCTGGGCGTGAGCGCCGGCGGCGGCGAACAGAGCCAGGCCGCTCACGGCGGTGAGCATGGAAATTCGAGACATCGTCTCCCCCTGATGAAACAGCGCCGCGCTTCGTTGGAATGGCGCGGCTGCCCATGTGGCGACGCGAATGCGCGTCAGGCGCTCCCGCGAGCGCCACAGGACTCATTTATCATATCAATCGCATCTTACAAGCGCTGTCAGTCGAGCGGGATGACGCTGGCGCCCTTCCCCACGGTCGCGGCCTTGGCGGCCGCGTCCGCGACGGCCGCCGCTTCGGTCGCCGTGGCGGCCGTGATCGCGGCGCCCGGCATCAGACGCGTGCGGTAGGTCCAGGCGCCGTTCTCCAGCGTCATCGGGCGCGGACCGACCCCGCCCAGGAAGTCGCCGTCGATGAACCGCGCCGCCTCGCCGTGGGCCGACACACGGAAGGTGACATCCACCGGCATGACATACGGCGCCTTCAGCCAGTCGACGCCCTCCAGGGCCTGGCCCTTGAAGTCGAACAGGGCCGCGTTCTCCCAGTTGGAGCCCGCGCCCCAACGTGTCTTGCACCGGGTCGAGAGCCACGCCGGCTCCCAATAGACGACCCCCACCCCGCCGTTGGCGTAAACCAGCTGGGTCAGGTCGGTCAGGTACGTCTTCTGGCCCGCCGGGGTGGCCGGATAGCCGGCGATCAGCGAATCCGCGCCCAGCAGGTTCGGCGAGCTGTCGGCCCCGTCGTTGGTGAACGGATAGGCCGTCTCGACCACCAGCACGTCGGCCGAATAGAGGTGGCGCAGGCGGTTGATGGTCTGACCCAGCTGCGCCATCGAGCGCTTGGACCACTTGCTGTAGTAGCTGATCCCGATCAGGTCGAAGTCGGTGACGCCGGCCTTCGCCGCCGCCGCGAACCAGGGCTCGACGTTCTCGGGTTGGGCGATGTGCAGCATGATCCGCGGCTTGATCGCCGAGGCCGCCCCGGCGTCGCGCACGGCCTTGATCCCGGCGTTGAACAGCAGAGCGTTGCGCGTCCAGTCGATCGGTTCCTTGGCCTTGGCCAGGCTGGAGACGATCTCGCCGTTGGTCTCGTTGCCCACCTGGACGAGGTCGGGCATCAGCCCCTCGCGGTCCAGTTCGGCCAGGGTGTTCCGGGTGAAATCGTACAGCGCCTTGGCCTGGTCGGGTGTCGACAGCTTGGCCCAGGCCTTGGGGGCGATCTGCTTGTCGCCGTCGGCCCAGTCGTCGGAATAGTGGAAGTCCAGAAGCACCTGCAGCCCGGCCTTGCGGGCCTTGGCGATGCTGCGCTTGACGTCCTTCAGGTTCGAGTACGGGGTCCAATCGGGATCGTTCCAGATCCGGATCCGCGCGACATTGGCCCCGGCTGACTTGAAGAAGGCGTAGGGCTCGACCGTCTTGCCGCCCGCGCGATAGACCGCCCCGCAGTCCTCCATCTCGTTGGCGTACGAGATGTCCACGCCCAGGTAGGTCTTGGGCGTCCCCTGGGGCGCGGCGTCGGCTGGCGCGGCCAGCAGGGCCGACAGCGAGAGGGCGATCAGCGAGACGCGGGTGTTCGGGCGCTGGGCGGGCATGCTTCCTCCGTCGCGACCGCTTCGAAGGGCGTCGCCACGCAGCGACTATCATTTATCGTACAATTAAGACAAGCCGCCGGTCAGGCGTCGGCCATTCGCTTCTGGGCGATCTCGGCCAGCAGGGCGTACAGGGCCGCCACGTCCAGCGGCTTGCGCAGCACCCCGTCCGCGCCGTCCTCGCGATAGAGGGCGACGTCCTCGGGGAAGACGTTGGCGGTCAGCATCCAGATCGGGATCCGGGTCCCCGCCGGCTCGGTGCGACGGATCTCGCGCACCGCCTCGCGCCCGCCCAGCACCGGCATGTTCACGTCCATCAGGATCAGATCGAAGATCCCCGCGCGCCACAGGTCCAGGGCCAGGGCCCCATCCTCGGCGAAGGTCAGGGCCACCGGCGCGTTCTCCAGCGCCAGCGCCAGCACCTTGCGGTTGGCGCCGTTGTCCTCGGCGGCCAGGACCCGGATCTCCTCGCGGCCGGTCCTGTCGATCGGGACGGGCGCGGGCCGGGGCCGATGGATCGGCGCGGCGAAGGCGAACCAGAACACCGCCCCGCCCCGCCCGCCTTGACCGGCGGCCAGTGTCGCGTTTGGGGGATCGACGGCGATCTCGCCGCCCATCAGGGCCAGGTTCTGAGCGCAGACGCGCAGGACCACGCCCGTGCCGCCCTGGATGCGTCCGCGCTCGGTCTGGTCCCAGGCCTCGAACATCCTCGCCCGGTCCTCCGGCGGGATCGGCGGGCCGGTGTCGGCGACCTCGACCAGCACCCGCAGGCTCTCGCCCTCCACGACGCCGGCCAGGCGCAGGGTGACGCGCCCGCCGGCCGACACCGCGCCCAGGGCGTTGGAGACCAGATTGACCAGGGTCTGCTCCACCCTGACGAGGTCGGCGACCACCAGGAACGACAGGGTCGGATCCGCGTCCTCCAGGGTCAGTGACACGCCGATCGCGCGGGCGTGGCCGCTCCACACCCGCACCACCGACCGCGCCAGGGCCCGCAGATCCAGCGGCGCGACATCCAGCTTGGCCCGCAGCGGGTCGGCCCGGGCCTGGTCGAGGACCCCGTTCAGCAGTCGGGTCAGTTGCTCGCCGCTTTCCACGACGCTCTCGGCCAGGTCCGCCTGGCGCGGCGTCAGGGGCTCGCCGCGCAGGGCGCGGGCGAAGCCGAGGATGGCGTTCAACGGCGTGCGGATCTCGTGGCTGGCCACGGCCAGCAGCTCGCTCTTGGCGCGGTTGGCCGCGCGGCTCTCGTGCATGGCCTGGGTCAGGGCCACGTGGTTGCGGGTCAGGTCGCGCATGGCCTTGGTCAGGGCGCGGTCCGTCGCCTGCTGGCGCGCCGTCACCACCAGCACGGCGGCGACGAACAGGGCCATGGCCAGCGTGTAGTGCGTCAGCCGGAACGGGTCGCTCCAGTCGATGGCGATCCAGATCAGGGTCAGGGACGGCGGGACCACGCCGATCACGTAGCTGACCCGCGTCAGGTGCACGCGTAGAGCGGCGAACAGCAGCACGCAGATGGCCAGCAGCGCGGCCTCGACCTGCGGCTGCGGCCCCTCGTAGAGCCGGATTTGCACGGCCAGCCAGCAGGCGTTGGTGACCAGCAGCAGCATCAGGACATCGGACTGCAGGGCCAGGCGTCTGTGCGCTCTCTCCGGGTCCGGGTCGCGCAGGGCCAGCTCGGTGGCCAGGAACAGCGCGAAGTAGAGACCGAACTCCAGGACCCCCAGGCCGGCGATCCGCCAGGGCGTGAAGGTTATCAGCAACAGGACGAAACAGGCGACCAGCGCCAGGCGCGACAAGGCGACGCCACGCGAATAGCGCACCAGCCCGTCGAGCTGGGTGACGTCCGTAAGCCTTTTCAACATGCGGGTCCCGCCAACCCTTCTTCCACCAGGGAAGCTGCACCTCCCATAGGCCTACGATTCGGATCGTAAGGATCGCCTTAAGCGCGAGTGCGGATGCTCGTTTCCGAGTTACACCCAAAAAAGAAAGGCGCCGTCCGAAGACGACGCCTCCAGGGGGGACGTGAGAGCGGGGATCAGCCGCCGAACTTGTAGCGAAGGCTCAGGCCGTAGATCCGGCCGTTCATGAAGTACTGGCGCAGGATGTCGGTGTCGTAGCCGTTGCCCGGCTCGCCGACGTAGCGGATGGGCGCCTTGT
The DNA here is from genome assembly GCF_019931575.1 of Caulobacter segnis. Classification (NCBI taxonomy): domain Bacteria; kingdom Pseudomonadati; phylum Pseudomonadota; class Alphaproteobacteria; order Caulobacterales; family Caulobacteraceae; genus Caulobacter; species Caulobacter segnis. The sequence continues at coordinate 1,230,776 of NZ_CP082923.1, read as the reverse complement.
TGGTCAGGTTCGAGGCGGTGACCGACAGCGAGAGATCGTCGCGCAGATTGACGTTCACCGAGGCGTCCAGCAGGCCGTAGCCCTTCAGGTAGCGACCGTCGATCGGGTTGGCCGAGACCCCGAACAGCACGTAGTCGGAGCGGTAGGTGTAGACGAGGCGCGCCGAGACGCGCTTGTTCTCGTAGAGGCCGGCCAGGCTCCAGTTGCGGTCCGACTGGAACGGCTGGCGGACATTGACCTTCACGCCCGACAGCAATACCGGCAGCTCGGTCTTGACCCAGGTGTACGAGCCCTGGACCCCGAAATTGTGCAGGAAGCCGGGGACGAAGTCGTAGTCGAAGAAGGTCTGGGCCGCGAGTTCGACGCCCTTGGCATAGCCCGGATCGGCGTTGACCGAGGTGGTGATGCGGTACTGGCCGGCCCCGCAGTTGTTCGGCGTGGCGCCCGCATAGGCCGGGGCCGTCGCCACCGTCTGACAGCTCTCGACGCCCAGGGCGAAGCCCGCAACGTCCTTGTAGAACACCGCCGCCGAGGCATAGGCCGACTTGTTGAAGTACTTCTCCAGAGACAGGTCGTAGCTGGTGGCGCGCAGCGGAGCCAGGTTGGCGTTGCCCTGCGAGCCCGTGCCGTTGGTGACGTTGACCACGACGGTCGGGTTGATGTCGCCGACGCCGGGCCGGGTCATGCCCTTGCCGAAGCCAAAGCGCAGCAGCAAGTCGTCCTGGATGTAGCCGGTGATGTTCAGGGTCGGCAGGACGTCGGTGTAGCTGTTGCTCTTGTTGTTGGGCGCGATCACCGCCGTACCACCGCTGGAGTCGGTGACCTGAGCCTGGGCGTCCAGTTGCGTGCGCACCACGCGGACGCCCGCGTTGCCGCGGATGCGGTCGTTCAGCAACGCGAAGTCGACGACGCCGTAGCCGGCATAGGTCTGCTCGACAGCCCTGCGGCGCGACAGCAGCACCTCGGGGATCGAATCCTCGGCCGGGATGCCCGCCAGCGGGAAGCGGTTGCGGACATTGTCGCCCAGCAGGCTGTCGGGGTTGAAAGTCAGGAAGCCGCCGCCATAGCCGGCCTCGCCGTCGAACCAGTTGGTGTGCGAGCCCGCCACCAAATCCTGGACGCTGCTGGCCAGGATCCCGTTCGACTGGCTGGCCGTCAGGGCCAGGCCGTCGGTGGTCAGGTTCTTGCCGCTGTAGGAGTAATTGTAGAAGCGCGACTTCTTCCGATAGTAGCGCGCGCCGAACTTCACGGCCTCGATGAAGCTGTCGTGGACGCGCAGCTTGCCGTCGAACTGGGCGGCGTAACCGACGTCGTCATAGATGTTCTCAACGCCGTTGGCGTAGTTCAGCAGCACCCAGTTGGCGGGGTTGGACAGCGACGGGCCGCTAATCGAGACCTTCTGCGGCAGGCCCACCGTGCGGGTCACGTCCCAGGTCAGGCCGGCGCGCGGGGTCATGACGACCGAGCGGTTGTCCTGCTCCTGGTCGGCCTTCACGTAACTGACGTCCAGCTTCAGATCCAAGTCGTCGGTCGGCGACCACTTGGCGCCGCCGGCCAGGATGTAGGTCTCGTACAGCCGGTGCTCGTCGCCGCCCGTCGCGGTGAAGCTGGAGCCCAGGAAGGTGCCGCTGGAGAAGCGCTGGCCGGCCAGGGAGACGTCCTCGCCGCCGTTGCGGTTGCGGCTGGTCAGGCCCTCGGTGGTGTTGAAGGCGCTGGTCTGCAGGCCCTGGACGTAGCGGCTGTCCGCCCCGTTCAGGAAGCGATAGCCCTGGTGGTAGAGGTAGGAGTTGTAGTTGCCGTCGACATAGAACTCGAGGCCCGCGCGCGGCTTCCACTGGAAGGCGCCCGACACGCCCATGCGGGTGCGCTGGATGTCCTCTTCGTTCACGTTGATCTGCACGCCGGCCATGTTGACCAGGCCCGCGCGCTGGGCCGCCGTCAGGGCCAGCGGATCGGCGACGTCGGCCAGGAACGACACGTCGCTACGGCCGGCATAGGCCTGGTTGTAGGCGGCGTTGCCGATGTACTCGGCGCTGTCGGCGCGGATCACCCGGCGCAGGTTGGCGCCGCCGGGGCCGGGCGCATTGTCCGAACGGTTCCAGCTCTTCTGGTAGTTGGCGGCCAGCAGCAGGCCCATCTCGCCCTCGCCGGCGTCCCAGCGGTGCGACAGCAGCGCGAAGTATTCCGGCTGCCACGACTTGACCATGTCGTTGTAGCGGCCCGAGATCGCCGCGCTGCCCGAAAAGTCCGGCAGGTCCAGCGGCTTGCGGGTGCGGATGTCGATCAGGCCGCCGATGCCGCCCTCGATGTGTTCGGCCGAGGGGTTCTTGTAGACGTCCAGGCCGGCGATCATGCCGGGGATGGCGCCCTCGATATTGAACTCGCTGCCGCCGGCGGTGAAGTACGAGCGGCCATCGACCTGCGAGGCCGTCTGGCCCGACAGGCCGCGAATGGTCAGGCCCGAACCGACCCCGACGGGCGAGGCGCCCTCGCCGCCGTAGCGATAGCCCTGCACGCCCGGGATCCGGGTCAGGGTCTCGGCGACGTTGGGGTCGGGCAGCTTTCCGATGTCCTCGGCGCGGATGGAGTCGACCACCTCCATGGTGTTCTTCTTCATCTGCACGGCCGACTGCAGGCTCTGGCGGATGCCGGTGACGACCACCTCTTCCACGGCGGTCTCTGGCGCGGCCTGGGTCTGGGCCTGGGCCGTCCCGGCGGTCAGCAGGGCGACGGCGGAGGCCGTCAGCCATAGGCGATACTGGTCTTGCGTCTTCATGGTGTCCCCTCCCGTGAGACACGCGCCCGACTCTGTGGCCGGCGTCGAGTCTTCCGAATGCGTTTCGCCTTTCGGCGTGTGTTCTATGTCGAAAAGCCATGGGGCGCGGGTTCGCGCCGGTTTCACTCCCTGACGGGCTTGGACGCGACGCGTAGGACCCGTTCGATACGCACGGCTCTACTGGCCGCGCAGCTTTGATATCGTTATCAAAGACGCCTTGGCAAGGCCATTAATCAGACAAATGGCGTAAACTGATATCGTTATCACAAACTTGTGAGATCAGGCCTCGGCGAGTGGAAATCAAGCCTGCACCCGAGGTTGCGGCCAAACGTCCTCGCGTCGCGCGGACAAAAAGAAGGGGCGCCGGACCGGCCGACGCCCCGCCGGCTTGCTCAGCCGTCATGCAGGGAGGAAGTCCCGAGGGACGGTAGATTGATATCGATACCACTTCACTCGCGCAAGCCCCCGTAAAAGCACCCTCGGATGTGTGATTTTTGTTGGTATCGTTATCACCTTGATCTATGAGCGGAGAGGTCCGGTCTGGAATCCGGCCGCCGAAGCAGCGGCCGGTCCCGGACGAGGGAGACGCCAGGCGATGACGCTGAAAAAGAACTACGCGCTGCTCAGCGCCTTCCTGTTCCTGTACTTCTTCGCCCAGGCCATGAGCATCTCGCTGCTGGCCCTGTGGCTCAAGAGCACGCTGGGCCTGACCGGCGCGCAGACCGGCGTGGTCTTCGCCGCCAATTCCTTTTTCGCCATGGCCTCGCAGCCGATCTACGGCTTCGTCTCGGACAAGGCCGGCCTGCGCAAGACCATCCTCTGGACCGTCGGCGTCCTCGTCCTGCTGTCGGGCGCCTTCTTCGCTTTCGTCTACGGCCCGCTGCTAAAGATCAACCTGCTGCTGGGCGCGATCGTCGGCGGGGTCTATCTCGGCGTCACCTTCTCGGCCGGCAGCTTCGCGATCGAGTCCTATGTCGATCGCGTCGGCCGCAAGTATGGCTTCGAATACAGCCGCGCGCGGCTGTGGGGCTCGCTGGGTTTCGCCTTCGCGGCGTTCTTCTCGGGCCGGCTGTTCAACATCGATCCGCTGATCAACTTCACCCTGGCCTCGGTCGCGGGCCTGCTGCTGCTGCCGCTCCTGGCCTTCACCAAGATCGAAGCCAGCGAGGACGAACGCCGCAGCTCCGACAGCCTCAAGCCCCAGGACGCCCTGGCCATCCTGAAGCTGCCCAAGTTCTGGGGATTCATGGTGCTGATCCTGGGGGTGACCAACCTCTACCTGGTCTACGACCAGCAGTTCCCCGCCTACTACGCCTCGCAGTTCGCCGATCCGAAGCAGGGCGCGGCGATGTTCGGCTACCTCAACTCAGCGCAGATCTTCGTCGAGGCCGGGATGCTGTTCGTGGCCCCCTTCATCGTCAATCGCACCGGCGCCAAGTACGGCCTGCTGCTGGCCGCGGCGATCATGATCACCCGCATCACCGGCTCGGGCCTGGTGACCGGCCCCTGGGCGATCTCGGCGATGAAGATGCTGCACGCGATCGAACTGCCGATCCTGGCCGTGTCGATCTTCCGCTACATCGCCTTCCATTTCGAGGCGCGGCTGGCCTCGACCCTCTATCTGGTGGGCGTCAGCTTCGGCCATTCGCTGGGCCTGACGATCCTGTCGCCGATCGTCGGCAAGAGCTACGACCTGATCGGCTTCCCCCACACCTACCTGCTGATCGCCCTGGGCGCGGCGGCCTTCTGGCTGGCCTCGCTATTCAGCCTCTCTCCCACGCCCCGGACCGCCGGCGCGCCAGCGCGGACTCCGCCGCTGGCTCAGGCCGAGCTGGGTCCTGACGTCGCCAAGGTCAACTGAACATGCTTTCTGCCCCCGCCGCGCGCGAGCCGATCCGGCGCGCCGACGAGATCCTGAATCGTCCCCGCCCCGACCGGGCCCGTCTGGACGCGATCCTGGCCGCCGTGCTGGCGCGGATCGACAACAGCCTGGCGGTCTTCACCGACGCCTTCCCCGCGCCGTCCAGCGAGGGCGGAATCTATCCGGCCATCGACAATGTCGAATGGACCAATGGCTTCTGGACCGGGATGCTGTGGCTGGCCCACGAGGCCAGCGGCGAGGCGCGCTATCGCGAGGCGGCCGAACGCCAGGTGCGCGGCTTCAAGCATCGCATCGATCACCGGATCAATGTCGACCACCACGACCTGGGCTTCCTCTATTCCCTGTCGTGCGTCGCCGCCTGGAAGCTCACTGACGATGCGTGCGCGCGCGACGCGGCTATCCAGGCCGCCGACGCCCTGCTCGACCGCTTCCTGCCGACGGCGGGGATCATCCAGGCCTGGGGCGACCTCTCCAACCCGGCCGAGGCGGGCCGGATGATCATCGACTGCAACCTGAACCTCCCCCTGCTCTACTGGGCCGCCGAGGTCACCGGCGATCGCGAGTACGCTCGCGCCGCCGACCGCCACATCGCTCAGGCCGCGCGCCACATCGTCCGATCCAACGCCTCGACCTTCCACACCTTCTTCATGGACCCGGTCACCGGCGCGCCGCTGCGGGGCACGACCCACCAGGGCTTCAGCGACAGCTCGTGCTGGGCGCGGGGCCAGGCCTGGGGCGTGTCGGGCTTCCCGCTGGTCCACCGCTACAACGCCGATCCGGCGCTGATCGCGGTCGCGGCGCGGCTGGCCAACTACTTCCTGAACCGTCTGCCGGATGACCTGATCTGCTGCTGGGACCTGGTCTTCACCGACGACACCCAGCCGCGCGACAGCTCGGCCGCCGCCATCGCCGCCTGCGGCCTGCTGGAACTGGCCCGCGCCCTGCCGCTGGGCGATCCCGACCGCGAGACCTACGAGGCCGCGGCCCTGGCCATGGTCGGCGTCCTGGGCGAACGCTACCTGCTGCCGCAGGGCCCACCGGGGACCGGTGTCCTGGCCCACGCGGTCTATCACATGCCCAAGGGCGTCGGCGTCGACGAGGCCTGCATCTGGGGCGACTACTTCTTCCTCGAGGCGCTGGTGCGCCTGACGCGCATCTGGGAGCCCTACTGGTGATCCAGATCGGCGTGGATTTCGGCGGCACCAAGGTCGAGGCCGCCGCCCTGGACGCTACCGGACAGGTGCTGGCCCGCGCCCGCGCGCCCAACCCCGGGGCCTATGAGGCGGCGATCGCTCTGGTCGGCGACCTCGTGGCCCGGATGGAGCAGCAGGTCGGCCGGCGCGGCACGCTGGGGATCGGCGCGCCAGGCTCGATCTCGCCCTCGACCAGCGTCATGCGCAACGCCAACTCGCTGTATCTGAACGGCCGGCGCTTTCGCGAGGACCTGTCCGAGGCGCTTGCCCGGCCGGTGCGCCTGGCCAACGACGCCAACTGCCTGGCCCTGTCCGAGGCCGTCGACGGCGCGGCGGCCGGCGCTAAGGTCTCCTACGCCATCATCCTGGGCACCGGCTGCGGCGGCGGCCTGACGGTCGACGGCAAGCTGATCGAGGGCCTGAACGGCATCGCCGGCGAGTGGGGCCATATTCCCCTGCCCTGGCCCACGGCGGACGAGCGCGAGGGCCCGGCCTGCTGGTGCGGCCAGCGCGGCTGCCTGGAGATGTGGATCTCTGGCACCGGCCTGCGCCACGACTTCCGCCAGACCACCGGCCTGGATTTGCCGGGCGAAGCGATCATCGAGCGGTTTCGCGCCGGCGAGCCGCAGGGGACGGCTGCCTTCGAGCGTTTCCTGGACCGGCTGGGCCGCGCCGTGGCCGTGCTGTGCAACATCGTCGACCCGGACGTGATCGTGCTGGGCGGCGGCCTGTCGAACGTCGCCGAGATCTATGACCGCCTGCCCGCCCTGATCGCGCCGCGCGTGTTCTCCGACCAGTGGAAGGCCCGGATCGCGCCGGCGGTCTGGGGCGACGCCTCGGGCGTGCGCGGCGCGGCGCGGTTGTGGTCGCTGGACGAGGTCCGGGCGATGGCCGAGGCCGTCTAGGGCGGCGGCCCCGACGAGCCGCGCTCGATCAGGGTGAACTTCATCAGGTGATGGTTCGGGGCCGGCGTCTCGCCGGCCTTGCGGGCCCGGATCTCTTCGGCGATCAGCGACACGGCCGTGCGCCCCATGGCGGCGATCGGCTGGTGGATGGTGGTCAGCTCGGGCCAGACCGTGGTCGCCACCGCCGTGTCGTCGAAGCCGCAGACGGTCAGGTCGCGCGGCACGGCGATCTGGCGCCCGTGGGCGACGGCCAGGGCCGCGGCGGCCATGTCGTCATTGCTGGCGAAGATCGCCGTCGGCCGCGCCGCGCCGTCCAACAGTTTCTCGGCCGCCGCCAGGCCCGAGCGATAGGTGAACAGCCCCTCGGCCACCCAGTCGTCTCGCACCGCGATCCCGGCCTCGGCCATGCCGGCCAGGAAGCCCTCGAAGCGGACCTCGGTCGGGGTGTGTTGCGGGTCGCCCCTGATGAAGGCGATGTCGCGATGACCCAGGGCCACCAGCCGCCGGGTCATGGCCAGCGCGCCCTGGTAGTCGTCGATGCGCACGCACGAGACGTCGTCCATCGGCCGCGCCGTGGCCAAGGCCAGCACCGTGACGCCCTCGCCCAGCAGCCGGTTGATCGTCGGGCGGGAGTCGCACAACGGCGGCGGCAGGATCACCCCGTCCACCCCCGCCGCCAGCAGCCGCTTGACCGCCGCCTGTTGCCCCGCCAGGCCCTCGCAGCGCTCGAGCAGCAGGTGCCCGGCCAGCTTCGAGCTCTGCTCAAGACCGCCGACCATGATCTCGCTGAGATACGAGGCGCTGGGGTTGGAATAGAGGATGCCGATCCGCGCGGCCGTGGCCCGCGAGCGCGTCGCCCGGGCCGCGACATTGACCTGGTAGTTCAGCGCGCTGACCGCCGCCTCGACCTTCTCGCGCATGGCGGGGCTGACATTGGCCGCGCCCCGGATCACCCGCGAGACGGTCATCGAGCCGACCCCGGCGTGGCGCGCCACGTCGTGGATGGTGATGGGCCGCGACGGGTCGCCCGCCTTGGTCGCCACACGCCCTTTCGGGGCCTTGGTCTCGCGCGTTCCGGTCAAGCACCCTCGCGATTGATGACGATAACAAACACAGTCCATAGCAGGCGCCGGCGCACGATCAAATCGCCAGCGCCGGGATCAGGGTCCGACCAGGAACTCCTCGACGTCCGCCCAGCCGATCCGGGTGGAGGTGTTCGACGGCGTGCCGGTCGGCGCCTGGGCGAAAACGCCCATCTGCGCGCCGACCCAGCGGCCGGGCTTGCTGACGAACGGCTCGCCCACCGGGTGGTAGGTCAGGCCGTCCAGGCTGTAGCTAAAGGTGAGTTTGGCGTGGACCGAGCGCAGCATCGACGGCCAGAACGGCGTGAAGCCCGGCGGCGGCTCGGCCACGGTCACCGGCTCGGCCGACAGGCGCAGCCACACGGTGTCGGGCGCCTTGTCCAGCACCGTCGTCTCGCGCTGCGGCTTGAAGGCGTCGGCGCCCGGACGGTCGACGCGGACCAGCGACAGGCCGTCCTTGCCGTTGCGCAGGCCGATCCAGGCGTAGTCGGCGCCGAACATGACGAGGCCCGCCTGCTCGCCCACGGCGCGCGGCGCCAGGGTCAGCTTGGTGGTGGCGGTGAAGCGCTCAGCCGGCAGCTTCTGGGTCAGGACCGCGCCCGCCTCCCACAGGTTCTCCGAACCCGAGATCGACTTCAGCCGCAGCTTCCCCGGCGCGGCCTTCAGGTCGGCCCAATCGGCCTGCGAATTGGAGTTCCACTGCCAACCCAGGTTCAGCTTGCCGTCGAACATGTCGCTGTCGACGGGCGCCGTGATGACCGAGGCGATGGCGCTCTTCGGCTTTCGGTGAACCAGCACAGGCTCGCCGATCCCGTCGCCGTCAGGATCGGCGCCGATCACCGGCCAGCCGTCCTTCCAGGCCATCGGCTGCAGCCACACCCGGCGGCCATAGGAGTCGTAGTCCTGGAAGTGCAGGAACCAGTCCTCGCCGGTCGGGGTGGTGACCCACGCGCCCTGGTGAGGCCCGTTGACCTCGGTCTTGCCCTGGTCCAGCTCGTCGCGGCCCTCCCAGGGGCCGGTCAGCTTGCGCGACCGGAACACGCCCTGCCAGCCGCCCTTCACGCTGCCGCTGGGGGCGAAGACATAGTACCAGCCGTCACGCTTGTAGAGCTTGGGACCCTCGGTGGTCATCCACGGAAACGGGCCACGCGAGGTCGCGACCGGCGGCAGGCTGTCGCCCTCGATGATCTTGATCCGCTCGCCCACGGCCTTGTCACCCGCCGCGTTCAGGCGGCGCAGGCTGATGACGTTGGCGAAACCGGCGCGCGAGCGGGCCCAGCCGTGGACCATCCAGCCCTGGCCGTCATCGTCCCAGAAGGGCGCGGGATCGATCATGCCCTTGGCGTCGTCGACCAGCACCGGCTTGCTCCACGGCCCAGCCGGGTCCTTGGCCGTGACCAGGAACACTCCGAAGTCCGGATCGGGGTAGTAGATCATGAACAGCCCGCCGTGGTGGCGGATGGCCGGCGCCCAGACCCCGCCGCCGCGGCGCGGGGCCATATGATGGGCCACGGGCGGGATGTCCTTCAGCGCATGGCCGATCAGCGTCCAGTTGACGAGATCGGTCGAGCGCAGGATCGGCAGGCCCGGCGTGTTCGTGAACGACGAGGCGACGAGGTAGTAGTACTGGCCCACCCGGACGACGTCGGGGTCTGAATAGTCCCCGGCCAGCACCGGGTTGCGATAGGTCCCGTCGCCCTGGTCGGGCAGCCAGGCCTTCTGTTCCGCCGCCAGGGTCGGCGACGCCGTCAGCAGGGCCAGAGCGAGAAGGATCGATCGCTTGCGCATATCCTAGACCTCCGGCGCCTCGAACAGCACGGCTTGGCCGCCGCTGGGCTTGAGGTCAAGGGTCAGGATACCGCTCCCATCCAAGCGGCTCTCCGAAACGATCACCGGCGTCTGGTTGGCCTTGGCGCCGGCGTCGCCGTCGGCGAACACCCGCGCCCGGCGCGTTCCCTTGCCCAGGAAGGCCAGCGGGATCTTCAGCACGCGCGGCGCCTCGTTGGTCATCGCGCCCAGGAACCAGCGATCGCCGCTGCGCCGGGCCACGACCGCGTATTCGCCGATCTTGCCGGCCAGGGCGCGGGTCTCGTCCCAGGTGGTCGGGCACGCGTCGAACCAGGCCAGCTCCGGCCACGGCTTGCCCGCGTACTTCTCGGGCGCGTCGTACCAGTAGAGGAAGGTCAGCGGGTTGTAGTAGACGGCCGCCATGGCCAGCTGGTGGGCGTTGGTCGTCTGGTTGCGTCCGTGGGCGTAGCAGATCGTGTAGTCGATCGGTCCGGCCACCGCCCGCGTGAACGGCAGGGTGACGTTGTGGCGCGCGGTCGGGAACTGCTCGTTGCCGCGCACGCCTTCCAGGGCGACGTAGTTCGGATAGGTCCGCTCCAGTCCGGCCGGGCGCAGGTTGTCGTGCAGGTTCACCAGCAGGTGGTGCTCGCCGCACGCGCGGACCAGGTCGGTGATGAAGCGGACGTCCGACTGCCGCCCCTCCCAGACGAAGCCGAACTTGATGCCCGCGACGCCCCAGGCCTTGTAGGTGGACAGGATCGCGTCGCGCTGGCGCATGACCGGCACGCGGTCGACATAGAGGATGACCCCCAGCCCCTTCTCGCGCGCCGCCGCGACGATGGCGGGCATGTCCAGGGCGGGGATGGCGCGGGTGGCGTCGCTGGGGTCGGTGCCGTCGCCGTACCAGTGGGCGTCGAACTCGATGTAGTCCAGCTTGCGCGCGGCGGCGAAGGCGATGACGTCCATCGTTCCGGCCATGCTGTAGGGCTTGCGCACCCGAACCGCGCGGCCCGGCTTGATCCAGCTGACGTCGCCCAGGCGGTTCGGGCTGGCCAGGGTGGTGATCAGGTCGGCGCGCTCGACGAGGCCGGCTTCGTTGTCCGCGACCAGCAGCACGCGCCAGGGGCTGGCCTGGCCGACCGCGAAGTCAAAGCTCTCCTCGGGCGGCGTCTCGCCCGGGCCGGAATAGCCGTCGGCGCGACCCGGATAGCGCATCATGTGCGTCACCAGCGTCCCGCCTTGGGCGCTCAGCATGGCGCGCGGATAGTCCAGGCGATCGGACTCGGCGATCAGCACCGCCGCGCCGGGGACCAGGGCCGTCACCGGCAGGTCGGCCAGGACCTCCTTGTCCGAACTGGCGGTCAGGTCCGGATGCGGCGCCGGCCCCACGTCCGCCGGGGCGGTCCGATAATATTCGCCCTCGTCGCGGCTGGCGTACACGACGGTCCGAGGCGGCAGGACGAAGCCGGTGGCCTCGCCCTTCAGCTTCAGCGCCCCGCCGGGCGCGGCGCGCAGCACGTAGCGGACCGCGCAGCCGTGATCATAGGCCCGCGCCACCACCGCGAACCTCAAGCCCGAGACGGGCTGCACGAATTCGATCGTCAGCTCCGAACAGGCCTGGTCGTAGCGCTTGCGAATGCCGTAGGGCGGAACCCAGTCACCGCCCTCGCGGCGACGGCTGGTCCCCGCGACGTGCGCGCCCGGACCCAGGCGCTGGCCGTCGGCCGTCACCAGGCCCAACGGGCTGGCGGCCAAGACCGGCTTGCCAGCGCGCGTCACGCTCCAGGCCGGTCCCTGGGCGCCCAGCGACAGCCGCAGGCGAAGGCGGCCATCGGGCGAGATGATCTCGTGTCCCTCGCCCTTGGCCCAGGTCGGCCCCGCCAGCAGGGCCGCGCCCGCGCCGGCCAGCACACCGCGACGCGCGGGACCACGACCGTTCACGTCTTCGGATTTCGAAGAATCTGTTCCCGACACGCTCCAACCCCAACTGTTCTCGTTCGCGCCGACGACCCATGTCGGCGATTTGTGATAACGATATCAGAGCCGATTAAGACGGGCTTGGCAAGCCGTTGTCGACACGTCGAGACGATCTCGACGCGCGCGCTTGGACATCGCCCCCGTGACTTCGATACAGTGTGGGCGAGCGCGCCCCACGGGAGAGTCGCGCCAGTTGCGAGGGCGATCTTGAGCGGACAGCGGCGGCAGACGCCCACCATCCATGACGTGGCGCGCCACGCGGGCGTCTCGTCGATGACGGCCTCGCGGGTGGTCAACGACTATCCGCACGTCAGCGCCCAGGTTCGCGAGCGGGTCAATGCGGCGATCCAGACCCTGGGCTACCGCCCCAACGCCCTGGCCCGCGCCACGCGCACCGGCATCGCCCAGATCGGGCTGCTCTATTCGAACCCGAACTCGTCCAACCTCAGCAACTTCCTGATGGGCGCGTTCAAGGAGGCCAGCGCCAGCGGCAGCCAGCTCCTGATCGAGCCGACCCCGGCCCATCCGACCCCGCTGGCCGCCGTACGCAAGCTGGTCGAGGGCGGCGTGCGCGCCATCGTCCTGCCGCCGCCGCTATGCGACGACCCGGAGGTCTTCGCCTATCTCGAACAAGAGGGCGTGCCCTCGGTCAGTTTCGCCACCGCCGCCCCGCGTCCCGATAAGGCCTCGGTCTTCGTCGACGACTACGCGGGCGCGCAAATGATGACCCGGCACCTGATCGACCTGGGCCATGTCGACATCGCCTTTATCCGAGGCGACGCCCGGCACTCCACCGCCCGCCGCCGCGAGGAGGGCTTCCGCGCCACCATGGCCGAGGCGGGCCTGGCGGTTACCGACGCCTTCGTGGCCGAGGGCGACTTCACCTACCGCTCGGGCCTGGACGCCGCCCGCCGGCTGCTGGGCGCGGCCCGCCGGCCCACGGCGATCTTCGCGGCCAACGACGACATGGCCGCCGCCGTCAGCGCGGTGGCCCACGGCCTGGGCCTGGACGTGCCCAGCGAACTCAGCATCGGCGGCTTCGACGACACGCCGGTGGCCTCGACGGTGTGGCCCGAGCTGACCACCATCCGCCAGCCGATCGCCGACATGGCGGCGACGGCCGTGTCGATGGCCGCCGCCCTGGCCCGGCACGACGGCGACGAGGAGGCCCCGCGTCATGCCAACGCCGAGCTGACCCTGGTCCCCCGCGCCTCGACCGCCCCGCCGAAGGCCTAGAGCCGGGCTCGTAGCGTGGCCCGCACCGTGCGGGGCGCGCCGGGGAAGATCCACACCGGGCTGTAGCTGCTCTGGGCGTAGTGGGCGTCGAACAGGTTGTCGACGTCCAGCCGCAGGTCAAGGTTCGGGGTCAGGCCGTACTCGATCGCCGCCTTGGCCTTCCAGTACGACGGCAACCGCAGGCCGCTGCCGTCCAGCGCCCCAGCCCGATCGCCGACATAGGCCGCGCCCGCCGTCAGCGACCAGGTCGCGCCGCGTCCGGTGTCGAACCGTCCGACCGCGAAGACGCCGCCCTGATGCTCGGGCACGTCCAGCACGTCGGGCGTGGCGAAGGCGACATCGTCGGCGCGGGCGCGGGTCCAGGCGTAGTTGACCACCACCTTCCAGGCGCTGGTCAGCGCGAACGCCCCATCGAGCTCGACGCCCCGGCTGGTCAGCTTGCCGACCGGGGCCAGGAAGCTGGCGTCGACCGGGTCGTTGGCCAGGATGTTGCGCTTGTCGATGTCGAAGGCGGTGACGGCCAGGTCGACGCCAGGCCAGGCGCCCGAAACGCCCAGCTCCCAGCCCTTGCCCGCCTCGGGCGCGAAGCCCTGGCCATTCCGGCCGGTCCCCGAGTTCAGCAGGAACGAGCGCCCATAGCTGGCGTGGGCGGCCCAGGCCGAACTCAGCTGGTAGCGGGCCGCCAGGCGGTAGTCGACCGGCTGGTCCTTGGTCTCGCCGATCGCGCCGGTGCGATTGTTGCGGATCTTCTGGCGATAGGTGTCCGCCCGCAGGCCCGCGACCAGGCTGAGCCTGTCCGAGACCTCCCACAGGTCCTGGACATAGACCGTCGCCACCTTGCGGGTTTCGCGATTGTCGGTGAACGGCAGCAGCGACAGGGCCTGGCCGCCATAGACCGGATTGTCGATATCGATCGCGTAGGGAGCCGTGGCGCTGGGATTCCGGCGCAGCAGCTTCTCGCGATAGTCCATCGTGTAGCCCTTGAGGCCAAAGCCCAGGCGATGCGCGCCCACGCGGCCATTCAACTCGAGGCGGCCAGACAGGTCCTCGACCGTGTAGTCGCGCTCGCGCCTCTGGCGCCACAGCGTGCGGCCCACCAGCCGCGACTGGTCGCTGGAGAAGCCGTGCATCGAGCCCTCGCGCCAGGCCGCGCCGGCGGTCAGGGTCCAGTCGGATGACAGGCGAACCTCGCTCGTCAGTTGCTGACGCTCGTTGCGGAAGCGCGTCGTCCCGTCGCCCGGCTCTCCGTAGAAGCGCGAGCGCGGCACGGCCCGAGCGTCGCCGCTCACGGCCGGCACGCCCCGGTCGAAAGGGGCGTCGAAGGTGGTGAACTCGCCGACATAGGTGACGCGCAGAGCGTCGCTGGGCTTCCAGGTCAGGGACGGCGCCACCGCGCGGCGGTGCAGGTCGACATGGTCGCGCCAGCCGTCGCTCTTCTCGTCGGCGACCACCAGGCGCCCAGCGAAGGCCTCGCCCAGCGGCCCCGTGACGTCCAGCTCGCCCCGGCGCAGGCCGAACGAGCCAACCGTGGCCGCGACGCTGGCGGCGCGCGCGAACCGGGGCGTCTTGGAGACGATGTTGACGCGGCCCGCCGGGTCGACGTCGCCGAACAGCGCGCCGGCCGGACCTTTGAGGATCTCGATCCGTTCAGCGGTGGCTGGGTCGCGCGGCGGGGCCAGGCCCCGGTTGGCCAGGAAGCCGTCGACATAGTACTCGGCCCCGCCGTCCGGCGTGCCCAGGAAGCCCCGGATCGCGAAGTTGTCCATGAAGCCGCCGCGGTTGTTCTGCTGGCTGACCCCGCTGGTCAGCTCCAGGGCGTCGGCCAGGCGGCCCGCGCCGACCGCATCCAGCAGATCCCGCTCGACCGAGCGGCTGGACGGCGAGGTCGCCTGCGTCGCCTCCCCCGCCCCCAAGGTCAGGTCGCGCGGCGCGCCCCGACGGCCCAGAATGACGATCTCGCCCACCGCATGGGTCTCGGGCTCGGCGGCCGGCTCGGCGGGAGAAGACAGGGCCAGAAGGCACGCGCTCACGCAGCTCCAAGACAGGGGCAAGGAACAAACTCCGTTGTAATGTTATTTCATAACAGCTACGCAGTGAGCCATGCCGCTGTCAACCGCCGCCGCTTCGCCCGCCCTCGCCGGCCGCATCCGCTCGATCGACGCCCTGCGCGGCCTGGTCATGCTGCTGATGACAGTCGACCATGTGCGGGAGTTCTTCTTCATCCACGCCCAGGTCTCCGACCCGATGGATGTGGAGAAGACTGAGCCGGCCCTGTTCTTCACCCGCCTGGCCGCGCATCTCTGCGCGCCGGTGTTCGTGGCGCTGACCGGGCTGGGCGCCTGGCTGTATGGGCAGAAGCAGGGCGGCGCCGCGGCGGCGGCCGGCTTCCTGCTCAAGCGCGGCCTGTTCCTGGTCGGGCTGGAACTGACCCTGGTCAGCTTCGCCTGGACCTTCTCGCTGACACCCAAGACCATCTACCTGCAGGTCATCTGGGCGATCGGTCTGTCGATGATCGTGCTTTCGGCCCTGGTCCGCCTGCCTCGTCCGTGGCTGATCGCGGTCGGTCTCGTGATCGTGCTGGGCCACAACCTGCTGGACCCGATCACCATCGCGCCCGGCCAGCCTGGCCACGCCCTGTGGGCGGTGCTGCACGACCGGGGCTTCATCGAGCTGCCCTGGGGCGCGCGGGCCCGGACCTCGTATCCGCTACTGCCGTGGATCGGCGTGGCGGCGCTGGGGTACGCCATCGGACCTTGGTTCGTTCGCGCCTGGGAAGAGCGCCGCGAGCGCCTGCTGCTGAGCGGCGTCTTCATGCTGGCGCTGCTCTGCGTGCTGCGAACCGTGAACCTCTACGGCGAACCGCTCGCCTGGAGCGTCGGCCCCAGCGCCACCCAGACCGTCATGAGTTGGCTGAACTTCACCAAGTACCCGCCGTCCGCCGACTTCCTGCTGCTGACCCTGGGCGTCGGCGCCCTGCTGCTGGCGGCGCTGGAGAAGGCCCCCGCCCGCCTGGTCGAGATGCTGGCGGTGCTGGGCGGTGCGCCGCTGTTCTTCTACCTGATCCACCTCTACGGCCTGCACCTGCTGCAGCTGGCGGCGCGCGCCGCATTCGGTCCCAACCAGGGCGAAACCTGGGCCCTGCCCGGCGTCGGCGCGATCTGGCTGCTGGCGGTCCTGGTCGCGATCCCTTGCTGGTTCGCCTGTCGCTG
The DNA here is from genome assembly GCF_019931575.1 of Caulobacter segnis. NCBI lineage: Bacteria > Pseudomonadati > Pseudomonadota > Alphaproteobacteria > Caulobacterales > Caulobacteraceae > Caulobacter > Caulobacter segnis. Next base: position 1,214,728 of record NZ_CP082923.1, on the reverse strand, counting down.
GTTCGGTCCCGTCAAACGCGCCAGCCCCTGGCCGTGGATGCGCTATTTGTAGAGCGCCACGCCTCGCGATTATGCGAATGAGATTGACTCGCATAATCAAGCCAAAGTAAGCGCCCTCCCACAGGTTTTGTGGCGGGGATTGTTTGATGAAGCGGATGTTGCTGGCGGCGAGCGCGCTGGGGCTGTTTTCGGCGCACGGCGCCTGGGCGGCCGAGACCGCGCCGATGGCGGCCGAGGATCAGGTCAACGCCGTCGAGGCCGTGGTCGTCACCGGCGAGAAGAGCAATCGCGGCCTGCAGCAGACGGTCACCAGCGTCGCGGTGACCACCGCCGCCAAGATCGAACGCGAGAACATCCAGACCTTCTACGACGTGGTCGCCCGCACGGCGAACATGAGCGAGACCTACGGCAAGACCGGCTTCACGATCCGCGGCGTCAGCAGCAGCAACGTCTCGGGCGGCGGCACCGGCGGCCTGTCCACCATCTATGTCGACGGCGCGGCCCTGCCGCAGGAGGCCACCTACAGCGGCCCGCTGGAGATGTGGGACATCGGCCAGGTCGAGGTTCTGCGCGGACCGCAATCGACCCTGCAGGGCCGCAACTCCCTGGCCGGCGCGGTGATCATCACCTCGGCCAACCCGACCCAGACCTTCCAGGGCCGCGCCCGGGTCAGCATCGCCAGCGGCGACGAGCGCACCTTCGCCCTGGCCGTCAGCGGTCCGATTGTCCAGGATCAGCTGGCCTTCCGTTTGGCGGCCGAGAAGAAGGACAGCGACGGGTTCATCTACAATCCGACCCTGAAGCGGGACATCGACGCGGTCGACAACCTGTACATCCGGGGCAAGCTGCTGTTCACGCCCACCGCCCTGCCGGGCCTGCGGGCAATGCTGACCGTGGCCCACAACGATCGCGACGCGGGCTACCAGTTCACCTATTCGCGCGTCGACCGGCCCGACTACTACAAGCACCGCACCGACCTGTCGGGCGACCCCACCCGCACCAAGGCCAAGACCGACATCATCACGGCGGACGTCTCGTACGCGCTCAGCGACAAGCTGACCCTGAACGCCATCGCCTCGTTCAACACGGTCAAGACCGACGCGACCTACGACATCGACTTCCTGCCCGCACGCAGTTCGTATGGCCAGCACAACCAGGACACCGACACGACCTCTCAGGAACTGCGCCTGAACTATGAGGGCGAACGGCTGAAGGGCCTGATCGGCCTGTGGCATTCCAAGCGCGACAGCCAGGACTTCCTGGCCAGCCAGGTCAATGTCGCCTTCCCGCGCGCCACCCTGGTCAGCGTGCTGACCTCGACCCTGCTGGCCGGCGCGCCGTCGCCCACGGCCGCCCAGCAGGCCGCCGCCGCGGCCCAGGCCAACGCCTTCGCCAACCTCTACATCGCGGCCCTGCCGGTCGTGCCGGTCAGCTACGCCGGCGACCAGCCCAACCAGATCACGACCAGCGCCATCTTCGCCGACGCCAGTTTCGCCCTGACGGACAAGCTGAGCCTGCTGGGCGGCTTCCGCTACGACCACGAGAAGAACACCGTCGCCACGACCCAGGTCGCGACCTTCACAGGGACCTATCCCAGCCCGGCCGCCTTCGGCGCCTACGCGCCCTACGTGACCCAGGTGAACGCCTTCGTGGCCAACATGGTCGCCCAGGCCGGCTCCAACGCCCCCGCCGACACTCGCACCTTCAACGCCTTCCTGCCCAAGGTCGGGCTGAAGTACGCCTGGACGCCGGACATCAGCACGAGCCTGACGGCCCAGCGCGGCTACCGCTCCGGCGGCTCGACCGTGAACCAGGCGCGATCGACCGTGGTCGCCTACGATCCGGAATACACTTGGAACTACGAGGCCTCGCTGCGCACGGCCTGGCTGGACGGCAGCCTGACGGTCAACGCCAACGCCTTCTATGTCGACTGGACGGACCAGCAGGTCACGGTGAACCTGGGTCTCAACAGCTACGACTTCCAGGTCGAGAACGCCGGCAAGTCGCACCTCTACGGCTTCGAGGCCGAGGTCGCCCAGCGGGTGAACCCGCAACTGTCCTGGTACGCCTCTCTGGGCTACAGCCGGACCAAGTTCGACGACTTCACCGTCGCCAGCGGCACGGACACACGCAACCTGTCGGGCTCGGAGTTCCCCTACGCGCCGCACTGGACCCTGGCGGCCGGCGCCGACTATCGCTGGGACAACGGCTTCATCGCCCACCTGGACGGCAACTACCGCGCCAAGGCCTATTCCGAGGCAGGGATCGACCAGTCGCAGGACGGCACGGTCAAGTCGCGCCTGCTGTTCAACGGCCGCTTCGGCTACGAGCGCGAGCACTGGGGCGCGTACGTCTACGGCAAGAACCTGCTGAACGCGACCTACAGCCAGTACAGCCGCGCCGACGTCGGCGTGGCCCTGCTGAGCGAGCCGCGCATCGTCGGCCTGACCCTGGAGACCCGCTGGTGAGCGCCCTCGACAGCGCGCTGTGGGGCCTGGTCCTGGCGCCCTTGCCGCTGGCGGGGGCCTGGCTGTTGAAGCGCGCGTGGGACGCCCCCGGCCCCAACCGTCCGTGGTTCATCCTGGGCGGTTGGAGCCTGCTGGTCCTGGCCATCGCCGTCTCGGTCCCGCTGATGGGCCCGGCGCGCGGCCCGTTCGTGATCCTGGCGATCGGCTCGACCGTCGCCCTGGCCCTGGTCGCCGCCGGCGTCGAGCGCCGTGACGCCAGGAAGAAGGCCCAGCGCGAACTGGCGCCCGAGCCCTCGGACCGCCGCCGCGTGGTCTGGCGCGGCTGGCTGCGCGGCTTTCTCGCCGGTCCCCTGGCCGGGATCGCCGCCCTGGGCTGCGGCCTGGCCGTCGCCATCTGCGCGCCCGGCCAGATCCAGAGCCGCATGGTCATCGGCGGGCTGATGGTGCCCTTCCTGTGGGCCGGCGGCATGGCCTGGACCCTGTCGGACGACAAGATCCTGCGCGCCTTCGCGGTGCTGGCCGGCGTCTCGGTCGTGACCCTGGGCGCGGCCTTCCTGAAGGGAGCGCTCTAGATGGACGGCTCGACCACCGCCCCGGCGAAACCCGCCAAGGCCAGAACAGCCGGCAAGCCGATCTGGCCCAAGGTTCCCGCGGAGTTCGTCCGCGCTATGCTGGCCGGCCACTCGGCCCTGGGCCTGGCCTTCGCGGCCCTGATCTATCTGGTCTGCTTCTCGGGCTCGATCGCTGTCTTCACCTATGAGTACGGCCGCTGGGAACAGCCGTCCGGACCGGTGCTGCACCGGGTCACGCCCCAGGCCGCCGACGCGGCCTTCCGCGCGGTGCTGGCCAAGAACCCCAAGGCTCACGACCTCTTCGTGCGCCTGCCCGAGCCCTCTCACCCGCGCTTGACCGTGCATGGCGACGACGCCAAGGGGGGCGAGCACACCTGGATCGCCGACGCGAACGGCAAGCTGGTCGCCGAGGAGAAGACGCCCTGGACCGAGTTCCAGGCCCAGTTGCACACCATCCTGCATCTGCCCCGCGCCTGGGGCGGTTTCATTGTCGGCCTGACGGGGGTGGCCCTGCTGTCCTCGCTGATCTCGGGCGTGCTTTCGCATCCGCGTGTCTTCAAGGACGCCTTCGCGTTCCGGTGGGGCGGTTCCAAGCGCCTGCAGGAGGCCGATCTGCACAACCGCATCTCGGTCTGGGGCCTGCCGTTCCATCTGGTGGTCTCGCTGACCGGCGCCTTCCTGGGCCTGACCGTGATCATCGTCGGCGTGCTGGCCGTGGCCACCTTCAAGGGCGACACCAGCAAGGCCTACGCCCTGTTCCGCGGTCCGACCGTCAAGGACGATCCGCGTCCGGCCGCCAAGGTCATCGACGTGGCCGCGATCCTGACCAATCTCGAAGCCCGCTATCCGAACGCCCGCCCGAACTATCTCTTCATCGAGCACCCCGGCGAGACCGGCCAGCACGCCAGCGCCAACCTGGTCACCGAGGGCCGCCTGTCGCGCGGCGAGACGGTGGTCGTCGACGGCGCCGGCAAGATCCTGGGCGAGGTCGGCTATGAGAGCGGATCGGTCGGCATGCGCGTGTTCTCGACCATGACCCCGCTGCACTTCGGCTGGTTCGGCGGCTGGCCCGTGAAGGTCGCCTATCTGCTGCTGGGCCTGGGCCTGACGGCCGTGACCTCCAGCGGCGTCGCCATCTGGCTGGCCCGACGGCGCGACAAGGGCCGGCCGGCCCCGCGCTGGGAGCGGGTCTGGATCGCCTTCGTCTGGAGCCAACCCGTGGCCTATGCCTTCTCGGCCCTGGTGTCCCTGCTCTCGCCCACCCCGCCCGTCGTCGCGGTCTGGGGCCTGGCCACCCTGGCGGCCTGCGCCAGCGCCTTCGTCGGCTCGCCGGCCGGCATTTCGATCGCCCTGCGCCGGATCAGCGCCGGCCTGATCGCCCTGGTCGCCGTCGCCCACGCCGGCTTGCACGCCGGCCAGATGGCCGATCCGGTCGGCTGGATCGTCGACGCGGCCCTGCTGGTCACGGCCATCCTTCTGGCCGTGACCACGCTGAGACCCAGGGCCGAAGCGGCGAAGGCCGCCTAGCGACCGATCCGCGCACCGACGATCGAAAGCGCGCTTCCTCCCTACCCCAATGGCGGGCAAGGGCTTATGTGGAAAGGCCTGGGAAGGAACGCCGCCGATCGTCGAGTTGTATGCCCGTGCCTGATCGTCCGCCTTCCGCCGCCCCGCCGATCCCGATCCAGAGGGAGACCGCGCGGAGATGGTGAGGTTGCGCCGGCGCGGCCTGGCGTCGATCAATTCCGAGATCCGCGACGGCATCGTCCCCGCCGCCAGCGGCGTGACCGTCTCCCCCGAGGCGCCGGTCGCCGAAGCCCCCAAGGCCCGCTCGTACCGCCTGGTGGCGGTGATCATCGCCTGCGCCCTGTTCATGGAGCAGATGGACGCCACGGTGCTGGCGACCGCCCTGCCGACCATGGCCCGCGACTTCGGCGTCCCCGCCCCCAGCCTCAGCTCGGCCCTGACCGCCTATCTGCTGGCTCTGGCGATCTTCATCCCGGCCAGCGGCCGCATCGCCGACCGCTTCGGCGCCAAGACCGTCTTCCGCCTGGCCATCGTCATCTTTGTCGCCGGCTCGGCGCTGTGCGGCCAGGCGACCAACCTGCCGTTCCTGATCCTCGCCCGCTTCCTGCAAGGCATGGGCGGGGCGATGATGATCCCGATCGGACGCTTGGTCCTTCTGCGCTCGGTGGCGAGGCAGGACATGGTCTCGGCCACCTCGTGGCTGATCATGCCGGCCCTGATCGGCCCGATCATCGGCCCGCCGATCGGCGGCTTCATCGTCACCTATCTGGACTGGCGGTGGATCTTCTACCTGAACATCCCGATCGGCGTCCTGGGCCTGGTCCTGGTCACCCTGTTCATCGACGAGGTGCGGGGCGAAAAGCCCGCGCGGACCGACGTCGCCGGCTTCCTGCTGTCGGGCGTGTCGCTGGGCTGCCTGCTGTTCGGCTTCGAGATGACCAGCCGCAGCGGCGAACTGATCAACGCCCTGATGCTGCTCGCCGTCGGACTCGTCGCCGGCGCGCTCTACATCCGCCACGCCCGACGGCGCGAGGCGCCGATCCTGGACCTGACCCTGATGAAGGTCCCGTCGTTCCGGTTGTCGGTGATCGGCGGCTCGCTGACCCGGATCACCCAAGGCGCCCAGCCGTTCCTGCTGCCGCTGATGCTGCAGCTGGGCTTCGGCATGAGCGCGGCGGTCAGCGGCACGATCACCATCGCCGGGGCTATCGGCTCGCTGGCCATGAAGAGCCTGGCCCCGCGCCTGCTGCGGCGGTTCGGCTTCCGCGACAGCATGGTCGTCGGCGGCCTGGCGGCGACGGCCGGCTACGCCCTCTGCGGCTTCTTCCGGCCCAGCTGGCCGACGCCGCTGATCTTCCTGACCCTGATGGCCAGCGGCTTCTGCATGTCGTTTCAGTTCACCGCCTACAATACCATCGCCTATGACGAGATTCCGCCCGAACGGATGAGCGCGGCGACCAGCTTCTACGCCACCTTCCAGCAGTTGATGCTGTCGCTGGGCGTCTGCACCGGCGCCCTGGCGCTGCATGTCGGCATGCTGGCCGGCGGCCACGCCGCGCCCCGGTTGGCGGACTTCACGACCGCCTTCCTGATCGTCACGGCGATCTCGGCCTCGGCGACGATCTGGAACCGCCGCTTCGACAAGGACGCCGGCGCCGAGCTGAGCGGCCGCCGCTAGAGCGACCGCTCATTCGGGCTCACTGCGGCGGGGTCGCCTCGGCGTGGACGGCCTTGTCCGGCGTCGTGCCTTCCCCCTCGAACGGCTCCAGGCGGAAGGCCACGCGGACCGGCTCCAGCTTGGTGCGATACGCCATGTGCGGCTGGCCGACATGGTTCCAGGCCGTGTCGCCGCCCACGCCCCATTGCGCCCCGTCGACCAGCAGCGACACCTCGTCGTGCGGGACGATGTCCGTGCTCTTCCAGCTGCCCGGCGCGCGGCGATAGAGGTCCGTGTATGGGAACGCCAGGACGTTCATCATCAGCGGCGTCTCGCCCCGCACCCGCAGGCCCTTGCCCTCGCCGGAGACCTCCATCCAGCGGACGTCGACCTTGTTGCCGGTGTCCTGGGGCCGCATGTAGTCGTGGTTCTGGTCGGCGATCGACCCGCGCCACAGGCCGACCGCGGCGCTGGTCTTGCGGTCGACATAGCTCTCGTGCGGGCCACGCCCGTACCATTCCACCGTCTTGACGCTGGTCGGCAGGGTGAACCACAGGCCCACGCGCACCGGCGGCGGCAGATCGTCCTTCAATGGCGTCAGCTGGCCGGCCACGTCGACCGTCCCGTCGCCGTTCATGGTGTAGGTGGTGACGAACCGCGCCGCGCCCGCGCCCAGTTCGTGGTCGACGCTGATCCGGCCCGCCTTGGCGTCGACGGTCACCGACCGCGTCTCCCGCGTCTTGGTCATAGCCTTCCACGGCGCCTGCTGGTTGACCGTGCCCGTCAGGGTGTCGTTGTCGGTCTCGGCCCGGAAGAAGTTGGGCTGACCGCCGCTGAGCGTCGCGCCACCCACCTTGCCATAGCCGGTGACCAGGCCCGTCTTGCGGTCCAGCGTCAGGGTGGTCCCGCCGGCCGACAGGGTGACCGCGTCGCCGGCCTCCTTCAGCGCGACCGCGCCTGGAACCGCCTGGGCTGGCGCGGCGACCGGCTGGATCAGCGCGAACTGCTCCCAGCCGACGACATAGCCTTCCGGCGTCAGGGGGACCGCGCCCGCCTTGGCCTTGGCGCGAATGGTGACGAAGTACTCCGCCCCCGGCTTGCGCGAGACGCCGGCCAGCGGCAGCGTGATCGTCTGCGTCGCCCGCGCCTGGGTCGCCAGGTCCGGCAGCGCGCCAGAGGCGATCGTGACGCCGTCCTCCAGCACCGCCCACTCGAAGCTGAAGCCCGACAGGTCGCGGAAGTCGTGGCGGTTGCGCACCGTCACCGCGCCGGTCGAAGGATCGAAGCCCTCGAACTGGATCGGCGAAAGCACCTTCTGCACCTCGTAGAGATGCGGGTTCGGCGTGCGGTCAGGCTGGGTCAGGCCGTCGCCGAACTCGACGTCGCCGCCGGGGTTGGGGCCATACTCGCCGCCATCGCCCCAGTAGCGACGACCATCCTTGGCGTAGCGGTACATCGACTGGTCCACCCAGTCCCAGATGAAGCCGCCCTGCAGTTTGTCGTACTTGTAGATGGTGTCCCAGTAATCCTTGAAGTTCCCGCCGGAATTGCCCTGCATGTGGGCGTATTCGCACTGGATCATCGGCTGTGTGCGGGTCGGGTCCTGGGCCCAGTCCACCATCTTCTCGATGTCGTCGTACATCGGCGCGTAGATGTCGACGTAGCTATTAGGCTCGTGCTCCCAGTCCAGGGTGCCCCAGCCCAGGTACGAGATCAGGCGCGAGGGATCGCGCTTGCGGGCCTGGGCCGCCGCTTTCTCGAAATTGGGCCCGATGCCGGCCTCGTTGCCGAGGGACCAGAAGATCACCGAGGGGTGGTTCTTGTCGCGCTCGACCATGTTGAGCACGCGGCTGACATGCGCGCCTTCCCACGCAGGGTCGAAGCCCAGCTGCAGCTTGGGCCGCAGTTCGGGGTGCTTGTTGGCGTAGTCCATGTACGCGTGGCTCTCGATGTCGGCCTCGTCCATGACATAGAGGCCGTACTCGTCGGCCAGGGCGTACCAGAGCTCGGCGTTGGGGTAGTGAGAGGTGCGCACGGCGTTGATGTTGTTGCGCTTCATCAGTTCGATGTCGCGGCGCATCGAGGCTTCGGAGATGACGTGGAAGGTCTCCGGGTCGTGCTCGTGGCGATTGACGCCGCGGATGACGATGGGCTTGCCGTTGACGGCGACGCGGCCGTCCTTGATCTCGACGGTGCGGAAGCCGATGCGCTGCGGCGTGGCCTGCAGGACCTGGCCCTTGGCGTCGAGGACCTCGACCAGCAGGGTGTAGAGGTTGGGTGTCTCGGCGGTCCATTGGCGCACGCCGGGGACGGAGGCCGACAGGGTTTCGGTCCTGGCCGCGCCGGCGGCGACCTTGCTCTCCTTGGTGAGGACGGTCTTGTCGCCGTCCAGCAGGGTCATGCGGACGGTGACCGGCTGGTCCCTTTTCGTCAGCTGGACGTCGGTCGCCAGCACCCCGTCCTTGTAGGCCTTGTCGAGGCCGGCATGGACGAAGAGGTCGGTCAGCCGCGTCTTCGGGACCGCCTTCAGATAGACCGACCGCTCGATGCCCGAGACCCGCCAGAAGTCCTGGTCCTCCAGGTAGGACCCGTCCGACCAGCGGTGGATCTGGATGGCCACCGTGTTGGCCTTGCCCGGCGTCAGCAGGGGCGTGACATCGAACTCGCTGGGCAGCTTGGAGTCCTCTGAGTACCCCGCCTCCTGGCCGTTGACCCAGACCCGATAGGCCGAGCCGGCCGCGCCGATGTGCAGGATGACGTCCTGGCCCGACCAGCCGGCCGGGATCTCGAAGGTCCGCCGATAGGATCCGACCGGATTGGTCGCGTGCGGGATCAGCGGACGGTTGGCGGGAAACGGATAGGTGATGTTGTTGTAGCGCGGCTGGTCGTAGCCCTCGGTCTGCCACATGGCCGGGACCTTGATGGTCTTCCAGCTCGACACATCGTACTCGGGCTTTTCGAAGCCGTCCGGCACGGCGTCCGACGAGGGCGAGAAGCTGAACGACCATTGGCCGTCCAGGATCTGGTAGCGGACCGACTGGGTCGCATCCCCGGCCAGGGCCGCCGCGCGGCTTTCGAAGGCGAAGTGCGTCGCGCTGGCCGCCAGCTTGCCCCGCGCATAGACCGCCGGGTTCTCCCAGTCCGGCCGCGAGGCGTCCACCTGCACCGGCTGGACCTGCGGTCCTTCCGCGGTCGCCGCGCCCGCGACACCCAGCCAGGCCACGCCGGCCAACAAAACCTTCTTCATACGCACCCTCCCGCCGGGTCGCGCCCGGTCGATTAATCAGACAATTGGAACGGGGCCGGCGTCAACGTCTTTGCCGCGCGATCGAGGCGCCCGACAAAAAGACGCCGGCGTGGCGGCGAGCGCCACGCCGGCTAGCAGGGGAGGCGCTAGTAGGTCACGCGCAGGGCGAGACCGAACCGTCGATCGTTCAGCTGGTACTGCAGCGGCGCGGCGGGCGTGCCGATGTAGAGGACGTTCATGCGGTTGTTGATGTTCACGACATCGAACGACACGGCGATGTGCTCGTTGACGTCGTAGCTGATCGAAGCGTCCAGCGAGGCGTAGGGCTTGGCGTATTGCGGGATGCCATTGGCGCCGCTGCCCGTCGTCTGGTCCAGATAGGCCGAGCGCCAGTTGTAGGCGACGCGGGCGCTGATCGGACCCTTCTCGTAGAGACCCACGAGGTTGTAGCTGTTCTTGGACAGCTTCTCGAGCGGCACCTGCTGGGGCGTGTTCGAGCCGGCCGTCGCGAACGGGTTGGTCACGCTGCTGTCGACATAGGTGTAGTTGGCCTGCAGGCCCAGGCCGCTCAGCAGGCCCGGCAGGAAGTCGAAGAACTGCTGGTAGCCCAGCTCGATCCCCTTGACCGTGCCCTTGCCCGAATTGACCACCGTGCTGACGTCGTAGACGACGCCGTTATAGCTCCCCGTCACGGTGCCGCCGGCCAGGAAGCCGTCGACCTTCTTGTAGAACGCGCCCGCCGTCAGCGAGCCGGTGCTGGAGAAGTACCACTCGGCCGTCAGATCGTAGTTGTCCGACTCGATCGGATGCAGGGCCGGGTTGCCCGAGCTGGCGCTGGGATGGCCGGTGACCGGGTTCACCTGGTTGGGGTTGTTCAAGGTCAGGTTGGTCGACAGCTGGTCGAAGTTCGGTCGGGCCAGGCCCTTCGAATAGGCCAGGCGCGCCTGCAGGGTGTCGGTCAGCTTGGCCCGCAGGTTGAAGCTGGGCAGGACCCGCGTGTAGCTGTTGTCGACGTCGATTGGAGCGGAGGTGCCGTCCGCGTTGAACTGGGTGCCGGTCGAGGTGGCCTGGGTCTTGATCACCCGCACGCCAAGCCCGCCGTCGATGGCCACGCCGCCGATCTCCGCGTCGTAGTCGGCGACCGCCCAGCCGGTGTAGGTCTTCTCGGTCTGGTGGTTCAGGTCGCCCGGCGCGAAGCTGTCCTTGGTCGTCGCGCCCAGAAGGGCGTAGAGCGCCTTGGTCTGGGCCCAGACACCATCGCCCGCCGGGAAGGCCGGATAGAGCAGTCCACCCTTGATCGTGTTGCCGTCGAACCAGTCCTTGGACGGGCCCTTCATGGCCAACTGCGGGTGGGCCGACAGCGGCACCAGCGGCGTGCCGGCCGGGGCCGAGCAGTTCGGGTCCGCGCCCAGCGCCGTGATGCAGACGCCATGCCAGGTGCCCCGCAGGTCGATGCTGTTGTCGGAATAGCGCGCGCCGCCGCGCAGCTTGTCGAAGAGCCCCCCCTCGAAGTCGTATTCGAAGTCGCCGGCGAGGGCGAAGGTCTCGGCGTCGTTCCGTTGCAAGGAGTCGGCGACGTAAGGCGTGGTGTAGTTGGCCGGGTTGCTCAGCAGGGTCGGGGCGCGGACCTCCCACTTGGGGTACTTACCCGTCAGGTCGAAGTCGACGATCGTCTTGTGCGGCGTGGTCAGGCCTGTCTGGCCGGCCTGGGTGTACAGCGACAGGACGTGACCGTTGCGGTCGGCGTTGTAGTACGACTTCAGGTACTGGGCGTCGAAGTTGGTCTTCAGCCTATCGCTGACCCGCCAGGCGGCTTTCAGGGTGAAGTTCTGGCTCTGGCTCCACAGCTGCTGGTCGTAGCGGCCGGTCTCGAAGGTCTGGTTCTGCAGCGAGCCCTTGGTGGCGTAGCCCTCGTCGTTGAAGGTGAAGGCCGCGCCCGGCAGCGGGTCGGTGCCGTAGCTGGTCACCACGCCCGCCGCGTTCCGCACGTTCGAGCGGTTGTTGTAGTCGTAGTAGTAGGCCCCGGTCCGATTGAACCAGTACTTGGTGCGCTGATACTGGGCGGTGATCAGCAGGTCGTCGCTGGGCTTCCACTGGAAGGCCGTGGCGATGCCCAGGCGCTTGCGGTCGCCGCTGTCGTCGTAGATCTCGAAGCCGTAGGGGATCTGGGCGTTGGTCGGGGCGTTGGCGATCGAGCCGGCCGCCACTGTGTCGAAAGGCCCCGCCAGCAGGCCGTCCTGGCGATAGTGGCTCTTGCTGAGCACCGCGTTGACCAGGAAGCCCATCTCGCCGGCCGAGGTGTCCCAGCGATTGCTGTAGAGGCCCGAGATCGAACCGCCGTCCTTGCCGACGCGGTCGTAGTAGTTGCCGCGCAGGGTGGCGCTGAGCACGCGGCCGGCCGCATCGAAAGGCTTGCGGGTGCGCAGATTCACCGCGCCGCCGACACCGCCCTCGATGATGTTGGCCGGGGCGTTCTTGTAGACGTCGATGCCCGACAGCAGCTCCGGCGGCACGCCCTCCAGGTCGAAGGCTCGCCCGCCCGAGGCCGAGTAGACGGCGCGGCCGTCGAGGAAGTTCTGAACCTGGGTAAGGCCGCGCACCGTGACGGCTGGCTGGGTGCGGTGATCGAAGTCGGTCGCGCCCTCGCCGTAGCGGCGCTGAATCTGCACGCCGGTGATGCGCTGCAGCGCCTCGGTGGTGTTGGCGTCGGGCAGCTTGCCGATGTCCTGAGCCTGGACCGAATCGACGATCTGGTCGGCGCTGCGCTTGATCGCCTGGGCCGATCGCAGGCTTTCGCGCACACCCGTGACCACCACTTCCGCGACCGCCGTATCGTCCTGAGCGGCTCCCACCGTCTGGGCGCCGGCTGGCGCGGCCAGTCCCAGCGCCAAGACCGACGCGCTCAGCATCAATCCCACGTGCATGGCCTTCATGAACTTCCTCCTGGCGTTATGTTTTTTCCGACCGCGCCTCTTGGTGGAACGCGATTTCATGTCTGACATATTACGCTGCCATTTATCATACAAGTATGATCTCCTGAGGTCGTCGCGGAAGGCGCGTGGAGACGCCAAGCTCGACCACAGGTTCAGAGCGAAACGATGGAGAGCCCAGGATGTGGGAAATTTCGGCTAAATCTCCGTTTTCACGGGCATTTCTCCCGCTAGAGGCGAATAGCCCAAGACCGCGTGACCGCCACCGATCAGACCGAAATTTGTTTCAGCGTCGAAATGCATTGTCGGACAAATGTGAGCGCTAACAGATGCGAAAGGACCACATGACCAAGCCCGCCACCCCCTTCGCGCCGTCACGACGCGCCCTTCTGGCCGCCGGCGTGAGTTGGGCGGCTCTCCCCGCCCTCTCGCGCGCCGAAGAGCCGAGTGTCTCGATCACCCTGCGTCCGGACCTGTCGCGCGCCTCGACGGTGTTCGAGGGCTGGGGCACGGCCCTGGCCTGGTTCGCCAACGTCACCGGCGGCTGGCCCGACGCCGAGCGCGAGCGTCTGGCCGACCTGCTCTATGGCGCCGAGGGCCTGGCCTGGACCATCGCCCGCTACAACATCGGCGGCGGCGACCGTCCCGGCGTCGAACCGTATCTGCGCCCCGGCGCGGCTGTCCCCGGCTTCTGGCGCCAGCCGGAGAGAACGACCGGAACCGATTGGTGGAGGCCCGATCAGGAGGCGATGTGGGACTGGTCGGCCGACGCCAATCAGCGCTGGTGGCTGGACGCCATCAAGGCCCGCGTGCGCGCCCCGATTCTGGAGGCGTTCTCCAACTCCCCGCCCTGGTTCATGACGGTCAGCGGCAAGGTCTCCGGGGCCGAGAACGGCGCGGACGATAACCTGCGTCCCGGTCAGGAAGGATCGTTCGCCGCCTATCTGGCCCGCGTCGTCGACGAGCTGCAACGCCGGCACCGGATCGCCTTCCGCACCCTGTCGCCGGTCAACGAGCCCAACACCGACTACTGGCGCGCGGCCAACACCCAGGAAGGCGCGCACTGGAGCCCCGAGCGCCAGGGCGCGATGATCCTGGCCGCCGACGCCGCCCTGAAGGCCCGGGGCCTGTCGACCGTGGTCAGCGCGCCGGACGAGACCAATTCCCACCTCTTCCTGGCCGACTGGGCCGCCTATCCGGCCAAGGTCCGCGCGGCGATCGGCCAGTTGAACGTCCACAGCTACGGCGTGGTCAACCAGACCGGGGTGCGCGACGCCGCCCGCGCGGCGGGGATCCGGCTGTGGATGTCCGAGAACGACACGCCGCTGGACAAGGATCCGGAGGACTTCGAGGGCATGGCGTCGGCCCTGGCCCTGGCCGAACACATCGTGCTGGACCTCAAGCGGCTGGAGCCTTCCGCCTGGGTGTTCTGGCAGGCGCTGGAGACCCTGAGCGCCCGCGACGGCAAGAAGGGCTCGAACTGGGGCCTGATCAAGGTCGACTTCCGCGCCCCGCCGGAGGGGCCCCACGCGATCCAAGTCACCCGCAAATACTGGGTGATGGCGCAGTTCAGCCGCTTCATCCGCCCAGGCTATCGGCTGGTCCCGGTCGATGATCTCGACACCGTCGGCGCCCTGTCGCCCGACAGCCGGGAGCTGGTGCTGGTCCACGTCAATGGCGGGCTGTCGCCGCGCCGCCTGGCGCCGCCGAGCGGATGGACGGAGCGGATGGTCGTCACCGACATCCGCCGGCGCGCCGAGCCGCTCGAGGGCCTGGTCGTCCCGCCCCGCGCGGTGGCGACCCTGGTCCTGAAGCGCTGAACGGCGACGCGGTCAGTACAGGTTCTTCTTGGCGTCCTGCTCCAGCGCGAAGTCGATCATCTTGGCCGGAATCGGCAGCGAGAACTGGTCCTTGGCGATCTGGCCCAGGGTCGGGAACGCGCCCTTGGGCAGGCGCTTGTCGGGGTTCCACAGGTCGGACCGGCGCAACGCCTTCGAGCAGTGGAAATAGACCTCGCGGATCTCGACCAGCACCACCGAGCGCGGCCGCTTCTTCTCGTGCGTGAAGCGGGCCATCAGGTCCTCGCGCGTCGTCACCCGCGCCAGGCCGTTCAGCCGCAGCACCTCCTCGACGCCGGGGATGAAGAACACCATGCCCACGCCCGGCTCGCGCACGATGTTGCTCAGCGTGTCGAGGCGGTTGTTGCCAGGCCGGTCGGGGAAGGCCAGCTCCGTATCGCCTAGGGCTTGGACGAAGCCCGCCTCCCCACCCCGGGGACTGACGTCGCCCATGCCGTCGGGGCGGGTCGAGCCGATGCAGAAGAACGGCGACAGCTCCAGGAAGCGCCGGCTGTGGCGGTCCAGCCTGGGCAGGGCCTTGTCCACCACCGCCTTGGCCGGCTGGGCATAGATCGTCCGCAGCCCCGTGGCGTCATCGATGAAGTTGGGTGCGGTCATGGCCGAGCTCCTTGCTCGCCCACAATTACTGCGACTCATTCTCATTTACAACAAGGAGATTGGCGCCGATCCGCTCCGCTGGACGCGCCCTCAGAAAATCTGCCTCGACCAATTCCTACTGAATAAATAGGATTTCCAAGTGACGTCTTCCTCCCCTTAGACGTCGCCAACCTTCGCGCGGCCCCCGCCGGGCCAGCGCGGCGTCTCCGGCGCGACCTGCCCGTTCGCGCCGGAGACGCACCGGCCTTTCCAACCTCCGATCGATAGCGACCCGGCCACGCCTTCGCGCCTGGTTCGGCGACATGACGGTTGGGCATATGCTTATGCCCACACCTCCGGCCTGCCCGCTGAATTCATTGACCTTTCCAAGCCCTGGCAGGGCGACTGGGCCGTGCTTCAGCCAAACTGCGTTCAAGACGGACAAGGGGCGCGGCTTCGTGGCCGCCTGCCGCCGCCAAGGCGGCGCGTGGAGCTCCAAGTCCTATGTCCAAGTCCCTTTTCACCACGTCAGCGCTGGTCGCGCTGCTCTGCGCCGCGCCCGCCCTGGCCCAGGCGCCCGACGCCCTGGCCGTCCACAAGCGCGCCCTGGTGCTCGACAGCCACGCCGACATCCCCGCCGACTTCGGCCAGGGCGCACACGACGCGGCCAATGACGGCGACACCCAGGTCGACCTGCCCAAGCTGGAGCGCGGCCAGGTCGACGCCGCGGTGCTGGCGGTGTTCACCCCGCAGGGCCCGCGTACGCCCGAGGGTTACGCCAAGGCCCGCGCCGAGACCGACGCCAAGCTGGCGGCGATCAAGGCCGTCGCCCAGCGCTATCCGGATCGCGCCCAGCTGGCTCTCAGCGCCGCTGACGTCGAGGCCGCCGCCAAGGCCGGCCGCCGCGCCCTGATCGTCGGCTTTCTGAACGCCTATCCGTTCGGCCCGTCGCTGGATCCGATCGACCAGTACTACGCCGCCGGAGTGCGGACCTTCGGCTTCGTCCACGCCGGCAACAACGACTACGCCGACAGCTCGCGCCCCAGCGGCCAGCCCAAGGTCGAGTGGAACGGTCTGTCGCCGCTGGGCAAGGCCGCCGTGCCCAAGCTGAACCGCCTGGGCGTGATCATCGACGTCTCGCAGCTGACGCCCGATGGCGTCTCCCAGGTGCTGGCCCTGAGCAAGGCCCCGGTGATCGCCAGCCACTCGGGCGTAAAGGGCGTGATCGACGCGCCGCGCAATCTGTCCGACGCCGAGTTGGACGCCATCAAGGCCAAGGATGGCGTGGTGCAGATCGTCGCCTTCTCGTCCTACCTGGTGAAGCCGGGTCCGGACTATGTCGCGGCCGTCGCGGCGGTGCGCCAGCGCTATGGCCTGCCCGCCGCCTTCGTCCGCGCGGCCGACGGGACCGAGACCCTGCCGGAAGACAAGCGCAAGCCGTATCACGACGAGAGCGTGGCCCTGTATCCCAAGGCCTCGGTGAAGGACCTCGTCGACTCGATCGACTACGCGGTCAAGCGGATCGGCGTCGACCATGTCGGCATCGCCTCGGACTTCAACCACGGCGGCGGCGTCGTCGGCTGGAGCAACGAGGGCGAGGCGGCCAACGTCACCGCCGAACTGGTCAGGCGCGGCTACAGCGAAGCCGACATCGACAAGCTGTGGGGCGGCAACTTCCTGCGGGTCTTCCGCCAGGTCGAGACGGTGGGCGCCGCGTTGCGCAAGCATCCGGCCGCCGCCGAATAGATATGAAAAAGCGCTCCCGGACCCGGTCCGGGAGCGCCTCGACGCCGGGCCTTACCCCCTCAGATCAGACCCAGCCATCGTCCCAGGACGATCACCGAAAACCAGAGCGCCAGCGAGGCCGCGGCCAGGCTCTTGGCCAGGGCTTGACGGTCGCGTCCCAGCGCCCAGTAGACGCCGACCTGCACGGCGATGGCCGCCGCCAGGGCCGCCAGCTTCACCGGAAAGATCGCGTTCGTATAGTACTTGAGAGGCCCGGCCGCGACCAGCAGCACGCCGGAGACCACGATCGCGCCCAGAGCCGACAGCAACACCGGATTGAGGCTCCTGGCCACCTCGGCCGGCGCGGCCTGGCGGAAGACGACCCGCAGGCTGGCCAGGTCGACGATCAGCACCGTCCCCGCCAGCACGGCCAGCGAGATCAGATGCAGGGTCTCGGTCGCGGCGAAGGCGGCGGTGGACTTGGCCAGGAAGACGCCGGGCGGGGTCTGGCCCAGCCAGACGAACAGGGGTTCCAGGGACATTGTCTTCCGGCCTCAGTAGTAGGCGATGTAGCGGCCGGCCGCGATGACCAGGGCCCACAGCAGCAGCGACGCGGCCGCCGAGGCCCTGGCGCTGATCGGCGGCGCAACGGTCTCGCTCCAGCCCTCGATGGTCTTGCGGGTGGTCGTGTGGAACACGATCACGTTCAGGCCGGCGATCAGCAGCAGCACGAACTTCAGCTGCAGGAAGGTGTTGCCCCAGATCTTCTCGGACTGGGCGGCGAACAGGGCCGCGCCGCTGAGCACGGCCAGGGCGAAGCCGACCCAGGTGATCGGCAGCACGTCGGCGACGGTGCGCGCGGGCCGCTGGCGGCGCAGCACGACGCCCAGCACGTTCAGGTCAACCAAGGCGATGGTGCCGGCCATGGCCGCCACGCCCAGGACGTGGATCGTCTGGATCACCGGGAAGGCGTACTCGGACTCGCGCAGAGCGGTCGGCAGCGGCGACTCGTAGAGCGCGTGGATCGCGTTCGAAAGAATGGACATGGGCATGGCGGCCGACGCCAGAGCGCCGGCCTTGGACCGATCAACCGGCCTTGCCCGCGGGGGCGGCGGTCGGGTCGCCCGGGCCGCCGTCGCCCGGCGTGCCGCCGTTGACCACCCGGCCGTCCGGCAGGGTCACGCGGCGGGCGTCGACGATCTTGGCGCCGCTCTTGGCCAGGTAGCCGTCGACGATCAGGGTGTCGCCCAGCTTGATGTCGCCCTTCTTGAAGCCGCGACGCGACAGGGCCCCGGGACCCGCGCCCTCGCAGGCCCAGTTGACCAGTTCGCCGCGGCCGTTCTTCACTTCGACGTAGAAGTACGAGTGCGGGTTGGTCCACTCGATCTTGGTCAGCTTGCCGACCAGGCGCACGGGCTTGGCGGAGTCGAACATCGCCGAGAAAGAGTGGTGGGCCTGAGCCGGAACCGCCAGGGCCAAAGCGATCGCCCCCGCGATCCCCAAACCGATACGAACCTTCATCGTCTGACGCTCCTAATAGACCTCGACGCCGCGCCTCCGCGCGCCACGCCCCAGGGCGGTCATAGGCCGCCCGAAAGGCCGCCCTTAATGGCGGCTGGTTATATGCTTATGCGTCGCCATGCCGGGCTCAGCAGCCGACCAGGACGCGGCGGATCGGCGACTGGACCAGCGACGGCGTGGGCCGCTCGCGCAGCATCCGCCAGGTCGGCGCCAGGGACTGCGCGGGCCGGTAGCCCGAGCGCACCAGCCGCTGCAGGTCACGCGCCCGCAGGTGCGGCGCCAGCAGGGTCAGGAAGTCCACCACATAGTCGCGCAGCACCCGGTCGCGGCGCAGCACCGCCCAGGTGGTGCAGGCCGGGAACAGACCGTCGATGTCGATCGTGACCAGGTCGCTCGGCGCCCCCGCCAGCGCCATCTCGGCGACGATGCCGACGCCCAGGCCCGAGCGGACATAGGTCTTGATCACCTCAGAGTCCTGGGTGGCGTAGGCGAACTGCGGCGACACACCTTCGGCCTCGAACGCCTTCACCAGACTGGAATCCTGGTCCGCGCCGTAGGCGATCAGCGGATGCTCGGCCAGGTCGGCCAGGGTGACCGGCCGTCCCAGGCGCGTCAGGGCGTGGCCCGACGGCGCCAGGCCCACGCGCCGCCAGCGGTACAGCGGCAGGGCGAACTCGGCCGGGGCCAGGTCGTCGGCGGCGCTGACGATGGCCAGGTCGTGCTCGCCCTGGTCCAGGCGGCGCATGGCTCGGTCCTGGGTCAGGCTGAGATGGACGTTCACGTCCGGATAGCGCTCGCGCAAGCCCTTCAGGGCCGACGGCAGCACGAACTGGGCCTGGGTCTGGGTGGTCAGCAGACGCAGCTCGCCGCTGGCCTCGCGGCGGTGATTGTCGGCCAGGGCGCGGATGTTGCCGACCTCGGCCAGGATCTGCCGCGCGCTCTCGACCACCTCCTCGCCGACCGGCGAAAGGCGGTCCAGGCTCTTGCCCTTGCGCACGAAGATCTGGAAGCCGAGCTCCTCCTCCAGCAGCTTCAGCTGCTTGGACAGGCCCGGCTGGGTGGCGTTCACGCGGTCGGCCGCCAGCGAGATGTTCAGCCCCGCCTCGAGGATGGCCACCAGATAGCGAAGTTGCGTCAAGGTCATCGCCGGCGCCTCCGCCAGCTGCGTCGCACGTCCACGGCCCCTGCTCCCCGTCAACCGTTACTAATTCCCACTGTAACGGTAGACTTTTATCCTGACAGAGAGTTTTTCTTGCCGGCCTGTTAGCGCGGACGGGCCGCTCCGCATCACCGGGCGGCATATCCATATAACGTCTTGTCGTAAGACCAACGGCGCGCGAGCCGCCATTGATCGCCCCCCAACGACGCGCCCGTTCGGCCGTCGCGTGTTTCTTGCCGCCATGGGGGCTCTTCACATGATCTCTTCGCCCGTATCCCGGCGTCGCGCCGCCTACGCCGCCGTCGCGCTCGGCGCGCTGGCTCTGGCCGCCACGGCCCACGCCCAGACTCCCGCGAAGCCGGTGGTCCCGCCCAGCAGCGACCTGGACGCCTCCAACATCCTGGGCGTCGAGCCGACCGGTCCCTCCCAGCCCACGCCGCGCGGCCTGGACGGCCATCCGGACCTGACCGGTTACTGGAAGCCCATCCGCGTGAAGGGCAAGCCGGGCGGCAATATCGGCAAGGACCAGCCGGGCTTCAAGCTGCCCTTCACCCCGGCCGGCGAAGCGGCGCTGCAGTACAATCTGACCAAGACGGTTGATCCGGAAGCCGTCTGCATCCTGGGCGGCATCCCGCGTCACAACGCTTCGGGTCTGCCCTTCGAGATCCTGCACACGCCCAAGCGCTTGGCGACGCTGTACGTCTACAACACCCATCGCTGGGTGTGGATCGACGGCCGCCAGCCCGATCCCGAGGCCGATCCGCGCTACTTCGGCAACGCCGTGGCCCACTGGGAGGGCGACGAGCTGGTCATCCAGTCGAACAGCTTCAAGGACAGCAAGGACGGCAAGCTCTGGATCGACGAGAACGCCAATCCCCAGAGCGAGAAGACCACCGTCGTCGAACGCTGGACCCGTCCTGACTTCGATCACATCCACCTGGAGATGACGATCACCGATCCGGTCTACTACACGCGCCCGTTCACCTTCAGCCGCACCTGGGTGCACGGCAAGCCGGGCGAAGGCCTGACCGAATACGCCTGCAACGAGAACAATATCGACGCCGGCCATATCGGCCCCGGCCCGGGCCCGATCGGTCCCGACGGCAACCGCGGCGCCGGCTATGACGGCAAGGCCCTGCCGGCCGTCCCGCCGCCGCCGGAATTCTACGACAAGAAGTAATCGGTGAACGCACGGTCGCTCTCCGGCGACCGTGCGCGCTTATTCCAAAATAGACATATCGACGTTTCGAAAAACCATATTTTCGTAATATTGCCAATCATTTGTAGAATGATGCCAATGCGCACCCTGTATTCCGAGGGGTGTTCCATGAAAAACAAAAATTATCTTCGCGCTAACCTTCTAGCTGCCGCCGCCATCTCGAGCGTTCTGGCCCCGCTGGCCGCCCACGCCGCCGAGCCCGCCGTTGCAGACGCCGCCAGCGAGGTCGACCAACTGATCGTGACCGGCAGCCGCGTGAAGCGCACCGTCGAGTCCAGCCCCGCCCCGATCGACGTGCTCTCCAGCGTCGCCCTGGACAAGACCAGCAAGGGCAACCTGCTGGAGTCGCTGAACACGCTCCTTCCCTCCTTCAACTTGCCGAACGTGGCGACGCCCAACGTCGGCAGCATGATCCGCGCCGGCCAGCTGCGCGGCCTCAACCCCAGCCACACCCTGGTGCTTGTCAACGGCAAGCGCCGTCACGGCACGGCCTTCCTCGGCGCTGGCGGCTTCGCGGCCTCGGCCCCGGCCGACCTGTCGCTGATCCCGGGCGGGGCCATCTCGCGCATCGAGGTGCTGCGCGACGGCGCCTCGGCCATCTATGGCTCGGACGCCATCGCCGGCGTCATCAACATCATCACCGACCACAGCGACCAGGGCGGCTCGGTCTCGGCCCGCGTCGGCGAGTACTTCGAAGGCGACGGCCTGACCAAGGTCTTCAAGGCCGACGCCGGCTTCAAGCTGGGCTCCAGGGGCGGCTACCTGCACATCGCCGGCGAGGTCGACGACCAGAAGATCGTCATCCGCAACAGCCCGATCCCGTCGAGCTTCCTGTTCTATTTCCCGCTAAACAGCGCGGGCCAGGAGATCCTGCCCTCGGGCAGCCTGTCCAGCAGCCCCACCCTGCCGGCGGGCGCGACGCCCAACCCGAAGGAAGCGACGCGCGACAACAACGCCTGGATCAACCAGGGCGCCGCGCCCTACCGGCTGGAAGCCCTGACCCTGGACATCGGCGCGCCGGTCAGCGCCAAGGCGCAGGCCTACGGCGTCGTCACCTACGCCCGCCGCACCTCGACCGCGCCGCAGAACTTCCGCCATCCGTCGCGCGACGAGGTGGTCCGCGCCCTCTATCCCAACGGCTTCACGCCGGTCGAGGGGATCAAGGAAGTCGACTACGAGGCCACCGGCGGCCTGCGTGGCGACGACCTGGCCGGCTGGGACTGGGACCTGTCGTCGACCTACGGCCGCGACATCGTCGACGTCTACGTCTTCAACTCGGTCAACCCGACCTATGGCGCGGCCAGCCAGCGCGACTTCCACGTCGGCCAGCACGACTACAGCGCCTGGACGACCAACCTGGACATCAAGCGCCACTTCGATTGGGTCGTGCCCGTGGACCTGTCGTTCGGCGCCGAGCATCGCCGCGAGACGTTCGAGCTGTCGCGCGGCGACGTGCAGTCCTACACCCACGGCGGGGCCAAGATCCTGGACGGCCCGAACGCGGGCAAGACGCTGGGCAATTCGCTGGGTGGCTCGCAGGCCCTGCCCGGCTACCGCCCGGAGGACGAGGTCGACCTCAGCCGCAAGAGCAACGCCGTCTACGCCGGCGCGGCCTTCAACCTGACCCCGGCCTGGCTGGTCGATGTCGCCGGACGCTACGAGGACTATTCCGACTTCGGCAGCACTCGCACCGGCCGGATCACCACCCGCTACGACTTCGCCAAGGGCCTGGCCGTGCGCGGCACGATCAGCAACGGCTTCAACGCCCCGGCCCTGGCGGCCCAGGCCTACAAGAACACTGGCAACCAGAACACCTTCGTCAACCACGTGCTGCAGGTGAACTTGCCCGAGGCCATCGCCCTGGGCGCCAAGCCGCTGAAGCCCGAGACCTCGACCAGCTACAGCCTGGGCGTGGTGTCCTCGCCGCTCTCGTGGCTGAACCTGGCCGTCGACGTCTACCAGATCGACGTCAAGGACCGGATCGCCCAGTCGACGACGATCCGCCAGGACAGCTTCCCGGCCTACGCTGCACAGATCAAGGCGCTGGTCGCCGCCGCCGGCTTCGACGCCAACGATGGCGTCAGCTACTTCATCAACGCCGCCGACTCCCGCACCAAGGGCATCGAGGCGACGGTCGACGCGGTCACCCACACCGACGACTTCGGAACCTTCCGCTGGTCGCTGGCCGTCAACTGCAACAACGCCAAAGTCACCGACATCGCCCCGACCCCGTCGGTGCTGGCGGCCTTCAAGATCCCGGTGTTCAGCGCCGCGGCCCAGACCAACATCCGCTACCAAGCCCCGCTGGGTAAGGAGATCCTGGGCGTCAACTGGACCTACAAGCGCCTTACGGTGAACGTTCGCGAGACCCACTACGGCAAGCTCAAGCGCAACATCACCGTGACCACCCCGGCGACCACCGGCCCGTGGGCCGGCGTCGTGGGCGAGATCCCCTACGACGTGGGCAAGGTGTGGCTGACGGACCTGGACATCGGCTACGATGTCACCGACGCGGTCAATGTGTCGCTCAGCGTCAACAACCTGTTCGACAAGAAGCCGCCCAAGGTTCCGACGCCAGGCCTGGCGGCCTACCAGACCTATTCCTACACCAACAACGGCCCCGTCGGCGTCGCCGGCGGCTTCTATGCCGCGAGCATCCGCTACAAGTGGTGATCATCGGCGCTTGCGCGCTGCGGCTGGACGGGCCTCGCGCCCGTCTGGCCTTTCGGCGTTTCTAGAAGCTGACACGCACCCCCGCCCGGACCATGCGCGGCTCGACGGCGCGGCTGTGAATGTCCTCGACCGGTCCGGCCAGGTCGATCGCCGGCAGGTAGGACTCGTAGTAGTATTCGATGTCCTTCTTCTTCGAGTTCAGGGCGTTGAGCAGCTCGCCGAACACCTCGTAGCGGCCGGGCGTCCAGGCCGCGCGCAGGTTGACGATGGTCGTCGGCTCGGAGCGGATGCTGTTGTCCTCGGTCATTGGGTGACGGCCCATGTGGCGCACCCGCGCGGCCGCGTTCCACTTGTCGAAGATGGCGCTGGCGCCCAGCTCGCCGGCGCTTTCCAGCGCGCCCGGCACGTACTCGGCGCCGGGGCTGTCCTGGAAGCGCGCGTGGCTGGCCGTCCAGACGCCATCCAGGGCCAGCCAGGGCAGCGTCCGCCAGAAGGCCGTGATCTCGTAACCACGCCGGCGGCTGGCGGCCGAGGGCTCCACCGAGCCGGCGTCGCCGACATAGATCAGCTCGCTGTCGACGTTCATCCACCAGTAGTCGGCGGTCAAAACCAGGCCGCCGCGCTCGAAGCGTGCGCCCAGCTCCTTGCCCGTTCCGACCACCAGACCCGGGGCCGGATCGGTCGGCGCGGTGACGCCGCGCGTGTCGTTGGAGTGAAAGCCGCGCCCCCAATTGGCGTAGAGCGCCAGGTTCCTGGCCGCCTCGAACGACACCCCCAGCTTGGGCGAAAGGAGGCTGTCGGTCTCGTGCCCGTCCCAGGCTCCGCCACCCAGGGCGCGGGCCTTGAAGTCATAGGCGTCCGCCCGCGCGCCGGCCAGGATCGACAGGCGCTCGACGGGCTTCCAGGTCGCCTCCGCATAGGCGGCGGCCGAGGCTTCCTTGACCCCGAAGCTCGAGGTCGTCGAGATCCGGCGGCCCGCCACGGTATGATAAAGGCCGACCTGGCTGATGTCGTCGAAACGGCCCTCGGCGCCGACCACCAGCTTCAGCCGGTCGCCGGCCCGCACGGTGCGCTCCACCCGGCCGCCATAGGTGGCCAGCTTTTCGGACTGCTCCAACTCGTCGCCGTAGACCGGATCGTCGAGGAAGAAGGTGAAGTTCGAGATCATCGCCCAGTCGTAGCGCTGGGCGTAGGCGGTCGCCCGCCACTCGGGGCCGTCCAAGCGGACGGTCAGGATCTGGCGGTTGGTGCGGCCGTGCAGGCTGGTGTCCAGCGCGCCATAGGCGTCGGGGACCAACGTGCCGATGACACGCTCGGGGATCTGCTCGGTCGGATTCCAGGTCGCGCGATAGCTGGACAGGCTGACCCGCAGCTTGCCGATCGGAGTGTCCTTGCTGAACTTGCCGAACAGCGACACCGGCCGGAACTTCTCGGGCAGCGCCCAGGGACCATCATAGGTCTTGGCCTCCCCGGCCAGCAGCAGGTCGCCGCCGGCGACGTCCAGCGTCCCGCCGGCCGCCACGCGCCGCCAGTCGTAGGAGCCGGCCTCGACCGCGACGAACGGCGCCTCGAAGCGGTCGACCGTGGTCACCTGCCCCGTGCCCACCAGGGTGAAGTCGCCAGTGTCGGCGCGGTACGGGCCCTTGCGGTAGTCGATGCGCTTGATCAGCTCGGGGATCAGGCCGTTGACGTCCAGATAGCCTTGGCCGTGGCCATGGGTCCGGAAATTCAGCGGCGTGTCGTCGACGTACAGGCCGAAGTCGGTCCCGTGGTCCAGGTTGAAGCCCCGCAAGAAATACTGGTTGGCCTTGCCGCTGCCCGAGTGCTGGGTGGCGATCATGCCAGGCACCGCCTCGATCAGTTCGGCCGTCCGCAGGATCGGGCGCACCGACAGATCCGCCCCCGCCACCGCGCCCTCGCTGGCCGTGGCCGCCGTACCGATACGCTTCTCCGCGCGACCGAAGACGACCACCGCGCTGACGGCGTCGTTGGACTCGGCGGTGGCGACGGCGTCGTCCGACGCGCCGAGGGACAGGACGCCGGCGAGGGCGACGAAAGCCAGGGACATGAACGCTCCGCATCGACCGGCGCGCGCCGGTCCGAACTCAAAAACACGCGTCGCTGCGACGCCCCGCCCAACGAGACGAGACCGATGACCCTGTCAGGTAATTTACCGTTCCGACGCCGTTACACGGCCGTTACAGGCGCCGCCGCATGAGCCCTCAAGCTCTGACCGACGAGATCGCGCGGGTACGCGAAAGCGGTCTGCTGGGCCGTTCCCAGACCCTGTCGCGGTTCTTCGACTTCCTGGTCGCCCAGCCGCCGGAAGCCGCCGCCAAGGAGAGCGAGATCGCACTCAGCGTGTTCGGCCGCGGGGCCTCGTTCTCGACCGACCAGGACGCCGTGGTGCGGGTCTACGCTCACCGCCTGCGCCGCAAGCTGGAGGAATTCCATGACCGCTCGCCAAGCCCGTTCGGCGTGCGCCTCAGCCTGCCGCGCGGCGAGTACCGGATCGCCGCGGACACGATCTCCCAGCCGCCCGGCGCTCCGCCCGAGCGCCCCTCGCGCCGCCTATGGTGGATCGCCGCCGCCGTCGGTGTGGCCCTGGTCGCCGCCCTGACCCTGATCGGCGCCGGACGCGCGGCGGGCGCCGATCCGGCCCGCCAGCAGCCCTGGGCCAGCCTGGCGAGCGATCGCCTGCCCTTGGTGATCGTGGTCGGCGATTACTACCTGTTCGGCGACAGCGGCGAGGGCATGGAGATCCAGCGCCTGGTGCGCGAGTTCTCGATCAACTCGAAGGACGAGCTCTATGCCTACATGATGCGCCATCCGGACATCTCGGGCCGCTACGCCGACCTCGGCCTCACCTATCTGCCGCTGTCGACGGCGACGGCGCTGCAGCACGTCATGCCCCTGCTGCCGCGCGACAAGCCGATGCGCATCGTTCCGGCCTCCAGCTTCTCGCCCGACCTTCTGAAGAGCGCCGACGTGCTCTATCTGGGCCATCTCAGCGGCCTGGGCGTGCTGAAGGAGACCGCCTTCGCCGCCTCGCGCTTTTCGTTCGGCGAGACCTACGACCAGATCATCGACCGCCGCACCGGCCGCCGCTACGAAGGCCAGGCCGGGGCCGACGCGGCGGGCGGGCTGATGTACCGCGACTACGGTTATGTCGCCTCGTTCACGGGCCCGGCCGGCAACCGCATCACCATCATCGCCGGCACGCGCGACGCCTCGGCCCAGGGCGTGTCCGAGGCCGCCACCCAGGTCGACAGCCTGCGCAAGCTGGCCCGCGCCACCGGCCGGGCGGACTCGTTCGAAGCTCTCTACGAAGTGCACGGCAAGGGCGCCGTCGACATCGATACCCGGCTGCTGCTGGCCTCGCCGATCGACACCAGCCGTATCTGGTCGGCCTCCTTGAGCGGCGAGGGCGAGCGCTTCCCGGCCAGCTGAGAGAAATCGAAAGACTTCAGGACGGCCAATAAAGCTCATCAAAAGACGGCATTATTGGTCATCGGAAGATTTCGATAGATGCGGAGCATGATCCCAAGGAGGTCGACTTGACCCAGCCCGCCCCGCGTCAATTGAAACTCGGCGCCATTCTCGCCGGCGTCGGCGCCGATCACGCCGCCTGGCGCGACCCGGCCCTGCCCGGCGACGCCAGCATCGACATCAACTGGTACATCGACAACGCCAGGCTGGCTGAGGCCACCAAGTTCGACCTGGTGTTCATCGTCGACAGCCCGTTCATCACGCCCGACACCGCCCCGCATTTCCTCAACCGCCTGGAGCCGCTGACCCTGCTGTCGGCCCTGGCGGTCTCGACCTCGAAGATCGGCCTCGTCGGCACGCTCACCACCTCGTACTGGGAGCCCTACAACGTCGCGCGCCAGTTCGGCTCGCTGGACCACATCAGCAAGGGCCGCGCCGGGTGGAACGTGGTGACCACGGGCCTGGAAGGCGCGTCGCGGAACTACGGCCGCGACGAGCACTTCGAGCATGGCGCGCGCTATGAGCGGGCCGGCGAGTTCGTCGATGTCGTCCAGGGCCTGTGGGACAGCTACGAGGACGACGCCTTCCCGCGCGACAAGGCCGCCGGCGTCTTCCTGGACAAGTCCAAGCAGCACGCCCTGAACCACAAGGGCAAGCACTTCTCGGTCGCCGGGCCGCTGGCCCTTTCCCGCTCGCCCCAGGGCCAGCCGGTGATCTTCCAGGCCGGCGTCAGCGGCGCGGGCCGGGACCTGGGCGCGCGCATCGCCGAGGGCGTCTTCGCCGGCGTCGACACCTTCGAGGACGCACAGGAATACTATGCCGACCTCAAGGCTCGCACGGTCGCCCAGGGCCGTGACCCGAGCCACATCAGCGTGCTGCCGGGCCTGTTCCCGGTCATCGCCGAGACCGACGAGGAGGCCCGCGCCCTGGCCGAAGCCCAGCGCGGCGAGGTCGGGATCGACAAGCTGCTGGTCCAGCTGGGCCGCGCCTTTGGCTATCACGACTTCAAACAGTACCCGCTGGACGGCCCGTTCCCCGACGTCAGCAACCTCAGCCTCAACGCCTACAAGGGCCACGCCGAGCGGATCGTCCGTGTGTCGCGCGAGCAGAACCTGACCCTGCGCCAGGCGGCCGAACGCTTCGGGACCTGGCGTTCGGACTTCGTCGGCTCGCCCCAGACCATCGCCGACGAGATCCAGCGCTGGTTCGAGGGTCGCGCCGCCGACGGCTTCATCCTGCACGTGACCCGACCGAACGACTTCGCCCTGTTCCGTGAGAAGGTCGTGCCGATCCTACAGGCCAGAGGGCTGTTCCGCACCGAGTACGAACACGACACCCTGCGCGGCCACCTGGGCCTGCCGGTTCCGGAAAACCGCTGGACCAAGGCGCCGGACCAGATCGCGGCGGAATAGACCCGCCGCTCCCAGCGCATCGAACCCGTCACTTCAGGCCGGCCCCTGCGATCGGGACCGGCCTTTTTCTATTTAGTCGACCGGAGATAAAGCCACCGAATACACCTGATCAACGGGGCTAAATCTTCAAAGTCCATGCCGATAACGATCCGGAATATCGTTATTTCCGCCAGCCATGGAACATTCGCGACGTTAACGCGCAAAACGACATCTATTCAAATAGATGCCCGAAAATAGAAAACTCGCCCCGCGCCGACCTGGGATCGCGATCACTTTTTCTGAATACACAAGACGCGCCGGAGCGATCGCAATGCCCTCACGAAGGCGGTCGATCCTGGACGCCTTCGCGATTTGGCAATCCTTCCCGTTTGCGAACTGCGGTCGTCGCCTCGCCGGCGGCGACCGCCCTTTTCCGGGAAGACCTGTTCAGGGGCGTTCGTCAGTCTTGGTTTCCCGCAGATCCCTCCTCTCCCGCGCCGTCGCCCTGGGCGGGTTCGCGGCCGGCTACGCCGCCCTGCAGGGCCTGGGCCTGGCCTCGACCGCCCATGCGCAGGAAGCCCCCGACCTACCCCGCGACCTGGGCAGGGGCCGCTCGTCCATCATCCTGGGCGCCGGGATCGCCGGCTTGGTCGCCGCCTACGAACTGGAGCGCGCCGGCTTTACCGTCACCGTGGTCGAGGCTCGCGAGCGGGTCGGCGGCCGCAATTGGACGATCCGCGGCGGCGACCGCGTCGAGACGCTGGACCGCCCCACCCAGACCGCCGGCTTCTCGCCCGGCCTCTATTTCAACGCCGGCCCCGCGCGCCTGCCCAGCCACCACCAGGGCGTCCTGTCCTACGCCCGGACGCTGGGCGTGCCGCTGGAGGTCGAGGTCAATTCCAGCCGCGGCAGCCTGCTGCAATCGGACAAGGCCTTCGCCGGCCGGCCGATCCAGCAACGCCAGGCGATCAACGACCTGCGCGGCGGCCTCTCCGAACTTCTGGCCAAGGCCACGCGCACGGGCGGCCTCGACCAGGACCTGACGCCTGAGGACAAGGAGCGGCTGCTGGCCTTCCTGAAGACCTATGGCGACCTCGACGCCAACGGCGCCTACAGGGGCTCGGAGCGCTCGGGCTACGTCACCCCGCCCGGCGCGGCCGAGCAGAAGGGCGTGGCCCGCCCGCCCCTGCCGCTGCGCGAGTTGCTGGCCGACGACGTGCTGCCCTATGCCCTTTTCGAGGACAACATCCTGATGCAGGCCACCATGCTGGAGCCGACGGGCGGCATGGACGCCATCCCCAAGGCCCTGGCCAAGGCGCTGAAGGGTCCGCTGCTGCTGGGCGCCGACGTCACCGCCTTCCGTCAGAGCCCGGCCAGCGCCGAGGTCGCGCTCCGCGACCGCCGCACCGGCGCGCCCCGCAAGCTGACCGCCGACTATCTGGTCGTCACCGTGCCGCTGCCGATCCTGGCCAAGGTCCAGAACGACCTGCCCGCCGAGGTGAAGACGGCGATCGCCGGCGCCAAGTACGACAACGCCACCAAGGTCGCCTTCGACGCCCCGCGCTTCTGGGAGGCCGAGCAGATCTATGGCGGCCTGTCGTTCGTCGGCGGCGAGACGGCCCTGGTCTGGTATCCCAGCGGCGGCTTCCACCAGCCGCGCGGCCTGCTGGTCGGCGCCTATACCGTGCTGGCCCCGGCCCGCGCCTTCCAGGCCCGTAGCTTCGAGGAACAGATCGCCCTGTCCCGCGCGGCGGTCGAGAAGCTGCACCCCGGCCACGGCAAGGACCTCACCGCGCCGCTGGTCATCGACTGGAACCGCCAGGCCTTCAACCTCGGCCCCTGGATCCACTGGGAGGGCGACGGCAACGACCCGGCCGCCTATCGCCTGCTGAACCAGCCCCAGGGCCGGATCTTCCTGACCGGCGCCCACCTGTCGCAGCTGCCCAGCTGGCAGGAGGGCGGCGTCGCCGCGGCCCGCCGCACCGTCGCCCTGATCGCCGACCGCGTCCGCGCCGACCGCGTGGCCGCCCCCGCCCACTGACGGAGACATCGTCCATGATCCGCAAGCTCGCCTTCGCCCTGCTGCTGGCCGCCAGCTTCATCGCCACCGGCGTTCGCGCCGAGATCAGGCGCGCCCCGTCGTCGGGTCCGATCGCCATCTCGCCGGCCGTCACCGCGCCGCCGGGCTCGACCCTGGTGTTCCTGAGCGGCGCCCTGCCGACCATCGCCGACAAGGCCGCCCCGGGCGACACCGCCACCCAGAGCCGCTCGGTGCTGTCCAAGCTGGAAGCCGCTCTGAAGGCCGAGGGCCTGGGCTTCGGCGATGTCGTCAAGGCCACCGTCTTCCTGGTCGGCGACCCGGCCAAGGGCGGCGAGATCGACTTCGCCGGCCTCAACGCCGCCTGGAGCGAAGCCTTCGGCACGACCGCCCAGCCCAACAAGCCCGCCCGCAGCACCGTCAAGGTCGCCGGCCTGGTCGCACCCGGCGCCCTGGTCGAGATCGAGTTCATCGCCGCCCACTAGGCCCGGCGACCCCGCTCATTTGAGCGCGAAGGGCACCCAGCGCCGGTCGTTCTCCAGCACCTCGAAGCGGCGATCGACCGGCGGGAACGCCCGCTGCGAGCAGTCCACGCGCTCGCAGATCCGGCAGCTGACGCCGATCGGGGCCGATGGTCCGGCCAGGTCCAGGCCGTCGGCATAGACCAGCTGGTCGGCGTACTGGACCTCACAGCCCAGCCCCAGGGCGTAGCGGCGGTCGGCCTCCAGATAGGCGCCCGAGGACTTCACCACCCCCTTGGCGACGCAGACATAGCGCACCCCGTCGGGCATCTCGGCCAGTTGCACCATCCAGGCGTCGGGGCGGCTGAAGGCGTCGTGGACGTTCCACATCGGACAGGTCCCGCCGAAGCGCGCGAAGTGGAAGCGCGTGGCGCTGTGACGCTTGGTGATGTTGCCGGCCCGATCCAGCCGCACGAAATAGAACGGCACGCCCCGCGCGCCCGGCCGCTGCAAGGTGCTCAGCCGATGGAAGACCTGCTCCAGGCTGGTCTGGAAGATCAGGCTCAGCTGCTCGATGTCGTGACGCACCTGACGCGCGGTCTCGCGAAAGCGGCCATAAGGCAGCAGCAGCGCCCCGGCGGCGTAGTTCAGGAGGCCCGTACGGCAGACCTGGGCGGCGCTCTCGCTCCGGAACGAGGCGGCCTCCAGCTCGGCCTCGACCACCTCGGCCAGGGTCATGGCGGCGATCTGGTAGGCCATCTGGAAGCTGCGGGTCGCGGCCGGCTGCACGGCCCCCAGGGTCAGGACCTTCGCCTCGGGATCGAAGCGGCGCAGCAGATCCAGCTCGCGCGAACGTTCGACCCGCACGCCCAGCCGTTCGGCCAGGCGCCGCTCCAGGGCCGCTTCGCCGCCGCCCTCGCCGATCCCCATCTCGTCGGCCAGAGCCTCGGCCGCGACGTCCAGGGCGTGGATGTAGTTGTCCTTGTAGTGGAAGAAGTCGCGGACCTCCTCGTACGGCAAGAGGGCGCTGGCGGCGACGCGCTCGTCCAGCGACACCGCCTCCTCGGTCTGCTTGAGGCGTTCGTCCAGCTGCCGGTGCGCGCGGT
The DNA here is from genome assembly GCF_019931575.1 of Caulobacter segnis. Taxonomy (NCBI): domain Bacteria; kingdom Pseudomonadati; phylum Pseudomonadota; class Alphaproteobacteria; order Caulobacterales; family Caulobacteraceae; genus Caulobacter; species Caulobacter segnis. Next base: position 1,183,110 of record NZ_CP082923.1, on the reverse strand, counting down.
GCAGGGCCAGATAGGCGCGGGCGAAGTGCGGCGCGTTGCTGACCACCTGCTTGATCTCGGAGAGGCCCGGCGCCTCGCCGCCGCTGACTGGGTCGGCGACGGCCTCGCGCAGGTCGGCGATCAGCCGCTGGTCGTCGGCCGCGTCCAGGGCGGCGGCGTCGACCTCGAACACCCGCATGGCGTCGATCAGCACCCGGGCGGTGACCGGCCGCTGATTGGCCTCGATCTGCGAGAGATAGCTGGGCGACAGGCCCAGCCGCGTAGCGCAGGTCTCCAGCGTCCAGCCCCGTCCCTGGCGCAGGCCGCGCAGCCGGGGACCGATAAAAAGCTTCTCACGCATCTTCGCAACTTTGCAATTTCGCAGAAACGACCACCACAGCCTCCCCGCAAACGCCCGAAATCTATGGGTCGCAGTCTGGACGAGTTTCTCAACTTCGCCAAATTGCAATCCGTGGATGGCGTTGCAGTCCACCTTTTTGCAAGGCGCGAGCGGTGCAGCACATTCTGGAGGAACTGGACCGTCGCCGGGCGCAGGCCAAGGCGGGGGGCGGGGTCAAGCGGGTGGAGGCCCAGCACGCCAAGGGCAAGCTGACGGCGCGCGAGCGGATCGACCTGCTGCTGGACGAAGGTTCGTTCGAGGAGTTCGACATGTTCGTCGAGCACCGCTGCGCTGACTTCGGGATGGAGGACCAGAAGGTGCCCGGCGACGGGGTAGTGACCGGCTGGGGCACGATCAACGGCAAGGTGGTCTACGTCTTCTCCAAGGACTTCACGGTGTTTGGCGGCTCGCTGAGCGGGGCTCACGCGGCCAAGATCGTCAAGGTCCAGCGCCAGGCCATGAAGGTCGGGGCGCCGGTGATCGGCCTGTTCGACGCGGGCGGGGCCCGCATCCAGGAGGGCGTCGACAGCCTGGCCGGCTATGCCGACATCTTCCTGGAGAATGTCATGGCCTCGGGCGTGGTGCCGCAGATCAGCGTGATCATGGGCCCCTGCGCTGGCGGCGACGTCTATTCGCCGGCCATGACCGACTTCATCTTCATGGTGAAGGATACGAGCTACATGTTCGTGACCGGTCCTGACGTGGTCAAGACCGTCACCAACGAGGTGGTCACCGCCGAGGAGCTGGGCGGGGCCCGGGTCCACGCGGCCAAGTCGGGCGTGGCCGAGGGAGCGTTCGAGAACGACCTGGAGGCCCTGACCCAGGTGCGCCGCCTCGTGGACTTCCTGCCCTCGTCCAACCGCGAGGCCGCCCCCGAGCGCGAGACCTTCGACGAGGCCTATCGCGAGGAGGCCAGCCTCGACACCTTGATCCCGGCCGACCCGACCAAGCCCTACGACATGAAGGAGCTGATCCTGAAGGTGGTCGACGAGGCCGACTTCTTCGAGATCAGCTCGGAATGGGCCAAGAACATCATCGTCGGCTTCGCGCGGATGGACGGCGAGACGGTGGGGGTGGTGGCCAACCAGCCGCAGGTGCTGGCCGGGGTGCTCGACATCGACAGCAGCCGCAAGGCCGCCCGCTTCGTGCGGTTCTGCGACGCCTTCAACATCCCGATCCTGACCTTCGTCGACGTGCCGGGCTTCATGCCGGGGACCAAGCAGGAGTACGGCGGGCTGATCAAGCACGGGGCCAAGCTCTTGTTCGCCTATGCCGAGGCCACGGTGCCCAAGATCACGGTGATCACCCGCAAGGCCTATGGCGGGGCCTATGACGTGATGAGCTCCAAGCACCTGCGCGGCGACCTCAACTACGCCTGGCCCACGGCCGAGATCGCGGTGATGGGGGCCAAGGGGGCGGTGGAGATCATCTTCCGCCAGGAGGCCAAGGACCCCACCGCCCTGGCCGCCCGCGAGGCCGAGTACAAGGACCGCTTCGCCAACCCCTTCGTCGCCGCCCAGCGCGGCTATATCGACGACGTCATCATGCCCCATGGCACCCGACGTCGCATCGTCCGCGGCCTAAAGTCCCTCAAGGGCAAGGAGCTCTCCAACCCCTGGCGCAAACACGACAACATCCCGCTGTAGGCGACCGATGCGCCCCGCGAACCTCTCCCTCCCCCGCCACGACTGGACGCTTCCCGAGGTGGAGGCCCTGTTCGATCTGCCGTTCATGGAGCTGGTGTTCCAGGCCGCAAGCGTGCACCGGGCGGGGTTCGATCCGTCGGAGGTGCAGCTGTCGCAGCTGCTGTCGGTCAAGACCGGCGGCTGCGCCGAGAACTGCGGCTATTGCAGCCAGAGCGCCCACTTCAAGACCGGCCTCAAGGCCGAGAAGCTGATGGCCGCCGACGACGTGGTGGCCAAGGCCAAGGCCGCCCGCGACGGCGGCGCCCAGCGCTTCTGCATGGGCGCGGCCTGGCGCGAGCTGAAGGACCGCGACCTGCCCAAGCTGACCGAAATGATCGGCGAGGTGAAGGCGCTCGGCCTGGAGACCTGCGCAACCCTGGGCATGCTGACCGCCGACCAGGCCAAGGCCCTGAAGGCCGCCGGCCTCGACTACTACAACCACAACCTCGACACCGGCCCGGACTACTACAAGGACGTGGTCACCACCCGCACCTATCAGGAGCGGCTGGACACCCTGGCCCATGTCCGCGACGCGGGCATGAGCACCTGCTGCGGCGGCATCGTCGGCATGGGCGAGCAGCGCCGCGACCGCGCCGGCCTGCTGCACCAACTGGCCACCCTGCCGGCCCATCCCGACAGCCTGCCGATCAACGGCCTGGTCCCGGTCAGCGGCACCCCGCTGGGCGACAGGATCCTGGCCGACGGCGACAAGCAGATCGACTCGATCGAGTTCGTCCGCACCATCGCCGTGGCCCGCATCGTCTGCCCCAGGTCCATGGTCCGCCTGTCGGCCGGCCGCGAGGGCATGAGCCGCGAACTGCAGGCCCAGTGCTTCATGGCCGGCGCCAATTCCATCTTCGTCGGCGGCAAGCTCCTCACCACCCCGCTGCCCGGCATGGACGAGGACAGCAAGCTGTTCCAGGACCTCGATCTGCGGCCCATGGGTCAGCCCATGAGCCTGGCGGGATAGCGGCCATGGACGACGCTAGCCTCGCCCTGCTGACCGCCGGCTTCGACGGCGCGCCGCCGCCGGAGCGGTCGGACGGCCTGAAGCTGTGGCGCATCGGACGCTGGCTTCGCGGCCAGGGCGCGCGGCGGCCCGACGCCGTCCGCATCGTCAACCTCCGCACGGTGATCGTCGGCCAGCGGATCATTTCCACGGATGAATTTGGCGGCGTGCGGGACCTTTCCGCGACCCGCCGCGAGGCCGGGACGCGACTGGCGTCCCTGGCGTGTTGGGGGCGGCGACGCTGATGTTTTCCAAAATTCTCATCGCCAACCGGGGCGAGATCGCGGTTCGTGTGATCAAGACGTGCCGTCGGCTGGGGATTGCGACGGTGGTGGTGTACTCGGACGCGGACGCCGGGTCCCTGGCGGTGGAGATGGCCGACGAGACGGTGCACATCGGCGCTTCGCCGGCCGCCCAGAGCTATCTGGTCGCCGACAAGATCATCGCCGCCTGCAAGTCGACCGGAGCCCAGGCCGTGCACCCGGGCTTTGGCTTCCTGTCGGAGAACGCGGGCTTTGCCCAGCGCTGCGCCGACGAGGGCATCGTCTTCATCGGCCCCAACCCCGGGGCCATCTCGGCCATGGGCGACAAGATCGAGAGCAAGAAGTTCGCCCAGGCCGCCGGGGTGTCCTGCGTGCCCGGCCACATCGGCGAGATCGCCGACACGGTCGAGGCGGTGCGGATCGCCGAAGAGATCGGCTATCCGGTGATGATCAAGGCCTCGGCCGGCGGCGGCGGCAAGGGCATCCGGGTGGCCTGGAGCCGGCAGGACGTTGAGGAAGGCTTCCCGGCCGTGCGGGCCGAGGCCAAGTCGAGCTTCGGCGACGACCGCATCTTCCTCGAGAAGTTCATCGAGAGCCCGCGCCACATCGAGATCCAGGTGCTGGGCGACAAGTACGGCAACGTCGTCCACCTGTTCGAGCGCGAGTGCTCGATCCAGCGCCGAAACCAGAAGGTCATCGAGGAAGCGCCGTCGCCCCTGCTCGACGAGGCCACCCGCGCGGCCATGGGCGCCCAGGCCGTCGCCTTGGCCAAGGCGGTCAAGTACGACAGCGCCGGCACGGTCGAGTTCGTCGCCGGCCAGGACAAGAGCTTCTTCTTCCTGGAGATGAACACCCGCCTGCAGGTCGAGCACCCGGTCACCGAGCTGATCACCGGCCTTGATCTGGTCGAGCAGATGATCCGCTCGGCCTGGGGCGAGGCGCTCGCCTTCGCGCAGAAGGACCTGAAGATCAACGGCTGGGCCATTGAGAGCCGGATCTACGCCGAGGATCCCTACCGCAAGTTCCTGCCCAGCATCGGGCGCCTGGTCCGCTACGCCCCTCCGGCGGAGGGCCAGCATGAAGGCTACACGGTCCGCAACGACGCCGGGGTCCGCGAGGGCGACGAGATCTCGATGTACTACGACCCGATGATCTCCAAGCTATGCAGCTGGGCCCCGACCCGCCTGGCGGCCATCGACGGCATGGGCCGGGCCCTGGAGGACTTCCACATCGAGGGCCTGGGCCAGAACATCCCGTTCCTGGCCGCGGTGATGGATGAGGATCGCTTCCGGTCTGGCGACCTGGCCACCAGCTACATCAAGGACCAGTTCCCCGACGGCTTCCAGGGGACCGAGCCGACCCATGCGCAGCTGGACATCCTGACCGCCGTCGGCGCGGCCATGCAGCGGGTTTACGCCGCGCGGGCCCGGTCCTCCGCCTCGGGCCTCATGGGCCAGCCGCGCGACGAATGGGTCGTCGCCGTCGGTCACGCCAAGCGCCGGGTCAAGGTCTCGGGCGAGAACGGCGAGGTCACGGTCGATCTGCTCGACGCGGACCGCGCCCTGACCCTGAGCGACATCGCCTGGCGGCCGGGCCAGCCGGTGTTCCGGGCCCGGCTGGATGGCCAGGCCTTCACCGTCCAGGTCGCTCCAGCCGCCGAGGGCTTCACCATCCGCCACCGCGCCGCCAAGGCCCGGGTGCTGGTGCTGACCCCGCGCAGCGCCGAGCTGCACGACAAGCTGCCCGCCCGGCAGGCCGCCGACACCTCCAAGCTGGTGCTCTCGCCCATGCCGGGCCTCGTCGTCTCCATGGACGTCGCCCCCGGCCAACAGGTCCGCGAGGGCGAGGTCGTCTGCGTCCTCGAGGCCATGAAGATGCAGAACATCATCCGCGCCGAGCGCGACGGCGCCGTCAAAGCCGTCAACGCCAAGCCCGGCGACCCCGTCGCCGCCGACGAAGTCCTCGTGGAGTTCACCTGATGAATCACGCCGTCTTCCCCCTTCGCGCCCCCGTCCGCCTGGTCTCGATCGGAGACCTGGCACGCCAGCTGGGCGTCACCCCCCGCGCCCTGCGCCACTATCAGGACCGGGGTCTGGTCCGATCCCACCGGCTGAGCGGCAACGTCCGAGGCTACGACGCCGAGGCCGTCGAGCAGCTGGAGACGATCACCGCCCTGCGCGCCGTCGGCCTGCCGATCTCGGCCATCCGCCAGGTCCTGGAGCTGCGCGACCGCCCCGAGGCCCAGGCCGACGCCCTGCGCGAGGCGCTGGCGGCCGTCCTGCGGACCAGGCGCGACCAGATCGCCCGGCTGGAGGAGATGCTGGAGGAGACTTCGGCCCCGACCTCGACCCGCGCCCTGGCCTCGGTCGTGGCGGCCGGCAAGAGCTTCGCCTGACCCAGCGTCATCCACAGAAAACCCTCGCCTGGGTTTAGCCGATCGATTAAATGATATTCAAACGATCGTAAGAGCGACCGCCCGACAGAGGCGGCGAGACGAAGGGAGGCCCCATGCGAGACCCTCATCTGGTTCCGGTGATCATCGGCGTCGGCGAGGCCGTCGACCGTCCCGAAAGCCCCGCCCAGGCCCTGGAGCCGGTCGCCCTGATGGCCCAGGCCCTGCAGGCGGCCGAGGCGGACGCAGGCGGCGGCGCGGTGCTCTCGCGCCTGGACTCGCTGGACCTGGTGGGCCTGGTCTCATGGCGCTACGCCGACCCGGTCGGACTGCTGGCCGACAAGCTGGGCATCGCCCCCGCCCGCAAGACCAACGCCAGCATGGGCGGCGAGACGCCGATCCGCCTGATCCACGACGCCGCCGTCGCCATCGCCCGGGGCGAGCAGCAGGCGGCCGCCATCGTCGGCGGCGAAGCCACTCACAGCGCTGCGCGCGCCCAGCGTGACAAGGTCATGCCGCCCTGGACGCCGATCGCCTCGCGCGAGGAGGCCGTGCGCTTCCCGTCCAGTCGCTTCGCCATGAGCCCGCCGGCGACGGACCTGGGGATGCACGACCCGGCTCAGGTCTATCCGTTCTACGAGATGGCCGCCCAGCACGCCTGGGGCCAGACGCCGGCGCAGGGACAGGCGGAGTCGGCCGCCCTGTGGGCTCGTTACGCCGAGGTGGCGGCGACCAATTCCAACGCCTGGATCAAGACCGCCCCGGACGCGGCGACGATCGCGACGGTCACCGCCGACAACCGGCTGATTAACTGGCCCTATCCCAAGCTGATGGTCGCCAATCCGCAGGTGAACCAGGCCGCCGCCATCCTGGTCGTCAGCCTGGCCCTGGCCCGCGAGCTGGGTGTTCCCGGGGACAGGATCGTCCACATCTGGGGCGGGGCCGCCGCGCGCGAGCCCGAGGACTATCTGCTGCGCGACGCCTACACCCATTCGACCGCCCAGCAGGTCGTGCTGGAGGACGCCGCCGCCCAGGCTGGCGGGGCCGACCGGTTCGCGCACATGGAGCTCTACAGCTGCTTCCCCGTGGTGCCGAAGCTGGCCTTGCGGACGCTGGGGCTGGAGGACAGCGACATCGCCCCGACGGTGACCGGCGGCCTGACCTTCTTCGGGGCGCCGCTGAACAACTACATGGGCCACGCCGCCGTCGCGATGGTGAAGCGGCTGCGCGAGCATCCGGGGGACCTGGGTCTGCTCTACGGCCAGGGCGGATACGTCAACAAGCATCACGCCCTGATCGTCGGGACCGAACCCCCGCCGCACGACCTGGCCCAGGACTATTCCGTGCAGGATAAGGCCGACGTCCTGCGCGGCCCGGTCCCGCCGCTGGTCGCGCGCCACGACGGGCCGGCGACCATCGAGACCTACACCGTCCGTTTCGGTCGCGACGGCGCGCCGCTGGACGGGATCATCATTGGCCGCACCCAGGCCGGCGAGCGCCTAATGGCCCGCGTCGCGCCGGACGATGCGGCGTCCATGGACCTGCTGCTATCGACCGAGCGCTCGGCGATCGGGGCCGAGGGCCACACCCGCGTCGATCCGTTCGGCAAGCTGACCTGGGAAGCCGGCGAAAAGCGAAAGCTCTCGGACCGCCCTCGCCGGTTCAGCAAGGTCGAGCGGGAGGGTCCGCTGACCATCGTCACCATCGACCGGCCCGATGTGATGAATTCGCTGCATCCGGCCGCCAACGCCGAGCTGGCCGAGATCTTCGACGACTTCGCCGCCGATCCCGACCAGTGGGTGGCGATCATCACCGGCGCCGGCGATAGGGCCTTCTCGGCCGGCAACGACCTGAAGTTCACCGCCGAGGCCATGGCCAAGGGCCAGCCGATCGATCCGCCGGTCACCGGTTTCGCGGGACTGACGGCGCGCTTCGACCTGGACAAGCCGGTGATCGCCGCCGTCAACGGCCTGGCCATGGGCGGCGGGTTCGAGATCGCCCTGGCCTGCGACCTGATCGTGGCCTCGGAGGAAGCGGTCTTCGCCCTGCCCGAGCCCAAGGTGGGCCTGGCCGCCCTGGCCGGCGGCCTGCACCGCCTGCCGCGCCTGATCGGGCTGAAGCGGGCCATGGGCATGATCCTGACCGGTCGCCGCGTCGCCGCCTGCGAGGGCGTCGAGCTGGGCTTCGTCAACGAGGTCGCCCCGGCCGGCGAGGTCATGACTGTCGCCCGCCGCTGGGCCCAGGACATCCTGGCCAACAGTCCGATGTCGATCCGCGCTTCCAAGCAAACGGTAAACAAGGGCCTGGACGAGCCGACCCTGGCCGACGCCTACCGCAACCAGTCGGCCTATCCGGCGGTCAAGGCGCTGTTCCGCTCGGCCGACGTGCGGGAGGGCCCGCTGGCCTTCGCCCAGAAGCGGCCGCCAAAGTGGACGGGGCGCTAGCCCCGCCCCTTCTCCCAGTCCTCAGCCACCTGGCGCGCCGTGGCCGCCAGCGTGTCCATGTGCGCCACCATGCCGGCGGCGTCGGCCGAGGACGCGTTGCCGCGGATCATCCGGCCCTTGATGCCGTGGATGATCGCCGCCAGCCGGAAGAGGTTGAAGGCGACATGGACCTCTAGGTCGGCGATCTGTTCCCGGCCCGTGCGGCGCAGATAGGCGGCGACATAGGCGGCCTCGTCCGGATAGCCCAGCGCCGCCAGGTCCCGGCCCGCCAGCCCCCAGCGCATGGCGGCCGGGGCGCGGTACATCAACAGGTTATAGGCGAAGTCGACGACCGGATGGCCCAGGGTCGACAGCTCCCAGTCCAGCACGGCCACGACCTCGGGACGCTCGGGATGGAAGATCATGTTGTCGATGCGGAAGTCGCCGTGGACGACGCTGGTCGCCTCGTCGCTTGGCGCGTGGGCCGGCAGCCAGTCGACCAGGAAGTCCATGTCGGCCGTGCGGCCCGCCAGGTCGTCCTCGCGGTACTGGCGCGACCATCGCTCGATCTGGCGACGGAGATAGCCGTCTGGCCGTCCGTAGTCGGCAAGCCCGATGGCGACCGGGTCCAGACCGTGCAGTTGGGCCAGGGTCGCGTTCATGGCGTCCAGGTGGGCGGCCTTGGCCTCGCGCGCCACGCCCGGAAAGTCGCCGTCCCAGAAGATCCGCCCCTCGACCAGGTCCATGACGTAGAACCATGAGCCGATGACGCTGTCGTCCTGGCACAGGGCGTGGACACGCGGCGCGGGGAAGCCCGCCCCCTCCAGGGCCCGCATGACCCGCGCCTCGCGATCGACGGCGTGGGCGCCCTTCAGCAGCTGCCCCGGTGGCTTGCGGCGCATGACATAGGCGCGCTTTGGCGTCGTGAGGCGGAAGGTCGGGTTGGACTGGCCGCCGGCGAACTGCTCGACGCTAATCGGGCCGGAGAAACCCTCGACGTTCTCCGCCATCCAGCGCTCCAGCGCGGCCGTGTCGAAGCGGGCATTGTCGCGCACCGCGACGGTGGCGCCGCTCATGCCTTGGAGCCCGCCGCGTCGCGCTTGATCTTCTTGGCCAGGCTCCATTTGTGGACCTCAGTCGGGCCGTCATAGATGCGGAAGGCGCGGACCTCGCGGAACACCTGCTCGACGATGGTGTCGCCGGTCACGCCCGTGCCGCCCATCACCTGGACGCAGCGGTCGGCGATGGCCATCAGCGCCTCGCTGACGGCGACCTTGGCCATAGAGCTTTCGGTGGTCCCCAGCGAGCCACCGTCCAGCACATCGGCGCACCAGTCGATCATCAGCTCGGCCTGCTTCAGCGCGATCAGGTTCTCGGCCAGCATGAAGCCGACGCCCTCGTGGTCGATCAGCGGCTTGCCGAAGGCGTGGCGCTTCACGGCGTAGGCGGTGGCGATCTCCTGGGCGCGCGTGCAGGCCCCCAGCCAGCGCATGCAGTGGGTCAGGCGCGCCGGGGCCAGGCGCATCTGGGCCAGCTTGAAGCCCTCGCCCGGCTGGCCCAGCACCTGGTCGGCCGAGACCCGCAAGCCCTCGATCGCCACCACGGCGTGGCCGCCGGGCATGGAGCTGTCGATGGTGTCCAGCACGCGCTCGATGCGGATGGCCGGGTCCGGCAGGTCAACCAGGAACAGCGTCGCGCCGACATCCGCCTTGGCCATGACGATGCCGACCTTCGCGCCCTCGGCGCCGGTGATGAAGGCCTTGCGGCCGTCGACGACCCAGTGGTTGCCGTCCTGCCGGGCCGTGGTCATCAGCATCGACGGGTCCGAGCCCGCCCCGCCCTCGGCCGCCGGCTCGGTCATGAAGAAGGCCGAGCGCGCCTCGCCCGCGACCAGCGGATCCAGGAACCGCGTCCGCTGCTCGGCCGAGGCGACCTTGCCCAGCAGGTACATGTTGCCCTCGTCCGGCGCGGCGACGTTCACCGCCTGCGGGCCCAGGGTCGACAGACCGGCGGCGCGCAGCACCTGGGCCGTCTCGCGGTGCGAGAGGTGCGAGCCGTCCGGCAGGATATGCGGCGTCAGCACGCCCGCCGCCTTGGCCTTGCCGCGCAGCTCGGCGATCAGCTCGTCCGAGGGCCCGTGGGCGCCGCGCCGGGGATCCTTCTCGTAGGGGACCACGACCTCGCGCACAAAGGCCTCGACCTTGGCGGCGATCGCCGCGCCCCTGGCCGCGTCATGGGTGCTCATCGTCGAAATCCTCAGGCGTAATGGGGCTCTTCCCACCAGGGGAAGAAGTCGGGCAGGTCGGTCGAGACGCGGTCGGGGAACACGGCCGGACGCTTCTCCAGGAAGGCGCCCACGCCCTCGGCCACGTCGGCGCTGCGGCCCCGCGACAGGATCCCCCGGCTGTCGACCTGATGGGCCCGCATCGGGTGCTCCATGCCCAGGCCCCGCCACATCATCTGGCGGATCAGGGCCACGGACACCGGCGCGGTGTTGTCGGCGTACTGGCGCGCGAGAGCGCGAGCGGCGGGCAGCAGCTGGTCCGGCGACAGCACGGCCTTGACCAGTCCGCCCTCCAGGGCCTCGGCCGCGTCGAACACCCGGCCGCTGTAGCACCAGTCCAGGGCTTGGGAGACGCCGACGATGCGCGGCAGGAACCAGGACGAGGCCGCCTCGGGCACGATGCCGCGGCGGGCGAAGACGAAGCCGAACCGCGCCGCCTCGCTGGCCAGGCGGACGTCCATGGCCAGGGTCATGGTCGAGCCAATGCCGACGGCCGGGCCGTTAATCGCGGCGATCACGGGCTTCAGCAGATTGTAGAGCCGCAGGGTCAGCCGGCCGCCGCCGTCCCGCGCGCCCTCGGCGGCGTAGTTCAACGTCCCATCCGGCCGGACGATCGGTTCGTCGCTCTCGAAGACGAAGGCGTCGGCGCCCGCCGACAGGTCGGCCCCGGCGCAGAAGGCGCGGCCATCGCCCGTGACGATCAGGGCCCGCACCTCATCATCGGCGTCGACGCGGTCCAGCACGTCGAGCATCTCGTCCATCATCCGGACGGTGAAGGCGTTCAGCTTGTCGGGCCGCGACAGGGTCAGGGTCGCGACGCCGTCCTCGACCGCGTAGCGCAGGGTCTCGTAAGGGCCGCTCACAGCGACTGGCCGTCGTCGATGGTGAAGTCCGCGCCGGTGACGCCCTTGCTCTCGTCCGACAGCAGGTAGATCAGCATCGGATCCAGGGCGTCCTCGTCCAGGATCCGACGGCGCGGCCACTTGCTCATCTGCTTGTGGCCGCCCTCGGTCTCGAACCAGTCGCCGGCCAGTTCGGACTTGATGTAGCCGGGGCACAGGTTGTTGACGTTGGGACCCTGCCGCGCCCACTCGCGAGCCAGGTGGCGGCCCATGTGGCTGACGGCGGCCTTGGAGGCGCTGTAGGCCGTGACACCGGGCGTGACCATCTTGGCCGTGATCGACGAGACGATCACGATCCGACCGCGCTCGGCGACGCCCGACGCGCGCATACGTTTCGCGCCCTCGCGGGCGGTCAGGAACACGCCGCGGACATTGACCGCGAACACCTGGTCGAAGTCCTCGACCGCGATCTCCGTCGCCAGGCCCTCGACCTGGATGCCCGCGTTGGCCACCACCCCATCGACCGGCCCGAAGGCGGTCTCGGCGGCGTCGTAGGCGGCGATGGTCGAGGCCTCGTCGGCGACGTCCAGCGCCACGGCCAGGGCCTTGCCGCCCGCCGCCACGATCTCGTCGCGCAGGGTCTGCAGCCGGTCGACGCGACGCGCGCCGATCACCACCGCCGCGCCCTCGGCGGCGACGATGCGAGCGAAGCGCGCGCCGATCCCCGAGGAGGCGCCGGTGATCAGCACCGTGCGGCCGGCCAGTCGCTGGGTCTTGCTCATGTCTCTTCCCTCAGGCTTCCAGCGTCCGGGCGATCAGCAGCTTCATGATCTCGCTGGTCCCGCCGTAGATCCGCTTGACCCGTACGTCCTTGTACATCTGGGCGATCGGGTACTCGTTCATGTAGCCATAGCCGCCGAACAGCTGCTGGCAGGCGTCGACGATGCGCTGGGCGCGTTCCGACACCCAGTATTTGGCCATGCTGGCGGTCGCCGCGTCCAGCTGTCCCTCGACGTATCGAACGATGCAGTCGTCGACGAAGCTACGGGCGACCATCGCCTCGGTCTTGCAGCCGGCCAGCACGAACTGGGTGTTCTGGAAATCCAGCAGCCGCTTGCCGAACGCCTTGCGCTCGCGGACATAGGCCAGGGTGTGATCCAGAGCCGCCTCGATCAGGGCCAGGCTCTCGATGGCGATGATCAACCGCTCCTTCGGGAGCTCCTTCATCAGCTGGTAGAGCCCCTGACCGGGAACGCCGCCGATCAAGTTATCCACAGGCACGACCACGCCGTCGAAGAACAGCTCGGAGGTGTCGCCCATCTCCAGCCCGACCTTGTCCAGGTTGCGGCCGCGCGTGAAGCCAGGAGCCTGATCGGTCTCGACCACCAGCAGCGAGATCCCCTTGCTGCCGGCGTCCGGATCGGTCTTGGCGACGACGATGATCAGGTCGGCCAGCTGGCCGTTGGTGATGAAGGTCTTCTGGCCGGTGATGACATAGCGGTCGCCGTCCAGACGCGCCGTGGTGCGGATGCCCTGCAGGTCCGAGCCCGCGCCCGGCTCGGTCATGGCGATGGCGCAGATCCGCTGGCCCGAGACGATGGCCGGCAACCAGCGGGCGCGCTGGCCGTCCGTGCCGTACTTCTCGATGTAGGCGGCGCAGATGGCGTTGTGCAGCGGCACGCCCCAGCCCTCGGCGCCGATCAAGCCCAGCTGGCGCAGCAGCACCGCCTCGTGGCGGAAGTCGCCGCCGGCCCCGCCGTGGTCGGGCGAGACCGACAGGCCCAGCAGGCCGGCGTCGGCCATCTCGCCCCAGGCCGAACGCTCGACGACGCCGGCCTTGCGCCAGCGGTCCAGGCGCTCGGGCGGGAACTTGTCGGCCAGAAGGCGCGAGACCGACGACTCGAACATCGTCAGCTCGTCGTCCATCCAGCGCGACGGGGCGGAGAAGACGCCGCTCAAGCGACTAGCGCGGGGCCATGCGGATGCCGCCGTCCAGGCGCACGTCCTCACCGTTGAAGTAGCCATTGGTGATCATGGTGATCGCCAGTTGGGCGTATTCCTCCGGCGCGCCAAGGCGCTTGGGGAACGGCACGCTGGCCGCCAGGCCGGCCTTCACCGGTTCCGGCGCAGCGGCCAGCAGCGGCGTGTTGAAGATCCCGGGTAGGATGGTGTTGACGCGGATGCCCTCGCCCATCAGGTCGCGAGCGATTGGCAGGGTCATGCCGACCACGCCGCCCTTCGAGGCGGAATAGGCCGCCTGGCCCATCTGGCCGTCCTCGGCGGCGACGCTGGCGGTGTTGACGATCGCGCCGCGCTCGCCGTCTTCCAGCGGCTCCAGGTCCAGCATGCCCTTGGCCGACTTGGCGATGCAGCGGAAGGTGCCGACCAGGTTGATCTGGATGATGCGGTCGAAGGCGTCGAGCGGGAAGTGCTTGGTCTCGCCGCTGGCCTTGTCGCGGCTGGCGGTCTTCACCGCGTTGCCGGTGCCAGCGCAGTTGACCAGGATCCGCTCCTGGCCGTGGGCGGCGCGGGCCTTCTCGAAGCCGGCGTCGACGTCCTCGTCCGAGGTGACATTGACCTTGCAGAAGAGGCCGCCGATCGCCTTGGCGACCTCCTCGCCCTTGGCCTCGTTCATGTCGAAGATGGCGACCTTGACGCCCTGTGCGGCGAGCGCCCGGGCCGTGGCTTCGCCCAGGCCGGAAGCGCCGCCGGTGACGACGGCGGCGACGGTGTTGTCGAGTTTCATGGAAGGTCCCTAGGCTTCGAGGCGTTCAATGATGATGGCCGGGGCCATGCCGCCAGCGGCGCACATGGTGACCAGGCCGTAGCGGCCGCCGGTGCGTTCCAGTTCGTCCAGCACCGTGCCGATCAGGATCGCGCCGGTGGCGCCGATCGGGTGGCCGAGGGCGATGGCGCCGCCGTTGACGTTGACCTTGGCGCGATCGAGCTTCAGGTCGCGGATGAACTTCTCGGCGACGACGGCGAAGGCCTCATTGATCTCCCAGAGATCGATGTCCTCGACCTTCAGCCCGGCCTTGGCCAGCACCTTGCGGGCGGCGGGCACGGGGGCGTTCAGCATCAGGGTCGGGTCGTCGCCCATATTGGCCATGGCCACGACGCGGGCCCGCGCCTTCAGGCCGTGCTTCCGCGCGTAGTCCGGCGAGGCCAGCAGCACCGCCGCCGCGCCGTCCACCACACCCGACGAGTTGCCGGCGTGGTGCACGGCCTCGATCTTCAGATCCGGATAGCGGCGATTGATCTGCTTGCGGAAGGTCGCCCCCTGCTCGTCATAGGGAAAGTCGGCCAGGGCGGTGAAGGCGGGTTTCAACTGGGCCAGGCCCTCGGCGGTCGTCTCCGGACGGGGATACTCGTCATGGTCCAGGGCGACACTGCCGTCGTGGTCCAACACCGGGACGATCGACTTGGAGAAGCGCCCCTCGGCGATGGCGCGCGCGGCGCGCTTCTGGCTTTCCAGGCCCAGGGCGTCGAGGTCCTCGCGGCTGATGCCTTCCAGGCTGGCGATGGCGTCGCCGCAGACGCCCTGGTGCGATTGCGGATGCAGCGCGTCCAAGTGGGCATTGCCCGAGCCCATCAGGCCGGGCGGAAAGCCCGCCGCCTGCTCCTGGGCGGCCATGGCGGCGGTCAGGCTCATCATCTCGACGCCGCCGGCGACGATCAGGTCCTCCATGCCGCTCATGATCTGGGCGGCCGCCAGGTTCACCGTGGTGATGCCGCCGCCGCAGAAGCGATCCAGCGTCATGCCCGAGGCCTTGATGTCGTAGCCGGCGTCCAGCGCCGCCATGCGGCCCAGGTCGCCGCCCTGCTTTCCTTTTTGCGTCGAGGTCGACCAGATCACGTCGTCGACATCGGCGGTGTCGAGCTTGTTGCGCTCGGCGATCGCCTTCAGGACCGTGGCGGCCAGATGCTGGGGATGCAGATGGGCCAGAGCCCCCTTCCCCACCTTGCCGACGCCGCGCGGCGTACGGACAGCGTCGATGATCAATGCCTCGGCCATTTTCGGCTCCTCCCTGAACCTTGTTAACTTAGCGATTAATTGGTCGATTAAATATCGTCAAGCCGTTTGCCGCTTTTCGGCGGTGGCGTCCCTCGCGGCGCGGGCGGCGGCGAGGACCTCGCCCTCCACCGGCTCCAGGACGCCGGCCGCGACCAGGGCCTCGATGCGGGCGCGGTCCAGGCCCAGCCAATCGGCCATGACCCCGGCGGTGTGCTCCCCGACCAGCGGCGCCGGCTCGGCGCGAGCGTCGGCCAGCGTCGCGCTGGCGACGTGCGCCCGCTCGGCCACCACCGGCTCGGCCAGGTAAGGATGGTCCTCGACCCGATAGAAGCCGCGCTCGCGGTAGTAGGCGAAGTCGGTCAGGTCGGAGACGCGCAGCATTCGCGCGGCCGCGACGCCGGCGGCCTGCAGGGTCGTCATGGCCGCGTCGGCCGAGCGCGCCGCGATCCAGGCGCCGACCGCCTCCCGCGTCGCCTCGCCGCCGATCGTCGCGGCCAGGGCCTTCCGGTCGGCCTCGCTTCGCACGCTGACCACGCACCATTCGTCGTCGCCCGCAGCGGGGAAGACGCCGTCGCGCCAGGCGTGCGAAGCGGCCACCTCGCCGCGCGAGGCCCTGGCGACCTCGCCCGCGAAGTGGCCCAGCATGACCTCGGCCTGGGCGACGCTGGCGCGCCCCCCTCGGCCGATGCGCAGGCGGCGGATCAGCAGGGCCGTCACCGCCATGGCGCCGATGCGGGCGGCCACGTGATCGGGATAGATGGTGATGGAGTCGCTGAAGCTCTCCGGATCGTCGTCATAGCGCCAGGCGCGGGTCAGGCCCGTGACGGCGCGGACCAGCGGGCCATAGCCCATGCGCTCGGCCCAGGGCCCGGTCGCCCCGAAGGCCGAGCTGTCGGCCATGACGATGCGCGGATTGATCCGGGAGATCGCGGCGAAGTCGATCCCCAGTCCCTCCAGGGCGCCCGGCTTGAAGTTGGACAGGATGACGTCGGCCTTGGCCGCCATCTCCAGGAACAGGGCCCGCCCCTCGGGATCACGCAGGTTCAGGCCGAGGCTGCGCTTGTTGCGATGGCCGGCGGCGAAGCTGACCGACAGGCCGTAGGACAGGTAGGACTGGCGATTGCCGTCCGGAAAGGCGCGGCTCTCCACCTTGATCACGTCCGCTCCCTGGTCGGCCAGGAGACGCCCCTGCTCGGCCCCGACGACGATGACGCCCAGGTCCAGCACCTTCAGCCCCTCGAAGGCGCGCGCGCCCGGCGCGACGGGCTCGGCCCAGGCGTTGATGTGCGTCTCCGGCGAGGCCACGACCGGCCCCATCCGCGCGCCGTCGATGGTGACGACGCCGTTGGGCAGCTTCACGCCGTCGACCTCGACCAGCGCCTGGCGCGCCGCCGCATGGTCGGAGATCATGAATTCGTCGAGATCCAGGACGGCCGAGATCGGCACGCCGTGCGCCTGACCTTCCCGCTCCAGGTCGGCTCGCGTGCGGTCGGCGAAGAAGGCGGCGATGGCCGGCAGCAGGTCCGGCGACTTGTACCGCACGCCCGTCTTCTCGAACTCCGGCGAGGCGAAGGCCTCAGGCGAGCCCATCCAACGGAACATGCCCTGCCACTGCCGCTTGGCCAGCAGGCAGATGCGCACATGGCCGTCGGCGCAGGGCAGGATCGGATATTGGAAGCCCTTGGCGGGCCGGTCGCGCGCCAGCAGGTGGGCGGGCTTGCCCAGGGTGGCGCTGCCGGCGATGCCATAGCCGGGGTCCAGGGCCTGCACCGCCCCGTCAAGGGCCGAGAAGTCCAGGTGGTCGCCCTGGCCGGTGCGCAGGGCGTGATACAGCGACACGGTCAGGGCGTAGGCGGCCTGCGAGGCCGCACACTGGTAGGCCAGCTCGCCCGGCGGCGGCAGCGGCGCGCGCCCTCGAACGCCCGACCGCGAAAGCTCGCCGCTGAGCGCGTGCAGCACGAGGTCGCTGGCCTTCCAGTTCGAGAGGCTCGTGTCGCTTCCGAAGGCGCTGACCGCCATCGTCACCAGCGCCGGGCGGTGGGCGCGCAAGGCGTCCAGGTCGATCGCCCGGCCCTCGTCGAAGACGATGACGCCGGCGTCCGCCAGCAGGTCGTCGGTCAGCTCGCCCACGCGATGCTTGCCGACATTGGCGACGAGATCATCCAGAGCGTCCTCGGCCGGACCGTCGTCGACCCGCGTGACGCTCGCGCCCAGCTCGGCCAGGTAGCGCGTGATCGCGGCCAGCGGGCCGCGCACCAGGTCGACGACCTTGATCCCGGCCAGCGGACGATCCACGTCGCCGCTCACGCCGCCGGCCCTTTCTCGAAGCGCGGCAAGCCTTCGGGAATGGCCGCCCACGGCAGGGCCGAACGGGTCCAGATGTGCATTTGCGGCGCGAAGGACTCCGGCGCGTCCAGTGTCCCGGCCTTCAGCGCGATCATCTTCGGCGCCGCCGTCGGGACCGAGCGGATCGGCGAGCCGCACGTCCCGCAGAACTGCCGCTCGATCGGCGCGCCGCTCTCGGTGTCGGGATCCAGCCAGCTGGCCAGGTCGCCCTCGACGCTCATCGTGTCGGCTCTGACGACCAGATTGACCGAAAAGGCCGCGCCCGACTGCCGCCGGCAGCTGGTGCAGTGGCAGGCGATCACCGCCAGCGGCGGCGCGGCGATCTCGTAGCGCACGGCGCCGCAGTTGCAGCCGCCGTGCAAGGCTCCCTGGTCGGTCATCTTCTCTCCTCCCGAGGCCTTCAGGCCATCTTGATTTCGATTTTATCTAACGTCATTAGATTGAACCGACAAGCAGCCGCGGGGCGATGCATCCCGAGGACCACAACGGCGAGGAGATCACGCTCATGTCGACCCCATCCGACCAGACCCCATTCGACCAGACCTACGCCCTGACCATCGACGGCGAGGCGGTGAAGACCGCCGCCACGATCGCGGTGCGCAACCCCGCCACGGGCGAGGTCTTCGCCCAGGCGCCGACCGCCGACGCCGCCGATCTGGACCGCGCGGTGGCCGCCGCCCAACGGGCGTTCAAGGACTGGAGCGCCACTCCCCTTGCGGAACGCAAGGCCCTGTTGCTGAAGGCCGCCCAGATCATCGACGACCACGCCGCAGAGCTCGCCGCGCTGTTCACCCGCGAGCAAGGTCGTCCCCTCCCCGGCGCGACGGCCGAGATCAAGGGCGCGGCCATGTGGCTGAAGGCCGGGACCATGCTGGACATCCCGGTCGACGTCACCGAGGACACCGCCACGCGCCGCATCGAGGTGCATCACGTGCCTCTAGGCGTGGTCTGCGCCATCGTGCCGTGGAACTTCCCGGTGCTGCTGGCGATCTGGAAGATCGGCCCGGCCCTGATGGCCGGCAACACCATCGTGGTGAAGCCCTCGCCGTTTACGCCCCTGACCACCCTGCGGATCGGCGAGCTGCTGCGGGGCGTCTTTCCGCCCGGCGTGCTGAACGTCATCAACGGCGGCGACGAACTGGGCCCGCTGATGACCGCTCACAAGGGCTTCGCCAAGATCTCGTTCACCGGCTCGACCGCCACCGGCCGCCGGGTGATGGAGAGCGCCGCCCGCGACCTCAAACGCATCACCCTGGAGCTGGGCGGCAACGACGCGGCCATCGTCCTGCCCGACGTCGATGTCGACGCCGTGGCGGCCCAGCTGTTCGAAGGCGCCTTCCACAACACCGCCCAGGTCTGCGTGGCGACCAAGCGGCTGTTCATCCACGAGGACATCTACGATCGCCTGCGCGACCGCCTGCACCAGCTGGCCAAGGACCTGCCGGTGGGCGACGGGACCCAGCAGGGCGTCCGCTACGGCCCGGTGCAGAACGAGCCGCAGTATCGCCGCGTGCTGGGCCTGATCGACGAGGCTCGCCGGCAGGGCCTGACCCTGCTGGAGGGCGGCCAGGTGCCCGAGCGCGGCTACTTCGTGCCCCTGACCCTGGTCGACAATCCGCCGGACGACGCCCGCGTGGTGACCGAGGAAGCCTTCGGCCCGGTGTTGCCGCTCTTGAAGTTCAGCGACATCGACGACGTGGTCCGCCGCGCCAACGACACTGAATACGGCCTGGCCGGCGCGGTGTGGTCGGCCGATGTCGAACAGGCTGTCGCCATCGCCCATCGCTTGGACACCGGCACGGTGTGGATCAACCAGAACCTCCAGTCGACGCCATTCACCCCGCTGGCCGGGGCCAAGCAGTCGGGCTTCGGCCAGGAGAACGGCCTGCCGGGCCTGCTGGAATTCACGCGCCCCAAGGCGATCTACATCCCCAAGACGCCCGCGACCAAGGTGGCCGCCGAATGACCCTGGCCCTGTCGCCGCGCGACGCGGCCTTCCGGGACGAGGTCAGGGCCTTCCTCGACCGCGCCCTGACGCCCTCGCTGCGGCGCGCCGGGACGCTGATGACCAGCGTCTATTGCGACCACGAGGCCCAGCTGGAATGGCAGGCCCTGCTGCACGCGCAAGGCTGGGCCGCGCCGTCCTGGCCGGTCGAGTACGGCGGCTGCGGCTGGACCGCCGTGCAGCGCTACATCTTCCAGCGCGAGCGGCTGCTGGCCGGCGCCCCGACCTCGCCGCTGGGCATCAACATGGTCGGCCCGGCGATCATAGCGTTCGGCGACCCGGCCCAGAAGGCCTTCTTCCTCCCCAGGATGCTGAGCGGCGAGCACCTGTGGTGCCAAGGCTATTCCGAGCCCCAGGCCGGCTCGGACTTGGCGGCCCTGGCCATGCGGGCCGAGCGCGACGGCGACGACCTGATCTGCACCGGGACCAAGATCTGGACCACCCACGCCAATGTCGCCAACTGGATGTTCTGCCTGGTCCGCACCGACGCCAGCGGCCGCAAGCAGCAGGGCATCACCTTCCTGCTGATCGACATGAAGAGCCCCGGCGTCACCGTGCGTCCGATCGTCATGTCCTCGGGCGAGGCGATCCAGAACCAGGTGTTCTTCGACGAGGTCCGCGTGCCGGTCGCCAATGTCGTCGGCGGGCTGGACCAGGGCTGGACGGTCGCCAAATATCTGCTGGAATACGAGCGCGGCGGCAGCGCCTACGCGCCCGAGCTGCGGGTCAAGCTGGACGCCCTGCGCCGGCAGGCGGGCGACGAGCTGGCGGCCAATCCCCTGCTGGCCGCCCGTGTTGCCGAGACCGAGATCGAGGTTGAGGTGCTGGACGCCCTGGAGGCCGAGATCCTGTCGGCGCTCTCGGCCGACAAGGCGATCGGAACCGACGCCTCGATGATGAAGATCCTGGGCACCGAGCTGCAGCAGCGGGTGACGGAGCTGGCGCTGGAGGCCGCCGGTCCCCTGGCCCGCGCCTGGCAGCCGGGGGTGTCGGTTCCGGGCGGTCCGGTGATCGGCCATCCCCTGCCGCTGGACGATTACAGCAGCGGCGAACCTTGGCGGGCCATCGCGCCTCTGCGCTATCTGAACGAACGGGCAGGAACGATCTATGCCGGCGCCAACGAGATCCAGCGCGGTATCCTGGCGAAGGCCGAACTGGGGCTCTAGCGGGAAAAGACGCGCGGCGGCCCGTCAGGCCGCCGCGCCAGTCACCGAGAACCTCGTCAAATGATGGTCGGCGCCGCCCAGCTGGCCCTCGATCACGGTCAGCCGCTTGAAGCAGCGCCCGATCGGCAACTCCTCGGTCATGCCCATGCCGCCGTGCAGCTGCACGGCGCTCTGGCCGACGAAGCGGCCGGCGCGGCAGATAGTGACCTTGGCGGCGCTGACCATGCGAGCGCGCGAAGCCAGACCGCCGTCGATGGCCATCACCGCCCGCCGGGCGATGGCGCTGGCGCGGCGGGCCTGGATGTTCATGTCGACCAGCCGGTGCTGCACCACCTGGAACGCGCCCAGCGGCTGGTCGAACTGTCGCCGTTGCTTGGCGTAGCCGACCGTGTCGCGCACCAGCCGGCGCATCAGGCCGGCGGCCTCGACGCAGATCGCCGCGACGGCCTCGTCCCGCGCGAGGGCGAGATCAAAGGCCGGCGCGATCGGCGAGCCTGCCTCGACGCCGGCGAAGGTGACGTCGGCGGCCATGCGGCCATCGATCGTCGCCACGGGCCGCATCGACAGCCCCACCGCGCCCTGATCGACGAGGAAGACCCCGGCGTCGGCGGCGACCAGCCGGGTCCGCGCCGCCAGGGCGTCGACCACCACCTTGGCCTCGCCCCGCAGCCGCCAGCCATCGCCTTCGGGCAGGGCCGAGACGTGGTCGGCGCTCTCCAGTCCGGCGACG
Organism: Caulobacter segnis; assembly: GCF_019931575.1. Lineage (NCBI taxonomy): Bacteria > Pseudomonadati > Pseudomonadota > Alphaproteobacteria > Caulobacterales > Caulobacteraceae > Caulobacter > Caulobacter segnis. Next base: position 1,161,571 of record NZ_CP082923.1, on the reverse strand, counting down.
GCGACGACCGCGCCGGCTCGCGCCATCTCCTCAAGCAGGACGTCGCCCTCCGGCGTCGGCGACCGCGCCAGCAGACCGGCGGCGATGATCCCCGTCTCCAGGAACGGCGTCGGCAGGCACAGCTCGCCCAGGGCCTCCAGCACGGGCTCGGCGTCGGCGAAGGTCAGGCCAAGCCCGCCTCGCGCCTCGGGGATCCGCAGGCTGGTGACCCCGGCCGCGTGCAGCTCGCGCCAGGCCTCGTTGGCGCCGACCGACGACAGGCGGCCCAGCAGGGCGTCCTTCAGTTGGTGGTGATCGAAGCTCATCCGGTGACCTCGGCCTTGGCGTCGGCCAGGATCAGGTCGGCGGCGCGCCAGGCCATGGCCATGGTCGGACCATTGGTGTTGCCGGCGGGGATGGCCGGCATGATCGAGGTGTCCATCACCCGCAGCCCCGTGACGCCCCGCACCCGCAGCTTGGGATCGACCACCGAGCGCGGGTCCGAACCCATCCGGCAGCTGCCCACGGCGTGATAGCCGCAGGTGCCGAAGCGGTCATAGGCGTCCAGGATCTCGGCGTCCGTCCGGACGGCCGGGCCTGGCATGGTCTCCTCGGCGATCAGTTCGGCCAGGGGCGACTGGGCGGCGTAGTCGCGCATCACCCGGATCGCCCCGACCATCGACTGGCGGTCGGCCTCGGTGGCCCGGTAATTGGGCGTGAAGGTCGCCGCCGCGTCCGGGTCGCGGGTCTCGATATGGATGCTGCCGCGTGAGGTCGGGCGCAGCGGATAGACCACCGCGTTCATGCCCGGGAACGGCTCCAGCGCGGTCCGCTGCTTGGCGAAGTCGAAGCTGTAGGGCGCGATCAGCATCTGGGCGTCGGGGCGGTTCAGGCCGGGCCGGGTCTTGAACCAGCCGCCCAGCTCGTAGGCCGCCGAGGACATCGGCCCGTCGCCGGTCAGGTAGTAGCGCGCCGTGGCCCGCAGCAGCCGCCAGCCGGAGAACTCGCGGTTCTGCGAGACCTGCTGATTCAGCTTCCACTGCATGATGACGCCACGGTGCTCGATCAGGCCTTCGCCGACCTCGGGATTGTCGTGGACGACCGGGACGCCCAGGGCCGCCAGCCGCTGGGCGTCGCCGATCCCGGAGCGCTCCAGGATGGCCGGGCTGGCCATGGCGCCGCCGCAGACGATCACCTCGCGGCCCGCGCGGATCGTCTCGACCGCGCCGTCGCGCAGGATCTCGACTCCGACCGCGCGCCGGCCCTCGAAGATCACGCGATTGACCGTTCGCTCGGTCAGGATGGCCAGGTTCGCGCGCTTCTCGATCGGATGGATGAAGGCGGTGGCCGCGCTCTGGCGCTTGCCCTTGTGGATGGTGCGCGGCGCATAGCCGATCGACACCGCGTCGTCTGGGGCGTTGACGTCGGTCTTGACCCTCCAGCCCAGCGCCCGACCCGCCGCGACCTGGGCGGCCGAGAGCCTGTCCTTCAGGGTCGGCATCGAGACCTTCAGCGGCCCGCCGGCCCCGCGCGAGGCGTCAGCGCCCAGCTCGTGGTCCTCCAGGGCGCGATAGGCCTCCTGGATGTGCTCCCAGCGCCAGTCGTCGCTGGACACCTCGGCGATGGCCTCGAAGTCCGCCGGCTGGCCGCGCACGTACATCATGCCGTTGACCGAGGTGGACCCGCCCAGCACGCGCCCGCGCACCCACACCTCGGACTGGCCGGCGGTGGAGGCCTCGGGACGGCTGGCGTAGGCCCACAGGTGCTTGGGGTCCTGCATCACCTTGGCCAGGCCCTTGGGCATGGAGATGAAGGGGTGGTTGTCGCGCGGACCGGCCTCGATCAGGGCCACCCGCACCGACGGGTCCTGACTCAGCCGATAGGCCAGCACGCAGCCGGCCGCCCCGGCGCCGGCGATCACGTAGTCGTAGTCGGCCATGGCCTGGTCTCCCGATGTCAAAGGCGGATCAGTCTTCGGGCGCGATCGCCACTTCCAGACCGTCCATCGCCGCTTCGAATTTCAGCTGGCAGGACAGGCGCGAGCGGTCGCCGCGATGTTCGGAGCTGTCGAGCAGGTCGTTCTCGTCGCCGGCCATGGGCGCCAGGCGGTCCAGGTGCTCGGCCTTCACATAGACGTGGCAGGTCGCGCAGGAACAGCAGCCGCCGCACAGCGCCACCAGTTCGTCGAAGCCGGCGCGGCGGATGATCTCCATGACGCTGAGACCGACCTCGGCCTCGATCTGGTGTCGGGTCTCGTCGCGCGTGATGACAGTGAGGCTGGGCACGGGGGTCTTTCGATCGTTTCACGTAGCTGGGAGCGAACGGACGGGGGAGTGCCCGCTCGCTGGGGGTTCAGAACTTCAGCGACAGCTCCAGCAGGATCTCGCGCGGGTTCTCGACGAAGGCGGACATGTCGGCCAGGACGCCGGTGTTGGTGCCGGTGCCCGTGCCGCCGGCGAACGGGATGTCGTTGGCCGAGGTGACCACCAGCTCGTTCGTCAGGTTCTTGCCGATCAGGGCCAGGGTCCAGCGATCCTCCGGCCCGCTGATGCTGATGGAGGCGTCGACCTTGGTGTAGCCGGACTGCCAGCCATCGGGACGCAGCGTGTCGGTGAAGTTGTACTTGGACGTACGGCTGACATCGCCCGACAGGCGCAGGGTGGCGCTGGACGACACCTCGCGCTCGTAGCTGGCCCCGAACCGGCCGGCGAACTTGGGCGCCTTGGGCGGGGTGCGGCCGTTGTAGTCCTGGGCGGAATAGGCCCCGGCCACCAGTTGCCTGTTGCAGCCCTGGGCGATGGTCTGGCCGCTGTAGCACTGGCCGACATAGTCCATGTACTGCACGTCGTTATAGGCCGCCGCGCCCCGTATGCTGAGGCCCGGCGCGGACGAGACGCGGTAGTTGAAATCGGCCTCGACGCCGCGCGTGCGCAGCTTGCCGGCGTTGTCGGCGATCAGTGACACCGACTGCGGATCGAAGGTCTGAACCTGCAGGTCCTTGTAGGTGTACTGGAACGCGGTGACGTTCAGCGACAGGTCGTGCCCGAACTGGATCGTGCGCAGGCCGACCTCGCCGCCCTCAGCCGTCTCGCTGCCGAACCGGCCGGCGTCGACGCTGGCGGCGGCGCTGAGCGCCTGCGAGATGTTGAAGCCGCCAGACTTGAAGCCCTGCTTGTAGGCCGCGTAGAGCGTGGTGTCGGTCTCTGGCTTGTAGCGGACGCTGATCTGCGGCGAGAGGTTGTCGTCCTTGAACTTGTCCTTGAACCGGATGTTGCCCGGGAAGGCCGCGGCGAAGGCGATGTGGGCCGGTAGCGCGTACTGGTAGGAATCGCGCGCTTCGTGCGACCAGCGCGCGCCGCCCGCCAGTTCCAGCTTGTCCGACAGGTTCAGCGTGCCTTCGCCGAAGACCGAGAAGGACTCGCTCTTGAAGCCGTTGTCGCGCTTGAAGGTCGTATAGGTTCCGGTGCTGGGATCCAGCGGCACCGGGAAGATGTAGGCGTCGGTGTTGAAGTCGAAATCGCCCTTCGACCAGAAGGCCCCGAACAGCACGTTGAACGGCCCTTCGAACTTCGACTGAAAGCGCACCTCCTCGGCGAACTGCTCGAAGTCGGCCAGCTGGGTGAAGGTGGCCGGATAGGCCTCGCCGGCGACGTTATTCAGGTCCGTCTGTTTGAAGTGGTAGTAAGACGTGATCGAGGTGATCCCGAACTTGCCCGCCGTCAGATTGCTGGTCAGGGCCGCGAACTGCGAGGCGAAGTCGGCGTACATCTTGCCGTCACGGGCGTAGCGGTAGTTGGCCTTGGCCACCTGGCTCGGAATGCTCGAGCTGTCGCTCACCCCGTTGATCTTGCAGTCGGCGTTCGGGCTGGGCGGAATGCCGTTGGCCGCGAACGGCGTGGTGCGGCCGCCGCCGCAGATGCGCTCGAGGACATCGGTCGGGCCGCCGTCCTTCAGGTCCGTCAGACCGGCCTTGAGCTGGAAGGTCAGGTTGGGCGCGGCGTCCCAGTCGACCGTGCCCCGGGCGCTGAACACCTCCTGGCCACCGCGCTTCTTGGCGTTGCGGTGGCGCTGCATGCCCAGCGGGTCGGTGTAGGTCTCGGCGGCGCTGTTGGTGAAGGCGCCGTCCGACTTCGAGTAACGGCCAGCCAGGCGGGCGCGCAGCGTGTCGCTCAGCGGACCGGAGACATAGCCCTCGACATAGCGCTCGCGCGCCTTGAAGCCGTAGCCGGCCTTGATCCCGGCCTCGGGCGTGGCGGTCGGGCCGTTGGTGACGATGCTGATCAGGCCGCCCGTGGTGTTCTTGCCGTAGAACAGCGCCTGAGGACCTTTCAGCACCTCGACGCGCTGGACGTCGTATTGCGGCAGGCTCAGCTCACGGCCCCGGCTCATCGGCAAGCCGTCCATCACGAACGACACCGACTGGTCGAAGCCCGCGCTTAGCGCCGTCGAACCGACGCCGCGCAGGAAGATGCTGGCCGACGAGCCCGAGGCCGCCTTGCCGGCGATCAGGCTGGGCACCATCGTCGCCAGGTCCGACACCCGGGTGACCGAATAGGTGGCCAGGGCCTTGCCGCCGATGGCCGAGATGGCCACCGGGGCGTCGATTAGGCGCTCGTCGCGCCGCCGCGCGGTGACGATGATCTCGTCCACCGAGGTCACGCCCGGGCGGGCGGCCTGCTCGTTGGCCGGCGCGGCCACTCCTTGCGTGGTTTCGTTGGCGAACGCCTGAGTGACCACCGCCATCTCGGCGCCCAGGGCCAATGCGGCGCAGGCCGCCATGAGGCCCGCGCGATATGCTTTCCCCGTCATCCGGAAGCTCCCTCTCCCATGGTCCACTGCCGGGACCTGGGGATAATCCTAATGATCGTAGATTGAAGGTCAACGGGCTTGATCTGAATTACTTCATCGATTGATTAGTTTTAAGGACGAGATCGCCCGGACGTTGCAGACTGGACGGCGGAACGCCGGCTTGAGCCGCGGCGGAGCGGATGCAAAAATGAGAATCCGTCGAACGTCAGGACAGTTTTTTGGCACGCCCCTCCTCTCCCCTGATCTCCCGCAGCAGCGCCGCAGAGGCGGCCCTGGCCGTGATCGACGAGGTAGGACTGTCCAGCTTCAGCCTGGCGCGGGTGGCGACCAAGATGGGCGTGCAGGCGCCGTCGCTGTACCACCACTTCGCCGACAAGGCCGCGCTGCTGGAGGAGGTGGCGCGCCTGCTGCTGCTGAACCTGCCGGGGATGGAAAAGACCGAGCTGCCCTACGAGGAGCGGATCGTCATGCTGTGCGTGTCGGCGCGGCGGTCGCTGCTGCGCCACCCGAACGCGGCGCTGCTGATGCTGCAGTTCTTCCCGCGCCATCTGCTGCTGAGCGCCTATAACGAGGCCGCCGCCAGCGACCCCTACCCGCCCGAGTTCCACATGGCGGTGATCGAGGGCACCGAGAAGCTGACCTTCGGCTCGGCCCTGTTCGCGGCCGCCGCCCAGGCGCGCGGCATCCCGCCGATGCCCGAGGCCGACCGCGAGAAGCTGCCGCGCCTGGCCCGCGCCCTCGACGCCAACCCGTTCGAAGACGAGGAGGCGCTGTTCGTGGAGACGGTGCGGATCTTCTTCACGGGCGTCGCCGAACGCCATCGCCGGGGCTCGCTGGGCCAGCCGGTCAGCGACAGCGTCCAGTTCGAGGGGGCCTGAGGCTCTAGGCCGCCGGCCATCGCAGCGGCAGCGACTCCAGCGCCATCACCGTGCCCATGCGGAACGCGTGACGCTCGCCGGGCGTGGGCTCGAAGGCTGGGATCCGCCTGGTCCACTCCTCGGCCAGGATCTTGATCTCCGCGCGGCCCAGCACGTGACCGACACACAGGTGGGGGCCCGACGAGAAGGTCAGGTGCGCGACGCGCTTGCGGTCCAGGTCGAAGGCGTTGGGCGCATCGAACTTGCGCGGGTCGCGGCTGCCGACGCACAGGACGTTCAGCACCATCTCGCCTTCGCGCAGACGGGCCTCGCCGATGTCGCGATCCTTGACCACCAGACGCGGGGTGTTGACCACGCCATACAGGCGCACGGCCTCGTCGGCGAAGGCCTGGGCCAGCGAGGGATCGGCGACCAGGCGGGCCTGGACGTCCGGCATCTGGGCCAGTTGCTGGAAGGCGAAACCGGTGACGTTGGTGACCGTGTCCATGCCGCCCAGGAACAGCACGAAGCTCATGGCCAGGATCTCGTCCTCGCTCATGGTGCGCCCATCGATGTCGACGGTGATGAAGTGGCTCATCAGCTTGTCGTCGGGATTGGCCCGCTTCTCGTCGATCAGGGCCTTCAGCGTGCCCAGGATCTCGGCGCTGAGACGGCCCAGTTCGGCGGCGTCGTTCTGGACCTCGAAGAAGCCCTCGGCCAGGCGCCGGAACTCCTGGAGCCGCGACAGGTCCATGCCCATCAGCTCCATGAACACCGTCACCGGGAAGATCTTCGAGACCTGGACCTGGAAATCGCAGCCCCCCTCGGCCACGACGCGGTCGACGATCTGGCCGGCCAGCTCGCGGATGCGCGGTTCCAGGGCCTTGACGGCGACGGGGCCGAACATCGGCATCATCGCGCGGCGGTAGGGCAGGTTCTCCGGCGGATCCAGGCTCAGCGGGATGAAGAACGGCGGGTTCTCGACCCGGGGAATCTGCATCTCGCGCACCGAGAAGTGCTCGGGATCGGTGACCACCGCGGTGATGGCGTCGAAGCCCTTGGCGATCCAGTGGCCGCCGTTGCGGTTTGTCCAGAAGAGATCGGGCGCGTCGGCCAGGGTCCTGGCGTAGTCGCCCTGGACGTCCTGGCCGATGCGGGGATCGCCATAGATGTCGAAGTCGAACACCAGGTGATCGGGAACATGCGCCGGCTGGTTGGCGGCGATGGTCGTGGGAGCGTTCATGGGAGCGGGTCCTCTCAGCGGACGCGGGCTAGGGTCTTGTGCGCGCCCGCATAGGCTTCGCGGACGGCGGGCTTGGACAGTTTTCCGGTGGCCAGGCGCGGCAGCGGCTCGGCCGAATAGGCCACGTAGCGCGGCACCTTGTAGTTCGAGAGGTTCTCGTTGCAGTGGGCGATCAGCGCCTCGACATCGATCTCGACCGGGCCGTGATAGACGACCATCGGGGTCTCGCCGAACTTCGGATCTGGGGCGGCGATGACCAGGGCCTCGACCACGCCGTGAAACTCGCAGACCACCCGTTCGACCTCGGCCGCCGAGATGTTCAGCCCGCCCGAGATGATCAGGTCCTTCAGCCGGTCGACAAAGGTCAGCAGGCCGCGCTCGTCCAGCATCCCGATGTCGCCCGAGTGCAGCCAGCCGTCGCGGATCGCCTGGGCCGTGGCCTCGGGATTGCGCCAGTACTCCTTCATCATGCCGGGCGAGCGCATCAGGATCTCGCCGGGCTCGCCGGGCGCGCAGTCGCTGCCGTCCGGACGCACGACCCGCAGATCGATGAAGAGGCCGCCCCAGCCGCACTTGTCGGGCTCCGACAGGGCCAGGTGCGCGGGCATGATGGTGGCGTTGCCGCCCACCTCTGTCTGGCCGTAGATCTGGCGCAGGATAACGCCCTTGGCCTTGTAGCGCTCCAAGAGCGCCCGGCTGACCCGCGCCCCGCCGACCGTGGCCAGGCGGATCGAGGAGAGGTCCGCGTCGTCGAACTCCGGCAGGGCCGCGATCGCCTCGAAGAACACCGGCACCGCAGCGAAACAGGTGATCTTCTGCGCCTGGATCAGCTTGAGGGTGTCGGCCGCCACGAACTGCGGGACCATGAAGATCGAGCAGCCCTGGGCGATGTAGTGCATCAACTGCACGAAGCCGGCCGAGGTGTTCAGCGGCGCCAGGCTGATGATCCGCGAGCCGGGCGCGGTCGATGTCTCCTCGGTCGCCCAGTTGGCGGCGTAGGCGGTCATCGAGCGGTTGGTAAAGACCACGCCCTTGGGCTTGGCCGTCGAGCCCGAGGTGGCGATGATCACCACGCGGGCGTCGGGATCGACGTCGCGCTCGACCTGAACGGCTTCACCGTCGCGCAGGGCCTCGATCTCGGCCATGGCGCGCACCGGCGGACCGGCCACCTGCATCTTGTCGGCGAATTCGGGGGCGGCGAAGGCGAAGCGCGGCTCGGTGTCCTCGCACAGCTCGCCGATCTCGCGGACGGTGTAGCGGAAATTCACCGGGCTCACGACGCCGCCCGCCCGGATGATCCCCATGATCAGGGCGCAATAGGCCAGGCTGTTCAGCGAGCAGATCGCCACCCGGTCGCCAGGCTCCAGGCCGTCGGCGATCAGCAGGGCCGCAATCCGGTCGGACCAGGCCTTGTAGGCGGCGTAGGTCAGCGTCTCGCCGCCCAGCACGACGGCCGGCTGGTCGGGCCGCATCCGCGCCCACCAGGCGAGCGCTCCGGACAAGGTCTGCGCCATGTTCTCTCCCTTGGACCGGTCTTCGCCGGCTCGCTTCGTCGGTCTTAGAGCAGCGCCTCGAGCGCCTCGTAGTAGCGGACGATGTTGCTCTCGAGCCCGCAGTAGACGGTGGTTTCGGGCACGCCCGCCTCCAGCCCGACCTGGCTGATCTCGGCCGCGCGGAAGTCCTCGCCGCCGAACACGCTCAGGATCAGCTCGTACGAGCGCTCGAACACCTCACGGGCCTTGTCCGTGGTCGGCGCGCCCGGGGTCAGCATGAAGTACTCGACCGTCGTGCGACCCGTGTCGCGCGGCATCAGGATCATCACGCTGGTGTAGTACTGGCTGGTCACCACCACGCAGTTGGGGAACGCCGTGTAGGCGTGGGTCACCAGCTTGTGGATGTTCTGGCCTGGGTCCTCGTCCAGCATCGCCGGGACATAGCCGATGCGGCCGGACACCTGACGGATATTGGGGCCGAACAGGTCGACGATGTTGGGCGCGTCCTGGAACAGGTCGCCGATCGACGCCGCGTGCAGCCGCTGGACGTGATAGCCCTCCAGGAACGGCTCCAGGATGACCTTCCAGTTGGCCTTCAGCTCGAAGGTCTTGCGGCCGTAGACGAAGGCGTCGGGGATGCCTAGGGCGGTGAAGTCGGCGGCGATCTGGTCGTGCAGTTGCGACCAGTCGGCCTCGCGCGTGCGGTCCAACTGGACGTAGACGATCCCGCCCCACTCGCGGGCCGGCAACTCGACCAGGCCGCGCTCGCTCTTGTCGAGATTGAGGAAGGCCTCGTTTCGCGCCACGCCGATCAGCTTGCCGTCGATCCCGTAGGTCCAGGCGTGATACGGACAGGTGACGCGGCCGCGCTTGTGGACCTCGCAGTCCTCCAGCAGCTTGGAGCCCTTGTGCTGGCAGGCGTTGAGGAACGCCTTGATCTCGCCCGACTTGGTGCGGGAGATCAGCAGCGGCACGCCATAGCCGTCATGCGCCATGACCATGCCCGGCTCGGGCAGCAGGGCCGACACCGTGACCGGCGCGGGATAGCGGCGGAAGATCCTCGCCTGCTCGGCGTCGAACCGCTCGCGGCCGGTGAAGATGGCGTTGGGCCGGGTGGCCTCCAGCGGCTCGACGACCGCGTCGACCTCGGCCGGGATCAGGCGGATGGCCGCCTGCTGGTTTTCGGTAAGCGCGGCCAGGGTCGTGACCTTGCGCTCGGCCGGCTTTCGTTCCGCGACGATATCCATGATCGCCTCCCTTTATCGTTGCCAGGAGCCTAGCACGCAAAAACCTAATGACAATAGTTTTAAAGCGCCAAAGCCCCCATTTCCTTGAGCGGAATGGCAGTGTCGGCCAGGTCGGCGGGCGCGATGCGGGCGCCGTCGACCACCAGCTTGCGGCCCTGGACGTAGTCCTTGACCGCGTTGACGCAGTCCAGCGCCGCCACCCGCCCCTGGCGCAGGTAGATCACCGAGAACGACCGCGCGCCGGGGTCGCCCCGCACTACCGCTTCGTCATGGCCGATCGACAGGCCCACGGTCTGGAGCTTCAGGTCGTACTGGTTGGACCAGAACCAGGGGACGGCGTCGTAGGGCGCCGGGCTCGCGCCCCGGATCTGGGCGGCGGCGACAGAGGCCTGGTCGTTGGCGTTCTGCACCGACTCCAGCCGGATCGCCGCGCCGTCGGCATAGCGATTGGCGTGCAGGGCGCAGTCGCCGATGGCGAAGACGTCGGCCAGGCTGGTCCGGCACAGGCCGTCGACCGCGACGCCGTTGCCGCCCTCCGCCCCGGCCGCCAGCAGCGGCGCGACCGAGGGTTCGATGCCGATGCCGACGATGACCATCTGGGCCGCCACGACCTCGCCGCCGGCCAGTCGCACGCCCGTGACGCGACCGCCCTCGCCTTCCAGGCAGTCGACACGCGCGCCCAGGCGCAGGTCGACGCCATGGGCGCGGTGCTCGGCCTCGTAGAAGCGCGACAGCGGCTCGCCCGCCACGCGGGCCAGCACCCGATCCAGCGCCTCCAGCAGCACGACCGGCTTGCCCAGCTTGGTCAGCACGGCCGCCGCTTCCAGGCCGATATAGCCGCCGCCGATCACCACGACCCGCTCGACATCCGGCAACTCGGCGATCATCCGGTCGACATCGGCGCGGGTGCGCACCGTATGGACGCCTTGAAGGTCATGACCCGCGCAGGGCAGCCGGCGCGGCGTTCCGCCGGCGGCCCAGACCAGCTTGCCGTAGGCCAGCGCCTCCCCGTCCGCGAGCGTGACCGTATGCGCCTCGGGATCGACGGCGACGACGGTGCGCTCCAGCAGCAGCGCGATCTCCCGCTCGCTCCAGAAGGCCTCGGCGCGCAGCAGCAGGCGGTCGAAGGTCTTGTCGCCGGCCAGGTAGTCCTTGGACAGGGGCGGTCGCTCATAGGGCGCTTCGGGCTCGGCCGACAGCAGGGCGATCGAACCGGCGTAACCACCCTGGCGCAAGGCGATCGCCGCCTGTCCGCCGGCATGGCCGCCGCCCACGATCACGACGTCGTAGCGCTGCATGGTCTCAACCCCGTTGGAGAACCGGCATCCGCCGGTCGAGGAATTCCAGGACGCCGGCGTTGAAGGCGTCGTTGCGATCGCCGGCGACCATGTGGCCCGCCCCGGCGACGTCGAAGACGTCCAGACGCGGCATCATGGCCTTGAAGGCCGCCACGCCCGCCGGGCTGACCACATCGCTGCGCAGGCCGCGCACCAGCAGCACCGGAACCTCGGTGCGGGCCAGAACCTCGGCCGATCGCCGGACCTCGCCATGGTGGATCTCGGGCTCGGCCTCGACGATGCGGGGATCCCAGTGCCAGCCCAGCCGCCCGTCGGGCCGCTGGCGCAGGTTGCGCATCAGGCCGCCCGGATCACTGGGACGCGGTCGGTCGGGATTGTAGGCCGCCACGGCGTCGACCGCCTCGTCCAGCGAGGCGAAACCCTCCGGGTGGCCGCGCATGAAGGCGACGATACGGCCCACGCCCTGGGGCTCCGGCTCCGGTACGATGTCGACCAGGACCAGCACCGAAGGGTTCAGCCCCCGCGCCACCGCCTGGATCGCGGTCGCCCCGCCCAGCGAAGCGCCGACCAGGGCGACCGGCGCGGACAGGTCCCGCGTCACCGCCGCCAGGTCCCGCGCCCGGTCGTCCGGGTGATAGGCGCCCATGGGCGACCAGTCGCTGTCGCCGTGTCCGCGCGCGTCGTAGTTGATGACCCGATAGCCCCGCGCCACCAGCGCCGCCATGGCGCCCGACCAGCTGTGCCGGGTCTGGCCGCCGCCGTGCAGCAGCACGACCACGGGCGCGTCCGCGGGCCCGTCGACATCGGCCGTCAGCCAGAGGTCGTCATCCGTCCGGAAGCGCATCCCGCCCACGGCTCAGCGCGCCTCCGTCGAGAAGATGGCCGAGCTGACCGTCGGCGCCCCCGGCCCACCGGCCAGCAGGCAGTGGCGCGCGCCCGGAACCGGATTGGCCGAGGTCCCGCGCAGTTGCTCCACCGCCTCGATCGCCATGCCGATGCCGTGGATGAAGCCCTGGGCCAGGTTTCCGCCCGCCGTGTTGACCGGCAGCCTGCCCGTCGGCGCGATCAGGTTCTCGTAACGCACGACCTCGCCGACGCTCTCATAGGTGCAGAAGCCATGGTCGATCAGCGAGGCCACGCCCTGGGCGCTGAAGTTCTCATACAGCTGCACCACGTCGATGTCGGCGGGCGAGAGCCCCGTCTGGGCCCACAGCCGCCGCGCCACCGACTCGAAGCCGGCCGAGGCGTAGTGGTCGTCGTTCTGCAGCAGGTCGCCCCAGCCACGTCCCGCGCCCTGGGCGACCCCCTTCAGGTAGATCGGCTTTTGCCTCAGGTCCCGCGCCCGCTCGGCCGAGGTCAGGATCAGGGCGCCGGCCCCATCGTTCTCGCGGCTGCAGTCGAACAGGTGGAACGGCTCGCAGATCATCCGCGAGGACCTGTAGACCTCCAGGTCCAGTTCCTTGCCGTAGCTGACCGCCTTCGGGTTGCGCGCGCCGTGGTGATAGGAAGCCCGGACCAGGTCCTCCAGGCACTGGCGGGGCACCTTGTGGTGCTCCAGCATCCGCTGGGCGCGCATGGCGCACTCGATGGCCGGCGCCACGTTGCCGGCGGCCATGATGTGGTCGTTCAGGTGGTGGGCCATCACCGCGCCGGACAGCCGGCCGCTGTCGCCCTGCACCAGGGCGCGAAACACCACGACCGTGCGCGCCTGGCCGCTGATGATCGCCGAGGCGGCGAGACCGAAGGCCGCCGCTATGCCGCCGCCACCGCCGCCGAACACCTGGGCCGACCAGCACAGGTCGCGGGTCCCGAGGTCGGGCGCCAGGCGGATCGGTTCGTTCTTGTCGTCGCCGTATGAGACGAAGCCGTCGATCTCGGACGGGTCCAACCCCGCGTCCTCGCAGGCGTCGACGATGGCGCCGACCAGCACGCCCTGCTCGGGCAGCGGCGCGCCGCCGCGCTTGTACTGGCGCACGCCGATCCCGGCGACGGCCGTGCTGACGGGAAACACCGGCGCGTTCATGCCGACACCGTCCAGCGCAGGCCGGGGATGGCGCGACCGTAGACCTCGGTGCTGGCGACATGGCCGGTTACCGGAACGCCGATGGCGGGCTCGCCCTCGCCTTCCAGCACGCCCATCAGGCGGATGCCGCCGGCCTCGGGCAGGGCCACAGACAGGGTGACGAACGGCGAGCCGAAGCCTTCCGTGCCTTCGAAAGGGTGCCAGGTGCGGGTCCAGGAATAGATCTCGCCGCGCATATCGACCGCTTGCCAGTCGAAGCTCCAGCCGCCGCAGTCGCCGCAACGGAACGGCGCGGGCCAGCGCCAGCGCCCGCAGGCCGCGCAGCGCGGCAGCGCCAGCTCGCCCCGCGACAGGGCCTCCCAGTAGCGTGTGTCCTGGCCGAGCCCTTTCACGGCGACCTCCCTGGCGGCGCGCGTTGTTTCGCGGCGTTCTAACCGTTCACTTAAAACCGATGGATCGAGGGATCAATCGGTTTTCCTAATGTCGTTAGATTTTTGTGCGCGCCCCGGAGAAAGGCGGTCGCGAACCGGGAACGGAGGGGGTCAGGCCCCGACGGCCTCGCGATCCGAGCGGGCCAGGACGCCGTGGAAGACCAGGTCCAGCACGTGCTGCACGTACTGCTGCCGGACCTGCTCGGTCAGCTCGGTCATGCCCAGCGTCGTGGGCAGCGAATAGCCGGCGTAGAAGATGTGCTCGCAGGCCCCGACGACGCTGTAGTACAGCATGCCCGGGTCCAGCGGCCGGAACGCGCCGTCGGCCACGCCCTGGGCGACGATGGCGCGATAGGCGGCGATCATAGGCTCGACGAAGATCTTGGCCACCCGCTCGCTGGACGCCTTGTCGCCCTGGACGATCATGTAGTTGATCAGCCGGTTGACGTACGGCGAGCGATAGTAGGTGTTGATGATGCCGCCGATGTGGATGCGCAGCTTCTGCTCGGCCGAGATGTCCATGCCGACCAACGCGGCGAGGTCGGCCATCGATCGCTCGGCCACCCGCTCCAGCAGGGCCAGCAGCAGGCCCTCCTTGCTGCCGAAATAGTACTTAATCAGCGCCGAGTTCAGCCCCGAGCGCTGGGCGATCTCGCTGAGCGAAACCTCTATGGTGGAGCGCTCCGAGAGCAGCGCGGCGGTGGCGTCGAAGAGGATCGTCCGCGAGTCGCGACGCTCGCCGCTGATTCCACTCGATTTCGCCCGCGCCATGTCGTCACCCCACCAGGACCATGTCGCCTAGCTAATCGATTGACTATGATGGTCAATGAAATTGTTCGCCCGCGCCTGCCGCGGGAAGTCAAAACCCCCTGGCGGGGTCGGCTCGTCAAGTGTGGCTAGCCGGGCGTCACACCTGCTTGGTATTCCGATAATTGGATCGAATGATGCACATTGCGATGTGGCGCGCGCCATGGTCATGGCTTTCTTTGGCCCCACTCACAGGCCGGGAAATCTCAAGACACATGCCTCGCCCCCGTAAGGTCGTCGTCACGCAGCGCTTCTTCGACGATCGGACCCAAGCCTATCTGCGCGCCCAGGGCGTGGAGGTGGTTCTCGCGCCGCTGCCGCCCGGCAAGGCCGACGGAGACCTCGATCACAACACGCTGGTCGGGATGCTGGCGGGCGCGTCCGGATGGATCGTCGGCCATGCGCGGGTGACGCGGGCCCTGCTGGAGGCGCTGCCGGACCTGCAGATCATCTCGCGGCGCGGGGTGGGCTACGAGCGGGTCGACCTGGAGGCCGCGCGCGACCTGGGCCGAGTGGTCACCATCGCGGCGGGCGGCAACGACGCCTCGGTCGCCGACCACGTCATCGGCCTGATGCTGGCCGTGGGCCGGCGTTTCCGCGAGTCGCAGCAGCGGATGCTGGACGGCGACTGGTCGATCCTGACGGGCTCGGACCTCTGCGAGAAGACCGTCGGCGTCGTGGGCCTGGGCCGGATCGGCAAGAGCGTGGTCAAACGGCTCTCGGGCTTCGACTGCCGGGTGCTGGTCCACACGACGCGGCCCGATCCCGCCTATGCCGAGGCCACGGGGGTCACGTTCGTCGACCTGCCCGAACTGCTGGCGCGCGCCGACTACGTCACCCTGCACGCGCCGCTGACGCCCCAGACCCGGTTCATGATCGACGCCGGCGCGATCGAGACGATGAAGCCGGGCGCCATCCTGATCAACACCGCGCGCGGCGGGCTGGTCGAGGACGCGCACCTGCTGGACGCCCTGCGCGCCGGACGGCTGGGCGGGGCCGGCCTGGACGTCTTCGTCAGCGAGAGCGACCCCAGCTACAAGCCGGTCTCCCAGGCCCTGCTAGCCTTGCCGAATGTGGTGGGCACGCCGCATGCGGGGGCCTCCTCGCGCGAGGGCCTGGAGCGCACCAACCTGGTGGCGGCGCGGTCGTTGGTGGCGGTCCTTGACGGCGTCGACCCCGCGCCGGAGTGTGTCGTCGCCGATGGCCGCCCCGGCCGCTGACCCAGCCTGCTGACCGGCGCCGTCCGCGCTCGCCGAAGGAAGAGCCCGCGTTCCATGGAGCTTGATTGGCTCGAAGACTTCCTGGCGCTGGTCGACCATCAGCATTTCGGACGCGCGGCCGAGGCGCGCAACGTCTCGCAACCCGCCTTCAGCCGACGGATCCGACTGCTGGAAGCCTGGCTGGGCGCGCCGCTCTTCAATCGTGACACCCACCGCGTCGCCCTGACGCCGGCCGGCGAGCAGTGGCGACCGACCGCCGAGGACCTGCTGCGTCGGCTCACCCAGGGGCGGGAACAGACCCGGGCGATGGCCGAGGGCTTCGTCTCGACCCTGCGCTTCGCCTCGACCCACGCCCTGTCGATCACCTTCTTCCCGCAGTGGCTGGAGGCGATCGAGACCCAGGCCCCGCTGAGCTCGTCGGTCAGCCTGGTGACCGACAACATGGCCGGCTGCGAGCGGATCATGCAGCAGGGCCACGCCCAGTTCCTGCTGTGCCACCACCACCCCTCGACGCCGGTGTCGCTGCGGCCGAACTACTTCATCTCGATCGATGTCGGCCACGATGTCCTGATCCCGGTCAGCGCCCCGGCGCCCGACGATCCCGCCCGGCCGCGTTTCGCCCTGCCCGGCCGGCTCGGCGCGCCGACGCCGTACCTGGCCTTCGGCGAGGTCTCGGGCATGGGCCGGATCCTGGCCTCGACCCACGCGCTGGAAGGCCCGTCGATGTGGCTAGAGCCCCGCTTCACCGCCCACGTGGCGACGGTGCTGGCGGCCATGACCCGGGCTGGGCGGGGCATGGCCTGGCTGCCCATGAGCCTGATCGCCCGCGACCTGGCCGAGGGCGGCCTGGTCCGGGCCGGCGACGCGGCCTGGGACGTGCCGATCGACATCCGCCTGTTTCGCCCCCGCGCCCGCCAGACCGCGGCCGCCGAGGCCTTCTGGACGCGGCTGAAGGCCCGGGCGGACGCCGATCCTCGGTCGTCTGCCCCCTAGTCCCGGAAGCTGGAGTCGATCCGATCCAGCTTGCGCAGCAGGGCCGGCCAGGCGAAGTGCTCGGAGACCATCTTGGTCGCCGGGCCGCTGACCTGGCGCTTGATCACCTCGGCCACGCCGGCCGGCGGGGTATGGATCCCCCAGGCGCCCGCGCCCGGCATCATGACCTGGGCCTGGCAGGCGCGCTCCAGGAAGTACATGCGCAGGAAGGCCTGCTGGATGGTCTCGCCCACCGCCATGGTGCCGTGGTTGCGCAGGATCATCACGTTCTTCTCGCCCAGATCGGCGACCAGACGATCGCGCTCGCCCATGTCCTCGGCGATGCCCTCGGACTCGTGATAGGCGACCTCGTGGTGGACGATCATCGCCGTTTGGGTCACCGGCAGCAGGCCGGCGGCCGAGGCGGCCACGGCCTGGCCCTGCGGGGTGTGCAGGTGGATGACGGCGTTGGCGTCCTCGCGGGCGCTGTGGATCGCCGAATGGATCACGAAGCCGGCGCGGATCACTGAGCCGGGGCAGTCCATGACCTTGTCGCCGTTCAGGTCGATCTTCACCAGGTTGGAGGCGGTGACCTCCTCGAACATGTTGCTGTACGAGTTGATCAGGAAGTGGTGCTCGGGCCCGGGGATCCGCACCGACATGTGGGTGAAGATCAGGTCATCCCAGCCGTATAGCGCCGCCAGGCGGAAGGCGGCGGCCAGGTCGACCCGCAGGGCCCATTCCGCGGGCGAGACCCGTTCGCGCACGCCAGGGGCGACTTTCAGAGCGGCCGTCATTTCGATGTCCTCCGGTTGTTTTGTTTGACGGCAGGCTAGCACCGGGTCGAAATCGAGATTGTCGCGCCCGCGACAATCTCGCCCTGAAGGCCTCGCTAAAACGCCGCCATGCGCCCCACCGCCGAACATCGCCGCATCCTGGAGGCCGGGGACTGGTTCGCCGCCCTGCCCGCCGAGCGCCGCGACCTGATCCTGGGCGAGGCCAGCGTCACGCTCGCGCCGGACGCGGCGCGGCTGTACGGAGCCGGCGATCCGCCCAACGGCCTGTGGGCGGTGCTGGAAGGCCAGGTGCGGCTGGTCGGCTATCCGGCCAGCGGCATGGAGATCCTGGTGCGGATCCTGGGCCCCGGCGCCTGGTTCGGCGAACTGTCGACCCTGGACGGCGGCCCGCGCCCGCACGACGCCATCGCCTTCGGCCCGGCCAGCATGTTGCATCTCTCGCAGGCCGCCGTGACGCGGCTGGGCGAGCAGGCCGCCGTCCTCTATCGCGATCTGGGCCTGCTGGTCTGCGCCAACCAGCGCGCGGCCCTGGCCTTCATCGAGCAGCGGGCGGGCCAGCCCACCGCCGCGCGCCTGGCCCGCGCCCTGGCCAAGGCGGCCGCCGAGACCGGCGGCGCCGGCCCGCTGTCCATCCGCCAGGCCGAGCTGGCCAGCGTGGTTGGCGTCAGCCGCCAGACGCTGAACCGGGGCTTGCGCAGTCTGGAACGGGCGGGGATCGTCGCCCTCGGTTACGCCAGCATCGCCATCCTGGACCCGGCGCGCCTGGCTCGCCTGTGCGGACGCGGCGAGCCCTGGGCCTAGGGCGCGTCGGGGTTGGGCGTCAGCGGCCGGGTCCAGCGCGCCACCTGGCCCGCCGCCCAGGGGCCGACCATCAGCACCAGGACGATCCGCATGACCTGGGCCGCCAGGATGAACGGCAGGTCGACCGGGGTGGAGGCGGCGATGATCAGGATCGAGTCCACGCCGCCGGGGCTGGTGGCCAGGTAGCCGGTCAGCGGGTCGACGCCGCACAGGCGGCTGATCGCCAGGCCCGACAGCCCGCACAGGGCGATCAGGATCAGGGTGGCGGCGATGATCCTGGGCAGGGCGCGGGCGCTATGGGCCAAGCTGGACGGGGTGAAGCTGAGGCCGATGTTCCAGCCGACCACGGCATAGGCCATGGCCCCCAGCAGCGGCGGCGCCTCAGGATGCAGCCAGCCCACCGCGATCAGTCCCGCCCCCAGCAGGCCGGGGATCAGGAAGATGCCGGCGGGAAACTTCAGGACCTTCGACAGCACGGCGCCGACCAGCGCCAGGCCGAACAGCTCGGCCAGGCCGCGTCCATCGAGCGCCCCGAACCAGGCCCGCGCCGGTCCCGCGTGGGCGCCGGGGGCGGCCAGGTGGGCCAGGCCGATGGCGGCGGCCGCCACCAGCAGCACCCGGAAGTACTGCATCATGGCCACCGTGCGGGCGTCCGCGCCCATGTCCTGGGCCAGGGCGATCATGCTGGCGGCCCCGCCCGGCGACAGGCCCCAGACCGAGGTCGCGCCCTCGAACCAGCCCAGGCGCGCCAGCAGCCAGCCCAGGCCCAGGCTGAGGACGACGGTCGAGACCCCGATGATCAGGAAGGTCGGCAAATGGCCCAGCATGGCGGGCCCCATCGCCGCGCCCAGCGACACGGCCACCAGGCAGCCGATCAGGGCCGAGCTCGCCATCCGCACGACGGGCGGCGGCCGGACGGCGGCGCCCGCCACCCCGAAGGCGATCGCCGTGGCCAGCGGGCCCAGCAGCAGAGCCGCTGGAGCGTGCAACGCGACCAGGACGATGTCGGCCAGGGCCGTGGCGACGACCAGTAGCGTCCACTGGACCCAGGGCTGCCCCAGAACATCACGCGCTCGCCGCGTCGGGGGCATCAACCGGATCAGTCGAGCTGGACGTCCAGCAGCCGCACGAACTGCTGGCCGCAGTGCATGTCGCGCTCGACCACCCCGCCCTGCGGGCTGGCGCGGGCGTACGAGATCTTGACCACGTTGAGGTCGGCGACCGGATAGTGGCGCACCAGCGCAGGGTCGGCCCCGAACAGCCGCTGGAACAGCTGCGGGCCCAGCGCCGGATTGGCGTGATGCTTCTGGAAGCTCTCCGGCCCGTCGAAGAACAGGTCGAACGTCACCCAGTAGGGCCCGGCGTTCTTGGAGCGCACGTGGCGGCAGACATCCTTGACCGTCGTCATCACGCCGCTTCCTTCTTCTTCAGGTCGATCCACACGGTGCGCACCAGGGCCATCGGGTCGTCGATCTCGATCACGTGGTTCAGCTTGAACTCGTGGACCGCCCCGCGCTCGATGTCGGCGGGGGTGAAGGCGAAGCCGTAGCTGGGCAGTTCGTCGTCCTCCACGATCGGGAAGTGGAAGAACCAGGCGTTGCAGGCCTTGGCGATCTGGGTGGCCATCTCCTGGGTCGCGGCGGTGGCGACGAACATCACCCCCACCTCGCGCGGGGCCGGCGTCCCCTCGGGCAGACGCTCGCCCGAGACCGCGTTCCAGCCGTAGATCCGCAACGAGATGTTAAAGTCGCCGGCGGCCTCGCCGATCGTCGTGTGAACCCGGTGGTTCATGGCCGCCAGCATCTTGTCGTGGAACTCGTTGAGCCGCGACAGGACCTCCGGGTCCTGGATGCCGATCAGCATGATGGTCTGGAAGCCGCCCGCACCCGCGCCTTCCAGCTTCAGGGTGTAGGGCTTCTCGTCCCACGCCGAGCCGGTCACGCGCACCCGGCGCGCGTCCAGGGCGGCGTAGCGCGCGGCCGTGACGTCCAGCACGCCGCCGGGCTCGGTCAGCAGGAACGGATTGGCGTTCTCGTACAGCATGTGGGCCGAGACGCTGTGCGGGTCGCAGCGGTTCTCCAGGCTCAGCGGCTCGACCTCGAAGCCCTCGGCGTCGATGCTGATCAGCACGCCCGCGCCCTTGGTCCGGTAGACCGCGCACTGGCTGCCGCACTCGGCGATCTTGGCCGCGTGCCAGGCCGGGCCCCACGGCGCGCCCTTCAGCAGGGCGAAGCTGGACAGCACGGCGGTGTCGGTGGTGCGCCCGCCCAGGATCAGGTCTGCGCCCGCCTCCAGGGCGGCGACATAGGGCTCGGCGCCCAGGACGGCGACAATGTGGTCGCAGGCGTCGATGGTGGCGTCGTCCAGCGGACCCAGCGGCGCCAGCGGCTTGACCGCCCCGGCCGCGTTGCGGGCCTTCAGCGAGGCCTTGTCCTGCTCGGAATAGAGCAGCGCGATCTTGGGCTTCAGGCCCAGTTCGGCGGCGATCTCCAGGGCGATGTCGCGCGTCCAGTCGAGGTTCTTGTCGCCGCCGGCCTGGCCGCTGGTGCCGACGATGACGGGGATGCCCGCCTCGGCGCCGGCCTTCATCAGGATGGCCAGGTCGCGCTTGACCGAGGCGCGGTTGTTCTTGGAGACGCCCAGGGCCAGATAGGCCGCGCCGCTATCCGTGGAGCCAGCGTCGGTGGCGATGGCGTGCGCGCCCATCTCCAGCCCGCGACGGACCTCCTCCTCGTAGACGCCCGCGCCGAGTGATCCGCACGGCACGATGATCTTGATCGGATCCAACATTCGCTTCCACCACGACAGGGCGCGGTCCTGCCGACCGCTTCGCAGACGTGCCTAACGCTTTAGGATCCATTGTGTCAACAAACTGGATCCAATTTTTCGATCAGTACGACACCCCCTCAGGCGCGCAGCGGGAAGGCGCCCATCGCCAGGGCCGCGACCAGCACCACCAGGCAGATCGCGACAGCCCATTTCAGGCTGAAGCGCTGGGCGTCGGCGACGTCCACGCCCAGCAGGCCGCAGGCCAGGTAGATCGGCGCCAGCAGCGGGCTCAGCGAATGGACCGGCTGGCCGATCAGGGCGGCGCGGGCGATCTCGACCGGCTCGACGCCGAAGCTGGCCGCGGTCTGGGCCACCACGGGCACGACCCCGAAATAGTAGGCGTCGTTCGACATCACGAAGGTCAGGGGCATGCTGACCAGGGCGGTGATCGACGCCAGATAGGGCCCGACGGCCGTCGGGATCACCGACAGGGCCGACTTGGCCATGGCGTCGGCCATGCCCGCGCCGTTCAGGATGCCCGTGAAGGCGCCGGCCGCGAACAGCAGCACCACGATGTTGACGACGTTGTCGGCGTGGGCGGCGATCCGGGCCTTCTGGTCCTTCAGCACGGGGTAGTTGACGGTGATGGCGACCGCGAAGGCGCTCATCATCAGCACCGGCAGCGGCGCCAGCCCCGAGACCATGCCCAGGATCAGCACGACGGTCAGGGCCAGGTTGAACCAGAACAGCTTGGGCCGGCGGATGTCTTTCTCGACCTCTAGCGCCTGGGCGGCGGCCAGGACGGCCAGGGGCGCGACGTTGTCGCCCTCCTGCGCGGCCCGGCCGGCCAGACGCCGCCGCTCGCCGCGCCCGAAATGCCAGGCCAGGCCGAAGACGGCCAGCAGGCCCACCCCGGCCGCCGGCAGCATCGGGCCGACGACCTGGGCGAGGTCGACATGCACGGCCGCCGCCGCCCGCGCCGCCGGACCGCCCCACGGCACGTAGTTCATCAGGGCGTTGGTTAGGCCCAGCAGGGTGGCCAGGATCAGCGGGTTCATGCCCACGCGCCGATAGACCGGCAGGAAGGCGGTGATGACGATCAGAGCCGTGGTCGTGCCGTCGCCGTCCAGCGACACCACGGTGGCCAGGATCGCCGTGCCCAGGCTGATCTTCAGGGGATCCTCGCCGACGATGGACAGCACTCTGCGCACCAGGGGCTCGAACAGACCCGCATCCATCATGACGGCGAAGTACAGCACCGCGAACGACAGCATCAGGGTGGTCGGCGCCACCTGCAGCACGCCCTTGACGATCATCTCCCCCAAGCCGGGCCCCGCGCCCGCCAGCAGGCCGAAGACGATGGGCACGATCAGCAGCGCGGCGACAGCCGACATCCGCTTGGTCATGATCAGCGTCATGAAGGTCACGACCATCAGCAGGCCAAGGACGGCGGGCTGGCGCAGAACGTCGATCACGAAGCGGTCTCCGGCTGGAAAGCGGGCCGAAGGCTGGAATGGATCCAGTTTCGGCGGTTGTTGTCGAGGGTGACTTGCGCGGTCGCGGTCGGACCGGTGTAGAGAATGGACGGCGCGCCGCGACGCGCGACGGCGGGCGTATCGATCAGAGGGCGGACATGACGGCGGTTGAAGCGGACCAGGATGCGGGTGTGACGGATCACCCGCCGCATACCGAGCCGGCCACCCACACGGTGCTGACGCGCCTGCGCGAGCGGATCGTGACCGGCGAGATCCTCCCCGACGCCCGCCTGCGGGCCGAGGGCCTGGCCGCCGAGATGAACGTCTCGCGCACGCCGATCCGCAGCGCCCTGGCGGTGCTGTCGGCCGAGGGGCTGGTCAGCTACAGCGTCAATCGCGGCTACACCGTCCGCGCCATGTCGTTGGGCGACATCTTCGATTCCATCGAGGCGCGCGCGGCGCTCGAGAGCCTGGCCGCCCGGGCCTCGGTCGATCTGGGCTGGGCGCCCGAGGCGCTGGACCATCTGGCCGCCCTGACGCGGGCGGGTCGCGCCATCGTCGACAAGGGCCAGTGGTCCGAGGCGATCGAGCACGCGTGGTACACGATCAACCGTCAGTTCCACGCCCAGATCCTGCACGCCGCGCAGAACACCGTGCTGCGCAACGCCCTGCGCATGACCCTGGTCTATCCGCTGTTCGGCGACGCCGCGCGCCTGTGCCCGACCGTCTCGGCCTGCGTGCCGCCGCGCCTGCGCCAGGTGCCGGCCACGCCGCCCGACCACATCCGCCAGTCCCAGGACGATCACGAGAAGATCCTGGCGGCGATCCAGGCCGAGGACAGCGTCGAGGCTGGACGTCTCATGTCGGACCACGTTCTCGCTACACGGACCCGCCTGCACGCCATCGCTATCCGACGATGACCCGGCGGTCCTCCCTTGCCTCGTCATAGACACATCCAAACGCCATAGCAATTGCATCCAGTTTATTGACCGATGTGATCCAACTCACCTAAGGTTCCTCGACGGCGGGGCGTGACCCCATGCCGCAAGAACAAGAATTGGGGAGTTGAACATGGCGGTCAGCCGCAAAGCCTTGACCTATGCACCCGCGCTGCTGGCGCTGCTCGGCGCCCCCGCGGCGCTGGCCCAAGCCGCGTCACCCGCGCCCGCCCAGGAGGCGAGCCAGATCGAGGAGGTGGTGGTCACCGCCCAGCGCCGCAGCGAAAGCCTGCAGGACGTGCCGGTGACCGTGACGGCCTTTGGATCCGATCAGGTCCAGCAGGCCCGCATCCGCCAGATCGACGACGTCGCCGGCCTGACGCCCGGCCTGCAGTTCGACGCCTTCCCGGCCTCGCAGCCCCGCATCTCGATCCGCGGCATCGGCTCATCCGACCGCGGCGCGGCCGGCGATCCCAGCGCGGCCGTCTTCCTTGACGAGATCTATCTGGGCCGACCCGCCGCCGTGGCCTTCGACGCCTTCGACGTCGAGCGCATCGAGGTGCTAAAGGGGCCGCAGGGCACGCTCTACGGCCGCAACGTCGTGGGCGGGGCGATCAACGTCGTCTCCCACAAGCCCGAGCTTGACCGCTTCGACGCCGCCGCCGAGGTGACGGCCGGCAACTACAGCCGCCTGGAAGGCGCCGGCGTCATCAACGCGCCGTTCGCCGACGGCAAGGCCGCCCTCCGGGCCAGCGCCGCCTGGCGCACCCACGACGGCTACGTGAAGAACACCTTCACCGGCGGCGACGTCGAGGACCAGGACACGCGCAGCGGCCGCCTGGCCCTGCGCCTCGACCCGCGGGAGGGCGTGCGCCTGCTGGCCACCGTCGACGGGACGCGCGACCGCGCTGCCGGCCCGGCCCAGCACGTGCTGGACCTGGACGAGGGCGATCCAACCTCGGCGCTCTGGACCATCGATCGCGACCGCAAGCACACCGCCGGCTCGCAGGACGGCTACCAGAACCGCGACACCTGGGGCGTGCGCCTGCAGGCCGACTGGGACCTGTCCTTCGCCACCCTCACCTATCTCGGCTCGTATCGCGACCTCGACTATCACGTCGCCTACGACTTCGACGGCGGCAACCCCACCTTCAACCCGGCGGGCATCTCGGGCGGCAACGACGAGACCAGCGACTTCTCCAGCCACGAAGTCCGGCTATCGTCGCTTCCGGGCGAAGGCGTGCAGTGGGTGGCGGGTCTCTACACGTTCAAGAGCGACACCGACCGCCAGGACACCCTGGGCATCAACCTGGGCCGCCCCGGGGTCGAGATCTACACCCAGTCGGCCAAGCTCAAGAGCTACGCCGCGTTCGGCGACGTCACCGTGCCGCTCAGCGACAGGCTCTCGCTGATCGGCGGCCTGCGCTATTCCAAGGACGACAAGGACTATCGCGTCGACAACCTGGCCGGAAACACGCTGTTCCGCGCCGACGAGCGGTTCGACGTCTCGGTGTCGGACAGCTACAAGGCCTGGACCTGGCGGGCTGGCGTCAACTTCAAACCGGTCGAGCACCATCTGCTCTACGCCATGGCCTCGCGCGGCTTCAAGAGCGGCGGCTTCCAGGACACCCCGGGCAGCGCGGCCGACGCCCGCGACGGCTTCGAGCCCGAGTTCGCCACCCAGTACGAGGTCGGCCAGAAGAGCACGTTCCTGGGCGGGACCCTGGTCTGGAACAACACCGTCTACGTGATGAAGTACACCGACCTGCAGACGCGGCGCACCCTGCCCAACCTGTCGGTCGTCACCGACAACGCCGGCAAGGCCACGATCAAGGGCTACGAGACCTACCTGGCCTGGCGGCCGTTCGCCGGCGCGCGCCTGGTGGCCAGCTACGGCTACTCCAACGCCAAGTTCGACGAGTTCAGCCCCGAGCCGGGCGTCGACTACGCCGGCAACCGCATCTCGCGCACGCCCAAGCACAAGCTGGTGCTGTCGCCGTCCTACGACCTGGACCTGGCCGGCGGCGGCGATGTCCGCTTCGCGGTCGACTATCACTACGAGAGCCTGATCTTCGACGACAATTCCAACGACGGCCCCGAACGCCGCCCCGCGACCAACTTCTACGACGCGCGGGTCGTCTACAGCGCGCCGGGCGACCACTGGTCGGTGTCGCTGTGGGGCAAGAACCTCTCCAACGAGGTGACGCGCACCTTCCAGGCGGTGTTCCTGGGCGCCAACTTCGGGGCCTACAACCCCCCGCGCACCTTCGGCGTCACCCTGAACTGGAAGCGCTAGGACGCACCCGGGACGCATGAGAAAGGCCGCTGGCTCCCGGAGCCAGCGGCCTCTTTTTGTCGCCCGGTCCTGGAGGACTACCGGCCGGCCGCCAGCGCCTCGGCGATCGCCCGGCCGCAGGCCTCGGTGCCCAGGGGGCCGCCCAGGTCGCGGGTGCGCAGCTCGGGGCGGGCCAGCACCGCCTCGATCGCCGCCAGCACGGCCGCGGCCGCCTCGTGCTCGCCCAGGTGATCCAGCATCAGGGCGGCCGACCAGATCTGGCCGACCGGATTGGCGATCCCCTGCCCGGCGATGTCCGGCGCCGAGCCGTGCACGGGCTCGAACAGCGACGGGAAGGTCCGCTCGGGATTGATATTGCCGGCCGGGGCGATGCCGATCGTGCCGGTGCAGGCCGGCCCCAGGTCCGACAGGATGTCGCCGAACAGGTTCGAGGCGACCACGACGTCGAACCAGTCGGGATGCTGCACGAAGTGCGCGGTCAGGATGTCGATATGGTACTTGTCCCAGCGCACGTCGGGATAGGACGGCGCCATGGCTTCGACCCGCTCGTCCCAGTAGGGCATGGTGATCGAGATGCCGTTGGACTTGGTCGCCGAGGTCAGGCGCCTCCTGTCGCGCCGCGCGGCCAGTTCGAAGGCGTATTTCAGGATCCGGTCGACGCCGATGCGGGTCATCACCGTCTCCTGCACCACCACCTCGCGCTCGGTGCCCGGGAAGATGCGGCCGCCGATCGAGGAATATTCGCCCTCGGTGTTCTCGCGCACGACATAGAAGTCGATGTCGCCCGGTTGGCGGCCGGCCAGGGGGCTGGGCACGCCCGGCATCAGCTTGACCGGGCGCAGGTTGACGTACTGGTCGAACTCGCGCCGGAACTGGATCAGCGAGCCCCACAGCGAGACGTGGTCAGGCACGCTGGCGGGCCAGCCGACGGCTCCGAAGAAGATGGCGTCATGGCCGCCGATCCGGGCCTTCCAGTCGTCCGGCATCATCGTCCCGTGCGCCAGATAGTAGTCGCATGAGGCGAAGTCGAAATGGTCGAATGCGAAGCGGCAGCCGAAGCGCTCCGAGACCGCCGCCAGCACCCGCAGCCCCTCCGGAACCACCTCCTTGCCGATCCCGTCGCCGGGGATGACGGCGATGCGATAGGGGCACGTCTGGCTCATGGGGTATCCTCCGAGGACGGGGCGTCGATCAGGATCGCCCGGAAGTCGTTGACGTTGGTGCGGGTCGGCCCGGTGATCACGAGATCGTCCAGGGCGGCGAAGAAGCCGTAGCCGTCGTTGTCGGCCAGGCGCTCGGCGGCGTTCAGGCCCAGGGTCGCGGCGCGCGCCAGGCTGTCGGGGGACAGCAAGGCGCCGGCGTTGTCCTCCGAGCCGTCGATCCCGTCGGTGTCGGCCGCCAGGGCGTGGATCCCCGGCCGGCCGTCCAGCGCCGCCGCCAGGGCCAGCAGATATTCGGCGTTGCGTCCGCCGCGTCCGCCGCCGGCGACCGTCACCGTGGTCTCGCCGCCCGACAGCAGGACGCAAGGCGGCGCCCCCACGCCTCGGCCGTCGGCGATCTTCAGGGCCAGCCGGGCGTGGGCGGCGGCGACCACGCGGGCCTCGCCCTCGATCGCGTCGCCCAGCACGATGGGGGTGAGCCCGCGGGCCGAGGCCTCGCGCGCCGCGGCCTCCAGCGCGTCGCGCGGCCGGGCGATCAGCACGGCCTCCGCGCCGGGGATGTGCTTGGGCGTCTCGGCGCGCGGATCGTCCAGCCAGGCCCGGACGGAGTCGGGCGGCGTGATCCGCCACCGCCGCAGGATCGCCAGGGCGTCCTGCCGCGTCGTCGGGTCGGGCGTGGTGGGGCCCGAGGCGATGGTCGCGACCACGTCGCCGGGCGCGTCGGAAATGGCCAGGGTCACCACCCGGGCCGGCGCGGCCAGCAGGGCCAGCCGCCCGCCCTTGACCGCCGACAGGTGCTTGCGGACGCAATTGATCTGGTCGATCGGCGCGCCGCTGCGCAGCAGCGCCCGGGTGATCGCCTGCTTGTCGGCCAGGGTCAGGCCCGGGGCCGGGGCCGCCAGCAGGGCCGAGCCGCCGCCCGACAGCAGGCACAGCACCAGGTCGTCGGCGGTGAGCCCCCGCAGCCGCTCGACGATCGCGGCGGTCCCGGCCACGCCCGCCGCGTCGGCGACCGGATGGCCCGCCTCGACCACGATGATCCGCTCGCAGGCCGCGCCATGGCCATAGCGCGTGATCACCAGCCCTTCGAGCGGTCCCGGCCAATGGGCCTCGACCGTGGCGGCCATGGCGGCGGCGGCCTTGCCCGCGCCGACGACGACGGTCCGGCCCCTGGGCGGCGGCGGCAGATGCGGCGGCAGGCAAAGCGCGGGCGAGGCCGCGCCGACGGCGGCCTCGAACAGCGCCTTCAGAGCCTCCCGGGCTGTCTCACGGGTCACGTCGCCTCCGCCTTACTCGGATTTCCTTCCGGCTTAGGCTGACGACGACCGCTCAGGCCAATGCGCAAAACGCATCAAATCAGTCGGCGCGCGAGCACCCGCGAAGCGCTTCGCCGTGGAAGCGGACCAGGGAACTCACGGGGGAAGACGGCGTGGCGGTGAGAGAGTCCGCCAAACCAGTATTCCCATACCGCATCATAAGATCCCATAGAGCCCCAGCATGACGTTGATTTTAATGGATTAATTGTCGCGATCGTGTCACCTTGTCCGTCAACTACCCACCCGATCCTGAGTACAAAATGGGACCGAAAGTGGGACCCGAAGTGGGGCCGAAAATGAAATTCGGCGAGCTTCGCTGGTACGGTAGACCGAGGTTGCCGGAAGTGGGACCGAGCGTCTGTTGAACAGTGGGGCCGAACTAAGCTGGAGGCTTGGCATGGGACGTTCACTTCACAAACTGACCGCGATCCAAGCAGCGAAGCTCAACAAGCCAGGCCGCCATTCCGATGGCGGCGGCCTTTATCTCTCGATCGATGAGAGCGGGCGTCGGCGGTGGGTCTTCATGTACACGCGAGCCGGTAGGCGAGTTGAACTAGGCCTTGGAGGCCGCCGCGATCTTTCCCTGGCGGACGCTCGCACGGAAGCGGCGAATTTCCGCGCAATGCTGGCGGCGGGCGCCGACCCCAAGGTCGAGCGCGCGAGGGACGACAAGGTCCAAACCTTCGGCGCCTGCGCCGATGCCTACGTTGAAGCCATGCAGCCGTCATGGCGTAACGCCAAGCACGCCGCACAGTGGAAGATGACGCTCACCAAGTATGCCGCGCCGATCCGCGAGCGCCCGGTCAACGACATCACCACACAGGACATTCTGGACGTTCTGCAACCGCTGTGGACCCGCACCCCCGAAACGGCCGAGCGTTTGCGCGGGCGGATCGAGAACGTCTTGGATGCGGCTAAGGCCAAGGGATTACGCACTGGCGAGAACCCGGCGCGGTGGCGGGGCCATTTGAACCAGCTCCTGCCCAAGCGACAGCGATTGAAGCGCGGGCATCATGCGGCATTGCCCTACGACCTCATGCCTGAGTTTATGGCCAATCTCCGCACGCGCAGCGCGGTTGCAGCCCGCGCCTTGGAGTTCTTAATTCTAACCGGCGCGAGATCGGGTGAGGTGCTGGGCGCGACTTGGGATGAGTTCGATCTCCAAAAGGAGATCTGGACGGTGCCAGCCGCTCGCATGAAGGCCGGCCGCGAACATCGCGTTCCCCTCTCAAGCCGCGCGATGAAGATCATCGCCGAGCGGCTTGAGGCCGGATCGGTCGGTCATGTGTTCACAGGCGCGACTTCGGCGTCACCGTTGTCCTCTATGGCCATGGCGATGCTGCTGCGGAGAATGAAAACCGACATCACCGTACATGGCTTTCGCTCCACATTTCGCGACTGGGCGTCGGAAACAACCGGCTTCTCACACGAGGTCTGCGAGATGGCCTTGGCCCACACAATCGCCAACAAGGCCGAGGCCGCTTATAGGCGCGGCGACTTGTTTGATAAGCGTCGTAAGCTGATGGAGGCCTGGGCCGGCTATTGTTCAGCTGGAGCAAAACAGAAAGTTGTCGCTTTGCTCCGAGCCTAGCCGATTTCGTTCGCGGTGAACCGTGTCCTGAATGGATTTGTCTCAGAGCGTCATCGCGCCAACGAACGCGACATGGAAGTCGCTCCGGGCCATTGCCAAGAGGCCCTAGAAGGAACCCTGGTCATGGACACGCCCGAGGATCTGGATCGCCTAATCCAAGAGGCCCTGGCGCAGCTTGGCTTTGACGCAGATCCCTCCAGCCTAGCTCACAAGGTGAAGCTGCTGAATCTCGGTCTCCCGGCGGAGGACGAGTTCTCGGTGATTTGCGCCTGGCTGGGCCAATGCCGCCTGATCCACAAGCTCGACCAACTGCAGGCGCCAGCCGCGTCCAACAAGACGCTGCAGGTCCCCGATCTCATGGCCGTCTTCGGCGACCATGGCGCCTTCTTGGTCGAGGTGAAGGTCCACGCCAAGCGCACGCTGTCCTTCCGGCCCGACTACATGGCGCGTCTGACCGCCTACGCCACGCTGATGGGCAAGCCGCTACTGATCGCCTGGAAGTTCTACAGCATGTGGACGCTCTTCGACGTGCGCCACATGAAGGTTGCCCAGAAGAACTTCAACATCACTCACAGCGAGGCGATGAAGCAGAGCCTTCTGGGCATTCTGGTCGGGGACGTAGCGTTCAAGCTGTCGCCCGGTGCCGGCGTCCATCTTGAGATCGCCAAGGAAGAATTGGTCTCCGTCGAACGTCAGAGCGACACCAACTTCACCGAAGAATGGAAGATGCGGATCAGCAAGGTGGGCTTCACCAAAGGCGGCGGCGTCCCGGCCACCGGCCTTCATAGCGAAACCCAGCAGATCCTGGTCGCGTGGGATCTCGAGGAACACGAGACCCATTCCGACACTGCAATCAGCCTCAGCTATGTGGTCGGGCAGGAGGGGATGCAGTTTGCGTCGATGGCTCTGTTCCACCTGTTGGCCTGGGAACGTGGCGCCAAGGACGTCAACGACTATCGCGCCCTGCTACGCACGCCCAAAATCACCAAGACCATCGACAACCTCCCCCGAGCCCTGGATCGGGCCCTGAAGGAAGGCGTGGTGTCTCACATCTTCCATCTCCACCCCAACATCAGGCCCGACTTCATGGGCGAGGCGGACGGCGAGGACTAGCCAGCATCCGGGCGATACGCAGTTGGATCGGCGATCCAGCGATTGATCGCGGACTCATGCCATCCCGCACCGTGGACGCTGATCGGGACCTGGCGAGGAAAGGTGCCCTCCCCGATCTTCCGATAGAGGGTCGAGCGGCTCAGGCCCGTGCGTGCCAGCACGGTCTTCAGGCGGACGATGCGGTCGAGATCGGCCATCGGTTTAAGCTCCACAGACTGGGATCTGGAGGTATTCGATGAGCCAGAATTGGATTGCTTGCCGCTGCCGGCAAGGCCTCGCGGGGCCAGATCGTACTCTGGGAAACAAAGACAGGCTCTAGGCGCCTCTAGCGAAGGTGAGACCGTACCTCCATGACGCTGGCTGCGCTTGGGCGCCGCCATTTTCGTTCTGAACCCCGGACTAGCGGGACTGTCTTTTCAAGCGAACGCCCGGACCCCCACCGTCATCCTCCGGAATGAATATCACTCCGGCCTCGTACAAAGCCTTTCTCACCGCTTCCACATTGCCAGCCGATCGCTGGCCGGGGCCGGATGGCCCCTCCATACGGCGGATGCTCATCATCGACAGGCCAGCAGCTTCAGCTAGCCGAGGCTGGGACCATTCCAGAAGGGCTCGGGCAGCCCTGATCTGCGATGCGGTGATCAGCATATTTGAACACTTTTAGTTCCGAAGAGAACATTTTCTGTTGCTTCGGCGTTTCGAGGCGTGGTACGACAGTGTTCTTACGTGAACACAAAGGTTCAGGCCATGGACTCGCGCCACAAGGCGGAGAGTGCGGACGTGCGCGAGCGCCAGCTATCAAGGCGCAGCGTCCTCTCCGGTGGCTCCGCAGCACCCTTCATTAATCAGGGCCATGCTCCTGGCAACGCCGACCCGGCAGTGACCCTCTGCACTCGCTGGCTCGCGGTAGACGCCGAACAGCGCCGCCTTCAACTCGAATGGGGCATGCTGGAAGGCTGGCTGATGACCAAGCGCAGTTGGTACAAGCTCTCGCCGGAACAGCGAGCAGAAATCCCTGAAGGCGCCAGACTCGCTGAGATCGACTCGTGGCTCGATGTGCTTGAGGTCGAGGGCCACGCCCTCCTCGAGGCCATGCGGCCGAAGCCAGCCAAAAGCGTCGAGGCCGTCATCGCCAACCTGTCGGTGGCGGCGCGCCTGATCTTCGTGGAAGACCACCCCGAAGCGCACGGCTTGATCACCCGCGCCGTCCGCGACCTCGCCGCCTTCTCCGGTGGAAAGTGACCCGCCGCGTCCCGCGACGACGGGACGGTGCCGACCGCCCCCTAGCGGCGACTTTTCGCCGTAACGCCGCCGGCTTCCACCAAGGCGCCGAGGCGGTGTTGACGCGACACCACGAAGGCGCCCGCTACTTCCTGGCTATCGCCATCGAACTGGCACTGAAGGCTTACTTGCTGGACCGAGGGATCAGCGACGACTGGAACCGCCTCTATCTCCGGCACGATCTGGTCAAGGCGCTCCGGTTCGCGCGCCGCGCGGGCTTCGCCGATGTCCCCGCCCAGCTCCCCGAACTCGCCGCGCTTCTGAGCCCTTACTACAGCGTCCACGCCATCTCAGAGATGTCGTCGGAAGCCATCGCGTCGGTGTGCTGGACCGAGGCCTGCACAACGGTCCGCGACCTGATCGTCGCCGTTGGCGAGGCCGCAAAGCGGCGTTGTTCCAGCGGGGAGGAGGCAGCCTGATGGCCCGTCATCGCCTGCCTTGGCCGCTTGTCGTCAGTCAGTGGTGGCGCTGGCGATATCCCGATCTCTGGCGCGGCCGGACCTTCGATCCTCATAACAGCCAGCAGGTAATGTCCTACGCGGTCCTATGCCTTCGCCGAGAAGCGCGAGACGTCTTCCTCCTCAATCACATCAAGGCGCTCGACTACGCGCTGATCGCGCGCCACCTCGGTTTGTCCGTCACCGATGTCCAGGCGCACTTGGCCGACGCGCTGTATGAGATCTCGCGAACGGTCGAACTGATCGAGCGCGTCCGGCCCCTCCCAAAACCCTTTGAAGCGGAGGATCCCAATGTCTGACGACAAGGGGCCGTTCGCCGTGTCCCGGCGTGTCGTGATTGGCGCCGCCAGCGCCGCGCCCGTGGTGAGTGGCGCCGGCGGCGCAATCGCGGATCCGGCCGTGGCCCGCTGCGCCGAGTGGATGGCGCTCGACGCGGAGATCGACCGCCTTGGTCTGCGCTGGTCGGACCTGGAGACCATCTTGGTGCGTCAGAGGCGATGGGAGCGCATGACGCCAGAGGAGCGTGGGGAATTGTTGCCCTCCGAAGAGATGGACGCCATCGACGCGCAGTTGAAGCCGCTGTTCGACCAACGGGAGGTATGGCTCGAAGCCCTGCCCAAGGTTCGCGCGCACGACATGTACGGCGTGGTCGCCAAGCTGGAGGTGGCGCTACAGGTCATGGTCCATCAGCAGGGCGACGGTTACGACCTCTTCAAGGCGACGATGGAGGAGCTGCGCATCGCGCGCTGTCCCAATTGCGGGGTGCCCGTTTGCAAGCGCTAGCCGAGCCCCCCAGGGCAGCCGCCTTGCTCTCCCCAACCTGCGGGAGCCAGGACCGGAACGGTCGGTGCTCGCCCTGGAGCGCTTGGACAGCCTCTGCCGGGCGGGATGGTGCGGGTCAAGGGCGGCTTCGCCGTCGCTCCGCGAGACGCCCGCAGGGCGTCCCCTTGACGCGCGCCAGCCCGTCCGGCCCTTGTTCCACCAAGCGATCCTGGGCGTCTTGTCTCCGAGCGAAGGTCGGCGACGGCAGCAAGTCCGATGGCCGGCCGGACAGGCCCAGCCAAGCGGCTCTGTCAGCGCACCCGCTTGAAGCGGACACGGTCCTTGCCCGCGATGAGAAAGGCGTCATAGCCGGCGTCGCCCCAGGCCTTCCGCTGCACCTGGCTCGTGTAGGGATCAGTGGTGTTAGCCCACCATTGTTGCCGGGCGGCGCTCTTGGGAAGCATGGCGCCGAGGATGCGCTCGATCTCGGCGAAGGTCAGTTCGAGTTCGTCTCGACGCTGGCGACGCAGATGACCCGACAGGGGATCGTACTTGGACATTCCCCAGCATCGCCGATTGGTCCGGACACGTCGATCCGCACGCGACTAGCGCGAGTGGAGAACGACCTTGAAAAGCCACGCTTCGGGGCGTTTCTGCGCCGCAAGCACATTCCCGGATCGGCGGCGTTGCCGGTGAACCGACCATGGAGACTTTCGTGACCGATACCCCTGAAGCTCGCACGCCCAACGTCGTCGATATCCACGTCGGAGGCCGCGTGCGCATGCGCCGCAAGATGCTGGGTATCAGCCAGGAAACGCTCGCTGACGCGCTGAAGCTCACCTTCCAGCAGGTTCAGAAGTACGAACGCGGCGCCAATCGCGTCAGCGCCAGCAAGCTCTACGACATAGCCAAGACGCTCCAGGTCCCGGTGTCGTTCTTCTTTGATGGTCTTGCCGATCCCATGACCAACGAGGTCGATGAGGTCGGCGCCGCTGCCGAGCGTGTCGTCACCGAGTTCCTGAACACGCCCGAAGGCCTGGAACTGGCCGAGATGTTCCCGAAGATCGGCCGGGGGGGGGTCCGTCGCCAAGTCCTCGATCTCGTTCGCGCCATGGCGGACGACGAAAGCCGCGATAAGGGCTGACGATCTCTTTAGCGGATCTCCGACGCCGGGCGGAATTCAGCCTCGAACGCTCGCTTCCCGCCGCGTCGCCAGAGCGCCAGGGTGTGCTCTGCGTCGTCGGCTTTGAGCATGGCTGCTAGGCTCAAGAACGCACCGTAGAGGGTGGCGCGATCGTCGCGGGTCAGATCGACGAGGCCGGCCTTTTGCACCAGGCCGCCCAACTCGATCAGGTGGCGGGTGCGCTCGCGCCGCTTCACCACCCAGGCCCGCGCGTCCATGCGGGCTCGGCGGGCTTCCAGGCGATGGCGCGCGGCCTTGGCCCGGCGCTCGGCGTCATTGGTCGCCACCAGCGCTAGGCGCAGGGGCGCTCGGGCCGCCGCGAAAGAACCCCGCGCCGCGTTTCCTCCAGCCCTCCTTGCGCGCGGCGTTCCCCGCATCGGCTAGATCCAGCAGCCCGCCGGCCAGGGTGTCGATGTCGAGGGCGTCCGCGCCAGTGGCGATCACCAACTCGCCAAGCTGCCTGACCTTGCGGTCCTTAAGGGTCTTGGCCTTGTCTTCGAGGCTTTTCAGCTCGGCGTCGAAGTCTCGTGGTTTACGCATTCCAAGTCTCCGGGTTTGGGCGATGGCGGAAGCGTAAAACAAGACGTCTGGGAATGCTGTAAGGTCGCCGGGACACACTGAGACGGCCTCGTCCCTCCCGAGATTCTTTCTTGGGAGGGCGCGCTTATACGTCGTGCCGACGTGCGCTCAGGGTAGTAAGTGGTCTGTCGCCATGGCGATCTACCACTTCAGCATCAAAGTCATCAGCCGCGCCACCGGGGCCAGCGCCGTGGCCTCGGCCGCCTATCGCTCCGCCAGCCGTCTGCACGATGAGCGGCTAGATCGCGACCACGACTTCACCAACAAGAGCGGTGTTGTCCACTCGGAGATCATGCTGCCGGATGGCGCGCCCGAGCAGCTCTCCGACCGGGCCACGCTGTGGAACACCGTCGAGGCCGGAGAAAAGCGCAAGGACGCCCAGCTTTCCCGAGAGGTCGAGTTCGCCATTCCCCGCGAGATGGATCAGGCGCAGGGCGTCGAGCTGGCCCGTGACTTCGTCCAGCGGGAGATGGTCGATCGCGGCATGGTCGCCGATCTCAATGTGCATTGGGACATCGGCCCTGATGGTCTGGCCAAACCCCACGCCCACGTCATGCTGTCGATGCGGGAAGTTGGCGAAGAGGGCTTCGGCGCCAAGGTCCGCGATTGGAACCGCACCGAGCTGGTCGAGCATTGGCGCGAGGCCTGGGCCGACCACGTCAACGAGCGGTTGGCGCAGCTCGATATCGACGCGCGGATCGATCACCGCAGCCTGGAAGACCAGGGCATCGACCTTGAGCCGCAACACAAGATCGGCCCGGCCGCCGGACGCATGGCCGGCGAAGGCGTCGAGACCGAGCGGGTCGAAGATCACCACCGCATCGCCCGTGAGAACGGCGACAAGATCATCGCCGATCCGCGCATCGCGCTGGACGCCATCACCCACCAGCAAGCGACGTTCACCCGCTACGACTTGGCGAAATTCATCCACCGCCATTCGGACGGCAAGGATCAGTTCGACCGAGCCATGAGCGCGGTGCAGGCTTCGCCCGAGATGGTGGCGCTGGGCCAGGACGGTCGCGGCCAGGATCGCTTCACCAGTCGTGAGATGATCGCCGTCGAGGACAGGCTGCATCGCGCCAGTGAAGTCATTGCGGAGCGTCGGGCGCACGGCGTCAGTGAGTTGGAACAGCGGCGCGCCTTGGCGCGCGCCGAGCAGCGCGGTCTCGTTCTCTTCGGCGAGCAGAGGGCGGCGTTCGAGCACGTCACCGAGGGGCGTGATCTCGGTGTCGTCGTTGGCTACGCCGGCACCGGCAAGTCGGCGCTCCTTGGCGTCGCGCGCGAGGCCTGGGAGGACGCAGGCTATCGCGTCCAGGGCCTGGCGCTGTCGGGTATCGCCGCCGAGAACCTGGAGAGCGGATCGGGCATCGCTTCACGCACCATCGCCAGCTTGGAGCACCAGTGGGCAAAAGACCGCGAGCTGCTCGACGCCCGCGACGTGCTGGTGATCGATGAGGCTGGCATGATCGGCTCTCGGCAGATGGAGCGGTTGCTCTCAGTGGCCGAGAAAGCTGGGTCCAAGGTGGTGCTGGTCGGCGATCCCGAGCAGCTCCAGGCCATCGAGGCCGGCGCGGCCTTCCGGTCGATCGCCGAGCGCCATAGTCACGTCGAGATCACCCAGGTTCGCCGCCAGCACGAAGACTGGCAGCGCGACGCCACTCGGCATCTGGCGACCGGCCGCACGGGCGAGGCGCTGGCCGTCTACGAGGCTCGCGGCATGGTCCACGCCGCCGAGACCCGCGATCAGGCGCGCGAGGATCTGGTCGAGCGTTGGGATCGTGAGCGCGCGGCCGAGCCGGGCAAGAGCCGGATCATCCTCACCCACACCAATGACGAGGTGCGCGAGCTGAACCTGACGGCCCGCGAGCGGCTACGCCTAGCTGGCGCCTTGGGCGAGGATGTGACGGTCAAGGCCGAGCGCGGCGAGCGATCCTTCGCGACTGGCGATCGGCTGATGTTCCTGAAAAACGATCGCGGGCTTGGCGTGAAGAACGGCATGCTCGGCGAGATCGAGCAGGTCTCGCACACGCAGATGACGGTGCGGCTCGACGCCGGGCGTCCCGATGCGGGGCGATCGGTCGTCTTCGACCTCAAGGACTACGCCCAGGTCGATCACGGCTATGCGGCCACGATCCATAAGAGTCAGGGCGTCACGGTCGATCGCGCGCATGTGCTGGCGACGCCGGGAATGGATCGCCACGGCTCCTATGTGGCGCTCTCGCGTCATCGCGACAGCGTGCAAATCCACTACGGTCGCGACGAGTTCGAGGATCTCGGCAAGCTAACCCGCGTCCTGTCGCGTGAGCGGGCCAAGGACATGGCCAGCGACTTCGCCCAGCGGCGTGACATCCACGTGCTGGCGTCGATAAGGGCGAAGGAACCGCCGCAGCGTCAGCGGGGGATGTTCGATGGTTTCAGGCCCGCCAGTCCGGCGCCCCAGCCGGCGGCGCCGGCGCGGGAGGTCACCCAGTTCGACCAGCACCGCGCGATCGAGCGCCACGCCCGCGCCGCAGCCGACGTCATGCGGATGAACGACCGCGGCTTGCCGGTGCTAGCTCACCAGCGGCGGGCGCTGGAAGACGCGCGCGAGGCCGTGGGGAAGATCGGTCCGCACGCGGCCAAGGATCTGGAGCGAGCCTATGTCCGTGAGCCCGGCCTGGCCGGTGAGGTTTCGTCGGGGCGGACGCAGCGAGCGATCAGGGTCCTTCAGCTTGAGGCGGAGGTTCGGGCCGATCCGCGCGTGAGGGCCGATCGCTTTGTCCAGCGCTGGCAGGGATTGGAGCGGCAGCGCACCGTTCTGCACCGCGAGGGCGACATGACCGGCGCCCGGCAGGTCAAGGAAAGCATGGGCGCCATGGCCAAGAACCTGGAGCGCGATCCGCAGGTGGAGTCGCTGCTGCGCGGGCGGCGAGCCGAGCTTGGTCTACCGGCGGAGTTGGGTCGCAGCGTTGGGCGGGGGCTCATCGAATACCTCGGCATTGGCCGTGGGCGCGGGCTTGGCATCTAGGAGGCAAGGTTATGGAGCAAGGTGGAGGACCGGCAGATCCGGCCGATGCGGCGGCGGCGTTCGAGGCGCTACGTCGGGAAGTGGCGTTGCTGAATGTCGCCGTGGCTGGATTGGCGGCGGAGCGGTCTCCGGTGCCGGACTACAGCGAGACGCTGGGCGAGATCGCCAAGGGCGTGTCGGTGGCGGTCGGACGGCTTGGCAGGTTGCTGGCCAGTCCCGCCTTTGTCCAGAGCCCGGCTGATCTCGCGCGGCAGATCGCGGCGGCGGGCGACGAAGCCAGGCGGCAGGACCGCGCGGCGGTTCGTGAGGCCCAGGAGGCGCTTTTGCGCTCGGCTCGTGATCTCGATGGATGGATTGATCGTGCGCGGCTGACCAGCTTGCAGAACTGGCGGCTGGTTCAGGCGGCGGCGGTTGGCGTCATCGCGGGCACAATTTTTTATGCGAGTGTCCCGACCATGATCGTCAATGCCGCGCCAGCCGCTTGGGCATGGCCGGAGAAAAGGGCGGCGCACATTCTACGCCGCGACATGTGGTCCGCCGGAGAGCGCTTGCAGGCGGAAGCGGACCCTAAACGTTGGCGAGCCCTTCACGCGGTCAAAAGCTGTGATCGCGTAAGCCCGGAGCCCACCGTTCGTCCGTCGTGCGTTCGCCAACGACAGTAAAACGATCACACAAGCTGGACAATGCGCGAGAGATCTCCAACGTGCGCGCTGGGCGCGAGTCAGATGGGGGAGGTGGTTGTGCAGGTCCGGCTTGCGTTCGCTGTTGCGATTTATCTCGGCTCTTACCTGCCGCTCAGCATTATTCTGCTCGCGCAGAACGTCGACTACGCCCAGCTTTCACAACCTTTGTGCCTAAACCTGAGCCTGAACGAATGTAAAATTCCACTAAAAAACCCGCTGCTATCATTCTCTGCAATCGCAATTTGCCTGCTTGGAATAATCACATCCCTTATATCGCTTGCAATTATTAAGCCATCAAAACGAATATCAATCATCTCATCTAAGCATATAGCGTCAGATTTGATGAATTACGTCCTGCCATACGTCGTCTCATTCATGGGCCTTAATTACGCAGAGCCCGACAAAATGGTCGGATTTATAGTGTTCTTGGCCTGGATATTCTTGATCACATATAAATCCGGTCAAATTATGATGAATCCAGTCCTTAGCGTGTTTGGGTGGCGCCTCTACGAAATTGAATACAGTTACATGGGCGGACACGATCGCGTTCACACTGGCTTTTGCTTGGCCCAAGATGCTCCCGAACCTGGAGAGACTCTGAAGCACAATGCAATTCAGGACGTCCTTATTATCAAGAGAGTGCCAGATGCACCCAGCACTTGAGACACTACATAATTTCGACGCCGCGCAAGCGGATATTTCCGTCTGGGCATTCAAGAAAAGTATTCGTGAACAGAAGCCGATGTTCAATGGCCGATGGATCGATACCACCGATGCGCTAGACATCGCTCTTCGCGAAGCCCTTCGGGCGAGAAGTGACGACGTTACCGAGACAATGGAGTATGGCTTGCTCGCCCAGAATAACGAGGGCAGCGCGATGACGATCGGCGTTGAAGAGACATACGCCCCCCTTATTGTTGACCAAGCGAGCGACCCCACTGCTAAGCGCAAAGTTAAAACGCTAAAGCAAATCGCCAATGCTGCATTTTATGTGGTCAAGTATGCAGGCGCAGAATCGACCATCTACGGCGTGAAGAAGACCGATGAATCATGGAGAACGCGGACATCAAAAGGCACGATATCCGTAGTTTTTGGCGACGATCAGCTCACGATAGATGAAAGACCACATTTCACCCTGTCTAAACATTTTGACTTTTTGATACTGAATGAAACCATATTGATTCTTCAGAAGTCAAGATTTGAATCTCTGCTAAGTTATAAAGCGGCCCATGTAGAGGATTTTAGCAGTCTTCGATCTGAGGCAGAATTCTCAGAAATTTTCACAAGCATGCAGCCGCTTATAGAATATGTCGGCTCCAATAAAATACAGCTTCGACGGGCCTCTGCTATTCGACAGAAGGCAAATTATCGAAATGCGCTTTTCATGGAGCGACTGCGAGCCGAATGCAAAGCTTTAGGCTTCACGATAAAGTTTGATGAGAAAGGCCGGATTGTCCCAACGGCGGAGACCTGCCGCGACATCTTCCAGGCCTTGTTGGACCATCGCCTAGAATCCCGCTTGTCACAGCGGCTCTATGATGTGGAAAACACGGAGGCAGTTAACCTCTAGACGGCTCAGTCCACAACTGCGCCCAGCGGCATAGCCAGCCTCTCCTCTGAAATGCATCGTCGCGATGGAGGCCGAACGTGCGCAAAGGATAACGTTGCCGCAGTGGCACATGGCGCTTTAGACACCCTTGTGGCCCGATCGAAGGCCGTCGCTTTCGGTTCGTCAACGCGATCTAATACGATCCGACGCGGCCGGGCGTGGGACCCAAAGCCAAGAGTGGACGTGAATGAGTAACCTGATGCCGACTGCGCGAGTGGCGTGTCAATGAACATCGGCAGCTTCATCTGGAATATCGCCGACGACGTGCTGCGCGGCGTCTACACCCGAGGCAAATATCGGGACATCATCCTGCCTATGACGGTGATACGCCGGCTTGATGCCGTACTGGAACCGACAAAAGCAGCAGTACTTGCGCGCAAGGCCGAGCTCGACGCGCTTAATCTACCAGCGGCCGCACAGGAGCCTGCCCTGAACAAGGCGGCGGCACAGGCCTTTCATAACGGATCGCAATTCACGCTGAAGCAGCTGCTATCTCGCCCCAACCCGGCGACCCAGCGCGCTGACTTCGAGAGCTACCTGGACGGGTTCTCGGCCAACGTCCTAGAAATCATTGAACAATTTGGTTTCCGCAAGCAACTCGATACGCTTGAGCGCGCCGGCATCCTCCACGCTCTGTTGGAGAAGTTCTGCGATGATCGGGTCAACTTGTCGCCCACACCCGTTCGCGATGGGGAGGGACGCGTCCGCCTGCCAGCCCTGGACAACCACGCCATGGGCACGTTGTTCGAAGAACTACTGCGCAAGTTCAACGAAGAGAACAACGAGGAAGCGGGGGAGCACTTTACGCCTCGTGACGTCGTCGAGTTGATGGCGGAGCTAGTCTTCCGTCCCGTCGCGGATCAGATCGGGGATAGCACCTACCTGCTCTATGATGACGCGTGCGGCACCGGTGGGATGCTGACGGTTGGCGAAGAAAAGCTTGCGAGACTGGCTGCCGAAGCAGGCAAGGCGGCGGAAATCCACCTTTACGGCCAGGAGAGCAATCCCGAGACCTACGCCATTTGCAAGGCCGACCTGCTGATCAAGGGGGAAGGCGCGGAGGCGCGCAATATCGCACCCAACTCAACACTGTCCGCCGACGCACATGGCCGCCAAGGACTGCGATTTGACTTCATGATGGCCAACCCGCCATTTGGAAAGACCTGGAAGGTCGATCTTGCGGCGATGGGCGGCAAAGCGGGTGCCCTCGATCCAAGGTTTGTCGTTGAGCATCCCGCCCTCGAAGGCGACGACAAGCGGCTTCGACTTTTTCCGCGCGTGTCGGACGGTCAGTTGCTGTTCCTCGTTAACAAGCTCAGCAAGATGAAGGACACGCCCCTGGGCAGCCGCATTGCCGATATCCACAATGGCTCAGCGTTGTTTACAGGAGAAGCGGGATCGGGCGAAAGTAACGTCCGCCGCTGGATAATCGAGAATGACTGGCTTGAGGCGATCGTCGCCTTGCCACTCAACATCTTCTACAACACAGGCATAGCGACCTATGTCTGGGTGCTGAGCAACCGCAAGGCCGAGCACCGAAAGGGCAAAGTCCAACTGATCGACGCGACTAAGCTGTTTCGGCCCCTCCGGCGTAATCTTGGCAAGCGCAACTGCGAGATGACCACTGAACATCTCCGAGCGGTGCTCAACACCTATCAGGCGATGGAACCGAGCGAGACTTCGGTCGTGCTACCCAACTCGTCGTTCGGCTACTGGAAGATTGTCGTCGAACGGCCTCTTCGGCTGCGCTCGCGCTTCACGCGCGAAGCTGTAGAGGCGTTACGCTTCCAGAGTGGGCACAGAGCCCTGCGCGAGACATTGCACGGCGAGTTCGGTGACGCCTTGTTTGATGATTTTGCAAGCGTGGCGGAAAAACTGAAAGCGCATCTCGACCCGCCCGATCCCGAAGTGGATGAAGCTGTGGATAGCGAAGATGAGGCGAGTGCGGACGGCGGCGACGCCGCAACCGAGACCGAGGACGCAACGCCGAAGCTGCCACGCAAGACGGTGAAGAAGCTCCTCGACGCGGGCACCTGGGCGCGTGATCGTCGATTGCACCGGGCCGCCGAACGGCTGATGGAAGTTTTTGGTGAGGCCGAATACGACGATTATGCCGTGTTCGATGCCAAGCTTTCTGCCACCATCAAA
This sequence comes from Caulobacter segnis, assembly GCF_019931575.1. Classification (NCBI taxonomy): domain Bacteria; kingdom Pseudomonadati; phylum Pseudomonadota; class Alphaproteobacteria; order Caulobacterales; family Caulobacteraceae; genus Caulobacter; species Caulobacter segnis. The sequence goes on along the minus strand of NZ_CP082923.1, from coordinate 1,119,226 downwards.
GGCGAGAAGTTAGCGTTGAAGCCGGCCGAGGCACGTCTGATCGCGCGTGCGATGAGCTGGCGCTCGCCCGACGCTAAACCCATCGTTAAATCGGTGTCAAAGAAGGCCCCAGATCCGCGCGGCGGGCTCTTTGCGGCCACGGTCAAAGGCAAGGCTGCGGTCGTCGTCTACGAACCCGATAAGGCGCTTTCGGATACGGAAATCGTGGCCTTCGACGAGCCAGGCGGGATTGACGCGTTTTTCGAGCGCGAAGTGTTACCCCACTCCGCCGACGCCTGGGTCGATCGCGACAAAACCAAGATTGGCTATGAGATCTCGTTTGCGCGGCATTTTTATAAGCCGAAGCCTCCGCGCCCTCTCGCCGAAATCAAGGCCGAGATCAACGCCCTAGAGCGCCAGACGCAGGCGCTACTCGATGCAGTGCTGGTGCAGGCCGACACATGAGCACGCCGCTCAGACCTTATCCAGAATATCGCGACAGTGGCGTCGATTGGCTCTCGCAGGTGCCTGCGCATTGGGACGTTGTGCGCAACGGACGGCTTTTCGCGGAACGGAACGAAACGGGATTTCCCGACCTGCCGATCCTAGAGGTTTCGCTTCGCACTGGCGTTCGCGTGCGGGACATGGAGGGCGGGCGGAAACAGCAAATGGCGGATCGCACGAAGTACAAGCGCGCCGCCAAGGGCGATGTCGCCTATAACATTATGCGAATGTGGCAGGGTGCGGTGGGCATTGCACCTTGCGACGGCTTGGTCAGCCCCGCCTACGTCGTGGCCCGACCTCTCGATGGTGTCGAGCCGCGCTTCTATACCTACCTGTTCCGCACCAGAGCCTATATGCGCGAGGTCGATTTCGCCTCTCGCGGGATCGTGCCCGATCGTAATCGACTATACTGGCAGTATTTCAAGCCCCTGATGTCGCCGTTTCCCCCGCCAGAGGAGCAACGGCGAATCGCTGATTTTCTCGACTCCTACACTGCACAGGTCCAGCGTCTGATTGTTGCGAAGCGCCGGACCATAGCCGCGCTGGTCGAGCGTAAGCAGGCAATCATTGAGGGGCTACTCGGTGCCGGCGGAGGACTAGCATCAAAGTCAATTCGCCACCCCGTCGTAGGCGACATGCCAGAGCACTGGAGGGTATCTCGATTGAAAGACTGGTGCGACGTCAACGCTCGCACACTGGCTGAAGGTACGTCACGAGACTACACCTTCGACTATTTCGACATTTCCGTTGTGGGTACTGGGGTCTTAACCGGTGAGCCGGAGGCTATGACCTTTGGCGCGGCGCCGTCGCGGGCGCGGCGACAACTCGCTCCCAATGACATTCTGATCTCGACCGTCCGGACCTATCTTAAGGCGATCTATTTTTTTGAAGACTGGCCTCGAGATGCGATTGCATCGACCGGATTTGCTGTGTTGTCGCCCAAAGCCGGGGTTATTCCCGAATTGTTGGCGTACGCGTTGATGACGCCGCGTTTCATCGACCTTGTGATTTCGCGATCAGTGGGAGTGGCATACCCTGCCATTGCCGAAACTCGGCTATCGGCCCTTCACCTAGCGCTCCCTATCGATGAGAATGAACAGGAGCTCATTCTCAGCAAGATCAAAGCTGATACAAAACTTGTCGACGAAGCTGTCGCAAAGGAACGCGGCCAGATCGATCTGATCATTGAATACCGCGATAGCATCATCGCCGCAGTCGTCACCGGCGAACTAGATGTGCGCGCAGCTGACATCACAGTCGTCGAAGGCGAAGATCTCGCCGAAGACACCGCGACCGACGATGAAGATCAGGAGGGGGAGCTGGATGCGGTCGACTGACATAAGCGAAGGCGGCCTAGAGACTCTAATCGTATCAGCGCTCACCGGCACGACAGCGTCAGTCAAGGGAGCCCCCGCCGACGTCGCGGGCGAGCGCGCGCCCTTAGCGGGACCCGATGACTACATTGAAGGCCATCGCGATGACTATGATCGCGCCCATGCGCTTGACCTGGTCCAACTGTTCGCCTTTGTCCGATCCACGCAGCCCGAATTAGTCGGTCCGCTGTCGCTGGAAACCGACAGTCGCCAGCGCCGAGCTTTCCTCGCCCGCGTCCGGGATGAGATCACAAATCGCGGCGTCATCGACGTACTGCGATCCGGCATCCGTCACGGTCCGCACGCCGTGGCGCTCTATTTCCCACTGCCGTCACCCGGCAATCCTCAGGCTGCAATCCACTTCGCGCAGAACCGCTTTTCGGTGACGCGCCAGCTTGGCTATTCACAGGACGCCGCCCGCCGCGCGCTTGACCTTGCCGTCTTCATCAACGGCCTACCGGTCGCGACCTTCGAGTTAAAGAACACGCTCACCGGCCAGACCGTCGCCCACGCCGAGGCGCAATACAAAGCCGATCGCGATCCTCGGGAACTGATCTTCCGGCCTACCCGCTGTGCTGTCCATTTCGCGATGGATGATCGCGAGGTTCGAATGTGCAGCGCGCTCTCCGGACAGAAGAGTTGGTTTCTGCCATTCAACAAAGGGCACAACGACGGCGCGGGTAACCCACCCAACCCGGAAGGCGTCAGCACGGACTACTTGTGGCGCGAGATACTTGCGAAGCGCAGTCTGGCCGACATCGTCGAGAACTTCGCCGGCATCATCGAAGAACGCGATGCGCGCGGCCGTATCACAGCGCGGAAGCCGATCTTTCCACGCTATCATCAGCTCAAGGTAGTCCGCGCTCTTTGCGCCGACGCTACCGCCAACGGCGCGGGTCGGCGTTATCTGATCCAGCACTCAGCCGGGTCGGGCAAGTCGAACTCGATTGCCTGGACTGTACATAAGCTAGTCGGCCTCGAAGTGGACGGCGTTCCCATATTCGATACGGTGATCGTGGTCACCGACCGTCAAGTGCTCGACAAGAACCTGAAAGACACCATCGGCGGCTTCGCACAGACAGCGCGACTGATGGGTCATGCCGAACGGTCTGGTGACCTTCGGGGCTTCATTGAGAGCGGGAAGAAAATCGTTGTCACGACCATCCAGAAGTTCCCGGTCATCCTAGATGACATTGGCTCTGTCCATCGCGGGCGCCGCTTCGCCATCGTCATCGACGAAGCCCATTCGAGCCAGGGCGGTCGCGCGGCCGGTGCCCTGAACACTGCGCTCGGCGGCGCGGTGATCGACGAGGAAACGACAGCGGAAGATCGCATCCTGGCTGTGATCGAGGGGCGTCGGATGCTCGACAACGCCAGCTATCTGGCATTCACCGCCACGCCCAAAAATAAGACTTTGGAGCTGTTCGGCGAACGTTATGAGCAGGACGGTGAGATAAAATATCGCCCCTTCCACCTCTATTCAATGAAGCAGGCCATTGATGAGGGGTTTATTCTAGACGTGCTTGCCCACTACACCCCGGTATCGAGCTGGTATCGCCTCGCTACGACCGCAGAGGATGATCCCGATGTTGACGTTTCGCGCACGCTGAAAACGTTGCGTCGCTACGTCGAAGGGCATGACCATGCTATCGCCACCAAGGCCGGGATCATCGTCGATCATTTCATCGACCAGGTGATCGCGCGCAGAAAAGTGGGCGGCGAGGCGCGCGCCATGGTGGCAACCGATGGGATCGAGCGCGCGATAGACTATTGGCGGGCTATCAACGCCGCGCTGGCGAAGCGCGGCTCACCATACAAGGCGATAGTCGCGTTTTCTGGCACAGTCGATGACGCGGGCGAGCAGCGGACGGAAGCCTCCTATAACGGCTTCCCCAGCAGTGAGCTTGAGGACAGATTCGAAGCCGATCCGTATCGTTTCCTCGTCGTCGCGGACAAATATCTGACGGGGTTCGATCAGCCCAAGCTTTTTGCAATGTATGTCGACAAGACGCTGGCCGGGGTGAAAGCCGTACAAGCCTTGTCGCGACTTAACCGCGCTCGGCTCGGCAAGAGCGAGCCGGTTGTGCTTGACTTCCGCAATGATTCAGCGGTGATTGAGGCTGCTTTTTCCGACTTCTACCGCGCAACGATCCTCTCGGGGGAAACCGATCCAAACAAGCTCCACGATTTGAAACGAGCCCTGGATAGCGCCGGCGTTTACGCGCTTGAGGATATCGAATCGATCGTTGTGCTGTTCCTCGCCGCCGCGCCACGCGATCAGCTTGACCCGGTGCTAGACGCCTGCTCCGTCTATTACGAAACGCTGACTGAGGACGAACAGATTGCGTTCAAGGGCGCTGCCAAGGCTTTCGTCCGCACTTACGCGTTTCTCGTGGCGATCCTTCCCTACGCGGTGCCGGAGTGGGAAAAGCTGTCGATCTTTTTGTCGCTTCTGATCCCTAAGCTGCCCAGCCCCTCCAGTGACGATGCACCGATCGACGTGCTGGAAACAATCGACATGGATAGTTACCGGGTCGAGATCTCAGCTGGAATGAACATCGCTTTAGTTGATGAGGATGCTGAAATTAAGTCAGTCCCCGTTGGCACCGCAGGCGGCCAAGTTGAACCGACAATGGATCAACTGAGCGCCGTCGTTCGGGAATTTAACGAGCGCTTCGGGGCGACCGACTTCCGCGACCAGGACCGTGTTAAGCGATTTCTATTCGAAGAACTGCCCGAGAAGATTGGTGCAAATGGGCGGGTGCGTAATGCGCTGCGCAATAGCGACACTCAAAATGCCAGAATTGAGCACGATCGCGCGGTAGATGACGAACTTCTTGGTAGCCTCGCCGATCACACAGACTTGTACGCCCTGTACAATACCGACCGCGTTTTCAAGGCTTGGCTGCAAGAGCGCTTGTTCGCCGCTTCGCGAGGAGCAGCGTCGTTGAGAGGCGACGCTACTTAGCCTGCTTACAAGCTCGCCGGCATCCGACGCGAAAACTCTACAACAATCTAACGATTGGGGACGATCGATCTCAACATCGCCTCAAGGTTCTCACCATGAGCGCGCGCGCCGTGTTCCAACTTCCAGGCAGCAACGCTGTGGGTAACCGTGTAAAGCTGACTGAGTTGGTCAAGGGTCTCTACCAAGCCCGCCCGCGAGCGGGGACGTCCCATGTCAATCCAGACGTTGGCCGCTACGCTGCTGGGCAGCAGAAGTTGGGCGCCAAAGGCGCGAGCGCGCTGCTCTATGCTCAACGGCATGAGGCCACCAAGCACATCAACGGCGCTCAATGCATTACCGCCATCGATTAGGAGATGGCAGAGCTCATGCGCCAAAGTTACACGCGCTCGACCAGCATCTTTGAACGCGATTTCGAACTTCCGATCGATCGCTTCTGTATTAAGAAGGATAGCGGGACCGTGCTTACGACCATACACCGCCAACGCATCTAGTGATCGTGGTTCAACCGCTTGAACGTGAGTGTCGACCCCAAGTTGCTCCACAATCGAAAAGATATCGACAGCTTCATTAGACTTCAGGCTGAGCTGTTCCCGAACGAAGTCTGCGAGGCCTTCACCCTGTTCGAATGGCCGAGCCGCGACTAGCGTTTCGTCGAAGTAGCTGCGTGAGGCCGCAGCCAGAGCAACGAGCCGGGGCGCTTCCACTTTCGGAAACCCAGCGACTAACTGCAGCACCGTGCGAACTTGCTCGGGCGGCAGGGCACTGGCCATGCGAGCGGCCAATCTCAGCTCATCGTTGTCGTTCGCCGCGTCGGCAAGGCTCTGCGGTGCTTCTAGGAGACCATCGTCAGCCAGGCTCTGGGCCAGTTTCTGATCGAGGCTAGTAGCCCAGCTGAGAAAGACCAGCCCCTCTCCATCATCCCTCGCCTTCCAGGCATTTGCGAGATCGCTCCAGCGTTCGCCCCCCTCTGCGAGCCGCTCGGCAATTTGGTCACCGGCGGCTACTAGACTTGCGATCGCAGCGTCGAACGGCACCGAAACCACGCCGCCTGACGCTTCGACAAGCATGTGATCTCCGGAGCGGATGATCCAGAGTGGCGGCAGGTCGAAGTAACCGGCGAAGCAACGCGAGATTTCGTGGCAATCGAGGAAGGTTTCCAGTTCTTCGTCTTCGGCCGTCACTTGTTCTTCGGGCAGGTCGTCCCATCGACGCCGCGCCTTGTATCCGAGGTCACTAGGACGCTTAGGATTAAGCCCAAAAGGGTACGTTTGGCGAAGCACCAACGGCTTCCAGTATTCCACTAGGTGTGCCAGCAGATCGTCGATCTGAATCTCTAGACTAGCTTCGTCGTCGCCTTGCACAGGCCAGACGGCGATGTCGTCAGCGTAGACCGTCAGCGCACAGGTCGTCATTAGGCGCATCTCGCCCTCTATGACGTCGGTCATCCTGAATTCGAATGCGCTCACTTTCCGTGCCTCGTAATGTACTTCTTACGCCACCGGTCAAACTCTTCCCGGCATCCATCCTTGTCTGCCATCTCGGCTAATAGGACGACAATTGCATCACCCAGCTTACCCTTAAATGGGTATGCATGATATGTCCGACCATGATCCGAGGTCTGCGCCTCATAGATCGCGCCTCTATATACCGCGTAGATTTTTTTGGGTGCCTGAAGTTCACGGTCCGCGTTTGGAAGTGGAACGGCCCGCTGTAAAAGGTCGTCGCGATCATCGTCGCTGATAGTTGCCGGACACTTCCCGACCACCTTGCGCGGATTGTCACTATCAAAAACCAATTGCGGCTCGTCGCCTGCACTGACGTGCTTTCGCCGACGCTCGCCCTTGTCATAGAGGCGCTTGCGTTCTGGCTTCGCTATCGGCGTTGTCAAGCTCACGCGCCCTTCGCTTCGGTCGCTTTACGATTGCGCGCCGTGCGGATCGCACCGTGCTTCTTCCATGGCCGGCAGCACATCGTCATCTCACAGGCGAAGCTTGTAAGGGGCTACACCCGAAATAGCGGCCCACCAAGTGAATGGCCACTGTGAAATTTCCACAAGCACAAGCGCGGTGCTCCTGGAGCAAAGTAGGACCCGAAATGGGGCCACAATTCGAAATAGGAAAAATGAATAGTAAAATCAACCCCTTAGAAGCGGGGGTGGCGGTGAGAGAGGGATTCGAACCCTCGATAGAGTTTCCCCTATACACGCGTTCCAGGCGTGCGCCTTCAACCACTCGGCCACCTCACCAGCGCACTCGGGTCGGGGGTGGTTGAGACCCCCGGCGCGGGAAGGCGCGCAATATACTCAGGGGCGGTCGCAGAGCAAGCGCGTTCCAGGATGAAACTGACGACGCGAGCGCTTATATCCCGGCGCAAGAAATTCCCGCCGCGAAAGGCCCGCCATGCTCTCGCTCAAGAAGACCCTCGAGATGCCCACCGCCGACACCGCCCTGCCCGGCCGCGCGCAGGCGATCCCGACGGCCGACATCCACTTCGTCAACGGCCATCCGCTGAAGGGGCCTTATTCCGACAGCCTGGAGACGGCGGTCTTCGCCATGGGCTGTTTCTGGGGCGTCGAGCGCGTGTTCTGGCAGGTTCCGGGCGTTTACGTCACCGCCGCGGGCTACGCGGCCGGGGTCACGCCCAACCCGACCTATGAGGAGGTCTGCACCGGCCGCACCGGCCACACCGAGGTGGTGCTGGTGGTGTTCGACCCCAAGGTCGTCACCTACGAGGCCCTGCTGAAGACCTTCTGGGAGAATCACGACCCGACCCAGGGCATGCGCCAGGGCGGCGACATCGGCACCCAGTACCGCTCGGGCGTCTATGTCGCCAACGACGCCCAGGCCGCCGCGGCCGTGGAGTCCAAGGAAGCCTACCAGCAGGCCCTGTCGGCCCAGGGCCTGGGCGACATCACCACCGAGATCGCGGCCGCCGGTCCGTTCTACTTCGCCGAGGACTATCACCAGCAGTACCTGGCCAAGAACCCGAACGGCTATTGCGGCATCGGCGGGACCGGCGTCGTCTGCCCGATCGGCCTGGGCGTCGACGCCTGATGACGCCGGAGGCCTTCGACAAGGCGTGCCTGGCCCTGCCGGGCGCGACCCTCTCCATCCAGTGGGGCGACGACCACGTCTTCAAGGTTGGCGGCAAGATGTTCGCCGTCCGCGGCGAGGGCGTCACCCTGGGCGGCGGGATTTCGTTCAAGGCCTCGGACGTGGCGTTCGAGGTCCTGACCGAGACCGGCCGCGCCTCGCCCGCGCCCTACCTGGCCCGCGCCAAGTGGCTGCACTTCGCGGATCTGGCCGACCTGGACGCCGGCGAGGTCAGCGATTGGGTGAAGACGGCGCATGGCCTGATCGCGGCCAAGCTGACGAAGAAGGTCAAGGCGGAGCTGGGGCTCGCCTAGCTCTTGGCCAGCCCCTGGAGCGCGGTCGCCTCGATCGCCTCCAGCAGGCGCTCATTGGTCAGGCCCGGCGTGGCCGGGGTCCACTTGGTCAGCCAGATCAGCATGCCGACCAAGAGCTGCACCACCAGCGGCGGTTCGCAGGTCACGATCGAGCCGTCGGCCATGCCCTCCTCCAGGAACCGCTCCAGCCGCTTGGACAATCGGGCGGTCCAGGCCTCGATCGCCTTGCGCTGGTCGTCGGCCAGATACGAGTTGTCGCCGAAATAGAGCTGCGGCCCGTTGGTCACCGCGTCGTCCAGCAGGGCCCTCAGGAATCGCCGCAGCTTGCACAGCCCCGTGCCGCCAGCGGCCTCGACCACCGCCAGGATCGCCTCGAATCGCTCCAGCGAGCGCTGGTGGCCGGCGAAGGCCAGGGCCTGCTTGTTGGGGAAGTAGTAGTAGAGAGCCGCGTCGCGCAGATCGAGCGCGGCGGCGATCTCGGTCATGGTGGCGGCGGCGAAGCCCTTGGCGTTGATGACCTCGATGGCCGCGCCCAGGATCGCCTCGCGTTTCTTCACGGACTTCTGGCTTTGCGCCATCGGCCTGGCCTCCTCGGCCAGCCCCCCGGGATCCCCACCCTTCGACAATCGCGCGCTCTCCTCCGCCCGGCGCGCCCGATTCTATCGTCGGAAGACACCGTTCTTTCGAAACTCGTTCCGAACGTGATCGGGATCAATCCGATTGATTCTAACTTGCGCTAGAATATCGAGGGCATATTAAAATCGCCATCAGTTGCGCGCGGGATGCAAGACCGGGCGCACTGGGGCGGAAACATGACGCAAAGCGTCTTCATCCACGGCCTGGCCTCTCCGACCGTCTCGCACGGCCCGGACGCCCGGCCAGGATCGCCCTTACCCTACGTCAATAGGTTCGCCCTCCTCCAAAAGAAACCCGCGATTGCTCGAGGCGGGAAGAGGAGACCTGCGGCCAATAATAAAGAAAAACAGGGAGTTATTCATGAGAAACGTCCACCTGCTGGGGGCGTCCGCCCTGGCGCTCGCCATCGCCTCACCGGCCTTTGCTCAACAACAACCCACTGACAACACGGCTATCGACGAGATCGTCGTCACCGCCACCAAGCGCGAACAGACCCTCCAAGACGTGCCGATCTCGGTCGCCGTCACGGGTCAGCAGACCATCGAACGCGCCCAGGTCCGCGACCTGATCGACCTGCAGTCGGTCGTGCCGTCGCTGAAGGTCTCGCAATTCAACGCCACCGGTCAGACGAATTTCGTCATCCGCGGCTTCGGCAACGGCAACGGCAACGACGGCATCGAAAGCTCGGTCGGCGTGTTCATCGACGGCGTCTATCGCAGCCGTTCGGCCGCCGCCCTGGACGACCTGCCCGAGGTCGAACGCATCGAAGTGCTGCGCGGTCCGCAGTCGACCCTGTTCGGCAAGAACGTGTCGGCCGGCGCGATCAGCATCGTCACCAAGAAGCCGCAGTACGAGTTCGGCGGCAAGATCGAGGGCACCTACGGCAACTACAACACCCGCCAGATCAAGGGCACCATCACCGGGCCGCTCAGCGACACCCTGGCCGCGCGCCTGTCGGGCAGCGTGAACAAGCGCGACGGCTTCTTCACCAACACGACGACCGGCAACGACGTCAACGACCGCGACCGCTGGTCGATCCGCGGCGACGTGCTGTGGGAACCGACCGACAAGACCTCGTTCCGCGTCATCGCCGACTACAACAAGATCAACGAGACCTGCTGCGGCGTCACCTCGATCTATAATGGCCCCGCCACCCTGGCGATCGGCGCCGTGCTGAAGAAGCCCATCAGCGACACGACCAAGGTCTTCGACCGCGACGTCATCTTCAACACCGACCCGTCGAACAAGCTGTCGGGCAAGGGCGTCTCGGGCCAGTTGGATCACGACCTGGGCTTCGCCAAGCTGACGGCGATCACCGCCTACCGGAAGCAGACGAGCTCTTCGTTCCAGGACATCGACTTCACCGGCGCGGACATCTCCAACAACCGCACCGCGAACAGCATCAAGACGTTCACCCAGGAAATCCGCCTGGCGTCGAGCGGCGACGGCCCGCTCAGCTGGCTGGCTGGCGGCTTCTACCAGAATGAGAAGCTCGATACGGGCCGCACCATCACCTATGGCAGCGATATCCGCGCCTTCGCCGACGCCCTGTCGGGCCAGGTGCCGGCGACGCTGCTGGCGGCCCTGCCCGCCACGATCCGCCCGGCCCTGACCGGCAAGTCGAACATCTACGCGCTGGAGTTCCTGCAGAGCCTGGCCACGCCGACCCTGGTCAAGCCCGGCTCGACCTATTTCCAGGCCGGCCAAGGCATCAACGACTACTACAACATGAAGCAGGAGTCGTATTCGCTGTTCGGCCAGGTCGACTACAAGGTCACCGACAAGCTGACCCTGACCGGTGGTCTGGCCTATATGAACGACAAGAAGAACGCGCGGTCGAACGTGGTCATGAACGACCCGTTCTCGTCGCTGAACCTGGCCGCCGTGCCGCAGTTCACCGCCATCGGCCTGCCGGGCAACCTCTATAGCGCCCTGGGCGCGCTGCAGTTCTTCTACGGCAACGACCCGACCCACGCGCCGGTGAACTATCCGAACGCCAGCGAGTCCGGCCAACTGAAGGGCGACAAGGTCACCTACGCCGTCCGCGCGGCCTATGACTTCGGCGCGATCAACGCCTATGTCAGCTACTCCACGGGCTGGAAGGCCGGCGCCTACAACCTGTCGTCGGACAGCCGTCCGCCCAACGCCAACGGCGTGGGCCGCACCGCCAATCCGGAAGACGTCAACGTCTACGAACTGGGCGTGAAGGCCAACTTCCCGGGCGGCTACGCCAACGTCGCGGTGTTCAAGCAGTCGATCAAGGGCTTCCAGTCGAACGCCTTCACCGGCCTCGGCTACAGCCTGGTCAACGCCGGCGAGGAGTCGGTGAAGGGCTTTGAAATCGACAGCGCCTGGCGTCCGGTGCAGTGGCTGAACCTGGCCGCTTCGGTCACGTACCTGGATCCGAAGTACGACAGCTTCACCGGCGCGGCCTGCGTGACCTTCGACACCGCCCGCTGCCCGGTCGACCCGACCACCGGCCGTCGCCCGAACTTCCGCGACCTGACGGGCGACACCCCGGCGGGCATCCCGAAGTGGAACTTCTCGACCTCGGCGACGATCAACCACGAACTGGGCGCCGACTGGCAGGGCTACGCCCGCGTCGAATACGACTATTCGAGCAAGGTCCAGCTGACGGAGACGGTGTCGCCGGCCTTGGCCAGCTATGACAACAACATCGTCAACGCCAGCCTGGGCGTCACCAACACCGCGCACCAGATCGAGGTGTCGCTGTGGGCGCGTAACCTGACCAACGACGAGAGCCTGATCTCGGCCTTCCCGACGGTCGCCCAGGATGGCAGCTACAGCGGCTATCCGAACGCCCCGCGCACCTACGGGGTGACGGTCCGCAAGAGCTTCTAAGGCTCCGACATAAGGCCACCCATGGCGGCCCGGTCCTCGTGATCGGGCCGCCTTTTTCTTTACGGCCAATCATCACACAAGTGGTATGACCAATTTGGTTGCGCCCTGACCACTCGCCGTGCTTCAACTTCCGGTGACAAGCCGAACGGCTGCTGGAGGATGCGATGGGACCGGGTTTGAAGCTTCTGGCGGGCGCGGCGTGCGCCATGCTGCTCTGGACGCCGGCGGCCCAGGCTTCCTCGCCCACCCTGACCCGGGCCGACAACCGCGACGGTCAGGACCTGTCGGGGACCTGGCGTTACTCGGTCGACCCCTATCGCGACGGCTTGGCCGGCTTCCACCGCGGCGCGCCGGGCGCGGGCCATCGCCGTTATGACGACGTCGATGTCGACGCCCTGACCAGGGCCAAGCCGACGGCGCTGTACGAATACGACATGGACCGCGCGGCGACGGCCACCCTGCCGCAGGGCTGGATCGGCCACGACCCGACCCTGCGCTACTACCAGGGCCTGATGTGGTACACGCGCCGCTTCGACGCCGCGCCGCTGAAGCCCGGCCAGCGCGCCTTCCTGCGCTTCGAGGCGGTCAACTACACCGCCAGGGTGTTCCTGAACGGCAAGGCGGTCGGGGAGCACGAGGGCGGCTTCACGCCGTTCTCGCTGGAGGTCACCGACGTCCTGCGGGCCAGCAACAACCAGATCACGGTCGGCGTCGACTCCACGCCCCAGGCCGACGGCGTGCCGCCTCCGGTGACCGACTGGGAGAACTACGGCGGGATCACCCGGCCGATGCGCCTGGTCATCACGCCGGCCACCTTCATCGACGAGGCCTGGGTGCGCCTGACCAAGGACGGCAGGATCGCCGCAACGGTGAAGCTGGACGGCGCCCAGGCGGCCAACCAGGAGGTCCATGTCCGCGTCGCCGAGCTGGGCCTCGACGTCACGGGCAGGACGGACGCCAAGGGCGTTCTGACCGCCTCGGCCGCCGCGCCCAAGGGCTTGGCTCGCTGGTCGCCGGAACGGCCCAAGCTGTACGACGTCGTCGTCCAGGCCGGCGAGGACCGGCTGACCGACCGCGTCGGCTTCCGCACCATCGAGACCAAGGGCAGCGAGATCCTGCTGAACGGCAAGCCGATCTTCCTGCGCGGCATCTCGATCCACGAGGAAGAGTTCGGCGAGAACCCCGCCCGCACCATCACCGAGGCCGGGGCCCGCGCCCTGCTGGCCGAGGTCAAGGAAGGCCTGCACGGCAACTTCGTGCGCCTGGCCCACTATCCGCACAGCGAGGTGACGACCCGGCTGGCCGACGAGATGGGCCTGCTGGTCTGGTCCGAGATCCCCGTCTACTGGCTGGTCGACTTCGCCAATCCGCGCACCCTTTCCCTGGCGCGCGGCATGCTGGCCGACAACATGCGCCGCGACCTGAACCGCGCCTCGATCATCATGTGGAGCGTGGCCAACGAGACGCCGATCACCGACGCCCGCAACAGCTTCCTCTACCAGCTGGTCGACGACGTCCGGGCCCTGGACGACAGCCGCCTGGTCACCGCCGCCCTGCTGACAGACCGCAAGACGGTGGACAGCAAGCCGCTGATGGGCCTGAACGACCCGCTGGCCGATAAGTTGGATGTGCTGTCGGCCAATACCTACAACGGCTGGTACAGCGACGACGCCCTGGACGCCCTGCCCGACATCGCCTGGAAGGCCACCGACAAGCCGATGGTGTTTTCGGAGTTCGGCGCCGACGCCCTGGCCGGCTTCAGCGACCCGCGGCTGATGCGCAAGTTCTCCGAGGACTACCAGAAGAAATACTACGAGAAGACCCTGGCCATGGCCCGCAAGATCCCGACGTTGCGCGGCATGTCGCCCTGGATCCTCAAGGACTTCCGCGCGCCCCGCCGCCAGCATCCGGTCTATCAGCAGGGCTGGAACCGCAAGGGCCTGGTCTCGCCGACCGGCCGCCGCAAGCCGGCGTTCTTCGTGCTGCAGGGCTTCTACAAGGAGAAGGAGGCGGGGAAATAGCGGCCCCGCTCCGCCCCCGGACCACTCGCGAACGTCCGCAAACCCTGGCCACGTAAGCCTCTGCGCGCGTTTGTCGCAGTGGTGCGACAGTCTGGAACGTTGCCTTGAGCGCCAGACTCGTCGATGTGTTGGCTACTCGGCGCACCCCACCGCGTCCGACACCTTTGTGGAAACCGGCTGGCCAGGCCTCCATGGCAAGACCAGCCGGTTTCAGTCTCCGGTCAGCTTCGCTTTCCCCGGACTTCGGTCCAACGGAAGGCAGGGCCAACCCAAAACAGTGTGCGCGATTAGATATCGCGATATTAAGTCGCTTATGAGTTTTCCGCTTCACGCGCCTTCTGGAAACGAGGCGCTCAAGGACGTCTACAGATGAAGACGATCGCCCAGACCCAGCCGATGCTCCCGGTGAAGACCGCCGGCCTCAACATCGACATCCAGGCCACGCTGATGCGTCGCCTAGTCCCGCTGAGCCTGGCGTTGGGCGCCTGGGCCCTGGTGATCGGGGCCGTTCGCCTGATCTTCTGAGCCGTCAGAACGGCTTGTCGCCCTTGATCGTCACCCGTTCGACGATCCGCTCCTGAGGCCAGTAGTCCAAGATCGCGTAGTGTTGCGTGGCGCGATTGTCCCAGAACACGATGGCGTTCGGCGTCCAGCGGAAGCGGACCTGATATTCGGGCGCCTTCACCCGATCCAGCAAATCATTGAGCAGCGCCTTGGCCTCGTCCTCGGGCAGGCCCAGGATGCGCGTCGTGAAGACCTTGTTGACGAACAGGTGCTTCTCGCCGGTCTCCGGATGCGTGCGCACCACCGGATGGACCATCGGCGGATAGGCCGCCCGCAGCTCTTGCCGCTTGGCCTCGTCGACCCGATAGCCGTAGCTCTGGATGATGTCGTGCTCGGCCGTCAGGTCGGCCAGCTGGTCCTTCAGCTTTTGCGGCAGGTCGCGATAGATCGCAGCGGTGTCGGCGAACAGGGTGTCGCCGCCCAGCGGCGGCATGTGCCGCATGCGCAGCACGCCGCCCATCGACGGCGCCTCGCGGAAGGTGACGTCGGTGTGCCACTTGTTGGCGGCGCGGACGACCGGGACGATCTCCTCGCGCAGCTTCATGCCGTCGGCCGCCTCGATGTGCAGGATCTCGGGAAAGCCCGGTACGTGGGCAGTGACCGGATGACCCTCTAGGTCGCCGAAATAGCGGCCGAAGCGGACGTGGTCCTCGTGGCTGATGTCCTGGTCGCGGAAAAACACCACCTTGTGGCGCAGCAGGGCCGCGCGGATGGCCGCGACGATCTCGGGCTTGAGCGCCTGCGTCAGGTCCAGGCCCGAGATCTCGGCCCCCAGCACCGGCCCGGCGGGCGTGACGGTCAGGCCGGCATAGTCGACGGCGTCTGTTTCGGAAATCGAGACAGGAGCGTTCATGGCGTTCTCCCTGGAGCCGTCTGTGGCGGCCTGATGGGATGAACTCTACGACTGAACGCCGTTCACTCAATCCAGATAATCTAAGTTCGGTATTCCCGTCCCTCGTACTCGAACCAGTCGAAGTCGGCCGGAGCGCCCGCGCCCGACATGTCCTGGCAGGCCATGCCGACGAAGGCGCCGGTGAAGTTCGGCGCGCCGGGAACGCTGGCCTCGTCCGACAGGATCGAGGCGTCGAACACCTCGGGCAGCCAGGTCCAGGCGCCCTGCCCCTGCCGGAAGCCGAAGCGCAGACGCTCGAAGTCGACCTCGACGCGCAGCTCGACCGGGCCCGCCGCCAGCGAGATCGGCGCGGTGAAGCTGTCGGCCTGCGGACTGTCGGGCGTGCAGGTCATGACCCGCAGATGCCTGCCGATCGCCTCGTCGTGGGTGACGTGCAGATAGTGGAACTTGGCGCCGTTGTAGTAGCAGACCAGACCCGCCGCCTGCTGGAAGTGCTCGGGCTCGAAGTCCAGGACGGTGGCGGCCGAATAGCAGTGATCCTGCTGCCGGCGGGCCACCAGGGCCTGACGAAAGACGCTGCCCAGGGTCTCGCGGCCGAAGAGACGCAAGGATCCCGGCCTGGCGGTCAGGCTGAAGATCTCGTCCGGATACGGCGTCCGCAGCCATTGGAAGTCGATCGGCAGGTCAGGGCCATCGAAGTCCTCGCGCGTCGGCGCGGCGGGCCAGGGCTGCTGAGGCAGGTTCGGCGCGGGGGTCTCGAGGGTCGGGTCGCCCGAACCGTCCAGGGTGCGCGGCCAGCCGTCCTCGCCCCAGACCAGCTTCTGGATCGCCGTCTCGCGCCCCAGGACGCAGCGGCCGCGATTGGGCAGCGGGCGTCCGCACAGATAGACGGCGTAGGTCTCGCCGTCGGCGGTCTCGACCAGGTCGGCGTGGCCGGCGCGCTGCAAGGCCACATGCGGCCGATCGCGCGACGTCAGGACGTAGGTGTCGGGGTGCAGTTCATACGGGCCGTCGATGGCGCGCGAGCGGGCCAGGGTCATGGCGTGGCCCCAGCCGGTGCCGCCCTCGGCGGTGACCAGGTAGTACCAGCCGTCGCGCTTGTAGAGGTGCGGGGCCTCGGTCAGGCCGATGGCCGTGCCCTCGAAGATCACCTTGCGTTGGCCGACCAGGCGCCCCTCGGCGACCGAGTATTCCTGCAGGACGATGCCGGCGAAGCGGTTCTTGCCCTGTCGGTGATCCCACAGCTGGTTGACCAGCCACTTCCTGCCATCGTCGTCATGGAACAGCGAAGGGTCGAAGCCGGAGCTGTTCAGATAGGTCGGCTCGGACCACGCGCCGTCGATCGTCTCGGCGGTGACCAGGTAGTTGTGGAAGTCGCGCAGGGACGCGCCCGAAGCGCCGCCCACCGTGGTCCGGCCATAGCGCTTCACGTCGGTGTAGATCAGCCAGAACCGGCCGTCGGCATGGGTCAGGCACGGGGCCCAGAGGCCGCAGCCGTCAGGATCGCCCAGCATGTTCAGCTGGCTGGCGCGGGTCAGCGGCCGGCTCAGCAGGCGCCAGTTCACCAGGTCCCGCGAATGGTGGATCTGGACGCCCGGGAACCACTCGAAGGTCGAGACGGCGATATAGTAGTCCTGCCCCACCCGCACGATCGAAGGATCGGGATTGAAGCCGCGCAGGATGGGGTTGCGGATCACGGGTACGCTCACGGGTTGACCGCCTTGGGAGAGGCGCGGTCCTTGACGAAGGTCCACAGGACGACGGCGCCCAGGATGTCCAGCACGCCCAGGGCCACGAAGAACGGGTCATAGCCGATCGTGGTCACCAGACCGCCGATCAGCAGCGAGAACAGCAGGACGCCCAGATTGCCCATCATGCCGGCCAGGCCCGCCACGGTGGCGACCTCGTCACGGCGGAAAAGGTCCGAGGCCATGGTGATGACAGTGACCGACAGGGTCTGGTGGGCGAAGCCCCCCAGGCACAGCAGGGCGATGGCGGCGTAGGGGCTCTCGACCCGGCCGACGAACATCATGCCGGTCATCATCGCCGCGCCGACCGTGAAGGCCCAGCGCCGGGCGTTGATCAGGGACACTCCGCGCTTCTGCAGGAAGTGGGCGATGACCGGCCCGAACAGGCAGCCCAGGTCCGCCGCCACGAACGGCAGCCAGACGAACATGGCGATCTGCTTCAGGTCGAAGCCGCGCGTCTGCGACAGGTAGAGCGGCACCCAGAACGACAGCGTCCCCCAGGTGGGATCGGCCAGGAACCGCGGCAGGGCGATGCCCCAGAACTTGCCTTGCTTCAGGATCGAGACGATCGACGGCCGCGTGCCGGCGTCGGTCAGGTGCGCCTCCTGGCCGGCGGCGATGCGAGCGCGCTCGTCCTCGGTCATCGCCGGGTGCCGGTCGGGCGACCGATAGAACAGCAGCCACAGCGCCACCCAGGCGAGGCCGAGGGCCCCGGTCATCACGAAGGCCGCCCGCCAGTTCCAGGTCAGCGCGGCCCACACCACCAGGGGCGGCGCCAGCACCGAACCGAACGACGCACCGATATTGAAGATCCCGCCCGCGAAGCCGCGCTCCTTGGCCGGGAACCAGGTGGCCACCGCCTTCATGCCCGCCGGCTGGGCCGACCCCTCGGCCAGGCCCAACAAGCCGCGCAGCACGGCGAAGCCCTGCCAGTTGCTGGCCAGGCCATGAGCCATCGCGATCAGCGACCAGGCGGCGGCGAAGACGGCGAAGCCGGTGCGCAGACCCAGGGTGTCGAGCACATAGCCGCAGATCGGCTGCAGCATGATCCCCAGCTGGAAGGCGCTGGTGATCCAGGAATATTCCTTCACCGAGATGCCGAGGTCCTTGAGGATCGTCGGCGCGGCCACGCCCATGGTCGAGCGCGTCAGGTAGTTGACGATCGCGCCCAGCATGACCAGGCCGATGATCCACCAGCGCAGGGCTCTCAGTTTGGGCAAAGGCGGCTCTCCCCCACGGGACCGCGCGCTCGTGGCGACGCGCTTCGACCCCGGTCGATGTTACCGCTATCGCCGATGAGGTCTGACGTCCACCCTGACAAGATCAGACATTAGTCGGGGGTGCGGCGCGGGAATCGGCGCCTCTAGGCGTGCGGATGGCCCGCCCGCAGGGCCTTGGCGCGGCGGGCGGCCTGGCCTCGGGCCGAGGGCGCTTTCTTGGCCGTCGGCTGGCTGGCCTTGGCCCGCTTCGCCGCCCGGGCGTCCTTCTCGGCGGCGGCGCGCTGCAAGGCGCGCACGCTGTGGTCGGCCCGCGCCTTGCAGTGGGCGTGCATGGCCTCCAGTTCCTTGTCGGTCAGCTTCTCGATGCCGATGAACTCGTTCTCGGCGTCGGTCGTGGCGCGGATCAGCTCATC
Source organism: Caulobacter segnis (assembly GCF_019931575.1). Taxonomy (NCBI): domain Bacteria; kingdom Pseudomonadati; phylum Pseudomonadota; class Alphaproteobacteria; order Caulobacterales; family Caulobacteraceae; genus Caulobacter; species Caulobacter segnis. The sequence continues at coordinate 1,100,679 of NZ_CP082923.1, read as the reverse complement.
CAGCTTGGTTTGCAGGGCGATGCCGTCGCGGTTCTGGGTGTTCTGGATCAGGAACACCATCAGGAAGGTGACGATCGTCGTGCCGGTGTTGATCACCAGCTGCCAGGTCTCGGAGAACTTGAAGATCGGCCCGGTCACCGCCCAGGTCAGCACCAGGGCGACGCAGATCAGGAACGCGGGCGGGCTGCCAGTGATTTTGGCGGTGACATTGGCGAACTTGGCGAACAGCTTGTCCACGGCGACCTCCCTCGGGTCGCCCAGTAACGCCTAGACCGTGGCGGGGGCTCCAATCGCCGTCTCGGGCTCATGCCAGGCTCCGGCGCCGTGGCGATCGACCTCGCCGATGAAGCGGTCCTTGCCGTCGGCTCCGGCCGCGGGCTCCCAGACGAAGACGCCGGTGCACTCGTGCGCCGCCGCGATCTCGGCCGCCAGTTCCATGGCGTCGGCGTCGTCCTCGGCGGACTCCGCAATGAAGGTCAGGGACACGCCATCCGCGCGCCGGGGGTAGAAAAGATAAGTGGTCATGTCTCTAGCTCCGGCCCTCCGAGCGGGAGCAGAAGCCGAAGCTTCATCTCTCAGTCACCGGCGCTCGAGAAAACGTGCCAGCGATGTAGTAACGCTAACACCCCAATCCGAGTATTACGAGCATATATCCGGCCCACGGGAAACAATTGTTAGTCGTAAACTCGACATTCGCGATCACGAAGAACGCCCAAACCCTGAAAATACATGGCGAAGGCGAGACATTCATGACGCCGACGTCACCAATCCGGTCGATCAACATTTCGCGACCAGACATCGACGAAACTTCCGGTTTCTCCCTGTCCACCTGCCCGAACCTCCGTCACCCTGCCGCGGATTTCACGGCGCGGGAGGACGCTATGATTGGATACACCCTGGTCGGCAGCAACGACCTGGACAGGGCCAAGGCTTTTTACGACGGCTTGTTCGGGGCCATCGGCGTGGGACGGATGATGGAGTTTCCGACCGGCGGCTGCGCCTGGGGCGCGGACTGGAGCAAGCCGATGTTCGGCGTCGGCAAGCCTTATGACGGCCAGGCCGCCACCTCGGGCAACGGCACGATGATCGCCATCGTCCTGGACGAGCGGGCCAAGGTCGACGCGCTGTACGACAAGGCCATCGCCCTGGGCGGCCAGTGCGAGGGCGGTCCCGGCGTTCGAGGCGCCGAGGGCGAGCAGGCCTTCTACGCCGCCTATTTCCGCGACCTGGACGGCAACAAGCTGTGCGCCTTCCGGGTGGGGCCGGCGAACTAGCCCTTCGTTATCTGTAGGTCAGCGTCCAGCTCACGGTGATCGGCCCGCCCGCCGGCGCGCCGCCCGTGCAGCTGGTCAGCGCGGTCATCGCCCCGGTCGGGCCGCGATAGGCCTTCCCGTCGTCCAGCGGCCGCGTCGCGCACGTCAGCCCCTGGACGTCGAAGCCGGTCACCTCGCCCGCCCCGAAGCGCGTTTCGCCGCCCCGGGTCACGGCCTTGGTCGAAAAGCTGGCGAAGGCCAGGTCCACGGCCTTGACCGTGACGCCCGCCTTGGGCGTGAAGACATCGGTGCGGCGGATCCGGCCCGGCTCCAGCACATAGGTCGTCCTGACGCTGAAGCGGTCGTCGGCGACCGGGGCCTTCTGGCCCAGGCGGTCCAGCCGGTCCTGGTCGTAGGTCACGACGGTTCGCGCCCCCTTCCCGGCCACCTTCACGTGGGCGGCGTAGGCCAGCGGGGCCAGCTGGGCGCCGTCGGCCAGGGTGAGGCGCGGCAGCAACTGCGGGAACACGCCGTCGGCCACGCCCTGCAGCATCCCGGGCGAGAACGGGATCGGATAGTAGGGCGTGTTCATGTGCTGGCTTTCGCCGCCATTGATGATCGGCAGGCCGATCACGCGCCCCTTGTCCCTGATGGTGACCACCAGGCGATCGTTCTCGCCTCTAGCGAACCAGGTCACCGTCCGCTTGGGCAGCCTGTCCAGCCACGCCGCGTAGCCGGGATCGGGCGCCTTGTCCTTGAAGCCCAGTTCATTCCAGATCGCGCTGGTGTAGATGTACTGCCGGCCCAGGCTGAGGTTCTCGCCCAGGATCCGGTGCTTGCCGCGATAGGCGTCCGTCCGGCGGCCGTGTTCCCACATGTCCACCGAGCCCATCTTGGGATCGAACCAGAAGTCCATGTAGCGGGCCGCGACACGGGACGAGAAGGCATAGGCCATGGTCTTCTCTTCCGGCGTCAGCACGTCCAGCTTGGCCGCGGCGGTCAGCACCTCGAGGAAGGCCGTCTCGCCATAGGCGCCGATGCTGCGACCATATTCGAAGCCCTCGCCGCGCAGGTTCAGGCGCGGCAGCATCAGGTCGACCGAACGGCGCAGCCACTGGCGGACCTCGGGCGTGGCGGGCATGCCGGCCTCGATCAGGCGGTGGGCGATCTCACCGATCAGCAGCACGCTGTAGCGGTCGAAGCGCCCGTCGCCGTCGGTCTCGTCGGCGAAGCCGTAGTCGCCCGAGTACTTGCGGTAATGGTCCAGCGTCTTGCCCAGCAGGCCCTCGCTGGCCGAGGCGTCCTCCCAGCCCAGGCGATAGCGCAGACGCGCCACGCTGAAGGCGACGCCGTAGTAGTTGTTGGGCAGGTTGATCAGGGTCAGGTCGCTCTCGCGGACGAAGCGGCGCCAGTCCAGCTTGACCTTCAGCCTGGCCAGGGTTTCGGGCGACACCGCCTGGTCCAGCACCCCGGCCTCGCGCAGCATCAGCAGGGCCTGGCAGTAGTAGTAGACGCCCCAGGTGTCGTTGGTGTCGTCGACGGTCAGGTCCGCGATCTGGCGGTAAGCGGCCAGGTAACGGTCGAAGTTCGGGTCGGTGCGGGGCGTGTCGACGACCAGATAGGCTAGGCCGATGGCGATCTTGCCGGGCAGGAACTTGTCGTCGGCCTCGAACACCTTGACCCCGTCCAGGGTCATGTCGCGCTTCTCGGCCAGCAGCTTTTCCAGCAGCACGGCGGTCTGGGGCAGCAGGCGGGTCTCGACCGTCTGGTTCATCGGCGCGACCGCGCCGGCGTAGAGCGGGCCTCTCGGGCCTTGATCAGGAGCGGCTGCGAAAGCGGGCGCGGCCACGGCCAGGCAGAGCGCGGCCGTCGGGAGGAGAGAGGTACGCAGTCGCATCGGTCGCTCGTGACGCCCGCCTGAACGGGTCTGTTTTCTGGAACGCCACGACGACGCGAAACGTCGAACGGCGGCGAGTTGGCATGACCAATCTCGCCGCCATCAATTAGTTGTCAAGCCAATTTGGCTTTACCAGTTGAACATGGTTCCGTCCTGCAGGCGGTTCACCGGCAGATAGGCGCGCTTGTAGTCGTACTTGGCGGCCAGGGTCTCGTCGATGTCGACGCCCAGGCCCGGCTTGTCGCCGGGGTGCAGCATGCCGTCGCTGAAGGTGTAGCCATGCGGGAACACCGCGTCCGTCTCTGGCGTGTGGCGCATATATTCCTGCAGGCCGAAGTTCGGGATCGCCATGCCCAGATGCAGGGCCGCGGCCATGGTCACCGGCGACAGGTCGGTGGCGCCGTGGCAGCCGGTCTTGACGTGGTGCAGGTCGGCGAAGGCGGCGATCTTCTTCAGGTTGGTGATCCCGCCCGCGTGCAGCACCGTGGCCCGCAGGTAGTCGATCAGCTGCTCCTCGATCAGGGTCTTGCAGTCCCAGACGTTCGAGAAGATCTCGCCCACGGCCAGCGGCGTCGTGGTGTGCTGGCGGATCAGGCGGAAGCCGGCCTGGTTCTCGGCCGGGACCGAGTCCTCCAGCCAGAACAGGCGGTAGGGCTCCAGGTCCTTGCCCAGGCGGGCGGCCTCGATCGGGGTCAGGCGGTGGTGGACGTCGTGCAGCAGGTGCACGTCCCAGCCCAGCACTTCACGGGCCTTGGCGAACAGCTTGGGGGCATGCTGCAGGTAGGCGGCCGTCGACCAGACGTTCTCGGTCGGCAGGTTCCCATCGGCCGGCTCGTAGAACATCTTGTCGCCCGAGACGCCGTAGGTGCTGGCCAGGCCCGGCACGCCGGTCTGCAGGCGGATAGCCTTATAGCCCATGGCCTTGTACTTCACCGCCTCGGCGATGGTGTCGTCGATCGTCTCGCCGTTGGCGTGGCCGTAGACGGTGACGCCGGTGCGGCTGGCCCCGCCCAGCAGCTGGTACAGCGGCAGGCCCGCCACCTTGGCCTTGATGTCCCACAGCGCCATGTCGACGGCGGCCAGGGCGCTCATGCCCACAGGACCGCCGCGCCAGTACGAGCCGCGATAGAAGAACTGCCAGGTGTCCTCGATCTGGTGCGCGTCGCGACCGATCAGGCAGGGAATCATATGATCTTTCAGATAACTGACCACCGCCAGCTCGCGGCCGTTCAGGGTGGCGTCGCCGACGCCGGTAGTCCCGTCCTCGGTCGTGATCTTCAGCGTCACGAAATTGCGGCCGGGGCAGGTGACGATGACCTTGGCGTCGATGATCTTCAGCATGGACCTAATGAGCTAAGCGTGACCAAAAGTGGCCTGACCACTTCTACAGACTTATCAGGCAAGATGCTAGTGGCCTTGCCACTTTGGGCGAATGTGTGCGCTTTAGCGGGGTCTAGACCCATGCAACCGGCTGCGTCGCCACGCGCGGCGTTCGGATGGATAGTAAGAAAATGACCACGTCCACGACCGAAACCCGCAAGCTCTACCAGCAGGTGGCCAACTCCATCGCCGATGCGATTCGCGACGGGGTGCACCGCCCCGGCCAGCGCCTGCCGTCCGAGCGCGACCTGGCCGAGGACTACAAGGTCAGCCGCCCCACCGTGCGCGAGGCGATGATCGCCCTGGAAATCCGCGGCCTGGTCGAGGCCCGCCACGGTTCTGGCGTCTATGTCACCGAGGCCCCGCGCCCCGAGGCGCCGGTTCCGGACCTTGACATCGGCGCCTTCGAGCTGACCGAGGCTCGCCGCCTGATCGAGGGCGAGGTCGCCGCCCTGGCCGCCGCGACCATCACCGACGAGGAGCTGACCGAGCTGACCGCCATCCTCGACGACATGGTCGTGGAGAACGACAACAACGTGAAGGGCGACCGCGCCGACCGCCGCTTCCACGTCACCATCGCCCGCGCCAGCCGCAACAGCGCCCTGGTCACCGTCGTCGAGAACCTCTGGGACCTGCGCTACAAGTCGCCCCTGTGCCGCGCCATGCTGGAGCGCGCCCGCCAGGTCGGCGTGCGCCCGCGCATCGACGACCACCAGGAGATCCTGCTGGCCCTGCGCGAACGCGACCCGGCCGGCGCCCGCAACGCCATGCGCGAGCATCTGGGCCGGGTGATCGACAACCTGCTGACCGCCACCGAGATCGACGCCCTGGAACGGGCCCGCAACGAGGTGGCCGCGCGCCGGACCGAGCTGGCGAGACGATCGGCGATCTAGGGAACGCATCTGTTCGCCCTTTCATGGGACACGGCTTTCCCGCTTCACGCGGCTGACCACTGAAGGTGTGGGGAGGCGACGGAGCGGCCGGACGACCCCGGATACCGTGAGCGTGTGTTTGCGTTTCGGCTCGACCGTCCGCTCCGCCAGGCTGTTGTTTCCATGAGGACGGCGGGCGTGAGCGTTATCTGCTCCCCCCGGACGGGCGTGGATCCCACCGCCTTGGCATTGCCAGGGCGGCGTCTTTACATCACGCATGACGGCCTTCGGACCTGCCGGGAACCGAAAGCGGCCCCGCTCCCCGCCGCCGCTTCGGGCCGGATCCAAGCGCCCTCCCCTTGCGACGGGGACAAGGACAAGTATGGCCACGGGATTCAACGCGGATCATTCAGCGGCGTCTAAAAATCGACAGGCGATTGATTTCGCTGAAGTCGATCTCGCGAATTCCGAGGATAGAGACGGCTCAATCCCCGTGAATCCCTCTCTCTTAGAGAGAGGGAGGGGCCCAAGCGAAGCTTGGGAGGGTGAGTGGTTACACCCTCAGCCGGCGTACCGGCACTGCCTCCCCGACCCGCGCCAGGATCACCCACGGGCTTCGCCTACCCACTCACCCTCCCACGCCTACGGCGCGGGCCCCGCCCTCTCCCCATGGGAGAGGGATTCAGATGGGCGACCCCCTCCGCGAGCATCCCTTTCCCGTCAGGAAGGGAGCCATCCTTACATCTCACGGCGAGACGATCGCCGGGCTGTCCAGGTCACTCAAGGACGGCTTCGCCGCCGCGCAGCGGCCGCCCCGGAGGGCGGTCCTTGACTGACCTGGTCAGTCCGGCACGCTGCTGCCTTCAAGAGATGTAAGGTTGGGTCCGACCTGGGAGGTCGGCTTTCGACCCGTTGCGGACATTGGCATAGGCCATGTTCGGCACCTATGCTCAGATCATGCCCGCAGCAAAGCCGCCGCTCCAACCAGTCGCTCCGTGGCCACTATCGGATGCCGAGGCCGCATTCATCAAAGAGACGGTCGAGCGTGTCTTAGGCACCGACGCGGTCGTGCGTAATTTCGGTTCAGACCCTACCCGGCTCGACCTGCATGTCGAAACGAGCACGACACCCCGACTTGAGTTGGACGAGTGCAAGGGTCACCTGTGGTGTCGAATTGAGAGGCCGATCTCGATCATCGCAACGAAGCGCGGCACCCGCGCACGCGGAACTGCGAAAATCGCCTATCGCCAAGGCGTCATACTCTGACAGCCGCCACTAAGGGGGCGCTTGAGTTCAGCTACCCACCCAAGCAGGCCGGCGGAGAGGTCCGCCTTCGGTACTGCGCCCACAGCTGAAGACTTGATCTGCCCACTGCCCCTCGCGACGTTCTCTGCTAACGCAGAGCCCTCAGACAGAGCATGCAGGCATATGACAACGGCCGACTGGGCATTGGCGATCAGTTTGCTTTCATTCTGCGTTGCATTGGCCTCGTTCATTTGGAATGTCTGGTCGAAGTTCATTTACCCCAAGCCAAAAGTAGAGGTGAGTTTTGGGGTGATGAGAAGTTATCAGCAGGGCGAGGAGCCTAGCGCCCCTTTTCTGACGATGGTTATAACTAATCATGGCCCTGGTTCAGTTAAAGCTCACATGGCAATCGTTCGCGGCCGTCGTCGCTTCTTTAAGCGAAGAGCTATGGGCGTGCTCAATCCGATCCACAATTTTCCATTCGAGCCCTACACGTCGCATGGTCCATTTAGTGGAGGGCTGCCGAAAGCGATTGATGTTGGCGAAGAACTGCAACTCCATTTCCCTTTTGAGCGCGGCGGGTTCTTAGCTGACGAGTTGGAACGCGTTGGCTTTGTTGACACCTTTGGTCGCAACCACTGGGTTCGACGTAGAGTCTTCCACCGAGCTGTCATCGAACATCGAAAAGCTTTCCCCACTGAGAGGCCACAAGCGAAATCGAATTCAGTGTAGGGCAAGCCCGCTACACGGAATGGCAACGGCAGCTCCCCACCCATCCCAGACATTCCCCCACAATCGATCGGTAACGCCGCCGCCCCATGCTAGCGACATGCTCACGCTGCTCGCGCTCTACCTCCTCGCCATCAACGCGCTGACCTTCGCGGTCTTCGCCGGCGACAAGCGGCGCGCGGCCAGCGGTGATCGGCGCGTGCCGGAGAAGACACTGCTGGGCCTGGCCGCGCTGGGCGGGACGCCCGGGGCCTTCGCGGCCCGGCGGCTGTTTCGGCACAAGACTCGCAAGGAGCCGTTCCGCACGTGGTTGTGGCTGATCACCCTGGCGCAGGTGGTCCTGATCGTCGGGGCGATCCTCTGGCTGGGCGACCCGGAGACCGCGGTGGCCGTCCGGGCCCGCCTCGCGGCGCTTCGGATCTCCTAGAAGCTGCCCGTCTCCACCGCGCCCGCCCGGGCGTAACGGCCGACGACCGAGCCGCCGGGGGTGACCTTGGCCTCAGTCAGCCGCCACGTGCGCGGGGCCACGCCGGTCTGGAACAGGCGCTTGCCGTCGCCCAGCATCACCGGGAAGGTGATGGTCTGCAGGTCGTCGACGACGTCGGCGGCGAACAGCGTCTTCAGGAAGTCGGCCGAGCCCTGGGTCAGGAGGTCGGGACCGTCCTGCGCCTTCAGCCGCTTGATCTCGGCCACGGGGTCGGCGCCCAGTCCCCGGCTGTTGTTCCACGACAGCTTGAAGTCCGGATCGCGGGTGGCGACGTGCTTGGTCGCGGCGTTGAACGCCTTGCCGATCGGGTGGTCGTCGTGCAGCGGCCAGTAGCCGGCGAAGATGTCGTAGGTCCGCCGCCCCAGGACGAGGTCGAACGGTTTCTCGAACAGGTCCCCGACCGCCTGGCCGACCGCCTCGTCGGTGATCGGCGGCAGCCAGCCGCCGAAGGCGAAGCCGCCCGACGTATCCTCCTCCGGCCCGCCCGGGGCCTGCATCACGCCGTCCAGGCTGACGAAGGCGGCGACTTTCAGCTTTCTCATCTCGAACTCCTCCTCGGCTTTCGAACCAAGGAACGGGCCGAAGTCGCCGCATCCGACACCGGCGCGGCGGAAAAAGCTACCGGCCGTACGGCGCGATGGTCAGGCGGCTCTGCGCCGCCGGCGCCTGGCGGGCGATCAGCTCGGCCTTGGCGGCGAAGCCGGCGTCGCCATAGGCCCGGGCGGCCAGGTCGTAGAGCGGCAGGGCCTCGCGGGTGGCGTCCTGCGGCTTGAGGTCCTTGTAGGGGAAGGCCGCCTCGTTCCCGACGAACGGGGCCAGGTAGCCGAAGGCGACGCGGATCCCCTGCCCCTTCGGGCCCTTGTAGTTCCACAGGTCGACGCCGACGCAGGGTCCCAGCTCGGCCATGCCGACCAGGGGCTCGAGGGCGAAGTAGCTGTAGTGCAGCGCCTTGGTGCGGGCGAGCTCCTCGGGCAGCTTGCCGTCGGCCTCGATCTGCGGGTCGATACGGCCCTTGCCAACGCCGGCCAGCACGGTCCTGGCCAAGTCCGGCTGGCGAGCGAACAGGGCGAAGGTGGCCAACTGGTAGTCGTACCAGACGCCATGGTTGTTCCGCGCCGCGCGCTCCTGCCGGCCCGTCGGGGCGGTTTGCATCCAGGCCGCGTAGTCGCCGAACCAGGCCTCGAGGCCCTTCTGCTCAGCCGCCGTCAGCGTCCTGGAGGGGGCCAGGACGCCGATCGACTCGACGACGCGCAGCAGGCGGTAGGTGTCCAGCACCCCCTCGGCCCGGCCCGGCGTGCGGCCGGGCACGCCTTGCGCATAGGTCATCGACGGGTTCATCCGCGTGGCCGGGTCCAGGAACCAGACGCGCAGCAACTGGGCGGCCTTGGTCGCATAGGCGCTCTTGCCGGTGAAATAGTAGGCCAGCGACAGGGCCTCGACCGCGCCGGCCATGGCGTCCATGCGGCCGGCGTCGAAGGCGTTGGTGTCGCGCTCGGGGTTCACCTCGCCGTCCTTGCGGACATAGGGCTCGCCGTTCGGCTGGGCGGGATCGGGCCACCAGTACGGGCCCATCGAGATGTAGTCGTGCTTGTCGCCGCTGGGCGGCGTGCGGCTCTTGTCGACGACGCTGTAGACCGGCCCGGCCAGGGCCTTGTCGGCGCGGGCGATCAGGGCCCGGTAGGCCGGAGACAGCGCCGGACCGCTCACGCCGGCCTTGGCCGCCTCTAGCGCTTGGGGCTTCCAGCGGAAGGTGCGGCGGCCGTCGAAGGCGGCGGCGTAGCCGTCGTCGGCCTTGCAGACCGCGTCCTTGGCCAGGGCCGGCGGGGCGCTCAAGGCCAGCGTGGTCAGGCCGGCGACCAGCGCCACGGCGCGGAACGAAGCGGAGATCATGGGCCCCTCCCTGGGAACTTTGCGCGCACCTTAGCGCGGAGCCGCGAACGCGCAAGGATTGGCCTGACCAGATTGGTCAGTTCGGTTCCGGGGAATTTGCCTCGTCGGGCCGGAATCGGTAAGACAACCTTCGTTGATCGAGAGCGCCCGCGAGAGGCGCTCCGGATGGAAACTGGAGGGGAGAACAAGATGCGCTCGACGGTCGCCGCCGCCCTGGCCTGCCTGGCCTTCGCCGCTTCGCACGTGAGCGCCGCGCCCGTTGCGTCCCCGCCATCGATCGAGGTCGCCGACCCCGCCGCCTCCGCCCTGACCCTGGGCCGCGCCGTCGCCGACTGGCAGCTGCGCCACATGGACGGCCAGTTCGACTACGTCCAGACCCACCGCGCCGGTACGCAGAACCCGCGCGGCTGGATCCAGGGCGCCTTCTATGTCGGCCTGGCGGCGTTCGCGGAGCGGACGGGCGACACGGGCTACGCCCAGGCCCTGCGCGCCCACGGCGTTGAGCAGGAATGGGGCCTGGGCAAGCGCCCCCTGCACGCCGACGACCACGTCATCGCCCAGACCTGGCTGTGGCTGAACCTGCGCGATCGCGACCCGGCCCAGATCGCCCCGGTCAAGGCGCGCTTCGACGCCATCCTGGCCGATCCGCCCCACGCCGACCTCAAGTTCATCGACGGCACGGAAGACCAGCCCTGCCAGGTCCGCTGGTGCTGGAGCGACGCGCTGTTCATGGCGCCGCCGACCTGGACGGCCCTGTCGGCGGCGACAAAGGACACGCGCTACGCCGCCTATGGCGACAGGGAGTTCTGGGCGACCACCGAGTACCTGCTGGACAAGGGCGATAGCCTCTATTTCCGCGACAGCCGCTATTTCGACCGCCGCGACGACCAGGGCCGCAAGATCTTCTGGAGCCGCGGCAACGGCTGGGCCTATGCCGGGATCGTCAACATCCTGAAGACCCTGCCGGCCGACCATCCAGATCGCCCGCGCTATGTGGCCCTGTTCCGCAAGATGTCGGCGCGGCTGGTGTCGCTGCAGAAGCCCGACGGCTATTGGTCGGTGTCGTTGCTGGCCCCCGAGCACAGCCCGCCCGAGACCAGTGGCACGGGCTTCTTCGTCTACGGCCTCGCCTGGGGCGTGAACCAGGGTCTGCTCAAGGATCCGAAGTCCGTCCGCTCGGCCCGCCTGGGCTGGTCAGCCCTGGCCAACGCCGTGGCTCCGGACGGCAAGCTGGGCTGGGTGCAGCAGGTCGGCTACGCGCCCGATCACGTCGAGGCCGGCGACACCCAGTTGTACGGCTCCGGCGCCTTCCTGCTGGCCGCCTCGGAAGTCTCGCGCGGCCGCTTCTAGGCCCACGGCACACCTCTTTCCCGCCCCGTTCACGCTGCGCGGCCCCGGCCGCCGCGCGTCTTTCCGCGCCTGTAATCGAGACGTAAGACAAACATCGTTATTCAACAAAACCGACTATTCGAATCTCGTTTTCGAGAAATTTGTAAACTTCACCGTTCCGCGAACGATGAGATTTCAATCTTGTTCCACGAATGGCGTTATAGATTTCAGGCACGTTTCATAACGGCGATCAATTTGACTTATTCACGCCCCAATCATCGCAAGGCGTTGCCTTAAAGAGACAGCTTAAAGACAATTCCATTACATCTTGAAGCGTGCGATTGACCGGTTTGATCCCCGAGTCCTAAGCCGCCCGCCAACCGCCGGATCGCGACGGGAAACTCATCTTGCATCGGGCTGTAAGGACGTCGGCGCCCGCGCCGGCGAGGGCGGCCCGGAAGGATCAGACATGAAGTATCAGATTACCCGGGGTCGCCTGCTCACGACCTCGATGATCGTGGGCGTGGCCGCGCTGGCCGGTTTCGCCGCGAACGCCCAGACTACCGCTTCAACCACCGCCGCGCCGGCCGCTCAGCCGGCCCCGCAGGACAATGAAGTCGACGCCGTCGTCGTCACCGGCTCGCTGCTGCGCCGCACCGACACCGCCACCCCGTCGCCGGTCCAGGTCCAGACCAACGAACAGCTCAAGGCCCAGGGCATCACGACGGTGGCCGACGCCATCCGCAGCCTGTCGGCCGACAATTCGGGCTCGGTCCCGGCCGCCTTCGGCAGCGGCTTCGCGGCCGGCTCGACGGGCGTGGCCCTGCGCGGCCTGACCGTCAACTCGACCCTGGTCATGATCGACGGCCTGCGCAACGCCAGCTATCCGCTAGCCGACGACGGCCAGCGCAGCTTCGTCGACCTCAACTCGATCCCGTTCAACGCGGTCGAGCGCATCGAGACCCTGAAGGACGGCGCCTCGTCGCTGTACGGCGCCGACGCCATCGGCGGCGTGGTCAACATCATCATGAAGTCGAACTTCCAGGGTATGGGCGCTGACCTGTCGGTCGGCACGTCCCAGCATGGCGGCGGCGACCAGTACCGCTTCAACGGCGAGGTCGGCTACGGCGACCTGGATACCGACAAGTACAACATGTACCTGGACGTCGAGTACCAGCTGGACAAGCGCATCCGCATCGACCAGCGCGGCTACCCGTACGACACCTTCGACCTGTCGGGCATCCCCGGCGGCACGAACGACAACCCGGGCGCCGGCGGCAGCACCTACTACGGCCAGATCAAGCGCGCCACCATGGGCACGGCCGGCGACATCTCGACCGGCGTGGCCCTGGCCGGCGACCTGTGGCAGCCGCTGCGCGGCTGCGCGACCGACGCCCCGCTGACCACCGACGACGGCGGTTCGTACTGCGCCCAGAACGTCGCCAAGCTGGGCGATGTCCAGCCCCGCCAGGAGCGCGTGGGCGCCTATGGCCGCTTCACGATCAAGCCGAACGACAACTTCCAGGCCTATCTGTCGGCCAGCTTCATGCAGTCGAAGACCTCGACGCGTGGGGCCGAGCGTTCGATCTCGTCGTCGACGCCGCACAATCTGTCGAACATCGTCCTGCCGGCCCTGCTGTCGAACGGCCAGTTGAACCCGAACAACCCGTTCGCGGCCGAAGGCTATGACGCGCTGATCCGCTACCGCTTCAGCGACATCCCGTTCTACGCCAACTACACCAACCGCATGGCCCGCATGGTCGGCGGCGTCGAAGGCTCGGCGGCCGACTGGAACTACAAGGCCAATGTCGTGATCGCCCACGGCTGGCTGGAAAGCGCCAACCACGGCTACATCAGCTACGACGCGCTGATCGACGCGGTGAACAACGGCACGTACAACTTCATCGACCCGTCGAAGAACAGCCAGGCCGTCCGCAGCGCCCTGGCCCCGGTCCTGGCCAAGACCTCGACCAGCGACCTGGACTCGGTGAACTTCCAGGCCTCGCGCGACGTCTTCAACCTGCCGGGCGGCCCCGCCCAGTTGGGTGTCGGCGGCGAGTTCCGCTACGAGGCCGTCAACGACCCGGCCTTGAACCCGGTCAACGACGCGCAAGGGTTGGGCAACGCCCGCACCATCGGCAACCGCACGGTCGCCTCGGCCTTCGCCGAACTGGGCATGCCGGTGCTGAACAATGTCGAGGTCAACGTCTCGGGTCGCTACGACCACTATTCGGACTTCGGCGGCAACTTCTCCCCGAAGATCGGCGTCAAGTACACGCCCATCAAGACGGTCGCCCTGCGCGCCACCGTCTCGAAGGGCTTCCGCGCGCCGTCGTTCTCGGAATCGGGCGACTCGGCCAGCCAGGGCTTCACGAACTTCTCGTTCGCGAACTACCCGGACTTCGTCGCGGCCCACGGCGGCAGCGAGTACACCAAGACCTACTCGCTCTCGAACATCACCGCGGCCAACCCGGACCTGAAGCCGGAGAAGTCGACCAGCTACACCATGGGCGCGGTGTGGGCCCCGACCCGCAGCTTCAGCGTCTCGCTGGACTACTACCACATCAAGAAGACCGACGTGATCGCGCAGGCCAGCGCGGGTGACGCCATCGCCGCCTACTATGCCGGCGAAGCCATCCCGGCCGGCTACGTGGTGACCGCCGACCTGCCGGATCCGGACGCCCCGAACGCCCTGCCGCGCATCCTGTCGGTGGCCTCGCCGTACATCAACGCCGACTCGCTGCGCACCAGCGGCATGGACCTGAACGTCCAGAACACGATGTACCTGCCGGCCGACATCAAGTGGACCAGCGACCTGAACGCCACCGTCCTGTTCGACTTCAAGTACACGCAGGGCGGCGTGACGTATAACTACGTCGGCAAACAGGCCCCGTACGTGCTGTCGTCGGGCGCCGGCACGCCGAAGTATCGCGCCTCGTGGAGCAACACCTTCACCCGCGGTCCGGCCACCATGACCGGCACCCTGAACTATGTCAGCGGCCTGCGCTCGATCGACGAGAGCTACCAGGGTGACGACACGTGCCTCTACGGCACGGCCGAGTTCAAGTGCCACACGAAGGACTTCATCTCCTTCGACATGACTGGCGCCTACGACGTCACCGAGCACACGACGGTCTATGCCGACGTGCTGAACCTGTTCGACGCCGGCCCGATGTTCAACCCGGCCAACTACGCCGCGGTAAACTGGAACCCGACCTACTCGCAGTCGGGCGCCGTGGGCCGCTACTTCCGCGTGGGCGTTCGCCTGAAGTACTAGGCGACCGCGCGAACGAGCTATCTCGCGTACGGACCGCGTGAGTAGGGTCCGATGAGATGGAAGGGGTCGTCCGCGAGGACGGCCCCTTTTCGTTTGCCCGCACGTCGCGCGATCCGAAAAAATGGGCTGGGCCGTCCGTTGCCGAAGGTGCGGAAACGCTCTCCACTTGCGTCAGTCTTAAGAGGGGCCGACGCGCCGATGCGTCCGCCGAGGGCTTACGGGGTTGGATATGACGCGTAGCGGAGCGATGGCCGGTGCGGCCTTGGGCTTGGTGCTGGCTTTCAGCGGGCCTCTTGGGTTTGGCGGCGCGGCGCTCGCCGCCGACATCACCCCGCCGGAAAAGGCCTTCGCCCAGCCGGTGGGCAGCGACTACTTCCTCGCCGACTACACCGCCTATGAGGCCTATCTGAAGACCCTGGCGGGCCAGTCCGACCGCATGAAGCTGGTCGACATCGGCAAGACCGAGGAAGGCCGCACCATGTGGGTGGCCATCGTCTCGTCGCCGGCCAACCTGGCCAAGCTGGACCGCTACAAGGAGATCGCCCGCAAGCTGGCCAAGGCCGACGGCGTCAAGGAGGACGAGGCCCGCAGGCTGGCGTCCGAAGGCAAGGCGATCGTCTGGATCGACGCCGGCCTGCACGCCAGCGAGACCATCACCTCGCAGGGCCAGATCCAGGTCCTGCACCGCATGCTCAGCCAGGACGATCCCGAGACCCTGCGCATGCTGGACGACACCATCATCCTGTTCGGCCAGGACAATCCGGACGGGATGGAGATGATCTCGGACTGGTACATGCGCAACCAGGATCCGAAGAAGCGCGAGTTCAACTCGCTGCCGCGCCTGTACCACAAGTACATCGGCCACGATAACAACCGCGACAGCTTCATGTCGTCGATGGCCGAGACCACCAACGTCAACAAGCAGCTGTTCCGCGAGTGGTATCCGCAGATCGTCTACAACCAGCACCAGACCGGCCCCAACGGCATGGTGGTGTTCGTCCCGCCGTTCCGCGACCCGTTCAACTTCAACTACGACCCGCTGGTCATGACCGAGCTGCAAGAGATCGGCATGGCCATGCACAGCCGCCTGGTGGCCGAGGACAAGCCCGGCTCGGGCGCCCGTAGCGCCGCGCCCTACTCGACCTGGCACAACGGCATGGAACGGTCGGTCGCCTACTTCCACAACTCGATCGGCCTTCTGACCGAGATTATCGGCGGCCCGACCCCGACGACGGTCAACCTGGTGCCGGAACTGCAGCTGCCGGGCAACGACCGCCCCGCCCCGATCGCCCCGCGCGAGTGGCACCTGCAGGACTCGCTGGACTACCAGTGGACCATGAACCGCGCGGTCATCGACTACGCCGCCCGCAACAAGGAGCGCCTGCTCTTCAACATCTGGAAGATGGGCGACAACAGCATCAAGCGCGGCTCGCGCGACAGCTGGACGATCACCCCGACCAAGGTCGACGAACTGGCGGCCGCCGGCAAGGGCAAGCCCGGCCCGTACGGCGCGGCGGTCGACCCGACCCTGTTCAAGTCGGTGATCCAGACGCCCGAGAGCCGCGACGCCCGCGCCTACGTCATCCCCGCCGACCAGGCCGATATGCCCACCGTGGTCGCCTTCCTCAACGCCCTGATCAAGACCGGCGTCGACGTCGACAAGGCGTCCAAGCCCTTCACCATCGCCGGCAAGACCTATCCGGCCGGCTCGTACGTGGTGCGCACCGCCCAGGCCTATCGCCCGCACGTGCTGGACATGTTCGAGCCGCAGGACCACCCGCACGATCTCGAGTACCCGGGCGGCCCGCCCAAGGCGCCCTATGACGTCACCGGCTACACCCTGGCCTACCAGATGGGGATCAAGTTCGACCGCATCCTGGACGGCTTCGAGGCCCCGACGACGCGCGTGCCGGACCTGATCACGGTGACGCCGGGCGCGGTGAAGGGTTCGGGCGGCGCGGGCTGGCTGGTCAGCCACGAGACCAACGGCAGCTTCACCCTGACCAACCGCCTGCTGAAGGCCGGCGCCAAGGTCTATTGGGTCAAGGACGGCGCCAAGGCCGGCAAGATGGCCTTCGGCCCCGGCGCGATCTTCGTCCCCGCCTCGCCCGCCGCCAAGGCGGTGATCGACAAGGGCGTCAAGGATCTTGGGATCGACGCCTATGCCGTCGGCGGCAAGCCGTCGGGCGCGACCATCGCCCTGAAGCCGGTCCGCATCGGCCTGGTGGACGTCTATGGCGGCTCGATGCCTTCGGGCTGGAACCGCTGGATGTTCGAGAAGTTCGAGGCCCCCTTCCAGGTCGTCTATCCTCAGCGCCTGGACGCCGGCGACATCGCCAAGGACTTCGACGTGCTGGTCTTCGCCGACGGCACGGTCCCGGCCCCGGCCGACGGTCCGTTCAAGGCCGGCCGTCCCTCGACCCAGCCCAAGCCGGAAGAGATCCCGGCCGAATATCGCGCGTGGCTGGGCCGCGTCAGCGACGACAAGACCCTGCCCAAGATCGCCGAGTTCGTGAAGGGCGGCGGCACGGTGGTGGCCATCGGCGCCTCGACGCGCCTGGCCACGGCCCTGGGCGCGCCGGTCGACGTCGCCACCGCCAAGATGGAGAACGGCCAGCTGAAGGCCCTGACCAACCGCGAGCTCTACATCCCCGGCTCGGTGCTGCGCGCCAAGGTCGATCCCAAGCAGCCCCTGGCCTACGGGGCCTCCGACCAGGTGGACGTGTTCTTCGACCGCAGCCCGGCCTTCACCGTGAAGCCCGACGTGAAGGGCGTGTCGCGCGTGGCCTGGTTCGACACCGACAAGCCGCTGCGCAGCGGCTGGGCCGTGGGTCAGGAGAAGCTGAAGGGCTCGACCGCCATGCTCGACATCGACGTCGGCAAGGGCAAGGTCTTCGCCTTCGGTCCGGAGATCACCCAGCGGGCCCAGTCGTACGGAACGTTCAAGTTCCTGTTCAACGGCCTGCTGTACGGGCCGGCGGTGGCGAGCAAATAAACCGCTTCCCCGGCGAAAGCCGGGGCCCAGATCGAACCCAGAGCGCCCTTCGTCGTCCCTCGACGGAGGGCGCTTTCATATCCGTCGCCCCAGGATGAATCTGGCCCCGGCTTTCGCCGGGGAGGTGGGTATTGGAGGCGTTTGAAGCAGAGCCGCGAAATAAAAATCGGCGCCGGAGGGGAATCCGGCGCCGATCTCGCTCGGGACCACTGGGGGAGCCGCCCCGAGAGCAGCAACCGTCCGACGTCGACTGGCGATGACGTCGAACCGTGAGGACCGTGCCAGACGCCGGACCGCAGCCCCTCGCCAGACCTCGAAACGAAACTTGCGCCGCCCCCGGAACGGCGACGTTGATCTAGCGCAAACGCGAAAATGAAATCGGCGCCGGAGGGGCAGCTCCGGCGCCGAATGATCGCGCCTTCGGGGACGCTCGGGGGTGAGGATGCCCCCTATGACGCGATCGTCTTTGCCCCCGGAGCGCTAGGCGCTCCAAGGGCTTGAGGCCTTAGAACCGCTTGGACACGTTCATGTACCAGTAGCGGCCGGTCGAATTGTGCAGCGAGCCGTAGTAGCCGAAGTTGCTGGACGAGATCGGCGGATCCTTGTCGGCGATGTTGCGCACGCCGACACGGACCGTCGAGCCATCGAACCGGCCCTCGCCGAACGCGTACTGGCCGTACAGGCTGACCGTCGTCCAGGCGGGGATCTGGTAGTATTCGCCGCCGGTCAGGGTCGAACCGGTGTCGTAGACCTCGCCCACATAGTTGACGAAGGCGCCGGCGCCCCAGCCGTCCTTGCGCCAGGTCAGGCTGGCGCTGCCGCGGAACTCGGGATTGCCCCCGATGCCGATCTGGTTGCCCGAGCTAGTGATCGACACGCCCGGCAACTGGCCCGCCGCCACGGCCTGTTGCAGCAGGGCTTCGGTCGGGCTCGGCGACTGGTCGTACTTCAGCAGCTTGGCGACGTTGACGTTCAGGCCGAAGTCGCCCCAGGGGGTGTCGTCCAGGTCGTAGGCCAGCGAGAAGTCGACACCCTGAACCATCCGCGGCTGCAGGTTGGCGTAGGTGTCGTTGATATAGGCGATCGCCCCAACGGTGTTGGAGCCGACCGGCGCGTCGCGCACCACGTTCGGGTTGGACGAGCCCTGCTGGCGCAGCAGCCAGTCCAGGGCGATCTGGTTGCCGCCGCCCAGGATGCCGATCACCCCCTTTTCGCGGATCGACCAGAAGTCGGTGGTCAGGGTCAGCTTGCCGTATTCCATCGGGATGAAGCGCGGCTGGTAGACGAAGCCGACGGTGGCGTTGTCGGCTTCTTCCGGCTTCAGGTTCTGGTTGCCGCTGCGCACCTCGATCGTGCCGGCGCTGGAGCAGGTGGTGGCCGACGGGTTGTTGATCTTGCACGCCGCCCAGTCGGTGCGGGTGTTCGAGACCGAGGTCCCGTCGCTGTAGAATTGCGGCAGGTTCGGCGCGCGGAAGCTCTGCGAGACCGAGCCGCGCAGCGCGAAGCCTTGGCCCACCTTCCAGTAGATCGCGCCCTTAGGCTTCAGAACGTTGCCGAAGTCGGAATAGTGCTCGTCGCGAGCGGCGATCTGCAGGCTGATCTCCTCGACGAACGGGATGTTCATCTCGGGCGAGATGACCGGCACGGCCAGCTCGAAGAACGCCGAGGCGATCGAGCGGTGGGCCGAGACGTCCGGAGAGCCCGAGGCGCCCATCACGTCGCTGCCATAGGTCAAGCCGGTGACGCTGTTGGTGTAGGTGATCGTGCCGTCCAGGCGGTCGTCGCGATCGTCGTCATAGGTCTCGCGGCGCAGCTCGACCCCGGCCGCGAAGCCGACGTCGCCGCCGGGCAGCTGGAATAGGTCCTTCTTCGACACCTTGAAGTCGCCCATCAGCAGCGAGGTCTTGCTGATCCGGTAGACGTTGACCAGGAACGAATTCATCGTCGCCTGGCTGTTGGGCGTGGCGTCGGCGCCCGAGTAGTCGGTCAGCGAACCGCCGTTGAACGGGTTGTAGGCCGACGAGTCGGTGCGGTTCAGCGCGGCCTGGAAGAGCGTGTTGCTGATCGCGTTATGCGTCATGTCCTTGGTGCGGGCCTCGGAGTAGAGCAGCGCGCTGTCCCATTTCCAACCGTTCCACGACCCCTTGGCGCCGCCCAGGACGCGGAAGCTGTCGTCGGTCACCGTGTAGGTGCGCGGACCCGTATCGACCGGGCGATAGGTGGTGATGGTCATCGCCACACCCGAGGTCGCCACGCCGGTCAGGCCCGACAGACGGTTCGGGTTGGCCGAGCCGTTGGCCAGCAGCGTCGGGCCGAAGGGGTTCCAGTAGGCGTTCGCGGCGATGCTGATCGGCGCCGAGCTGAGGGGAGCGGACTGCTCGCGGCTGCCGGTGAACAGCGCGTGATAGTAGCCGGCCTCGCCGTAGGCGGTGATGTCGCCGAAGTCATGCTCGACGGTCGAGAAGAGGTTCGTACGCTCCAGGCCGCCCTTCAGCGTGCGGTCGGCGTTCTCGTTGTAGCGCAGCACACGATCGTTCGTGCCCGTGATCGTGCCGGCGCGGATGCAGATGTCGCCCGACAGCGTCCCCGACGAGCAGCCGGCGGCGGTGTTGGAGGTCGGCTCGATGTGGAACACGCCCGAGGTCGTCAGGGCCACGCCGTTCTGGCGCGGCGCGGTCGAGGACGGGATCAGGGTGAACGAACCCCAGGGGCTGGAGGTCGAGCGGTTGTCGAAGGCCGTGTCCGTGGCCCAGGCCGTGCCGGCCAGAGCGTCGCGGTGATCCTCGCTGGCCGAGTAGTCGCGCTCGCTGGCCATCATGCGGCTGTGGGCGGTGTAGTTGCCGAAGAAGGTCAGGCGGGTGCCGTCCTCCAGGCGCGTGCCGGCCTTCACGTTGAACGTGCCTTCGCGGTAGCCCGTGCCTTCCGAGCCGCCCAGCTGGGTCTCGACGCGCAGGCCCTGGAACTTGGTGTCCAGCACCATGTTGACCACGCCGGCCACGGCGTCGGCGCCGTAGATGGCCGCGGCGCCGTCACGCAGCACTTCCACCCGCTTGACGCCCGAGACGGGGAACGAGTTGGTGTTGACGGTCTGGACCGGCACCAGATTCTCGGTCTGGGTGCCCGGCGCCAGCACGGCGCGGCGGCCGTTCAGCAGCACCAGGGTGTTGCCCGTGCCCAGGCTGCGCAGGTTCAGCGACGAGACGTCGCCGCGCGCGTCGTTCAGGTTGCCGGTCGTGCGGGCTTCCTGGAACTGCACGTCGCCGGCCTGCGGGATCGAGCGGAACAGCTCGTCGCCCGACACCGCGCCGGTGGCGATGATTTCCTTCTCGCCGACCACCGTCACCGGCAGGGCTTCCGTGGTCCGAGCGCCTTCGATCTGCGAGCCGACGACCACGATGGCTTCGACGATCTGAGCCTCTTCATTCGTCGCGCCGGCCCCCGCGCCCTGGGACTGGGGGAGTTCGGCCGGAGCCTGGCGCAGCGTGATGGTCTTGCCGTCATCGGACGCGACGACCAGGCCGGCGGCCTTGGCCAGGCGCGACAGGGCGTCGGCGTCGGCGACGTCGCCGGTCACCGCCGGCGTGCGCTTGCCCGTGGCGGCCTCGAACGGGAACAGGACCTGCTTGCCCGACTGCTTGGCGAAGGCCTGCAGCGCGGTCACCGCGTCGCCGGCCGGGATGTTGAAGCTGTGACGGGCCTCCTGCGCCAGGGCCGGACCGGCCAGGACCAGGACGGCGGCGGACGCCATCAGGAAGCCGCGAACGGTGCGGCGACGCGTGTCGATCGACATTTTTCTTGGTAACCCCTCTCGGCCCCCTCCAATCCCCTACGGGAGAGCGCCTTCACGACACCGACGGCGTAGCGTCGGTTTTCCGCCATCGAGGAAAGGAACTTTTTTCGGCCTACCCGCGCCGCGTCAGGCGGATCGCGCCGTCGGTCCCTTCCGAGGCCCGCACCGGGAAGGCGCTGGTCACGGCGGTGACGAAGCTCTTGGGCTCGGTGGTCTGGAAGTAGCCCGCCAGGCGCAGGCCCGAGATCGACGGGTCGACGATGCTGATCTGCTGGCGGTTGTAGCGATTGAACTCGGCCACCGCCTGCTCCAGCGACTGGCCGTTCAGGGCGATGGCGCCCTGGCGCCAGGCCAGGGCGCGGTCGATCTCGCTGTCCGAAACCGCCCGCGAGCGGCTGCCGGCCGAGCTGTAGATCGCCGTGACGCCGGCCTTCAGCCGCAGTTCGTCCTTGCGCTCGGCGGGCTCGGGATCGAGGTCGACAGCGCCGCGCTTGACGGTCACGGCCGCGCCGTCCGAGCGCAGGCGCACGGCCATCTCGGCCCCGGCGTCGGCCTGCATCACCGCGTCGGCGGCCTTGATCAGGAAGGGCCGCGCGTCCTTGGCGGCCTCGAACACCGCCTCGCCGCGCACCAGCTTCACCTCGCGCACGCCGTGGCGATAGCGGACGACGACCTTGCTGTTGGTGTTCAGCTCGATGCGGCTGTTGTCGCTGAGCACGACCACGCGGCGCTCGCCGATGGCGGTGGCGTAGGCCGTGCCGCCGCCGAAGGTCATGACGCCGGTCACCGTCAGGGCCACGGCCGCGGCGGCGGCCAGGCCCCGCGCCCAGGGCGAACGGCTGATCTTGGGCAGGATTAGGGGCAGGGTCAGGCGGCGTTCGGGCGCCAGCAGGTCACGATCGGGCCGCTCCAGGCCCGGCCGGAACGCGCGCAGGCGGTCGAGCCGCGCCCAGGCGACGGCTTCGCGTTCGAAGGCGGCTTCGTGTTCATGGCTTTCGGCGCGCCAGGCCTCGAAGGCGGCGCGGTCGGCGGCGGAACACGAAGCGTCGTCAAGCTTGACCACCCAGAGGGCGGCCGCCTGCCTCACCGCTTCGCGTCGTGATCCCGTCTCGCGCTCCATGAGCGTCCTTCGTCGACCTTACTCTTGCGCCCGATACGACGTCCCAACTTGTCGGAACAGTACCGGAGGCCCTTCACCAAGTGCTTCTCAACAGTTGAGACGGAGAGGCCGAGCCTAACCGCTATCTCGTCCGGCGAGAGGCTGTAAACTTTTCTCAACGTGAAGACGCGGCGGCACTGCGCGGGCAGCTCCGCGATCGCGTCGGCCAGGGCGCGTAGTTCCTCACGTGATTCGAGCATCATGTGGGCGCCGGGCGCCTCGTCTATCGGCTCGATGCGCTCGAAGTCGGCGACGGCGGTTATGGTCAGCACCTTGCGACGGCGCAGCGCGTCCAGGGCGCAGTTGCGCAGGATGCGCGTTGCGAAGGCGCCCGGATTGCCGATCTCGCGCCAGGTCTTGCAGGCGATGGCGCGCGCGAACGTCTCGTGGACCAGGTCCTCGGGATCGGTCTGTCCGTCGCGGCAGAACTGCCGGGCATAGGCCAGCAGGTCCGGCTCCAGCGGCAGGATTTCCCGCCGAAACCAGGCGCGCCTGTCTTCGTCGTCTTGAGCCATCAACGCTCCCCTCGGCGCGCAGCCAAGCGGATTAGCGGCGGGAAGGCAACCCGGCGACGGCGTCGTCGCCGGGTCGCGCAAGGTCGATTGCCTAATCCTCGATCGGATTGTGCCGCGTATCCTTCAGGAACAGACCTCCGATAACGGCGGTCACTCCGGCGATGATCACCGGATACCAGAGGCCGGAGTAGATGTTGCCCGTGGCCGCCACGATGGCGAAGGCCGTCGTGGGCAGGAAGCCGCCGAACCAGCCGTTGCCGATATGATAGGGCAGCGACATGGCCGTGTAGCGGATGCGGGTCGGGAACAGCTCGACCAGCATGGCCGCGATCGGGCCGTAGACCATGGTCACATAGATCACCAGCAGGGCCAGCAGGCCGATGACCGCCGGCTTGTTCACCAGCGCCGCGTCGGCCTTGGCCGGATAGCCGGCGGCCTTCAGCTGGTCGCCCAGCTCGCCTTCCCAGCCCTTGCGGGCGGCGGCGAAGGCCTTGCCGGTCGCGCCCTTGGGATCGAAGCCGTCCAGGTTCACCGCGCCCACCTGCACCGAGGTCGGCGAGCCGGCCGAACCGGCGTGGACGCTGTAGCTGACCCCGGCCTTGGCCAGGTAGGCCTTGGCCACGTCGCAGGGCGTGTTGAACTTGGCCTTGCCGATTAGGTCGAACTGGAAGGCGCAGGTGGCGGGGTCGGCCGACACCACCACGGGGGACGAGGCCTCGGCATGGGCCAGGGCCGGGTTGGCGTAGGTGGTGATGCCCTTGAAGATCGGGAAATAGGTCGCCGCCGCCAGCAGGCAGCCCAGGATGATGATCGGCTTGCGGCCGATCTTGTCCGACAGCCAGCCGAAGATCACGAAGAACGGCGTGCCGATCAGCAGGGCGACCGCCACCAGGGTGTTGGACAGGGCGCCGTCCAGCTTCAGCGTCTTTTCCAGGAAGAACAGGGCGTAGAACTGGCCCGTGTACCAGACCACCGCCTGTCCCATGGTCAGGCCGACCAGGGACAGCAGCACGACCTTGAGGTTCTTCCAGTTGCCGAACGCTTCGGCGAGCGGCTTCTTGGTGCCCTTCCCTTCCGAGATCATCTTCTGGAAGGTCGGGCTCTCGTGCAGCTTCAGGCGGATCCACAGCGACACGCCCAGCAGCAGCATCGAGACCAGGAACGGGATGCGCCAGCCCCAGGCCTTGAACTGCTCCTCGCCCAGCTGGGTGCGGGTGACCAGGATCACCGCCAGCGACAGGAACAGGCCCACGGTCGCCGTGGTCTGGATCCAGCTGGTGTAGAAGCCGCGCTTGCCCTCCGGGGCGTGCTCGGCGACGTAGGTGGCCGCGCCGCCGTACTCGCCGCCCAGGGCCAGGCCCTGGACCAGGCGCATGACCACCAGGGCGATCGGGGCCGCGACGCCGATCTGGGCGTAGGACGGCAGGAGGCCGACGACAAAGGTCGACAGGCCCATCAACAGCATGGTGATCAGGAAGGTGTTCTTGCGGCCCCAGATGTCGCCCAGGCGTCCGAAGATCACCGCGCCCAGCGGCCGGATCGCGAAGCCGGCGGCGAAGGCCAGCAGCGCCAGGATGAAGCCGGTCGTCTCGTTGACGCCCGAAAAGAAGTGATTGGTGATGATCGCGGCCAGCGAGCCGTAGAGATAGAAGTCGTACCACTCGAACACGGTGCCGAGCGAAGACGCCCCGATCACCAGCGCGTCACGGCCCTTGCCCTGTCCAGTCGGCGCGGTCGCGGCTTGGCTGTCAGCCCCCATACGCTTAGTCCCTTCCCTCAAACGCGCCGCGTGTCCCCCGCGGTCGCCCCAATGCGCGCAGACCCTAACTCGACGAACGTGACTCTTGCGACCGAGGAAATCTGGTAGCGGTCACTTTTCTTGGGGACGCTGCGTCAACCGGCCGGAGGAGCCTCGGTGACGGGAAATGGCGCGCCGGGAAGGTACAGCAGGATCGGCCGGATCTCGTAGACGGCGGTCGGATTGGCCTTGCGCAGGTCCCGGGCCATGTCGACGGCCTCGTCCTGGGTCGCCGCATCGACGACATAGAACCCCAGCAACTGCTCCTTGGTCTCGGCGAACGGGCCGTCGGTGATGAAGCCCCGGCCCGGGCCGCGCAGGGTGACGCCGCCGCCGGTGCCGCCCAGCCGCGCGGCCGGTCCCAGCTGGCCCTTGGCCGTCAGGCGATCATGGACCTCGTTGAGGTCGCTCATCAGGGCCGCGTCCTCGTCCGGCGACCACGACTGGACCGTCTCTTCGACGTGATAGGCCAGGATGGCGTACAGCATGGGCTTCTCCGAACGGGCGCTCGCCGCAGACCTCGCACGGAACAACATCGTTCGCCATGGCCGCGACCGGGCTGACGGCGCGGAAATGTTGTGCCATCACCGACCCGAACCCAGGGAGCCGCCATGACCGTCTCGAAGATCGCCCGCCGCGCGCTGATCGGCGCCCTGGCCGCCCTCTCTGCCTCCCCAGCCTTCGCCGCCGGCAAGCCGCGCGTGGCCATCGAGACCGACAAGGGCGTGATCGTCGTCGAGTTGGAGGACAAGAAGGCCCCGATCACGGCGGCCAATTTCCTGGCCTATGTCGACCGGCATCGCTTCGACGGCGGACAGTTCTTCCGCGCCAACCGGGCCAAGGGCGCCAAGGGCGCGGGTTCGATCCAGGGCCAGCCCAAGCCCTATTCCCGCCGCGCCCCGCCGATCGCCCACGAGAGCACGCTGAAGACCGGCCTCAAGCACACGACCGGCGCCGTCTCGATGGGCCGCGACGCGCCGGGCTCGGCCACGGCCGACTTCTTCATCTGCGCCAGCCCGCAGCCCTATCTGGACGCCAAGCCGGGCAAGTCCGACGCGGCCCAGGGCTACGCCGTGTTCGGCTACGTGGTCCAGGGCATGGACGTCGTGAAGAAGATCCTGGCCGGCCGCACCGACGGCCCGACCAACGTCCCGTCGATGAAGGGCCAGATCCTGAACCCGCCGGTCAAGATCATCAGCATGAAGCGGGTCTAGCGGATCGACCTTCATCAAGGCTGTCTAGATTCAGCATCCTATCACCGCTCATCCCCGCGAAAGCGGGGACCCAAGCTGAGCTAGAGGGTCAATTTCGGCGCTCAAAGCATGCTGAGAGGCTGCTTGGGTCCCCGCTTTCGCGGGGATGAGCGGGTTTGGGTGGCTCAAAGCTGAAATGTCGATCCGGCCTAGTCGCCGGTTGACGGGCCAGGCGCGCTGCGCTCTTGATATCGGCAGCGCGCTTCTGGAGCGCCGCCTGTCCGCGGCAAGGGAGACTGCTCCCATCCAGCCTGACCTTCCAGGTATCTTACGAGCCTTCTTCCGGCCCTTCGTAAGCGGACGTTCGGCCATCGGAAGGAAGGTTTCCCATGAGCCGTGCGCTCACGCCCAAAACGCAACTCGACACTCTGCGCAAGGACGCCAAGCGGTGGCTGAAGGCCCTGCGCGCCGGCGATCCCGCGGCCCGGTCCCGGCTGGCGGCCGCCTGGTCCAAGGCCCCGGCCGAGCCTGGCCTGCGCGACGTCCAGCAGGCCCTGGCCCTGGAATACGGCCAGGAGAGCTGGATCGCCCTAACGGCCGCCCTCGACGACCTGGCGATCGACCGCCAGACCCGCAGCCAGCGGATCGAACAGATCCTGCGCCACGGCTGGGACGGAGAGCCGGCCATCGCCCGGCGGATCCTCAAGCGCTATCCCGACCTGGCGCGCGACAGCCTGTTCACGGCGGCGGCCTGCGGTGACCTCGAGACGGTGGAGCGGCATCTGGCCCGCGATCCGCAAGCCGCGACGCGGGTCGATCCCGTCCGGGGCTGGACCGCCCTCGACCATGTCGCCTACGGCCGGCTGGACGCGGTCAACGGCCTGGCCATCGCCCGGCGCCTGCTGGACGCCGGGGCCGATCCGAATTTCGCGTTCAACGACGGCTGGGACAATCCGTTCAAGGTGATGACGGGCGCGGTCGGCCTGGGCGAAGGCGCCAAGCCCAGCCACCCGCAGGCCGAGGCCCTGGTCGAGATGCTGATCGCGGCGGGCGCGACGCCCTATGAGCTGCAGACGCTCTACAACGTCTCGATCGTGGGCCACGACACCCACTGGTACGACGTGCTGTGGCGCCACTGCGAGGCGGCCGGCCAGCTCGATGAGTGGCGGGTGATCGCCAAGGGCCGGCTGGGCGAGCACCTGGGCTGCTCGACGCTGAACTACCTGCTGGGCAACGCGGTCGGCCAGAACCACCTGCTGCGCGCCCAGTGGCTGCTGGAACGGGGGGCCGACGCCAACACCCCGCACGCCTACGAGAAGCGACCCATCCTGGCGATCGCCCGGCTGTCGGGCTTCACGGCGATGGCCGAGATGCTGGAAGCCCACGGCGCGGCCCCGGTCGCCCTGGCCGGCGCCGAGGCGTTGCAGGCCCTGGCCGCGCGCGGCGATGCGGCGCAAGCCCGGGCCCTGGTCGCCGCCCAGCCCGAGGTCGTGCGCTCCCCCCGCCCCCTGCTGTCGGCCGCCGAGCACGGCAACGCGCCGGCCGTGGCCCTGCTGCTGGAGCTGGGCGCCGCTGTCGGTGCGGCCGGCCACGAGGGGATCACGCCTCTGCACCGCGCCGTGCAGTCGGGGTCGCTGGACGCGGTCGAGCGCCTGCTGGCCGCCGGCGCCGATGTCGATGTCCGCGAGCGACGCTGGGGCGGGACGCCGCTGAGCTGGGCGGTCGTGCTGGGCCAGCCCCGCATCGCCGATCGCCTGGCCCCGATCAGCCGCGACATCCGCGCCCTGGCCAGCCAGGCGCGGCTGGACCGCCTGGCCGCCGTGCTGGACGCCGAGCCCGAGCGGGTGAGCCAGGTCCTGCCCGGCGACGCGCCGACGGTGTTGTTCTGCCTGCCCGACGACGAGGACGACGCCGTGGCCGTCGCCCGCCTGCTGCTGGCGCGCGGCGCGGACCCGAAGCGGCGCAACGATAAGGGCGACACACCCGCCGACGCGGCGCGCAAGCGCGGCCTGGACGACGCAGCCGATCTGCTGGCGAAGCCGGTCTAGGCGGTCGCCGGCGCCGCCGCCTTCGGGCGGCGGTGTTCCGGCGGCGGCGGGGGCGGCGGGGCCGGGCAATGCTTGGCCAGGAACTCGCCGATGTCCGGCAGGGCCGCCGCCTGCTGCTTCACGATCGGGGCCGAGGCGTCCAGGGTCTGGCGGATCACCTCGTACGGCGCGGTGTCGACCAGCTGCTGATAGCGCTTGGGCCGCACGCCCATGCCCTCCATCACCGACTGCCAGGACGGGGCGCGGAACATGTCGTCGACGCCGTCGCGCAGGGTGGCCGTCTCGCGGAACAGCTCCATCCGCTGGCGCAGGCTCTCGGGCGGCTGGACATGCTGGTACTCGCGCCAGAACGGCGTGTCGTCGCGCTGGGTCGTGTAGTAGTGCAGCACGATGAAGTCGCGGATCTCCTCGTAGTCCGCGGCCATGCGGCGGTTGTATTCGGCCTGCAGCGACGGGGCGAAGTCGCGATCGGGGAAGAACCGCAGCAGGAAGTCCATGCCGCGATAGATCAGATGCAAAGCCGTCGACTCCAGCGGCTCGATGAAGCCGCCGGCCAGGCCGATGGCCACGCAGTTCTTGTTCCACAGCTTGCTGCGCATGCCGGTCTTGAACGGCACCAGCCAGGTGTCGGTGATCGGCGCGCCCTCGACCTGGCTGAGCAGCACGTGCCGCGCCTCGTCGTCGCTGATGTACTTGGAGCAGAACACGTAGCCGTTGCCCGCGCGATGCTGCAGCGGGATGCGCCAGCGCCAGCCGAAGTCCTGGGCGGCGGCCAGGGTGTAGGGATGCGGCTGGCGGACGTTCTCGGTCTGGACGGTGATGGCCCGGTCGTTCAGCAGCACGTCGGACCAGTCCAGGAACGGCGTGTCCATGGCCTTGCCGTTCAGGATCGAGCGGAAGCCCGAGCAGTCGATGAAGAGGTCGCCGGCGGCCTCGTGGCCGTTCTGCAGGATGACCTTCTCGATCGTGCCGTCGTTGCGGGTGACGACCTGGTCGACGATGCCCTCGACGCGCTTGACGCCCCGGTCCTCGGAGAACTTGCGCAGGAACTTGGCCACCAGGTTGGCGTCGATGTGCAGGGCGTAGCTGGCGTTCGACAGCAGGGTCTTCTGCAGATTGTTCGGCAGCATGAACTTCCACTGGTCGGCCATGACCGTGGCGGGGGCGAAGTCCTGTAGGCCCGACGGGTGGCCGTTGGCCTTGGCCCGCAGCCAGCACTGGTAGAACTCGTGCGGGCCGATCGGACCGCCGATCTGGCCGAAGGGGTGGTAGTAGACCTCGTCCTTCTTGCGCCAGTTCTCGAAGCGGATGGCCAGCTTGAAGCTGGCCTGCGTCGCCTGGATGAACTCGCGCTCGTCCAGGCCCAGGCTGGCGATCAGTTGCAGGAACGGCGGGATGGTCGACTCGCCCACCCCGACGGTGCCGATCTGCTCGCTCTCGATCAGCTCGATCTCGCAGCCGTTCTGGGGCCCGCGCTTCTGGAAGAAGTGCGACAGCATCGCGGCGCAGATCCAGCCGGCCGAGCCGCCGCCGACGATGACGATCTTCCTGATGGCGTTCGGATTGGTGTCGGTCATCGGTCTACTCCCTGCACGCTATTCTTTTCACTGCGCCGCCATGGGCGCCGGACGGCAGTATTGTTCGAGGAAGGCCCCGTGCGGCGGGGCCGAGGCCACCACGTCGGCGATGGCTCTGCGCATCTCGGCCAGCGGCGCGCTGAGAGTCTTGGGGTCGATGCCGTCCAGGGCCGGGTCGACCATGTCCGGCAACAGCTCGAAGCCGGCGTAGATCGCCATCCAGCTGGCCGGCTGGAACATCTCCCAGCGGTAGCGGACGAAGTGGCCGCGCTGGCGGAAGAGGTCCACCTTGCGCTGGAGGGTGTCCGGCAGGGTGATAGCGTTGCAGTCGCGCCAGAAGGCCGTGTCGCCGCCCCTCTGGTTGGCCCAGTAGTGCAGGATGATGAAGTCGCGCACGCGCTCCATCTCGCGGCGGGACCAGTCGTTGAATTCGTCGACCAGCTCGGGCGCGAAGTCCTTGTCCGGGAACAGGGCCTTGATCTTGTCGATACCGGTCTCGATCAGGGCGATCGAGGTGCTCTCCAGCGGCTCCAGGAAGCCCGAGGCCAGGCCGAGCGCGATGACGTTCTTGTTCCACACCCGCTTACGACGGCCGGGGTTGAAGCGGATCTGGCGGGGCTCGAACAGCAGCGGATCGGGCACGGCGGCCTTCAGCTCGGCCACCGCGTCCTCGTCGCTGATGTGGCGCGAGGAATAGACATAGCCGTTGCCGTAGCGGTGCTGCAGCGGGATGCGCCAGCGCCAGCCGGCCGAGTGGGCGGTGACGTCCGTGTAGGGCATGGGATCTCCCACACCCTCGCTCTGCACCGCATAGGCGCGGTCGCAGAACAGTACGTCGTTCCAGTGCTCGTAGCCGGTCTGGAGAGCCTCCTCGATCAGGAGACCCCGGAAGCCCGAGCAGTCGATGAAGATGTCGCCCTCGACCGTCTGCCCGGTATGCAGGTCCAGCGAGGCGACGAAGCCGTCCTCGGGACGCAGGTTGACCTTGGTGATCCGCGCGTCGATCCGGCGCACGCCGTTGTCCTCGGCCACTCGGCGCATCAGCTGGGCGAACAGGGCCGCGTCGAAATGCAGGGCCCAGTCGAAGATAGACAGGCTCGAGCCGGGATTGCGCTGCGGGGCCATGAACTTGCCCGCCCGCGCCAGCGACGCGCCCAGCGAGTAGTCGGCGATGTCGGTCGGCTCGCCGGCCTGGGCGAGCTTGCGCCAATAGTGATGGAACGGGACGCCGCGCAGGTCCTGGCCGAACAGGCCGAACGGATGGATGAACGACTGGCCCTCGCGGACCCAGCCGTTGAAGCGGATGCCCAGCTTGCAGGTCGCCTGGGTGGCCCGCATCACTTCGATGTCGGTCAGGCCCAGCTGCTGGTAGAAGCCGCGAATGGTGGGGATGGTCGCCTCGCCCACCCCGATCGTGCCGATCTCGGAGCTCTCGACCAGGGTGATCTCCAGCGGGCCGCCCTGGAAGTGCCGGCGCAGCGCCG
Organism: Caulobacter segnis; assembly: GCF_019931575.1. Taxonomy (NCBI): domain Bacteria; kingdom Pseudomonadati; phylum Pseudomonadota; class Alphaproteobacteria; order Caulobacterales; family Caulobacteraceae; genus Caulobacter; species Caulobacter segnis. The sequence goes on along the minus strand of NZ_CP082923.1, from coordinate 1,069,761 downwards.
CGGCCGCCATCCAGCCGGCGGTGCCGCCGCCGACGATCACGAGTTTTCGGATCCGATTGTCCTGCATGACTTAACTCCCGGCTCCGGCGTCTTTGTCCGGTTGCCTTCAGGCTATCGGCTCGCCTCCCAAAAAGGTAGCCGCCGTGGGGGTCCACGGCGGCCGCAGGAGGTGAGAGGGGTCGGTTACCAGCGCGCCCGGACGCCCAGCGTGTAGCGGGGCTCGAACTCGTTCTGGCGGATGTACTGGGTCTTACCCTTGGCGAAGCGAGCGTAGTAATCCTCGATCTCGCCGGTGACGTTCGACCCGTTGAAGTAGACGGTGACGTTGTCGCGAACGTTGTAGCTGACGTTCACGTCCACATACCCCGTGCTGTCCTGGTAGATCGGGATGTTGTTGCTCATCACCTCGGCCAGGCGATCGGTGCGGTAGTTGTAGGCGACGCGCGCCTGCAGCTTGCCGTCCTGGTACCAGCCGATCAGGTTGAACTGGTGCTTGGAGTTGTCCTGGAAGGGCAGCTTCTCGCCGTCCAGACCCGTGCGCGACTCCTTGCTCGGCGAGTAGGTGTAGTTGGTGTCCACGCCGAAGTTCGACAGGATGCCCAGGTCGGGCATGAAGTCGCTGACCGCCAGCTTTGCGCCGACTTCCAGGCCCTTCACCTCGCCGCCGTCGCCCTGGATGGGCAGGCTGACATTGACCGTGCGGCGGATGACGCCGTCCTGGTCGGGGAAGCGGCCGGTGGTGACGCCGTTGGTCACGAAGCTGTCGATCTTCAGCTTGAAAGCCGAGATGTTCAGCATCGAGGCGCGACCGAAGTAGTACTCGATGGCGCCGTCGAAGTTCTGCGACCGCCAGGGGTTCAGCATCGGGTTGCCCGAGGCCTCGGCGCTGGTGACGCAGCGGACGTTCGGCAGGGCCGCGCCGCAGTCGGCGGTGTTGATCTTCAGGCCGCCGCCGTAGTTGCCCAGGTCCAGCGGCTGCATGGTCTTGCTGTAGGCGAAGCGGAACTTCAGGCGGTCGTTGAAGTCGTAGGTGACGTTCAGCGACGGCAGCCAGTCGGTGTACTTGCGCTCGGTGACATTGTCGCCCGCGTCGGCGTTGGTGTCGCCGTAGTTGCGGGTGTCGCCGGTCAGGTTCTGCTTCACGCGCAGCTCGGTCTCGATGACGCGCAGGCCGAAGATGCCCGACAGGCCGCCGATCTCGAAGCTGGTGGCGCCATAGGCGCTCTGCTCGTTGAGCGAGACGTCGTAGGTCTGGCCCGGGACCTGAACCCGGATGGCGCCGCCGAAGACCTTCTTGTGGAAGGCTTCCGCGTCGTCGAAGTCATGCGGATCGATGGCCCAGAAGCCCGGGATGCCGCTGGTGATGCCGCCCAGGTCGTCGACCCAGACCACGTTGTTGTAGGTGTCCAGGCGGGTCGGCGCGTTGACCGTGTAGCCCTGGAACACCGGCAGCCCCGTGACCGGATCCGGCACGAACTCGCCGGCCTGGCATTGGTTCTGGTTCATGACGACGTCGATGGCCTTCCACTGGGCCTCGCAGCCGCCGGCCGGAACCGGCGTGCCGTTGGCCTGAACCGCGCCCGGCGTGCCGCCGTAGAAGCCCGAGAACAGGTGGAACTGCTCGACTTCGACCGAGCGCTTGCTCTGGCGGACGCCGCCGTCGATCTTGGTGATGAAGCCCAGGAGCTTGTCGTCGAACTTGTAGTGGCCGTCGGCTCGGAACACGTTCATGTCCGAGTTGACCTCGTTGTTGCCTTCCGACGAGAAGGCGCCGATGGCGTAGCTGTCCTTGTTGGCCATGTAGTCCTTGAGGGACTTGCCGGCGCCCAGGCCGCCGGCCAGCGGGGTGTCGAAGCCCGACCACACCGGATGATCGCCGCCGATGTTGTAGTGCAGCTGCGGATTGGCGCCGTAGCCCAGCGGGTTCGGATCCAGGTAGCAGCCGCCGGCGCTGCCGGTGATGGCGTTCGTCCGGCGCGCGGCCGAGAACTTGTCGCAGATGGCCTTGGGATAGAACGTGCCGCGCGTGCGGTCGGCCGGGTCGCGGAACAGGTTGAAGCGCCCGTCGCCGTAGCGCCAGTTGCTGAGGTCGCCCTGGGCCTGGCCGTTCATGCTGAGACGGTCGCCGTCGGCGCGGATCGCGCGGGCCTCGAAGGTGAACGGACCGCCGTTGTCGTAGTTCAGTTCGAGATTGTAGTTCTTGGTCTTGGACTTGGTCGTGCGGTTGACGGTGAAGCTGTTCACCCACCACGCATTGATGTCGTACTCGTCGACAGCCAGCCAATTGCCGATGCCCACCGGCGTGGACACCGTCGGCTTGTTCCAGGTGCCGAAGGCGCCGCCGTCCCAGCGGTTGGAGATGTTGATGCCGACGGCGCGATTGTACTCGTCGAGCTTGGCGTAGAAGCCCTCGGCGATCAGGGTGAAGCCCTCGCCCAGGTCGGCCTCGAACGCGGCGTTGACGCCGATCCGCTTGCGCTCGACCACGCGGTTGAAGCTCTCGTAGCCGTGGGGCGAGATGTAGCTGGTCGAGAAGCCGCCGCCCCAGTCGTTGTTACCCGACAGGCCGACGGTGCCCGAATAGTTGTTGCCGAGATTGGCCTCGCTGGCGGCCGCGCCGATCATCAGGCCGACGCGGTCGTTGCGCCAGTTGACGACGCCGTTGACCAGGTAGTCGTCCTTCTTGGTGCGGTCGCCGCGCTGGGCTTCGGCCGCGCCGGTGAAGGTCAGGCCTTCGCCGAACTGGAACGGACGGCGGGTGCGCAGGTCGATGGTGCCCGAGATGCCCGACAGGGCGTTGCGCGGGTCGGTCGACTTGAAGACCAGCACCTGGTTCATCAACTGCGAGGGCACGTCCAGCAGGTCCGGCTGGGCCGAGCCCATGTTGCCGGCGCTGAGATACTGTTCGCCGTTCAGCAGGGTGATGACCTGGCGCAGGCCGCGGATGTTGACGGTCTTGCCCTCGCCCGCGTCGCGCTGGATCTGGATGCCCGAGATGCGCTGCAGCGAGTCGGCGATGGTGACGTCCGGCAGTTTGCCGATGTCTTCCGACGAGATGGCGTCGACGATGGCGGCCTCGCGGCGCTTGACGTCCACCGACTTGATCTGGGACCCGCGAACGCCGGTGACGACGATCTCCTCGACCGTGGCGTCCTCGCTACCGCTGGTTTGCTGGGCGAAGGCCCCGCTAGCCAGGGCCAGCTGCGACGCGCCGGCGACCAGCGCCAGCGTCAGGCCGCGCTTGAGCACGGCTTTCCTTGCTTCCTGTGACAATTCCTCGCTCCCCAAATAAATCGTTCTTATTGGCCGCCCGCCCGCACCCCGCGCCGCCGCTCTGCCGGCGGCTGTCGAGGAACGTTTGAGGCTTTGCTGGCTTTGTCCGGCCGCCTGTCCGGCGACTGTCCAAATCCCTCGGCGGCCCCGGCGCCCGGATATCCGACTCCAGCCCCGCGCCTTCATCGAACGCCGTCACATTCCTCAAATGTCCCGATCAAGTCAACAAGAATGTCAACGTTGTCATTCCTGGACCACAAGGGCTTTCCGCATCCGCAAGCTCAACCCCTGGCGTAGCCTTGAAACCAGACTCCCGCGCCACGCGCCGCGATCAATCCACACAAATAATTGTTTTTATTTATAATCTTTGAAATGGTACCGGTCTCTTAGCGCGATCGTCACAGTGTCTTGCGATCGGCGCCGGTTGATAGACCAAGCCTCAGGAACTACGCGATCGGACAGCTAGAAATGTCCCGAAATTGTCCTGTTGATCGACATTTTTTGACCCATTCATGTCCTGACGACATGACAGACGAGACAACATGGACTATGCCTTCGGTTGTTCGCCGCCTTGCGGACGCCGCCTTTGACTGATGGTGTGCGCCGGCAAGCTTGGCGGTTGAGCGGGTACGGGGACCAATGACGACGATCAACGACGTGGCCGAGCGGGCGGGCGTTTCGCCCAAGACCGTCTCCCGCGTTCTCAACGATCACGACAGCGTCAGCGCCAAGACGCGCGAACGTGTCCGCGCGGCCATGAACGACCTGGGCTACCAGCCCAGCGCCGTAGCCCGCAGCCTGCGCTCGCAGGGTTCCGGCTCGGTCGGCGTGCTGATGGGCGACCCGTCCGGCGGCTACCATACCCGCGTCCACCACGCCCTGCTGCTGGCCTGCGTCGAGACCGGCCGTCACCTGTCCGTCGATCTCAGCGAAGGCCCGGTCCCCGGCTGGACCGACCGCGTCCGCGCCTTCGTCACCGACGGCGGCATCCGCGAGATGATCCTGCTGCCGCCCGAGTGCGACTTCGGCCCGATGAAGGAGCTGATGCGCGAACTGGACGTGCGCTGCGTGCTGATCACGCCGACCACGCCAGATCCCCAGTTCCCGGCCATCGGCATGGACGACCGCGCCGCCGCCCGCGAGGTGGTCGAGCACCTGTTCTCGCTGGGCCACACCCGCATCGGCCACATCGCCGGCCATCCGGACCACGCCGCCAGCACCCACCGCCGCAACGGCTTCTTCGAGGCCTACGCCGCGCGCGGCCTGCCGCGTCCGCCGCCCGAGCTGATCGTGCAGGGCGAGTTCACCTTCAAGACCGGCCTCGACGCGGCCAAGGCGCTGCTGGACATCGACGAGCCGCCGACCGCGATCTTCGCCGCCAACGACGACATGGCCGCCGCCACCTGCATGGAGGCCCAGCGCCGGGGCCTGCGGATCCCCGACGACCTGTCGGTGGTCGGCTTCGACGATGCGCCGATCGCCGGCGTCATCTGGCCCACCCTGACCACCATCCGCCAGCCGTTCGAGCAGATGGCCCTGCGCGCGATGCAGACCTTCGCCGCCTGGAGCGCCAATGAGGGCGCCGGCAAGACCAACACGCCTTTCCTCGCGCAGCACAGCCTGGTGGTGCGCGAGTCCACCGGTCCAGCCCGGAGCGGTTCGCCGCCTCGTCGCAAGACTTGAACCCCGCCCCCGACCCGGCCCGAGAGCCGCGCGAGGCGCACGAAGACCACGACGGAGGAAACATGACTCGGATGACCTGGCGGGGCCTGCAGCTCGCCCTGCTGATCGGCGCTTCCGCCTCGGCGTTGACCGTCGCCCCGGCCCTGGCCGACGCCGCCAAGAAGCCCGTGGCCGCCACGCTCGCCCATCCCTGGCTGAACCCCAAGCTCTCCGCCGACCAGCGCGCCGACCTGGTGCTGAAGGCGATGACCAACGACGAGAAGTTCACGGTCATCTTCGGCTACTTCGGCTCGGACATGAAGCCGAGGTACACGCGCCACAAGGACTCGCTGGACGCCTCGGCCGGCTATGTCGCGGGCGTGCCGCGCCTGGGCATTCCGGGCCAGTGGCAGACCGACGCCGGCGTCGGCGTCGCCACCCAGGGCAGCCACCAGGACCTGCGCCAACGCACCGCCCTGCCCGCCGGCATCGCCACCGCCGCCACCTGGAACCCCGAGCTCGCCTTCAAGGGCGGCGCGATGATCGGCAAGGAGGCCCGCGACTCGGGCTTCAACGTCCAGCTGGCCGGCGGCGTGAACCTGATGCGCGAGCCGCGCAATGGCCGGAACTTCGAATATGGCGGCGAGGATCCCTGGCTGGCCGGCGCGATGGTCGCGGCCCAGATCCGCGGCATCCAGTCCAACCACATCATCTCGACGATCAAGCACTACGCTCTGAACGGCCAGGAGACCGGCCGCTTCGTGGTCAGCAGCAATATCGGCGACGCCGCGGCCCGCACCTCGGACCTGCTGGCCTTCCAGTTCGCCATCGAGCAGTCGGACCCGCACTCGGTGATGTGCGCCTACAACCGCGTCAACGGGACCTACGCCTGCGAGAACGACTGGCTGCTGAACACCGTCCTCAAGAAGGACTGGGGCTACAAGGGCTATGTCATGTCGGACTGGGGCGCCGACCACTCGTCGGCCAAGGCCGCCAACGCCGGTCTCGACCAGGAATCGGCCGGCGAGGCCTTCGACAAGGAGCCATTCTTCGGGGCGCCGCTGAAGGCTGACCTGGCCGCCGGCAAGGTCAGCCAGGCCCGCATCGACGACATGGCCCGCCGCATCCTGCGCGCCCTGTTCGCCAGCGGCGCGGTCGACCATCCGGTCCCCACGCCCACCAGCCACGACCTGCCCGCCGCCACCCTGGCCGCCCACGCCAAGATCACCCAGGCCGACGCCGAGGAAGGCGTGGTTCTGCTCAAGAACGACGGGGATCTGCTGCCCCTGGCCAGGACCGCCAAGACCATCGCGGTGATCGGCGGCCACGCCGACGTCGGCGTGATCTCGGGCGGCGGCTCGTCCCAGGTCTATCCGGTCGGCGGCCGCGCGGTGAAGGGCCTGGAGCCGGCGACCTGGCCGGGCCCGGTGATCTACTATCCCTCCTCGCCGCTGAAGGCGCTGCGGGCCCGCTATCCGAACGCCAAGGTGGTCTATGACGACGGGACCGATCCCGCTCGCGCCGCGAAGCTCGCCGCCGAGAGCGAGCTGGCCCTGGTCTTCGCCGACCAGTGGACGACCGAGTCCTGGGACGTCGAGAGCCTGAATCTGCCCAAGAACCAGGACGCCACGATCGACGCGGTGGCCTCGGCCAACAAGAAGACCGTCGTGGTGCTGCTGACCGGCGGCCCGGTGGTCATGCCCTGGCTGAACAAGGTCGGGGCCGTGGTCGAGGCCTGGTATCCGGGCACGTCCGGCGGCGAGGCCATCGCCCGCGTCCTGACCGGCGAGGTCGACGCCTCGGGCCGCCTGCCCGTCAGCTTCCCCAAGAGCGTGGCCGATCTGCCGCGTCCCAAGCTGGACGGCGTCGGCAAGGCCGAGGGCGCGCTGTTCGACACCAACTACGACATCGAAGGCGCCGCGGTCGGCTACAAGTGGTACGACCTCAAGCAGATCGAGCCGCTGTTCCCGTTCGGCCACGGCCTGTCCTACAGCAAGTTCGCCTATTCGAACCTCATGGCCACCACGACCGGCGACAAGGTCACAGTCAGCTTCGACGTCAAGAACGTTGGGGCCCGGGCCGGCAAGGACGTGCCACAGGTCTATGTCGCCCCGAAGGCCGGGGGCTGGGAAGCGCCCAAGCGCCTGGCCGGCTTCAAGAAGGTCTCCCTCGCCCCCGGCGCGACCCAGCGCGTGACCCTGACGGTCGATCCGCGCCTGCTGGCCGTCTGGGACGAGAAGGCCCACGGCTGGTCGATCGCGGCCGGCCAGTACGACATCGCCCTGGGATCCTCGTCCCGGGTCCTCGCCTCCACCGCCCAGGTCACCCTGGCGGCCCGGAGCCTGCCGGTTTCCCCGGCGGGCAAGTGACGGGCGGGCGGGATCCAGCCTACCCCTGTCCCGCCGCCCCTTCTTAAGTCTCTTCCCTTTCAGGAGCGCCGCCCCCTAGCGGCGCTCCCTTTTTTTGGCCGCGCGCTTGCGCCGTTCCATTTATACTATAATTAGCCCAGGCGGCGCGAACGCCGCTGGGAGGAACCAAGCGTGATCCGGATCGGCCTCGTCGGCGTGGGCAAGATCGCCCATGACCAGCACATCCCCGCCCTCGCCGGGGACAAGCGCTTCGAACTGGTCGCCGCCGCCAGCCGCAGCAAGCCCGACCTGGGCGGCATCCCGGTCTTCCACGATATCGAAGAGATGCTGGCGAACGGCCCCGACCTGGACGCCGTCGCCCTGTGCACCCCGCCCCAGGCGCGCCGCGAGACGGCGCTTTCGGCCCTGCGCGCGGGCAAGCACGTGTTTCTGGAAAAGCCCCCCGGCGCCACGGTCAGCGAGGTCGCCGAACTGGCCGCTGTCGCCCGCGCCCACGGCGTGGTGCTGTTCACCAGCTGGCACTCGCGCTTCGCCGCCGGCGTGCCCCAGGCCAAGGCCTGGCTGGCCTCGCGCAAGATCAGCAGGCTGGCCATCGAATGGCGCGAGGACGTCCGCCGCTGGCACCCCGGCCAGACCTGGATCTGGCAGGCCGGCGGCATGGGCGTCTTCGACCCGGCCATCAACGCCCTGTCGATCCTGACCGAGATCATGCCCGCCGAGGTCTTCGTCACCGACGCGCGGCTGCAGGTGCCCGAGAACGTCCAGTCGCCGATCGCCGGCCATGTCGCCATGACCACCCTGGACGGCGCGGCGATCACCGCCGACCTCGACTTCCTGCAGACCGGCCCTCAGACCTGGGACATCACCGCCTGGACCGACGACGGCGTGCTGAAGCTGTCGCTGGGCGGGGCCGAACTGACGATCGACGGGAAGGCCTGCGAGGTCGGCGAGAACCGGGAATATCCGGGGCTCTACGATCGGTTCGCGACGCTGGTTGCGCGCGGCGAGTCCGAGGTGGACGTGCGGCCGCTGACGCTGGTGGCCGACGCGTTCATGATCGGGACCCGGGAAACGGTCGAGGCGTTCATCGAGTAGGCCTTGCCCTCTCCGGGCCTTAGGCCCTCCTCCCCCGGAGGGGGAAGAAGGACGCCGGCGCACCTTCCGCCCCCTCCGGGGGGCGGACGACCACGCGGAGCGTGGTCAGGTGGGGGCCTGCTGAGCTGGCCGCCTAGTTCACCTGCCGCTCCCGGCCCTCCCAGTACGGCGCTCTCAACTCTCTGCGCAAAATCTTCCCAGACGCGTTTCGCGGCAACGCCGCCACGAAATCCACCGACTTCGGCGCCTTGAAGTGGGCGATCCTTGTCCGGGCGAAGGCGATGATGTCGTCGGCGTCCGGGGTCACGCCCGGCTTGGCCGCGACCACCGCCTTGACGGCCTCGCCCCACTTGTCGTCGGGCACGCCGATCACCGCCACCTCGGCCACGTGCGGGTGGCCGTAGACGGCGCTCTCGACCTCGGCCGGATAGATGTTCTCGCCGCCCGAGATGATCATGTCCTTCACCCGGTCGTGGATGAACAGGTAGCCGTCCTCGTCCAGATAGCCGGCGTCGCCGGTGCGCAGCCAACCGTCGGCGTCGACGGTCTTGGCCGTGGCCTCGTCCAGCTTCCAGTAGCCGGCCATGTTCGAGCCCGAGCGGATGGCGATCTCGCCCACGGCGTTCACCGGCACGCTGTTCCCCGCCTCGTCGATGACCTTGATCTCGACGCCCGGCATCGGCAGGCCCGCCGCGCGCATGCGCTTGTTGCCCGCCGGGTCGTGGTCCTCGGGCGGCAGGTAGACCACCGTGCCCGTCGTCTCGGTCATGCCGTACTGCTGGACGAAGCCGCAGCCGAACACCTCCATGCACTCGCGCAGCAGGTCCAGCGGGATGGGCGCGGCGCCGTACAGGATGTGGCTGAGGCGCGAATAGTCGATCTCGCGCGCCCGGGGCTGGCGCACCACAATCTGCAGCGCCGCCGGCACCATGAACATCTTCGAGATCCGGTCCTTCTCGATGAAGTCCAGCACCTTGGTAGGGTCGAATTCACGGGCCACCACGCCCTTGGCGCCGTTCATCAGGCCGACCAGACCCCAGCCGGTGCCGCCGATATGGGCGACCGGCATGGCCACCAGGCTGACGTCGTCCGGTCCCCACTGGTTCCAGGCCAGCGGGGTCTCGGCGGCCTTGCGGCGCATGGCCAGCAGGTTGTCGTGGGTCAGCATCGCGCCCTTGGGCCGGCCGGTGGTTCCCGAGGTGTAGAGCTGGATGGCGATGTCCGAGGTCGCGATCGGCTTGTGCGGATCGGTGGCCTGCTGGGCGTCGCGCCAGGCCTCGAAGGTCTGGTTGTCACCCGCCCCATCCGCCTCCATGGCGATGACCACGGGACGGTGGGTCAGCTCGGCCGCCACCTCCCCGACATGGCTGATCAGCTCGGGGCCGACGAAGACCAGCTTGGCGTCGCTGTCGGCGACGATGTAGGCGATTTCGGGCGCGGCCAGGCGCCAGCCGATCGGCGTGGTCACCACCCCGGCCTTGGCGGCCCCGACCAGCAGCTGGAAATAGTGGTCGCTGTTCTTGCCGACATAGGCGATGCGGTCGCCGGTGCTCAGGCCCGCCGCGATCAGGGCGTTGGCGACCTGGCTCGTATAGCGGTCGAACTGGGCGAAGGTCGTGTCCCGCCCCTCGAAGCTGAACGCCACGGCGTCGGGCCGGACCTCCGCATGATAGCGGGCGACGTCGCCCAAGGTCCGCATGCGGTCGAAATCGATCGCGGTCGACATCCAGCCTGGCTCCCTCATTCTCCGGATCTGATGTCCGGTCAAACGGATGTTGGGCCAGGCTTACGCCCGCGACAAGCTATCTGTAACGATAGGTGGCGCTATCGCCAGGCGCGCACCCCGATCACCACCGCCGTGCTCCCCGCCCGCTCGCCCGCGACCACCGCCGGACCGAAGGCCCGCTCGCGCACCACGCCGACATAGGGCGCGAACTCGCGGGTGATCTCGTAGCGCAGCCGCAGGCCGCCCTCGAGGGTCGCCGCCCCCGCCTCGGCCAGGTCGGCCTCGACGCGCGGCTGCAGGATCAACTTCTGGGTCAGGCGCAGGTCGTACGAAGCCTCGGCCCGCGCCGAGACGTCGCCCCGGTCCGACAGATAGGCCGCGCCCTGGACCTCGAACCAGTACGGCGCCAGGCCCTCGAAGCCGAGGGCGGCGTAGCTGCGCCCCCCCTTCGAGAGTTTTGGCGGCGCCAGATCGTAGCGGACGCCGGCCTGCAGGTCGAAATAGGGCCCGATCGGCCAGGCCTTCAGCAGCTCGGCCTCGCCCTTCTCCCAACCCTCGCCGTCAATGCGTTCGCCCCGCGCCTTGACGACCCATTTCCCGGCGTCGGTCCCCCACCAGGCCTCGCCCTCGAACGCCTGGGCGTCGGCGCCCTTGCGCGCGCGGTATTCCAGCTGGTCGGCGCGGACGGTCCAGACGCTGGCGCCGCCGTGCTCGACCATCAGCTGGGCGCGGGCGGCCGCCATGGCCTTGGGGTCGAACAGGCGGTCGGCGGCGCGCGGGGTGACGACCGGCGGCGGCGCGGCCTCGGCCGCGGGCTTCATGCTCCCCATGTCGTGGCCGGCGTGCGGATCGGCGGCCTGATGCTGCTCGTGCTGGAGGTCGAGGATCATCACGCGGCCTCGCCATCCAGGGGCCGCACGGTGACGACGTTGAACATGCCCGCGTGCATGTGCAGCAGCAGGTGGCAGTGGAAGGCCCAGTCGCCGGGCTCGCTGGCCGTCAGGTCGAAGGCGACCTTGCCGCCGGGGGCGACATTGACCGTGTGCTTCAGCGGCTGCCGCTCCTGGCCGTTGACCAGTTCGAAGAAGTGGCCGTGCAGGTGGATCGGGTGGGCCATCATGGTGTCGTTGATCAGCACCACGCGGACCCGCTCGTCGCGCCGGAAGGCGATCGGCTTCTTGATCGGCCCGAACGCCTCGCCGTCGAACGCCCACATGAAGCGCTCCATGTTGCCGGTCAGGTGGATCTCGATCGTCCGCCCGGGCGGACGCTTGTCCGTGGATTCATGCAGGTTGGCCAGCTGGGCGTAGGTCAGCACCTTGTGGCCGACATCCTCCAGCCCCTGCGGCGGCTCGGCCATGCGGTCCATCGGCATCGGCGCGATGGTCTGGACGCCCGGGGTCAGCGGCACGTCCGGCGCGTTGCTCTGGGACCGCATCGACATGTCCATGCCCGGCATGTCCATGCCGCCATGCATGTTCCCCATGCCCATGTCCTTCATGGTCGCCAGGGGCCGCTTACGGACCGGCGGTATGGGCGCGCTCATTCCAAGACGCGGTGCCAGGGTCCCGCGCGCCAGACCCGAGCGGTCGGACGCCTCGGCGACCAGGGTGAAAGCCTGGTCCTCGGTGGGGCGCACGATGACGTCGAAGGTCTCGGCCGGCGCCATCTGGAACTCGTCGACGCTGACCGGCGACACCGGCTGGCCGTCGACGGCCACGACCTCCAGCGAAAGGCCGGGGATGCGGACGTTGAAGATCGTCATGGCCGCGGCGTTGATGAAGCGCAGCCGCACCCGCTCGCCGGACGCGAACAGGCCCGTCCAGTTGTCGCCGGGCCCGTGGCCGTTGACCAGATAGGTGTAGACCGAGCCCGTGACGTCGGCGATGTCGGTGGGGTCCATCCGCATCTTGCCCCAGGCGACGCGGTCCTTCAGCGACTGGTCCTGGCCCGCCAGCAGGCCGGCGAACGTCTGCTTTTGCATGTTGAAGTGGCCGGGATTGACCTTCAGCTTTCGAAACAGCGCGTGCGGATGCAGGAAGCTCCAGTCCGACAGCACCACCACGTGCTCGCGGTCATAGCCGATCGGATCCTCGCCGGCCGGGTCGATGATCATCGGGGCGTAGAGGCCCACCTGCTCCTGCAGGCCCGAATGGCTGTGCCACCAGTAGGTGCCGGCCTGGCGCACCGGGAAGTCGTAGGTGAAGGTCTCGCCGGGCTTGATCCCCGGGAAGGCCACGCCCGGCACGCCGTCCATCTGGAACGGCACCAGCAAGCCATGCCAGTGGATCGAGGTGTCCTCGTCGGCCAGGGCGTTGGTCACGGCGATCCGCACGTTCTGGCCTTCCTTCAGGCGGATCAGCGGGCCGGGCAGCGAACCGTTGACGGTGACGGCGTGGCCCGAGCGGCCGTCGATCGTCGCCATCTGGTGGCCGACCGTCAGCTTGATCTCCTCGCCCGACAGCGCCGCCGGCGAGCGGCCGACCTCTCCGGCCCTGGCCCAGGCGGGCAGCAGGCCGACGGCGCCCAAGCCCAGGGCGCCGCGCAGCAAGGTCCGTCGATCGAAGGCCGTCATCATCGTCCGTACTCTTCCAACACTCGGCGCGGTTGGATATGAGCCAGATCATGTCCAAAAGCACCCCCGCCACGATCGCATTGACGAAGGCCGGCGTCGCCTTCGACCTGCATACGTACGACTACGACCCTGGATCCGAGCGGGTTGGTCTCCAAGCGGCCGAGGCCCTGGGCGAGGACCCGCGCCGGGTGCTCAAGACCCTGGTGGTGATGCTGGACGGCAAGCCCGCCTGCGCCATCCTGCCCTCGGACAAGGAGGTCAGCATGAAGAGGCTGGCCGCCGCCCTGAAGGGCAAGTCGGCCGCCATGGCCCCCGTGCCGGACGCCGAGCGGATCACCGGCTACAAGGTCGGCGGCGTCAGCCCCTTCGGCCAGAAGAAGCGCCTGCCCACGGTGCTGGAGGAAGCCGCCCTGGCCGAGCCCTACGTCTTCCTCAACGGCGGCCAGCGGGGGCTGCAGGTCAGGCTGGCCCCGGCCGACGCGGTCAAGGCGCTGGGGGCGACGACGGCGGCGATCGTGGCGGATTAAGCCGGCGCTTGAAATCCCGCGCGGTTCTCGCCTATAAGCCGCGCCTCCTGGTGCGGCTGGGTAGCTCAGATGGTTAGAGCGGTGGATTCATAACCCACAGGTCGGCGGTTCGATCCCGCCCCCCGCCACCACCGGGACCAATCTTTCCCGCAAGATCAAGCTCTTATCCCAGTCAACGCCTAGCCGACATGGATCGGCGCGCGCGTCGCCAGATACAGCGCCATCGCGATCCCGTTCCAGATGGCGTGCGCCGCGATCGCCAGGACGTAGGCGAGCCTGCCGGAGCGCCGCGACCATCCCCATGACGCATAGGCGAGAAACGCGAACGCCACGGCCTGTCCAAGGGCGCCCCAGCTGGCGCCGTGCAGCAGCCAGGCCAGGCCGAAGATGACCGTAATGACGATCCAGAGCGCGATCGAGGTTTGCTCGCGGTCGACGCGGCGCACGGGGTAGACGACGAACGGCGTCTCGATCGCCGCCGGCAGCAGCACGCCCGACAGGACCGCGTTCAGCGCCAAGGCTGCGAAGCCATCGCCGTCGACGAGGCTCGCGGGCTCTCCGGGCCCATTGGTGGCGTGACCCACCAACGTGTTGGCCACAAACCCGGATGACAAACGAGATCAGGAACAGAAGCGCGCCGACCCAAAGCGTCTGAACCAACAGGTTGCCGAACTTCCGTCGCCCCGCGCGGTTCCCCGCCGCCTCGTCCACGGACCGGAGCGCCGTCACGGCTTGCCGCCGATCTGATAGGTCAGCGACAGGCGCACCCGCGGCGCGGCGGCCCGACCCTCCGACAGGTCGACATAGCCCGCCCCCCACTCGCGATTGCGGTACTTCTGGGTCTTGAAGAGATCCGTCACGGTCAGCACGCCCGAGACCTTCTTCGTCACCGGCCGCCGCCAGGTGAAGTCGGCGCGGTAGAAGCCCGACGCGCGCGATTGCAGGGACCGGCTGGGGCCAAACACCCGCAGCGACAGCTGGAACTGCTGGGCCTCGGCGCTGGTCGGGGCGGCGGCCTTGTAGTCCAGCTGCAGGCTGCCGTCATAGGACAGCGCCCGCTCCCGGCGCGCCACGCCGCTCTCGAGCCTCTCGCCGTCGCGCTGATAGACGTTCGCCGTCGCCACGTACCTGACCCGCGCGCCCAGCGGCCCGCGCACGGAGGCCTCGCCGCCGCGCCGCGTCACGTCGCCGGCGTTGACAGGCATGGTGATCGACGTCCCCTCCGGCGTCAGCCGTCTGATCTGGGAGACCTCTCCGCGGGACACGCGCTCGTAGACGGTCACGTCGAGGCTGGCCCGTCCGCCCACCCGCGTGAACTTGGCCTCGTAGGCGTCGGTGAAGGTCGGCTTCAGGTCTGGATTGCCCGACCAGGCGCTGTCGCCGGTCGCATATTGCAGGCTAGGATCCAGATTATCCGGGTCCGGACGGTCGATGCGCCGTGAATAGCTGAACTTGAGGGTCACGCCCTTGGCCACGTCCTTGCTGACATGCACGCTGGGGAACAGGTCGCTGTCGCGGACGCGCACCGCGCGGCCGGCCGCCGCCAGGTCCAGGGTCATGTCCTCGTAGCGAAGGCCGGGCAGCACCGTCCAGCCCAGGGCGGGGAACTGGACCGTCGCATAGGCGGCGCTCGTCTCGCGCCGGCTGGTCAGCCGCCGGGCATAGGAGGCGCCCAGGCCGACGGGGCCGGAGATGTTGTCCAGCCCCTGCTCGCTGACGTGGTCGCTGCCCACCCACGATCCGCCGGCGGTCAGCATCACCTTGCCGCCCAGAGGCCGCTCGTAGTCGAGCTTCAGCGTCGTGTCGCCGTCCATGATCCCCTGGCGCGTGACGAAACGCTGGTCCACGCCCTCTTCCTGGTTCAGGAAGTCGGCCGCCCGGATCCAGCGCCAGCGCTCATAGTTGGCGTTCAGCTTCAGCGTCTCGCCTTCGCGCGGCCCCTCGCGCTCGTAGGAAAGGTCATGGTTCTGGTCGCGCATCCGCGTGTCGCCGTCGCGAGTCTCCGCGTAGGCGCGCGCGCCGGCATAGGCCGAGCGCACGACGCGTCGCCCCTGCTCGTCGCCGTCCAGCCAGAACGTACTGGAGCTCAGGGTCAGGCTCTGCTTGTCCGTCGGCCGGTAGGTGACCTTGAACTCGGCCTGCCGGCCGTCGTTCTTCTGCCGGACGCGGCTGGTTTCGGCCCGCGTTCCCAGCGCCGTCCCCGCCGTGTCCAGATAGGTCCGGTCCGCCCGTCGGCGATTGGAGATATGCTGGTCATTGATGTTCAGCGTCGCGCCCAGCGTCCACTTGCCCAGGGTCACGCTGGGCGACAGACGGGTCTGGACGCCGTCGGTTCCCGCCACCACCCCGGCCTGGCCGGACCAGCCCGGCCGCTGGCGCTTGCGGGTGATGATGTTGATGATCCCGCCGGTTCCCTGGGCCGCGAATTGGCTGGAGGGATTGGTGATCACCTCGATGCGCTCGACATCGGCCCCGGTCAGGGTGTTGAGCTTGACGTCCACGCCCTGGACCGGCTTGCCGTCGAACTGGACGGTGACGCCGCCCGCCCCCAGCAGGCGGACCTTGCCGTCGGCGCCCACGCTGACCGAGGGCAGCTTGCCCAGAATGTCGATCAGCGCGGCGGCCTTGGCCTGCGGGTCGTCCCTGATGTCGTACGACGTGCGGTCGATCCTTCGCGCCACGCCAGGCCGGACGCTTTCGATCACCACATCCGACAAGATCGTCTGGTCGCCGGAGGCGGGCGGCGGCGACTCCTGCCCCCGGGCCTCGCCAGCCAGGGCGCACACCAAAGCGACGGCCAAGCCGCCGGACACGGAACGAACCATCCAAATCCCCCGAACACCCTGGCTAGCCCCACAAACCTAAGGAGGCAACAGGGTGGCGCACCCTTCTGAGGTTGATCCGTCGCGCGATACTTGTACGCGGTCGTCCGCCGCCTCTAGTGTCTCGGCATGAGCACCTCGCGCTACAAGGGCGGATGCCTGTGCGGCGCGCTGCGCTGGGAGGCGGATCGCGCGCCCGACTACATGGGCTTCTGCTGCTGCGGCGACTGCCGCAAGGCCTCGGGGTCGGGGTTCATTCCGTTCATGGGCTTTCCGGCCTCGGCCCTGACCATCACCGGTCCGGCGCGCCAGTACCGCAGCCGCGCCTTCCGGGGCGGCGAGGCGACGCGCAACTCGTGCCCAACCTGCGCTGGCCTGGTGTTCGGCGGCGAGCACGGGCTGCACGACAGCCACACGATCTATGCCGGCAGCCTGGACGACCCCGGCCTGTTCAAGCCGGCCATGCTGCTGTTCGACCGCGACCGCCCGGCCTGGGTGATCCCGCCCGAGGGCGTGACGCGGTTCGAGACCATGCCGGACTAGGCGCGGCCACCCTCGCATCTCGACGCACGCCCCCCGACGCACACCGCCTGGATATACACCTTATGCGAGAATTATATCGCATAAGACACCTATTGCTTGCATTGATCCCTCAACACACTTAATAGGTTTATATCAGCAATTCTCGCCGAGAAATTGCATTTATGAGGGAGGCCTGTCATGTCCGCTTGCGCTCAACTCAACTACAACAACGTCACGCCCGCGGTCTGGGCGTGCGTCAGCCAACTGGCCATCAACAACGGCGGCCCGAACCCGTTCCCCAACAGCGGGTCGTTCACCAAGAGCGGCTTCACCTTCGTCTGGTCCTACAATCCCAGCACCGAACTGGCCTCGGTCCAGTGCACCGACAGCCCCTGGATCGTGCCCTGCTCGGCCATCAACAGCACCCTGCAATCCAATATCGACGGCTGTTACCAGTCGAGCGGCGCCAACCTGGCGGCCTTCACCTAGGGCGAGCCCGGTGTCCTCCGAGAGGCCGCCTGAGCATCTCGACGGTCAGGAGGGGGCCCTTGTGGCCTTCTCCTGGTCGCTGGCCAAGGCGCTGGATCTCGACGAGCCCATTCCCCAGGCCGTCGCGTTGCGCGCGGCCGTCGATCCGATCTTCCTGCGCGACCTGATCGAGGAGCGCCCCGCCAACTTGGCGACGTCGGAGGTCGCCGCCCGCGCGGTCGAGACCAGCCTGCCCAAATGGGCGCCCGCCCCGACGCTCGGGCTGCTGGGCGCGGCCACGATGGCCCTGACGCGGTGGGCCCTGATCGGCTTTCGCCCCGTGCCCGAGGCCCAGGTCCAGAAACGCAAGGCGGCCTGCCAGGCCTGCCCGGAACTGCGGCCGCCAGGTCAGCACCTGATCCATAGGCTGGTCGGCGCCGGGCAGAGCCAGGTCTGCGGCCTCTGCGCCTGCGCGATCGACAAGAAGGCGAACCTGCCCACCGAGACCTGCCCCGCCCCCTCGGACGATCCGGCCGTCAACCGCTGGGGCGAACCGCGCGATCCCGCCGCGCCCTGGGCGGGGCGCTAGGCCAGAAGCTCGCGCGCACGGACGACCGCGCAGTATTCGCCGTCCAGATTGGCCAGGCTCATGGCGTGGACCTCGTCGGCCGTCCGGTGGACGCCGTTGAAGTCGATGCGGTCGAAGGTGAAGCCGGCGTCCTCGACCAGCCAGGTCACAAAACCCAGATTGCCGGCCATGCGGACGGTGGCCTCGACCGAATTGTTGGTGATCACGCCGGCGACCACCAGGCGAAGGTCGCCGCGCGCCTTGAGATCGGCTTCCAGCGCCGTGC
The DNA here is from genome assembly GCF_019931575.1 of Caulobacter segnis. Lineage (NCBI taxonomy): Bacteria > Pseudomonadati > Pseudomonadota > Alphaproteobacteria > Caulobacterales > Caulobacteraceae > Caulobacter > Caulobacter segnis. The sequence continues at coordinate 1,051,868 of NZ_CP082923.1, read as the reverse complement.
CGATGAAGGCGCTGTTGGCCTGCTTGCCGATCACCGGCTCGCCGGCCAGCGGCTCGGCGCCGGGCCGGAAGGCGTGCAACGGCTGGCCCGGACGGTAGTGCGAGGTCGCGTGGACCGAGTCGTGGCGCACGTGCCAGACCGGCCAGCCCTCGCGCCGCCACAGGGCCAGCAGCGCGGCCAGGTTGGCTTCGGCGTTCGGGTTGTTGCGCACGCCCCACGACGGATGGTCGATCGCCTTCTGCAGGTCGATCAGCAGCAGCACCGCGCCATGGGCGGGATGAGCGCCCTCACCCACCCGGCAGCGTCCCCGGCCGGATATAGGCGAACATGTGCGGGACCCAGTCGGGCTTGCCCAGCGGCACGCCCTTGTGGCGCAGGATCGCGTAAGCGGCGGTCAGGTGGAAGTAGAACTGGGCCAGGGCCCAGTCGCGCAGGAACTGCTCGCCAGTCAGGTCGAAGATGATCCCGTTAGGCATCTTCAGTTCGATCGCCCGCTCGGCCGCGCCATCGAACGCCGAAGCCGGCGTCGCCTGGATCCGCGCGATCGCCTCGGCCAGCTGGGCCCGCAGGCCGTCGAAGTCGGTCGCGTCCTCGGCCGGGGCGAACGCCTCGCCGCCCGCCAGCTGCCTGAGCATGTCGCTGGCCTGGGTGCAGACGAACCGCACCTGGGTCGACAGCGGGAACATGTCCGGGGCCAGGCGCGCGCCGATCAGCGCCTCGGGCGACAGCACGCCCTCGGCGGCATAGGCCTCGCCCTTGGTCAGCTGGCCCGACAGCCCCTTCAGCATCTGGACGTAGGTCGGGACGGCGATCGCGTACAGGTCCATGGCGTCTTCTCCGGTTTGGCGGAGAGCTAAGCTGGACTCGGCGTCAGGCGCCAGGGCCGAACCGCGCCACCAGGTCGTAGGCCTCCCCGGGGAAGACCTGGCGCACGCGGGTGACGTGCTGGCCCTCGCGCCAGGTGCGGCGGTCGACGACCAGGCAGGCCGCCCCCTCGTCCAGGGCCAGCAGGCGGGCGTCGGCGGCGTCGGCGTTGATGGCGCTGATCCGGCTCTCGGCCTCGGTCCAGGCGACGTGCTCCAAAAGCCAGGCGCCGGGCGGATGCTCGGTGAAGTCGGCGGCCTCCATCCCGGGCGCGGCCTTCAGACCGACCAGGCGCTGCTCCAGGGCGAAGGGCCGACCGCCGGCGTCGTGGACGCCTTCAAGCGCTAGCAGCTTGCCGCCCGCCGCCAGCTCCACCTCTTCGGCGCTGTCGCGATCGGCCTTCCGCACCGCCCGGGCCAGCAGGCGGAAGGCGTAGGCCTCGCCGCGCGCGATGATCTCGGACTGGATGTCGGGGATGTTCAGGACCGGCGCGTGGACCTTCGGCCGGGCCACGAAGGAGCCGGCGCGCTTGCGGCGCACGATCAGCCCGGCCTCGACCAGGGCGGTCATGGCCTTGTTCACCGTCATCCGCGAACAGCCGTACTGGTCCAGCAGCTCGGCCTCGGTCGGGGCCCGGTGACCCGGCGCCCATTCGCCGGAGCGGATCTTGGCCTCGATGTCCGAGCGGATGCGCTGGTGCAGGGGCCCGGTCACGCCAGCAGGGCCTTCAGGGTGTCGCGATAGCGCGCGGCGATCGCCTCGCGGGCGTGGTGGCGGCCGCCGGAGACCAGCTGCCGGCCATGACGCCAGACGGTGTCGATCCCGCCGCCGGCGAAGACCAGGCTGTCGATCAAGGTGTCGCCCGCGCGGCCAACCAGGTTGGGATGCTCGCGGTCGAGGGTGACGAAGTCCGCCGTCGCGCCGCGCCGCAGCCCGCCGCGCCCGACGCCTAGGGCCGCCGCGCCGCCCATGACCGCCGCGCGCCACAGGTCGCCGCCGGTCGAACGGCGCGGGCCGCCCGCCAGCACGTTGCGGGCCCGGCGGGTCAGGCGCTGGGCGTACTCCATGGTCCGCAACTCCTCGGCGGCGTTGATCACGATGTTGGAGTCGGTGCCGATTCCGAAGCTTCCGCCAGCGGCCAGGTAGTCCGGGGCCGGAAAGATCCCGTCGCCCAGATTGGCCTCGGTCACGGGACACAGGCCCGCGACCGCGCCGCTCTTGGCCAGGCGCTCGGTCTCGGTGGCGTTGATGTGGGTGGCGTGGATCAGGCACCACCGCTGGTCGACCTCGGTATGGTTCATCAGCCAGCGGACGGGACGCGCGCCGGTGGCGGCCAGGCAGTCGTCGACCTCCTTGGTCTGCTCGGCCACGTGCATGTGGATCGGCCCGCCAGCGGCCATGGGCAGGATGGCGGAGAGCTCCTCGCTGGTCACCGCGCGCAGGCTGTGCGGCGCGACGCCCACCACCGCGTCAGGCAGGGGCGCGACGATCTCCCGGCAGGCCTCGACCAGCCGCGCGAAGCCGTCGACGTCATGGATGAAGCGCTTCTGGCCCTCGGTGGGCGGCAGGCCGCCGAAGTTGCTGTGCGCGTAGAACACCGGCAGCAGGGTCAGGCCGATCCCGGTCTCGTCCGCCGCCGCCGCCATCCGCGCCGCCATCTCGGCCGGGTTGTCGTAGAACCCGCCATCGGGCGCGTGGTGCAGATAGTGGAACTCGCCCACCCGCGTGAAGCCGCCCTCCAGCATCTCGACCTGGCCCATGGCCGCGATGGCCTGGGCCATGTCGGGATTCAGCCGCTCCAGGAAGCGGTACATCACCTCGCGCCAGGTCCAGAAGTTGTCCCCCGTGTCGCCCCGCGTCTCGGCCAGACCGGCCATGGCGCGCTGAAAGGCGTGGCTGTGGACATTGCCCAGGCCCGGCAGGGCGGGACCCAGGCGCTGGGCGTCCCCCGCGCTGGTGTCGGTGTCGATCCGTCCGATGCGGCCGTCGACGATCGTGAACTTCACGCCCCGCGCCCAGCCGTCCGCCAGCAGGGCGCTCTCGCACCAGACGACCTTGGACGCATCTGGCGAGATCTCGGAATTGTGCGCGTCGGTCACTGGACAAGCCTCATCGTTCGCAAATATGTCTATACATATTGAAGCCCCTTACAAGGTTTGGCCGCAAGAGAGGGAGGCGGACAGGATGCGTTGCGACACCCTGTGGATAACTTGCCGTCTCGCCACCCTCGACCCGACGCGGCCGGGCCTGGGGATCATCGAGCGCGGCGTGATCGCCGCCCGCGACAGCCGCATCGTCTACGCTGGTTCGGCCGAAGACGCCCCCGCCTTCGAGGCCGCGCGGACCATCGACTGCGAAGGCCGCTGGATCACCCCCGGCCTGATCGACCCGCACACTCACCTGGTGTTCGCCGGCGACCGCGCCCACGAGTTCGAGCTGCGTCTGGCCGGCGCCTCGTATGAGGAGATCGCCCGGGCCGGCGGCGGCATCGTCTCGACCATGCGCGCCACCCGCGCGGCCTCGGAGGCCGAGCTGGTCCAGGCCGCCCTGCCCCGCCTGGACGCCCTGATCGCCGAGGGCGTCACCACGGTCGAGATCAAGTCCGGCTATGGGCTGTCCCTCGACGACGAGCTCAAGAGCCTGCGCGCCGCCCGGGCGCTGGCAGAGATCCGCCGCGTGGGGATCAGCACCACCTTCCTGGGCGCCCACGCCCTGCCGCCCGAATACCGCGACGACCCGGACGGCTATGTGGCCCTGGTGTGCGACAAGATGATCCCCGCCATCGCCGCGCGCGGTCTGGCCGACGCGATCGACGGCTTCTGCGAGGGCATCGGCTTCTCACCCGCCCAGATCCGCCGCGTGTTCGAGGCCGCGCGCGCCCACGGCCTGCCGGTCAAGCTGCACGCCGAACAGCTGTCGAACCTGAACGGCGCCGCCCTGGCCGCCGCGTTCGACGCCTTGTCGGCCGATCACCTGGAGCACCTGGACGCGGCCGGGATCGCCGCCATGGCCGCCTCGGGGACGGTCGCCACCCTGCTGCCCGGCGCCTACTACTTCACCCGCGAGACCAAGGCCCCGCCGATCGAGGCCTTGCGCGAAGCCGGAGTCCCGATGGCCCTGGCCACCGACTGCAATCCTGGCACCTCGCCCCTGACCTCGCCGCTGCTGGTCATGAACCTGGCCGCCACCCTCTTCCGGATGACCGTCGAGGAGTGCCTGGCCGGCGTCACCCGCGAGGCCGCGCGGGCGCTGGGGCTGCTGCACGATCGCGGGACGCTGGAGGCCGGCAAGGCCTGCGATCTCGCCCTCTGGGACGTCCAGCGTCCCGCCGAACTTGTCTATCGCATGGGCCACAATCGGCTCCATGCGCGCGTGTGGAGAGGCCAGTGACCCAGCTTGTTCTGAACCCCGGCGACGTAGCCCTGGCCGACTGGAAGGCGATCTATCGCGGGGCCTCGGCGCGCCTGGCCGACAGCGCCTGGCCGGTCATCGACGAGAGCGCGGCGGCGGTACGGCGCATCCTGGCCCGCCACCAGCCCGTCTACGGTATCAACACCGGCTTCGGGAAACTGGCCAGCGTCCGCATCGGCGACGCGGATCTGGAGACCCTGCAGCGCAACATCGTCCTGTCCCACGCCGCCGGCGTCGGCGAGCCCTCGCCCGTTCCGGTCATCCGCCTGATGATGGCCCTGAAGCTGGCCAGCCTGGCGCAAGGCGCCTCGGGCGTGCGGGTCGAGACCGTGCGGCTGCTGGAGGCCCTGCTGGTCCAGGGCCTGACGCCGGTCGTGCCCTGCCAGGGCTCGGTCGGCGCCTCGGGCGACCTGGCGCCGCTGGCCCACATGGCCGCGACCATGATCGGGGTCGGCGAGATCTTCGTCGGCGACGCGCGGCTGCCGGCCGCGGAGGCGTTGAAGGCCGCCGGCCTGACGCCCCTGACGCTCGGACCCAAGGAAGGTTTGGCGCTCCTCAACGGCACCCAGTTCTCGACCGCCAACGCCCTGGCGGGTCTGTTCGAGGCCGAGCGCCTCTTCCAGTCGGCCCTGGTCACCGGCGCCCTGTCGACCGAGGCCGCCAAGGGCTCGGACACGCCGTTCGACCCGCGCATCCATGCCCTGCGCCGTCACGCCGGCCAGATCGAGACCGCCGCCGCCCTGCGCGCCCTGATGGCCGCCTCCGAGATCCGCGCCTCGCACCTGAAGGAGGACGAGCGCGTCCAGGACCCCTACTGCCTGCGCTGCCAGCCACAGGTGATGGGCGCGGCGCTGGACGTGCTGCGCCAAGCGGCCACAACGCTGGAGACCGAGGCCAACGGCGTCTCGGACAACCCCCTCATCTTCCCAGGCGACAGCCATCTGGCGGACGAGGCCCTGTCGGGCGGCAACTTCCACGCCGAGCCGGTGGCCTTCGCCGCCGACATGATCGCCCTGGCGGTCTGCGAGATCGGCTCGATCGCCGAGCGCCGCATCGCCATGCTGGTCGACCCGGCGCTGTCGGGCCTACCGGCCTTCCTGACGCCGAAGCCGGGCCTGAACTCCGGCTTCATGATCCCGCAGGTCACGGCCGCCGCCTTGGTCTCGGAGAACAAGCAGAAGGCCTATCCCGCCAGCGTCGACTCGATCCCGACCTCGGCCAACCAGGAGGACCACGTCTCGATGGCCGCCCACGGCGCGCGGCGCCTGCTGGGCATGGTCGAGAACGCCACCGCCGTCCTGGGCATCGAACTGCTGGCGGCGGCCCAGGGCTGCGACTTCCATGCCCCGCTGCGATCCAGCGCGACGCTGGAAGCCGTGCGCAAGCTGACCCGGAGCAAGGTCCCGCACCTGACCGACGACCGCCACTTCCACCCGGACCTGGAGGCGGCCAACGCCCTGGTGCGATCGGGCGCGGTGACCGCGGCGGCTGGCGCGCTGCCGGGGATTTCCGAGTGAGTTGGCTCCAGGTCACGCGCGGCGACGCCCCGCTGATCGTCAGCCTCCCTCACACCGGCCGAGAGATCCCGCCCGAGATCGAGGCCCGCCTCGTCTCCCCCTGGCTGGCGCGCAAGGACGCCGACTGGTGGGTCGATCGCCTCTACGCCTTCGCCGAGGGGATGGGGGCGACGATCGTTCGGACGGCGATCTCGCGCACCATCATCGACGTCAATCGCGACCCGTCGGGCGCCTCGCTCTATCCGGGCCAGACGACGACCGAGTTGTGTCCCACCACCACCTTCGACGGCGAGCCGCTGTGGCGTGACGGTGGGCCGGATGCGGCCGAGATCGACCGGCGGCGCGAGACCTATTTCGAGCCCTACCACGCCGCCCTGCGCGCCGAGATCGACCGCCTGCGCGCGGCCCATCCGACCGTCGTGCTGTACGAGGCCCATTCGATCCGCTCGCATGTGCCGCGCCTGTTCGACGGCGAGCTGCCGCAGTTCAATCTCGGAACCAACAGCGGCGCGTCTTGCGCCGATGAACTGACCGCCGCCGTCGAGGCCGCCTGCGACGCGTCCGGACGCTCGCGCGTCACCAACGGCCGCTTCAGGGGCGGCTGGACCACGCGCCACTATGGCCAGCCGTCGACCGGCGTCCATGCCATCCAGATGGAGCTGGCCTGCCGGGGCTACATGGACGACCCGGCCGAGCCGCCCACCGAAGACACCTGGCCTACGCCCTTCCACGCCGACCGCGCCGAGCCCCTGCGCGCGGTGCTGGAAGACGTCCTCAACGCTTGCCTCCAGTTCGCGAGAACCAACGCATGACCCGCCGCGACAACACCCGCGTCATCCGCCCCGCCACGGGGACCGAGCTTTCCGCCAAGTCGTGGCTGACCGAAGCCCCGCTGCGGATGCTGATGAACAACCTGCATCCCGACGTCGCCGAGCGCCCCGAGGAACTGGTCGTCTATGGCGGCATCGGCCGCGCGGCCCGCGACTGGGAGAGCTTCGACAAGATCGTCGAGACCCTGCGTCGTCTGGACGACGACCAGACGCTTCTTGTCCAGTCCGGCAAGCCGGTCGGCGTCTTCCGCACCCATGCCGACGCGCCGCGCGTGCTGATCGCCAACTCCAACCTGGTGCCGCGCTGGGCCACCTGGGAGCACTTCAACGACCTCGATCGCAAGGGCCTGGCCATGTACGGCCAGATGACCGCCGGCTCGTGGATCTATATCGGCGCCCAGGGCATCGTGCAGGGCACCTACGAGACCTTCGTCGAGATGGGTCGCCAGCACCACGCCGGCGACCTGTCGGGCAAGTGGCTGCTGACCGCCGGCCTGGGCGGCATGGGCGGGGCCCAGCCGCTGGCGGCGGTGATGGCCGGGGCCTCGTGCCTGGCCATCGAGTGCCAGCCCTCGCGGATCGAGATGCGCCTGCGCACCGGCTATCTCGATCGCTCGACCGACAGCATCGACGAGGCCCTGGCCTGGATCGAAGAGTCTTGCGCCGCCAGGACGCCGATCTCGGTCGGCCTGCTGGGCAACGCCGCCGAACTGCTGCCGGACCTCTACAAGCGCGGCGTCCGCCCGGATCTCCTGACCGACCAGACCAGCGCCCACGATCCGATCAACGGCTACCTGCCGGCCGGCTGGAGCCTGGACCAGTGGGCCGACGCCCGCGAGCGCGATCCGGACAGCGTCAACAAGGCGGCCCGCGCCTCGATGGCCGTCCACGTCCAGGCCATGCTCGACTTCCAGGCCGCCGGCGTCCCGACCGTCGACTACGGCAACAACATCCGCCAGATGGCGCTGGAGGAAGGGGTCAAGAACGCCTTCGGCTTCCCCGGCTTCGTGCCGGCCTATATCCGCCCGCTGTTCTGCCGGGGGATCGGCCCGTTCCGCTGGGCGGCGCTGTCGGGCGATCCCGAGGACATCGCCAGGACCGACGCCAAGGTCAAGGAGCTGATCCCGGACAATCCGCACCTGCACAACTGGCTCGACATGGCCGGCCAGAAGATCAAGTTCCAGGGCCTGCCGGCGCGCATCTGCTGGGTCGGCCTGGGCGACCGCCACCGCCTGGGCCTGGCTTTCAACGCCATGGTCGCCAGCGGCGAGCTTAAGGCCCCGATCGTCATCGGCCGCGATCACCTCGACAGCGGCTCGGTCGCCTCGCCCAACCGCGAGACCGAGGCGATGAAGGACGGTTCGGACGCGGTGTCGGACTGGCCGCTGCTGAACGCCCTGCTCAACACCGCCTCGGGCGCGACCTGGGTGTCGCTGCATCACGGCGGCGGTGTGGGCATGGGCTTCTCGCAGCATGCGGGGATGGTCATCGTCTGCGACGGGACGGACGCGGCGGCGAAGCGGATCGCGCGGGTGCTGTGGAACGACCCAGCCTCGGGCGTCATGCGCCACGCGGATGCGGGCTACGACATCGCGCTGGACTGCGCGCGGGAGAAGGGGCTGGACCTGCCGGGGATCCTCTAGCGCGCCAGCATCGCCGCGGCCTCGGCCGGGCTCTTCTTTCCCGCATCCCGATCCACCGCGTAGTTGGCCGCCTGCATCGCCTTGACGTCGATGCTCCCGCCGAGCGGCCTCAAGGCCTCGACCAACCGCCGATCCCCGGCCCGCTTCGGCGAGACCAGGATCACCGCGTCGTAGGGCGGCAGCACGCCCTTGGGGTCGGCCAGCAGCACGAGGTCGTCGGCGGCGATCCGGCCATCCGACGAGAAGGCCGAGATCACGTCGGCCTCGCGGCTCTCCAGGGCCCGGTACATGAAGGTCGGCTGGAACTGGCGCTTGGTCTTGAAGCGCAGGCCATAGGCCTTGACCACCGCCGCCCATTCCGGTCGCGAGAAGAACTCCAGGTCGCCGCCCATGACGAGGTCCGGCGCCTTCGTCGCCAGATCGGCGAGGGTCTTCACGCCCAGCGCCTCGGCGCGGTCGCGGCGCATGGCCAGGGCGTAGGCGTTCTCGAAGCCCAGGGCGTTGAGCAGGACGACGCCGTCGCGGGCCTTCAGCTCCTTCCGCAGACCGTCCAGCACCGCCGCCCGGCCGGGATTGTCCGCGCGGTTCAGGACGTTGGCCCACAGGGTGCCCGAATAGTCGACATAGGCGTCGATCTCGCCGGCCGCGAGAGCGCGGTAGGCCACGGCCGAGCCCAGGTTCACGCGACGCTGGACGCTGGCGCCCTGGGCCTCCAGCCGGCCGGCCATAAGCTCGGCCAGGATGTACTGCTCGGAGAAGTTCTTGGCTCCGACCACATAGGCCGGGCGGCCCTGCGACAGCGCCGCGCCGGCAAGGGGCGCCAGCGCCGCCAGGAGGCCGATCGCGAGGCCCGCGCCGCCAGCCCACAGGCGCCGCCCGTCGCGCCGGGCCACGCCGGCCTCGATCAGGCCCAGCAGGCCGTCGACCACCAGCGCCAAGCCCGCCGAGGCCGCGCAGCCGACCAGCACCGCCACCCAGTCCTCGGTCTGCAGGCCCGAGAAGATGTAGTCGCCCAGCGAGGTCTGGCCGACGGGCGTGGACAGCGTCGCCGCCCCGATCGTCCAGACGGCGGCGGTGCGGACCCCGGCCATGATCACCGGCGCGGCCAGGGGCAGTTCGACCCGCCACAGTCGCTGGCGATCGGTCATGCCCACGCCCCGCGCGGCCTCGACCACGGCCGGGTCGATCCCGGAGACGCCCGCCGCCGCGTTCCGCAGGATCGGCAGCATCGAATAGAGCGTCAGGGCCAGCAGCGACGGCAGGAAGCCCAGGGCCGGGAAGCCGTGGCCCAGCACCTTCGTCGCCAGGCCAGAGAGCAGCAGCAGCACCGGATAGAACAGCGCCAGCAGGGCCAGGCTGGGAATGGTCTGGACGAGGCCCGCGCTGGCCAGGGCGATCCATTTCAGGCGCGGGCTGCGGGCGGCGGCGATCCCCAGCGGCAGGGCGATGGCCAGGCCCAGGGCCAGGGCCGAGGCCGAGAGGGCGACATGCCAGCCCAGCCGTTCGGGCAGGACGGCGAGCGCGGCGTTCAGGCGATCAGCCACGGGCCAGCTCCGCGAGACGTTCGGCCTGCTTTCTTGGTGCGGCGATCAGGTCGGCGACGACGGGGTCGGGATGCCCGGCCAGCAGTGAGCGTGGCGGCGCGTGGGCCAGGACCTCGCCGCCGGCCATCACCACCACCTCGTCGGCCAGCAGCAGGGCCTCGCCGACGTCGTGGGTGACCATCACCGTGGTCAGGGAGAGGGCCTCGTGCAGGCGGCGGACGTCGTCGGCCAGGGCCACGCGCGTGACCGGGTCTAGCGCCCCGAACGGCTCGTCCATCAGGAGGATCGACGGCCGCGCCGCCAGGGCCCGGGCCACGCCGACCCGCTGGCGCTGGCCGCCCGACAGCTGGGAGGGCGAGCGGCCGGCGACCTCGCGCGGCAGGGCCACGAGGTCCAGCAACTCATCGACCCGCGCGGCGATCGCGTCCTGGCCCCAGCCCAGCAGTTCGGGCGTGATGCCGATGTTCTGGGCCGCGGTCATGTGCGGGAAGAGGCCGATCTCCTGGAAGACGTAGCCGATCCCGCGCCGCAGCTCGGGCCCGGGTCGGGCGGCGATGTCCGCGCCCTCGACCAGCACCCGGCCGCTCGTCGGCGTCTGCAGGCCATTCATCAGCTTCAGCAGCGTGGTCTTGCCCGCGCCCGAGCCGCCGACCAGGGCGACGAAACGGCCCTTGGCGATCGTCAGCGCGGTCGGCGCTAGCACCGCCTGGCCGCCATACGTCTTGCTGACCTGGTCGAGGACGATGGCGGGGGTCATGCGAACTCCGGGGCGGCGCGGGACTCAACCCGTGTCGGCCGCGAGCGTCGACTCAAAAGTCGGGTGCGACAAGGCGGCGCGCGACAGGTCGTCAGGTTCGCAGGGGCCGAGTCAATCTCGACCATGAGCGACAGGTTCAAGGAGCCCTTCATGACCGTCGCGACCCAAGCCCGTCCGTTCGATCCCCGCGCCCGCCGCGCGCCGCGCCAATGGCCGCTGGGCTTCGCGGTGCTGCTGGCTGCGGTGCTGAACGCGATCGTCTGGGGCGGGCTGCTCGCGGTGGCCCGGGCGTTCCTGCATTTGTGAGCCACGCCTTTCAGTAAGCGTAGCGTTTCTTTCTTCTCCCCTGAAGCGAACTGGGCCGCGTCCTCCTCGGACGCGGCCCATTTTTTGTTCGTGGGAGATGTGAAGGAAAGCGCCGCGCCTAGATCGGCATGCGCATGATTTCCTGGTAGGCCGAAATCACCTGGTCGCGCACGGCCATCACGGTTTCCAGGCTGGCCTCGGCCGAGCTGATGGCGGTGACGACGTCGACCAGTTCGGCCTTGCCCGCCACCTGGTCGGCGATCTTGTGTTCGGCGATCTTGGAGGCCTTGGTCGCGCCGTCCATGGCCGACTTCAGCATGTCGCCGAAGTCCATGCCCTTCGCCTTGTCCGTCCCGCCGAGCGAGCCGATCGATCCGACGGACATGGCGCCTTGCGAGGCATAGGCCTTGGCGGCGGCGAGCGCGGTGATCATGGCCTAGCCCCTATTTCTTCAGGATGTCGAGGGTGCGGGATTCCATGGCCCGCGCGGTCTCGATGACATTGAGGTTGGCTTCGTAGGCGCGCTGCGCCTCCTTCATGTCCAGCGCCTCGACCAGCGTGTTGACGTTGGGCAGCTTGACGTAGCCCTTGGCGTCGGCGGCCGGGTTGCCGGGGTCGTACTCGGTCTTGAAATCGCTCTCGTCGGGGCTGACGCGCACCATCTGCACGCCCTCGGCGCCCTGGACGTTCGCCGGCCGGAACACCGGGACCTGGCGACGATAGGGGTCGCCGCCGGCGGTACGCGCGGTCGAGTTGGCGTTGGCCAGGTTCTCGGCGATGACGCGCATGCGGCCCTGCTGGGCGCGAAGGGCCGAGGAGGCCACGGCCATGGTCGCCAGCGATTGGGACTTGATCTCGGGCATCGCCTAAATCCTCAGCCGTTCGGCTTGCGCGCGGCCGTGCGCAGCATGTTCATGGACTTCTGGTAGAAGGTGATCGCCGCGTCGTAGTTCATGCGCGCGTCGGTCATCTTGAGCATCTGGTCCTCGAGCGAGACCGCGTTGCCGTCGAGGGTGACTTCCGAGTCGGCTCCCGACGTCTCGCGCCAGGCGCTGGGGGCCTTGGCCGGCGCCAGGTGCGACGCCGAGGTCGCGATCATCTGGACGCCGTTGGTCGGGGCGCTGGCGCCGCCGCGATAGGCCGCGCCCGTGCCCTGGTTCATCAGCGAGGCCTGGAAGCTGAAGGGCTTCAGGTCGCTGGGCTTGTAGTCGGCCGTGTCGGCGTTGGCCACGTTCTGGGCGACAAGCTTTTGGCGCTCGGTCAGATAACCGAGGCGGCTCTTGAGCATGCCGAAGAGGGCGATATCGTCGGGTCCCATGACGAACATGGTGAAGAAACAGGGTTAATTCGACATTAAGAACCGTCAGGCACACCAGGGTCAGCGGGGGCATTCGCCTGCGCCAAGTTGTCTCGCCATCCCCACCTCCAGGCCCCATGGACGTCATCGAATTCATCCGCGCCCTCGCGGCGCTGGCGGTCACCCTGGGCCTGATCGGCCTGGCCGCCTGGGCGATGCGCAAATACGGGCCCGACGCGATCGGCCGCGCGATCGCCGCCCGGCAGGACCGCCGGCTGAAGGTCGTCGAGAGCCTGGCCCTGGATCCCACCCGCCGCCTGGTGGTCGTCAGCCTGGACGGCGAGGAGCGCCTGGTCCTGTTGGGCGACGGCAGGCTGCTGGACTGGGTCCCGCCCGCCAGGCCGGCGGCCACGCCCGCGCCCGCCCCGACCGTTTCCGCTCCGGAGCCCGTGGTCTGATGATCCGCGACCTGATCAAGTCCGTGACGGGCGCCCAGCCGGAGGACCTCCGCCGCGCCGCGATCATCTCGGTGCTGGCCGCCATCGCCTGCGCGGTCATGCCAGCCGTGGCGATGGCCCAGTCGGCGGTGAACATCAACCTGGGCACCGGCGCCGGCCTGACCGACCGCGTGGTCCAGCTGGTCGGCCTGATGACGGTGCTGTCGCTGGCCCCGTCGATCGTGATCATGACCACATCGTTCGTGCGGATCGTGGTGGTGCTGGGCCTGCTGCGCACCGCCATCGGCATCCAGTCCAGCCCGCCCAACCCGGTGATCATCAGCCTGGCCCTGTTCCTGACCGCCATCGTCATGGGCCCGACCTTCGAGCGTTCGTACGACGCCGGCATCAAGCCGCTGCTGGATCATCAGATGGAGCTGCCCGAGGCCTTCGAGGCCGCCGGCGGCCCGGTGAAGCAGTTCATGCTGCGCCAGGTCGACCGCGACGACCTGGCCCTGTTCGTGCGACTGTCCAAGATCCCCCAGACCCAGAACGCCCAGGCGCTGCCGCTGAAGGTGGTCACACCAGCCTTCATGATCTCGGAGCTGAAGCGCGCCTTCGAGATCGGCTTCCTGCTGTTCATCCCGTTCCTGGTCATCGATCTGGTCGTGGCCAGCGTGCTGATGAGCATGGGCATGATGATGCTGCCGCCAGCGACGATCAGTCTTCCGTTCAAGCTTATTTTCTTTGTGCTAGTGGACGGCTGGCGACTCGTCGCGGGCAGCCTCGTCGAGAGCTTCCAGCGCGGCGGCGGCGGATAAGAACAGACCTCTAGAAGACACGACCATGACTGTTTTCGTTCTCGGCTCGATCAATCTGGACGCCGTGGCGCGGGTCGACGACCTGCCGCGCCCGGGCGAGACCGTGGCCGGCCTGTCCCTGGAACTGTTCCTGGGCGGCAAGGGCGCCAACCAGGCCGTGGCCGCCGCGCGCATGGGCGCGGCCACCCGCCTGATGGGGGCGGTCGGCGGCGACGACAGCGGCCGCAACCTGAAGGCCAAGCTGGCCGGCTATGGCGTGCAGGTGGCCGACGTCATGGAGCTCTCCGGCGTGCCGACCGGCCAGGCCCACGTCTGGGTGGCCAACAACGCCGAGAACATGATCGTGGTCACCGCCGGGGCCAACGCCATGGTCACGCCGCAGAACGTCGCCTCGACCCCGCTGGAGGGGCAGCGCGTGCTGCTCTGCCAGCTGGAGACCCCGGCCACGGCGATCGAGAGCCTGTTCCGCACCGGCGCGGCCAAGGGCGCCCTGCGCGTGCTGAACGCCGCCCCGGCCCTGCCCCAGGGCGCGGCCCTGTTTCCGCTGACCGACATCCTGATCGTCAACCAGACCGAGCTGGCCACCTACGCCAAGCTGGATCACGAACCGGTGCGGCTGGAGGACGTCTCCGTCGCCGCCCGCAAGCTGATGAGCCGTCCGGACCAGACGATCATCGTCACCCTGGGCGTGGCCGGCGTCGCCGCCGTGCGCCGCGACGAGGCGTTCCTGGTCGAGGGCAAGAAGGTCAAGGCGGTCGACACCGTCGGGGCCGGCGACTGCTTCTGCGGCAGCCTGGCCGCGGCCCTGGCCGCCGGCATGGACCTGCGCGAGGCCGTCGAACTGGCCAACGCCGCCGCCGCCCTGTCGGTGCAGAAGGCCGGCGCCGCGCCGTCGATGCCGTCCCGCCGCGAGGTCGAGGCGTTTCTCGAAGGCTAGCCCTCGGGATCGCGCTTCAGGTTCTTGCCGACCACCGCCACGATGATCAGCAGGAAGGCGACCAGGCGGATCAGGTAGATGCCGCCGCGCTCCTCCTGCGGGATGTGCAGCATCACCGGCAGGGCCTGGTTCACCGCCATCAGGGCGAAGGCGGCCGAGAAGGCCAGGAACAGGCCCTCGCGCGTCCGCCCCCAAAACCGCAGGAAGAACGCCGCCAGCACCAGGAAGCCGGCGGACAGCGCCCCGGCGACCAATCCCTCCTGCCCGCTCATTGATCCACCTCCCAGATGAAGGCGTAGATCAGCACGCCGATCGCCACGATCAGCGAGATCTGGCGCGGCCACCACAGCTGCACCTGGGTCGGCAGCAGCACCAGGTCGACGACCAGCAGCAGGTTGTTCAGGGCGATGAAGCCGAACGAGACGGCGGTCCACAGCAGGAGGCGCGTGCGCGCCGCCAGCCAGGCCCGGATCAGCAGGCCCGCGCACAGCAGGCTGGCCGCCAGGCAGAGTCCGTAGACGACGGCGGGCGTCACTTGTCCCCTCCCTTGGGTCCGGACTTGCCGGGGAGCTTGCCGGAAAACTTGAATGCGTCGGCCAGCGACCGCAGCCGTTCGGTCGGCGCCGAGATCCAACGGATCACGGTCACGGGGCGGACGCGATAGGTTTCTTCCAGCTCGTCGCATAGCCTGGCCAGCACCGGCGCGGCCGGGCGATAGCGGAAGCAGCCGCGATCGTCGGGGATCACCAGGCCCGCGGCCATCAGGGCCGCCAGGTTGTCGTCGATCAGGGCGTGGCTGGCGCGCATGGCCTCGACCAGCTCGTTGGCCGCCCAGCACCGCTCGGGATCGGCCTTTAGCTTCAGCAGCAGCTCTAGCGCCCACACCGACCGGATGTGTTCGCGGATGAAGCTCAGAACGTCAGGATCACCGGTCACGCCGTCTCGACAAGTCGCCCCTACGAAGCGCGCGACCTTAAGCGCGTTCGCCCGACGGGCAAGCTTGACCATTGCGGTTTTTCGCGGCGGTCAGGCCGCCCGGATGCCCGAGGCGCTTTCGGCCTGGGCGCCGACCACGGCGTCGTAGCCGAGGATCATGTCGACGTCCTTGCCGTTGGTGGCCAGCGGCAGGCGCAGCCACAGGATCGACATGTGCGGGGCGCCGCGCCAAGCCAGGCTGTGGACGCCGACGCCTGGACGACGCTCGTCGACCACCTTGTCCAGCTCCTTGCGCCAGTACTCAGAGGCGGCGGTGTTGTAGACGTCGCCCAGCATGCGGCCGGTGATCTCGCGGCCGTAGACACCGTAGAGACCGGTGCCGGCCAGGCGCAGGCGATAGTCGCGCGGCTGGTTGACCACATCGATCAACGATACGGTCGGCAGCAGCCGCTTCATGCTCGAGGGATGCAGATCGACGCGCGCGGGGAGGCTCGCCCCCCGACGGAGGGACGCCCAGTAGGCGAACATCTCCTGATGAGCGCGGGCCGCCGTAGCGGATGCGCTCAATTGCGCGGACATCTTCAGAGTCCTCAACAAGCCCTTGGAATCACTTCGATTCACTATCGCTTAAGGAACGAATCGGCGGCAAGCGAAAAACATGCCGCGCGACGAGATTCCCTGTGGGAGTCAACCGTCAAAGGAAACGCCCGCCGTCCGGGTTCGGACGACGGGCGCTGCGATGTCTCGGGCCGCTTAAGGCCAAGCTTCTGTTCCGACTCGACTATTTCGCCTTGCGAGCCGGTTTGCGACCGCCCTGGCCCAGGCCCATCTGCTTGGCGAGGTTCGAACGCGCCTCGGCGTAGTTCGGGGCGACCATCGGGTAATCCTTGGGCAGCCCCCACTTGGCGCGGTAGTCCTCGGGGGTCATGTCGTACTTGGTGCGCAGGTGGCGCTTCAGCGACTTGAATTTGCGACCGTCCTCCAGACAGACCAGGAAGTCGGGCGTGATCGACTTCTTGACCGGGACGGCGGGCTCCTTCGGCGCCGGAGCCGGTTCGGATGCCGGCGCGCCGACGGTGGCCAGCGCCGCGTGAACTTGCTTGATCAAGGCCGGCAGATCCGCGGTGGCGACCACGTTGTTGCCGACATAGGCGGAGACAATGCCCGCCGTCATCTCGATCAGATCGGATTGGTCTTCCATAAGGCCTCGCCCGTAAGCCAAATCTTTTTGTTGATGCGGCTGATTCACTGTTCCAGTCGAAGGGTGCATACAAAGATTGCATGCCTCGGGCAATACGGACCTCTCAAGAGATCACACGTAATAATCTAGTGTTCACTGATTGGGATGAAGACCCCAGACCGGAAGTAAGGGAGGTTGAGTTCCTAAGCGGGCACAAGCAGCCGCGCGAAAAACCGGCGATATCCCATTTCTAAGGCACGCAGGACGAAAGCGTACGCGCCGCCGCTCGCGAAACGCGCTTTAGACTTGGAAGCCCCGGGACGGGCTCTAGCGATCGAAGTCGCGGGACAGCGCCAGCATCGCCGAGCGCTGCGGCGTCGAATATTCACCGAGCGCGGCCTCCTCGCCCTCGCGGATGGCCTTCAGCAGGGCCGGGCTCAGGGCCGAGGTCAGGGACCAGTTCCAGTAGCGCAGCACGGTCTGGGCGCGATCGACGGCGACCATGTCGTAGATCGTCATCACCCGTTCCAGCGCGTGGTCGAGCTCGCCGCTGCGGTCGACCTCCTGCCGGTCCAGGCCGCGCCACAGCTGACGCACGCAGCCGCGCGGCAGGCCTGCGGCCTTGCACAGGACGGCCAGGGGCTCGCCGCCGGGATCGGTGAAGATCTTGGCGCCGGTGATCGGCTTCAGCCCCGACAGGTACGAAATCTCCTCGGCGATCTCACGGGTCAGGCCGTTCGCGCCGGCGGCGACGGCTTCCTCCAGGCTGCCGAACGGGCTCTCGCCGATGGCCGCGCGGTTGCGCTGCTCGCGCGCGATGAACTGCAGGGCCTTGCCCGACAGCGGGTCTTCCCAGCCCTCGGCCGAGGCCAGGCCGAAGACGTCGTCGACCGCCTCCTGCAGGATCTCGCGCGACACGGCGAAGCGCTGGAGGATGGTCTTGCGCACCTCGGCGTCCGCCCACCAGAACATCACATAGGCGTGGCTGGGACGCAGCTCCGCCCGGCGCAGCAGCAGCGGGATCAGGTAGGACGCGTCGCGGGTGGCCGCGACGATGCTCTCCACGCCCTGGTGACTGAGCCTGACCAGCTCGTTGCGCAGCAGGGCCTCGATCACGGGCGGCTCGCCCATGTCGACCAGGGCGTCGGCCACCACCTCGCTGACCCCGCGCCGATGGGCGATCAGGCGGCGGTGCTCCATCGAGGCGTTGTAGAGGCAGCTGATCAGGTCGGCGTCCGTCAGCTTCTCGGCCTCGACCAGCAGGGCCCGCGCCACCGGCAGCTCGTCGCGCAGCAGCAGGCGCGCCAGCACGCCCGGCATCTCGTTCAGCATGGCCAGGCGGCGGGCGACCTTCTCGCGCTCGGCCACGCTGGCGTCGCGCAGCATCTCGACCAGCAGGTCGGCGCTCATCGCCCGCTCGAAGGCGTTGATGCGGCTGGTCGGCAGGCAGACCACGTCGGTCAGGCGCTTGAACAGGGTCAGGCGCGAACGCGGCGGAGCCTTCGGCGCCTCCGGCTCCACGAGCGACGATGTCCGCGCGGCTGAGTTCATCAGTTCGACATAGAGCAGACCGCGCTTAACGGGCCGTGAGCGAAGGCCTCCGACCCAATTCTCCTCCCCATTAGGGGGAGGTGGATCGGCGCGACTACGCGCCGAGACGGAGGGGGTCCGCGAAGCGGTGCTGAACAGGCCTCGCCCCAAGGCCCCCTCCACCGCCGTTCGGCGGTCCCCCTCCCCCTAAGGGGGAGGAGAGAGGGGAACTCAGCGGAATTCCGGCTCCCGCCACTCCGGCCAGATGTCGGGGACATCGGTCGACACCTTGTTCGGATAGACCGGCGCGCGCTTTTCCAGGAACGAGGTCACGCCCTCCTTGGCGTCGCCCGAGGCGCCGCGCGACTGGATGGCGCGGCTGTCGGCCTTGTGGGCCTCCATCGGGTGCGAAGCGCCGGCCATGCGCCACAGCAGCTGGCGGGTCAGGGCCACCGAGACGGGGGCGGTGTTGTCGGCGATCTCGCGGGCCAGGGCGCGGGCGGCGGGCAACAGTTCGTCGGGCGCGTGCAGCGACCGGACGAGCCCCTTCTCCAGCGCCTCGGTCGCCGGGAAGACGCGGCCGGTGTAGCACCACTCCAGCGCTGTCTGCAGGCCGACCAGGCGCGGCAGGAACCAGCTGGAGGCGGCCTCGGGATTGATCCCCCGGCGGGCGAAGACGAAGCCGAACTTGGCCTCGGTCGAGGCCAGGCGGATGTCCATCGGCAGCTGCATGGTCACGCCAACCCCGACCGCCGCGCCGTTGATCGCGCCGATGATCGGCTTCAGGCTGTCGTACATCCGCAGGGTCACGCGGCCGCCGCCGTCGCGATAGACGTCGCCGACCTTGCCCTCCTCGCGCTCGATGGCCTGGGGCGAGGTGCGGTCGAAGGTGGCCCCGCCACCGCCGAGGTCGGCCCCCGCGCAGAACGCCCGGCCCGCGCCGGTGATGATCACCGCCTTCACCGCGTCGTCGGCGTCGGTGACGTCGAACACCTCGATCAGGTCCTTCATCATCCGGGCGGTGAAGGCGTTCATCCGCTCCGGACGGTTCAGGGTGATCGTCGCGATCCCTTCCTCAACGTCGTACAGGATAGTCTCGAAGGTCGGTTGCGACATGGCGGCGGTTTCCTCGTGATTTTCGAACAGTCAAACACGCGTATGAAATCGCGGCAACCGCCCTACCCCCGCTTCACCCCCAGCTTGCTGATCGCGTGCACGAAGTTGTTCGGCGCGATCTCGATGTTCCCCGTCCACGTCAGGTCCGGGAACCGCGCCAGGATCTGGCGGTAGGCCTCCTCCAGCTGGATCTGGGCCACGCGCTTGCCGATGCAGGTGTGGGGGCCGTAACCAAAGGCGATGTGCTTGCCCGCATTGGCGCGGGTGACGTCCAGCTGGTCGGGGTTCTCGAACATGGCCGGATCGCGGTTGGCCGCGCCGTAGTACATGATCGCCTTCTCGCCCTCGCGGATCAGCTGGCCATTGACCTCGACGTCGCGCGCGGCCGTGCGGCGCATGTAGATCACCGGGCTGACCATGCGGATGAACTCGTCGACCGCCCCGGAGAGCAGCGAGGGATCGTCGATCAGCCGCTGCTTCTGGTCCGGGAACTCGGTCAGCAGCTTCATCGCGCCCGACAGGGTGTTGCGGGTGGTGTCGTTGCCGGCGAACACGATCAGCAGCCACGAGCCGTCCAGATATTCGTCCGACAGCACCGAGCCGTCGACCTGGGCGCGGGCGATCGCGGTCATCAGGTCTTCCTTCGGATCCTGCCGCCGCTTGTGCAGCATGGTCCGGCCGTACTCGAACATCTCCTCGACGTTGTTGTTGAAGTCCATGACGAACTGCATGAGCTCCAGCGTCGGCTGAATCGGCGCGGTCGCCTGCTGCACCGCCAGGTCCTGGGCGCGCTCCAGGTAGTGCATCCAGGTCAGGAACTTCTTCCGGTCCTCGGGCGGCACGCCCAGGATCTCGCACAGGGTGAACAGCGGCAGGACCGAGCTGAAGTGCTCGACCATGTCGATCTCGGCGCCGCCGGCCAGCAGCGGCTCCATTTCGTCCAGCAGGCGGGTCACCTCGCCCTTCACCCGCTCGGTCAGGCCGCGCAGATAGGCCGGGGTGAAATAGGGCATGTGCTCGCGGCGCAGCTGCAGGTGATGCGGCGCATCGAGGTTGATCATGGTGTCCATCGACGCCCGGAACAGCAGGGCGTGGCGGCGGTCCGGGGGTCCCATCGACATCAGGATGCCGCCGCGCTGGGACGAGAAGGTCTCCGGATCGCCGTTGACCCGCTGGACGTCCTCGTAGCGGGTCAGGGCCCAAAAGCCCGGCCCGCCGAACGGTTCGGGATGCCACATGACCGGCGCCTCCCGGCGCATCCGCGCGAAGTCGGCCCAGGGTTGGCCGTTGGCGAAGCGGAAGATGTCGGCCAGGTCGACGCCGCTCAAGGTCGGATAGGTCGGCGGCGCGCCGGGGCCGGCCACGCCGTCCACTACTGTCTGGCTGATCAGGTCCATCGCGCGTCCATCCCATGAACATTGTTCTTTGGCCCAACGATAACCCGGAAAGCCGTCGGACCAACGGCGCCGCGACGGCAACTTGCGCGATCGCGGAAGGTGGGCGCATGCTCTCAACTGAACACTGATCACGCGGAAAACACGCGCGACGGTGAAGGGAGAGAGGCGATGACCGGGATCATCGAGGCCGACTACGTGATCGTGGGCGCGGGCTCGGCTGGCTGCGTGCTGGCGGCGCGGCTGTCCGAGGGCGGCAAGTTCAAGGTTCTGCTGCTGGAAGCCGGCGGCGACGACCGCCCAACCAAGAACCTTGGCCAATTCGCCTCGAACCTGATGATCCACATCCCGGTCGGCTACTCCTCGACCTTGAAGGATCCCAAGGTCAACTGGCTCTACACCACCGAGCCCGACCCCGGCACGGGCGGGCGCACCCACGTCTGGCCGCGCGGCAAGGTGCTGGGCGGCTCGTCCTCGATCAACGGCCTGCTCTACATCCGCGGCCAGCATGCCGACTATGACGGCTGGCGGCAGCTGGGCTGCGAGGGCTGGGGCTGGGACGACGTCGCCCCCTACTTCCGCCGCGCCGAGCACCAGGAGCGCGGCGGCTGCGACTGGCACGCCACGGGCGGCCCGCTGAACGTCTCGGACGTGACGACCAAGCACCCGGTCTCGGACGCGGTGATCGAGGCCTGCGAGCAGGCCGGCATCCCGCGCAACGACGACGTCAACGGCTCGTCCCAGGAGGGCGCGACCTACTACCAGCTGACGGTCAAGAACGGGCAGCGCTGCTCGGCGGCGGTCGCCTACCTGCACCCGGCCATGAACCGCCCGAACCTGCAGGTCGAGACCAACGCCCTGGCCGGCCGCGTCCTGTTCGAGGGCCGCCGGGCGACCGGCGTCGAGTTCACCCAGAACGGCGTCAAGCGCGTGGCCATGGCTCGCGCGGAGGTGATCCTGGCCGGCGGGGCGATCAACTCGCCTCAGCTCTTGCAGCTGTCGGGCGTCGGCCCGGCCGAGCTCTTGATCCGCAACGGCGTGCCCGTGGTCGCCGACCTGCCTGGCGTCGGGGAGAACCTGCAGGACCACTACGTGATGAGCGTGCGCTATCGGCTGAAGGCCGGCGTCGTCTCGGTCAACGAGCAGTCCAAGGGCGGCCGCCTGGCCGGCGAGGCGCTGCGCTACCTGTTCCAGCGAAAGGGCCTGCTGACCCTTTCGGCCGCGCACATCGCCGCGTTCTGTAAATCTCGACCGGATCTCGCAGGACCGGACATCCAGTTCCACATCCTGCCCGCGACCATGGACCTGGACAAGCTGGTCAACGAGCAGAAGATGGAGCTGGAGGACCTGCCGGGCCTGACCATCGCCCCCTGCCAGCTGCGCCCGGAGAGCCGCGGTCACATCCGCATCAAGTCGGCCGATCCGGCGGAGTATCCCAGCATCTTCGCCAATTACCTGGCCGATCCGCTGGACCAGGAGGTCGCCGTCGCCGGCCTGAAGTGGGCGCGCAAGATCGGCGAGGCCCCGGCCCTGTCGCCCTATGTCGACAGCGAGATCAATCCGGGCGGTGAGTTCCGCACGGACTCGCAGTTGCTGGACTACGCGCGCCTGTCGGGCTCGACGATCTATCACCCGGTCGGCACCTGCCAGATGGGTCACGGGCCGATGGCCGTGGTCGACGCTCAGCTGCGCGTGCGCGGGCTGGAGGGCCTGCGCGTCGTCGACGCCTCGGTCATGCCGCGCCTCGTCTCGGGCAACACCAACGCCCCCACCATCATGATCGCCGAGAAGGCCGCCGACATGATCCGCGAGGCGGCCCGCGCGCCGGTCGCGGCCTAGAATTCAAGAGGTATCGCCATGCACCCCTACCTCCACGCCCAAGCCCAAGGCGACAAACCGGCCTACATCATGGCCGGCTCCGGCGAGGTCGTGACCTACGCCCAGCTGGACGCGCGCTCGAACCAGGGGGCGCATCTGTTCCGCTCTCTGGGCCTGAAGGCCGGCGACGTCATCGCCATCCTGATGGAGAACAACGCCCGCTCCTTCGAGGTCGCCTGGGCCGCCCAGCGGGCGGGCCTCTATTTCGTCTGCGTCTCGACCAAGCTGACGGCGGGCGAGGTCGAGTACATCCTCAAGGACTGCGGGGCCAAGGTGTTCGTCACCTCGGTGGCCATGGGTCCGCTGATCGACGAGGTCGCCCGGCTGGTCCCGAACCTGACCCTGTTCGCCGTCGGCGGTCCGCACGGCGCCTACGCCGATCTGGGCGCGGCCCTCGCCGACCAGCCGACGACGCCGATCGCCGACGAGACGGCCGGCTCGGACATGCTCTATTCGTCCGGCACCACGGGCCGGCCCAAGGGCGTCAAGCCGGCGCTCAGCGGCGGCCCCATCGACGCGCCCAACGCCCTGCAGATGATGGCCCAAGGCCTGTTCGGCTTCAGCGGCGACAGCGTCTACATCTCGCCCGCCCCGCTCTACCACGCCGCCCCGCTGCGCTGGTGCATGACCGTCCACAAGCTGGGCGGCACGGTGATCGTGATGGAGAAGTTCGATCCCGAGACGGCCCTGGCCCTGATCGAGACGCACAAGGTCAATTGCGGCCAGTTCGTCCCGACCCACTTCGTGCGGATGCTGAAGCTGCCCGAGGACGTCCGGGCGAAATACGACGTCTCGTCGATGAAGTCGGCGGTCCACGCCGCCGCCCCCTGCCCCGTGCCGGTCAAGGAACAGATGATCGGCTGGTGGGGACCGGTGATCTACGAGTACTACGCCGGCACCGAGGGCAACGGCTTCTGCTGGATCAATTCCGACAACTGGCTGGCCCACAAGGGCAGCGTCGGCCAGGCGGTGCTGGGCGAGCTGCGCATCTGCGACGAGGCCGGCGACCCGCTCCCGCCCCGCACCGAGGGCGCGGTCTATTTCGCCAACGGCCCGGCGGTGAACTACCACAACGCCCCGGACAAGACCGCCGAGAGCTACAACCAGCACGGCTGGACCACCCTGGGCGACGTCGGTTGGGCCGACGAAGACGGCTATCTCTACCTGACCGACCGCAAGAGCTTCATGATCATCTCGGGCGGGGTGAACATCTATCCGCAGGAGATCGAGAACCTGCTGATCACCCACCCCAAGGTCGCCGACGCCGCCGTGGTCGGCGCGCCGTGCGAGGAAATGGGCGAACAGGTGGTGGCCGTCATCCAGCCGATGGACCCGGCCGAGGACCAGACGGCCCTGGCCGCCGAGCTGATGGCCTTCGCCCGCGCCAATCTCAGCCACGTGAAGTCGCCCAGGCGCATCGACTTCATGGCCGAGCTGCCCAGGCACCCCACGGGCAAGCTCTACAAGCGGCTGATCCGGGATGGGTATTGGGGCAAGAGCGAGAGCCGGATCGTCTAGGGCCGCGCGCGCCGGGCGGCTAGCCCCGGCGTGTCGCTCGCCGGGGCCGCCGCCAGGGATCGGGCGGACTCGCCGGGGACCGGGGAGACACGGGGCGAGTTCCAGCGGAAGAGCTGCCCGACCGCCATTGTTCCGCTACGGAAGCCTTCAACGCGCAAATCGGCTGGATTCGCTCAAGAGGCGAGCACCAGCGCCCAGCTTGTCGGCGCCAGGGCTGACAATCCCGGCGACGCGCCCCTAACTAGGCCGCATGTTCGCCGCCCTGCTCGACCGCCTTCCCAAAACCGCCACCGCGCCGTTCTGCCCGTCCGAGGTGCGGGGCGCGGTGACCGTGCCCGACGGCCTGCCGACCTGGAAACGGATGTTGCGGGTGGCGGGCCCGGGCCTGTTGGTCAGCGTCGGCTACATGGACCCCGGCAACTGGGCGACCGACATCGAGGCTGGCTCGCGCTACGGGACCAGCCTGCTGTTCGTGGTGGTGCTGTCCAGCCTGGCGGCGATCGTGCTGCAGACCCTGTCGATGCGGCTGGGCCTGGTCACCGGCAAGGACCTGGCTCGAATGTCGCGCGAGCGGTTCGGGCCGAGAACGGTCAAGGTCCAGTGGCTGCTGGCCGAGCTGGCCATCATCGCTTGCGACATCGCCGAGGTGCTGGGCAGCGCCCTGGCCTTCAAGCTGCTGCTGGGCATACCGCTGTGGGCCGGGGTGCTGCTGACGGCGCTGGACACGGTCATCGTGCTGGGCCTGAAGGGCAAGGGCTTCCGGCAACTGGAGGCGATCATCCTGGGCCTGATCTCGACGGTCGGGATCTGCTTTCTGGTCCAGCTGATCCTGGCCCCGCCGAACGCTGGTGACGTCGCGCGCGGTCTTGTGCCGTCGCTGTCGGCGCTTCAACAGGGCAACGCCCTCTACCTGGCTATCGGCATCCTGGGCGCGACGATCATGCCGCATAATCTCTATCTGCACTCGGCGATCGTGCAGACGCGGGTGACCCCGGCCGACGAGCCGGGCAAGCGGGCCGCCATCCGTCTGTCGACAATCGACACCGTCGTTTCGCTGTTGCTGGCCCTGCTGATTAACGCCGCCATCCTGATCCTGGCGGCCTCGGCCTTCCATGGCTCGGGCCTCACGGAGGTGGCCGGCATCGAGGAGGCCCACCAGCTTCTGGCCCCGATCACCGGCGGCGCACTGGCCGGGGTGCTGTTCGCCGTCGCCCTGTTCGCCTCGGGCCAGAGCTCGACCTTCACCGGCACCATCGCCGGCCAGGTGATCCTGGAGGGCTTCCTGGACCTGAAGATCCCCTGCTGGCAGCGGCGGCTGATCACCCGGGGCCTGGCCATCGTCCCGGCCCTGATCGGGGTTCTCACACTGGGCGAGCATTCGGTCGGCAAGCTGCTGGTTTTGACCCAGGTGGTGCTGAGCGCCCAGTTGCCGTTCGCCATCTGGCCGCTGCTGCGCTTCACCGACAACCAGGCGCTGATGGGGCCCTTCGCCAATGGCTGGATGACCAAGACGGTGGCCTGGTTCCTGTTCGTGGTGATCTCGGCGGCCAACGTCTGGCTGGTGGTTTCGACCTTCTCCGGTTGACCTGAACGGCTCTGGCTGGTCTCTAACCAAACAACTGTTTGCCAGAGTGTTTGGGGAGAAACGCATCATGAAGGAAGTCGCCTACGCCGACGTCGCCGGCCTGGTCGGCCAGGAGATCGGGGTGTCGGACTGGGTCGAGGTCACCCAGGAGCGCGTCAACCTGTTCGCCGAGGCCACTGGCGACCACCAGTGGATCCACGTCGATGTCGAGCGCGCCACCCGCGAGATCGGCGGCCCGATCGCCCACGGCTACCTGACCCTGTCGCTGATCCCGATGCTGGGCGCCGACATCCTGCGCGTCACGGGCGTCACGCGCGGCATCAACTATGGCTGCGACAAGGTCCGCTTCACCGGCATGGTCCGGGTCGGCAAGCGCGTGCGCATGCGCCAGAAGCTGCTTTCGGCCGAGCCCAAGTCGGGCGGCCTGCAGATGAAGAACGAGTGCACCATCGAGATCGAGGGCGAGGAGCGCCCGGCCTGCGTGGCCGAGACGATCTCGGTGATCTACGGGGCCTGATCCAGCCCATCTTCCCGTGTCATCCCGGCCGCAGCGAAGCGGAGTCCCGGGATGACACGCTGGATTTGGCGTAAATCGAGGGATAGCCGTCATTTCGCGGCCCCTCCCCGCGCGCTAGCCAGGCGCATGCTCGAACTGCGCCCCAACTGCGAACTGTGCGACGTCGATCTGCCGCCGGACGCCATAAACGTTCGGATCTGCAGCTACGAGTGCACCTACTGCGCCGCATGCGCCGACGAGGTGCTGAAGAACGTCTGCCCGACCTGCGGCGGCGGCCTGGCGCCTCGCCCCGTCCGACCCCGGCAGGCCTACCACCATCCGCATATTTCACTCGGCCTGGGCTTCCATCCAGCGAGCGACGTGCGCAAACACAGCCGCTGGAGTCGGGACCAGATCGCCGCCATGACCGCGCGGCTGAAGGACGTCCCGCCCCAGGACCGGTGAAGGAGGAGCGCCAGATGGCCAAGCAGCACGACTACACCAGCCTGATCGAATGGACGGGCGATCGCGGCCAGGGCACGCGCACCTATCGCGGCTATGACCGCACCTGGACCATCGCCACGCCCGGCAAGCCGCCGGTGGCGTGCTCCAACGACCCGTTGCTGGGCGGCGACCCGACCCTGCACAATCCCGAGGACCTGCTGCTGTCCTCGCTCTCCGCCTGCCACATGCTTTGGTACCTGCACCTGGCCAGCAGCGCCGGGATCGTCGTGCGCGGCTATCGTGACCAGCCGGTCGGCGTGGGCGAAAGCACGCCCGACGGCGCCGGCCGCTTCCTGCGCGCGACCCTGAAGCCGCACATCCTGGTCCAGCGCGGCGCCGACCTGGCCAAGGCCGACGCGATCCACCACGAGATCCACAAGGTCTGCTTCATCGCCCGCTCGGTGAACTTCCCGGTCGACTACGCGGCGACCTACGAGGAGGTGGACTAGTCCTTGGGCCGGGGCGGCATTTTGGAAAAGTTGAACCGCGCCGGTGGCGGCTCGACCCAGGGCGCGGCTTCGCTGAGATAGACGTTGGATATGGCCTTGAAGGTCGAAGGGTCGGCGAGGGTGGCGGCGAAGACGTTCATGTGCCCGGTCCCGGCGGCCGACTGGGCGAACATCCGGGTCCCACACGCCGCGCAATGCCAGGTGGTCACTTGGTGGCCAGCTTCGGACGGGCGGTGGAACGGCCGCGTCTCGCCCGCGAACGCGAAGCTCTCGGCCGGCACGGAGAAGGCCGAGACATAGGGCGCGCCGCTCAGCTTCTGGCAGGCTCGACAGTGGCAGTTCACCGACCAGAACGGCGCGGCGGAGCACACATAGGTCACCGCGCCGCATAGGCAGCTCCCCTCGATCGGCGGCGTCATTCCGGCCAAAGCGCGCATGTAGTGTCCTCCCCCCGCGATCCTCCAGGTCGGGGGCGCGACAGGCAAGACCGTTGCGCCGCCCGCGCCCTCGGGCGCATAGACGTTCCCCTCGCACAGGGAAGATCCATGACCTCGAAAGCTCGCGCCGTCCTGTTGTCGCTCCTGCTGTGCGGCGTCGCCGCGCCCGTGCTGGCCCAGACGGCGAAGAGGGCCCAGACGCCGCCCGTTCCCGCGATCCTGGCGACGCCCGAGGCGCGCGACATCCACTCCTACGCCCAGCCGCTGGTCGCGCGGGTCACCCATGTCGACCTGGACCTGACCGCCGACTTCGTCGGTCACAAGATGACCGGCACGGCCGCCCTCGACATCGCCGCCGCGCCGGGCGCGAAAGAGGTGATCCTCGACACCAAGGGCCTGGTCATCCACGGCGTCACCGACGCCAAGAGCAAGGCCCTGCCCTGGAGCCTGGGCAAGGCCGACCCGATCCTGGGCGCGCCGCTGACGGTCCAACTGAATGGCGCCAAGCGCATCGTCGTCGCCTACGACAGCGCGCCCGGCGGCGCCGCGCTACAATGGCTGACCCCCTCGCAGACGGCCGGCAAGAAGTCGCCCTACCTGTTCAGCCAGGGCGAGGCGATCCTGAACCGCAGCTGGATCCCCACCCAGGACAGTCCGGGCGTCCGCCAGACCTGGACCGCCCGCATCGTCGCGCCCAAGGGGCTTAAGGCGGTGATGAGCGCCCGGATGCTGACGCCCAACGGCGAACCGCTGCCTGGTAAACTTGGGGCCGACGGTTCCCGCGCCTATCGCTTCAGCATGGACAAGCCGGTCGCCTCCTACCTGATCGCCATCGCGATCGGCGACCTGACCTTCACCCCGCTGGGCAAGCGCACGGGCGTCTATACCGAGCCCTCGGTGATGAAGAAGACCGCCAACGAGCTGGTCGATGTCGAGAAGATGGTCGCCGCCGCCGAGAGCCTCTACGGCCCCTACGCCTGGGGTCGCTATGACCTGCTGGTCCTGCCGCCGTCGTTCCCGTTCGGCGGCATGGAGAACCCGCGCCTGACCTTCGCCACCCCGACCATCATCGCCGGCGACCGCTCGCTGGTCAGCCTGGTGGCGCACGAACTGGCCCACTCGTGGTCGGGCAACCTGGTCAACAACGCCACCTGGTCGGACTTCTGGCTGAACGAGGGCTTCACCGACTATTTCGAGAACCGGATCATGGAGACGCTTTACGGCAAGCCGCGCGCCGACATGCTGGCCGATCTGGGCTGGAGCGACCTGCAGGCCGCCATCAAGGACGCCGGCGGTCTGAGCGGCGCCGACACCCGCCTACACCTCGATTTGACCGGCCGTGACCCCGACGACGGCATGACCGACATCGCCTATCAGAAGGGCGCGACCTTCCTGCGCACCATCGAGAAGGCCGTCGGCCGGCCGCGCTGGGACGCCTATCTCAAGAGCTACTTCGCCCGCCACGCCTTCCAGAGCCAGACCACGGCCGGCTTCGTCGCCGATCTGCGCCAGAACCTGATCAAGGGCGATCCCAAGCTGGAAGCCGCTATTGGCATCGACCAGTGGGTCTATGAGGTCGGCCTGCCGGGCAACGCCGTGCATGTGAAGTCGGCCGCCTTCCCGGCGGTGGACGCCCTGGCCGCCGCCTACGCCCAGGGCGGCCCGGTCCCGCTGGCCAAGTGGAAGGTCTGGAGCACGCCCGAGCGCACCCGCTTCGTCGCCAGCCTGCCGAGAGCTCTGTCGACGGAGCGCCTAGCGACCCTGGATAAAGCCTTCGGTCTGTCGGCCCAGGGCAACAGCGAGATCCGCTTCGTTTGGCTGGAGCTGGCCGTCGCCAACCGCTACCAGCCGGCCGTCCCGTCGCTGGAAGCCTTCCTGACCGAGCAGGGCCGCCGCAAGTTCGTCGCGCCGCTGTTCAAGGACCTGATGGCCCAGGGCGACTGGGGCCAGCCGATCGCCAAGGCGCTCTACGCCAGGACCCGGCCGCTGTACCACGCCGTGACCCGCCAGACGGTAGACGGGATCGTCAAATAGCCTGAACGCAAAACGGCCGCCGGATCGCTCCGGCGGCCGCTTTTCCTAGTCGTAGCTCGGCGTTCAGCGCTTGATCGCGTCGCCGATCTTGTCCTGGGCCTTGCCGACCTTGTTCTGCACGTCGCCCTTGGCCTTCTGGACGGCGCCTTCGGCTTCGAGGCGTTCGTTGCCCGTGGCCTTGCCGAACGCTTCCTTGACGGCGCCCGCGCCCTTGTCGATGGCGCCTTCGACACGATTGGTGCTCATGGCTCGCTCCTGATGTTGGTGTTGAAGTCCCAACAAGAACGGGCCGCGCGCCCCTAGCGTTCCGAGAAAACGGGCCGACAGACGGCTTAGTGCGACGCGCCCATGGCCAGGGCCGAGACCGCCGCCGCCGGGGTCGCGCCCGGCATGACCGGCTCGGGCTTGGTCGCTCGGGCCTGGGTGATCGGCGCGCCCGGAACCTTGTCCAGCATGGCCAGGGTCTCGCGGATGAACTTGGCGTGGGTGACGATGCCGATCTCCAGGCGCTCGCCCGACAGTTCGACCTGCTGGGTCAGCAGGCCGGCCACGAACTGGACCTCCTGGCTCTCGTTGGCGCCCGGCCGGCGGCGCGCGCCCTCGGCCATGAACACCGGGCCGCCCGAATTGCCGGGGAACACCGAGAAGTCCATCAGGAAGGTCGGGAAGTTGGTCGCCGGCGCCAAGGGGTAGGACGCAACGCGGCCCGAGCGCAGGATCGGAAAGCCAGCGGGATTGGCCGACAGACCGCGCGGGAAGCCCAGCGCCATCATCTCGTCGCCGGGGCCGAGGTTGAACTTGTTGAAGGTGTCGTCCTGCGCCAGGTAGTTCAGCGGGATCGCCGCCTTGACGAACTCCGGCGGGGCCTCGACCACCATGACCGCGACGTCGCGGGTCGGATGCTTGACCCACAGCGGATGGTCGCCGTCGCGGATCTTCAGGGTCTCTGGATCATAGCGCCAGACGGAGTCGCTGCCCTCGATGCGGTAGCCGATCTTGGCCGACATCGACGGCATCTTCTCGAAGACGTGGGCCGCGGTCACCAGGATGGTGCGCGGCTTGCCGTCCGGGGTCGGATCGGAAATGAGGAAGCCCGTGCCGACGGTCCGCGAACCGTCGCCCAGCGGCTGCTCAAGCTGAACCGTGGCCTTGATCAGGTCTACGGACAGATCCAACGGCATGACGCCCCCTTGGTTACGCTTAGCTACTACTCGTCGCCCGACTACGAAGTGAATTTGACCACAGGAATCTCGCACCGCAAGTTGTCGTTCTGACGCAGTCGCGCGTTGTGCAGGGTTACGGGGGATTTTGCGCATGAACCGTCGACAAATGATGACGAGCGGCGCAGCCGCGCTTACGTCTGCCCCCACGATCATGTCTGGAACAGCTTTCGGGTCACCCATGTCCGCCGACAACGCCGCACGTCCCACGCCGCCCGTCGCCAAGAAGGTCCCCAAGACCATCGAGCAGTTGGGGCGCACCCGTGTCGACGACTATGCCTGGATGAAGGACGACAACTGGCAGAAGGTCCTGCGCGACCCGACCCTGATCAAGGCCGACGTCAAGGAGCACCTGACCGCCGAGAACGCCTACACCAAGGCGATGCTGGCCTCGACCGAGGCGCTGCAGGCGAAAATGTTCGAGGAGATGAAGGGGCGCATCAAGGAGGACGACGCCAGCGTCCCCAGCAAGGACGGCCCCTTCGCGTACTACACCCGCTTCGAGAAGGGCGCGCAGCACCCGATTCACGCCCGCAAGCCTTCGGGCGGCGGGTCCGAGGAGGTCCTGCTGGACGAGGAGAAGGAGTCCAAGGGCAAGGCCTTCTACCAGGTCGGCGCGGCCGGACACTCGCCCGACCACAAGCTCTACGCCTGGGCCGTCGACGAGCAGGGCTCGGAAGTCTATCGCGTCCACGTCAAGGATCTGGCCAGCGGGACGGTGCTGGACAGCCCGGTGGAGAGCACCACCGGCGACTTCTGCTTCTCGCCCGACAGCCAGTGGCTGTTCTGGACGTTCCGCGACGACAACGGCCGTCCGGCCAAGATCTACCGCCGCCCGGCGCGCGGGACCGCCAAGGACGACGTGCTGATCTATGACGAGCCCGACGAGGGCTTCTTCATCGGCGTCGGCGTCACCAGTTCCGAGAAGTTCGTCGTCATCTCGTGCGGCAACCAGGAGACCAGCGAGGCGCTGATCATCCCGGCCTCGACCCCGACGGCGAGCCCGGTCGTGTTCCACCCCCGCGAGGTCGGCGTCCGCTACGAGGTCGAGCACTGGAACGACCATTGGGTGATCCGCACCAACGCCGACGGCGCCGTCGACTGGAAGTTGGTCACCGCGCCCGAGACCGCTACCGGCAAGGCGCACTGGAAGGACTGGATCGCCCACCAGCCGGGCCGCCTGATCTCCGGGACCATGGCCTTCAAGGCCTGGTTCGTGCGCCTGGAGAAGGTCGACGCCCTGAACCGCGTCACCGTCACCGCGACGGACGGGACCGAGCACGCCATCGCCTTCGACGAGGCCGCCTATGCCCTGAGCCTCGAGGGTGGCTACGAGTACGACACCGACAATCTGCGCTTCGTCTACAACTCGATGACCACGCCCCGGCAGTGGTTCGACTACGACATGAAGAGCCGCCAGCGGACCCTGCGCAAGACCCAGGAAATCCCCTCGGGTCACGATCCGGCCCAGTACGAGACCCGCCGCCTGAACGCCAAGGCCAGCGACGGGACCGACGTGCCGATCTTCATCCTGATGAAGAAGGGGACCAAGCTGGACGGCTCGGCGCCGCTGCTGCTGTACGGCTACGGCAGCTACGGCATCGCCATGGAGCCCAGCTTCTCGATCCGCAACTTCAGCCTGGTCGACCGCGGCTGGATCTGGGCCACGGCCTGCCCGCGCGGCGGCTCGGAAAAGGGCTGGGGCTGGTTCCTGGACGGCAAGAAGTTCAAGAAGAAGAACACCTTCACCGACTTCATCGCCTGCGCCGAACACCTGCACGCGGCCGGCTACGGCAAGCCCGCCAACACGGTGGCCTATGGCGGCTCGGCCGGCGGCCTCTTGATGGGCGCGATCACCAACATGCGGCCGGACCTGTTCTCCGGGATCATCGCCGCGGTGCCGTTCGTCGACGTGGTCAACACCATGAGCGACACGTCTCTGCCCCTGACCCCGCCGGAGTGGCCCGAATGGGGCAATCCGCTGGAGGACAAGGAAGCCTACGACTACATCGCCAGCTACAGCCCCTACGACAACGTGGCCGCCAAGGCCTATCCGGCGATCCTGGCCACCGGCGGCCTGTCGGACCCGCGCGTCACCTACTGGGAGCCCGAGAAGTGGGTCGCCAAGCTTCGCCCTGCCACGACCAGCGGCAAACCTGTCCTGCTGAAGATCAATATGGAGGCCGGGCACGGCGGGGCGTCCGGACGCTTTGACTTCCTCAAGGAGATCGCCTTGGACTACGCCTTCGCGGTGTGGGCGGTGGACAAGGGTTGGACCAAGGCGTGAGCTTAGTGATCAGGGCGTCGACCGACGCCGATGTGCCGGCGATCGCCGCCATCTATGCCTGGAACGTCCTGAACGGCCTGGGCACCTTCGAGGAAGTCCCGCCGGACGAGGCCGAGATGGGCCGCCGCCGCGCGGCCTTCCTCGACCGGGGCCTGCCCTATCTGGTCGCCGAGCTGGACGGCGAGGTGGCCGGCTATTGCTACGCCGGCCCGTTCCGACTGCGCGCGGCCTATCGCTACACGGTCGAGGACAGCGTCTATGTCTCGCCCAAGGCCGTGGGCAAGGGCGTGGGCAAGGCGCTGCTGAGCGAGCTGATCAAACAGTGCGAAGCGCTGGGCCTGCGCCAGATCTGCGCGGTGATCGGCGACAGCGGCAACGCCGCCTCGATCGGCCTGCACGCCGCCATGGGCTTCGCCAAACAGGGCGTCTTCCCCAGCATGGGCCACAAGTTCGGCCGCTGGGTCGACCTAGTCTGGATGCAGCGCTCCCTGAACGGCGGTGGCGACACGCCGCCCGACGCACCCGGAATGAGCCTCAGCGGCGTGTAAAAGTTCTGTCTTTCGAAGCAAGACTTAACCACTCTGCTGCTAGACTGCTTGGCTGGGGTAGGTCGGGAGCAGGTCTTGACGGCTTCGAAGACTGACGAGGGGCGGCCAGCCAAGATCGCGCTGATGCAGGCCTACGTGCCCATCGCGCGCGGCTACCTGATCGCGTCCGCGTTCTACTACGCCCTGATCAGCCTATCCCATCCTTTCTACGAGAAGGGCATCGCCCTGCTGGTGCTGGAAGGCCTGGCGGTCGGTTCGGCGCTGTACGCCTTCTGCGCCTGGGTCGTTCTTCGCCGCGGCCAGATCATGGGACACGCGCTGGAGGCGGTCATCCTTGGGATGAATGCGCTCTTCCTGACGAACACCATGGCCTACCAGGTCCTGCATTTCGAAGCGCAGAAGCTGTTCTACTTCGTCCTGATGGCCCTGGCCTTCGCGACGTCCGCCCCCAGCCGACGCGTCGCTCTGATCAGCGTGGCCGGCGCGATCGGCGGCCTGGTCTGGATGATGCGGCACACGTCCGAGGCCCTCATCACCCAGTTCCTGTTCCTGGGCCTGGCCGGCGCTTTCGCGTCGCTGGGGATCTCCGCCCTGATGCGCGGCGTCGTCGGCCGCGAGGTGCGCGCGCGCCTGGCCAGCGAGGCCCTGAACGCCGAGCTCGAGCGTGAGCTGGCCGAGAACCGCCGCCTGAAGATCGAGGCGCAGGGCCTGGCCCTCAGCGCCGAAACCGCCAACCGCGCCAAGACCGAGTTCCTGGCGACCATGAGCCACGAGATCCGCACCCCGCTGAACGGCGTGCTGGGCATGGCCCAGATCATGGCCTCCGGCGAGCTGGCGCCCGATCAGCGCCGCCGCCTCGACACCATCACCGCCTCGGGCCATTCGCTGCTCAGCGTGATCAACGCCGTCCTCGACATCTCCAAGGTCGAGGCCGGCAAGATGGACATCGTCCCCGCCCCGTTCGACCTCTCGGCCCACCTGGACGCGCTGCGGCAGCTCTACGGAGGCCTGGCTCGCGACAAGGACCTGGACTTCAGCCTCGAGATCGCGCCGTCGGCCGCCGGCTGGCGCCTGGGTGACGCCGAGCGCCTGCGCCAGGTGATGTCGAACCTGATCTCCAACGCCATCAAGTTCACCGAAGACGGCAGCGTGCGGGTGATCGTCGAGGGCGATGACCAGGACCTGACCGTGCGCGTCGTCGACACCGGTGTCGGCATCCCCGAGGACCAGCGCGACCGCCTCTTCACCAAGTTCGCCCAGTTGGACAGCTCCAGCACTCGCCGGGCCGGCGGCTCGGGCCTGGGCCTGGCCATCTGCAAGACCCTGGCCGAGCTGATGGGCGGGACGATCGCGTTCTCGCCCTCGCCCGAGGGCGGCGCCTGCTTCTCGGTGACCCTGCCGATGCCCGCGGTCGCGCCCGCCGCCTCGCCCGCCCCGGCCCTGGACATCGCCCCGCCCGAGGTCGAGGCTGGCGCGCCCAAGATCCTGGTGGTCGACGACAACCAGACCAATCGCGCCGTGCTGCTGACCCTGCTGGGCCACCTGGGCGTGGACGGCTATTTCGCGGTCGACGGCCGCGAGGCCGTGGCCATGTGGGAAAAGGACCACTGGGACGCGATCCTGATGGATATCCACATGCCGGTGATGGACGGCGTGGAGGCCAGCCAGACGATCCGCGCCGGCGAGCGCAGTTCAGGTCGTCCCCGCACCCCGATCATCGCCGTCACCGCCAGCGTCCTGACCCACGAACGCACGCTGTACGCCGAGGCGGGCATGGACGCCCTGGTGCCCAAGCCGGTCGAGATCCCGCGCCTGGTCGAGGCCCTGGCCAAGGTGCTGTCTCTGGACGTCGAGGGCCAAGCCGACACGCGCGGCGTGGCTTAGTTTCTCTTCTCCCGCGAGGGGAGAGGTCCCTGGAGACACAAAAAAGGGGACGCCCGCCGCGTCCCCTCTTCGTTTCTCGAAAGGCTTGAGAGTCGATCAGCCCTTGCGGCCGCGCGACGGCGCCTTGCCCTTGCGGCCGCCTTGGCCCAGGCCCAGGGCCTTGGCCATTTTCGAACGAGCCTCGCTGTAGGCGGGCGCGGTCGTCGGATAGTCGTTCGGCAGCCCCCACTTGGCCTTGTACTCCGCCACGGTCATGCCGTGGGTCGTCAGGTGGCGCTTCAGCGTCTTGTAAGGCTTGCCATCCTCGAAGCTGATCAGCGCTTCGGGCGTGATGCTCTTGCGGATTTGAGCCGGCGTGGCTTTGCTCACCGCTTCCACGGTCGGCGCGGGCGGCGCGCCAATACCAGCCAAGGCGTCATGCGTGGCCCGGATGAGCGCCGGAAGATCCGAAACCGGCGTCGAATTATTGGCCACATAGTTGGCCACGATTTCAGCGGTAAGCTCGATCAGGGTCGCTTTGTCTTCCACGATCATAACTCCATTCCCCTAGTGTGTCCGCAAATACACCCTCACCTCGAAAATACAAGTAGTTCGAGCAGAATTTCTGTTTCAATTCGTGAAGTACGGTAGCAATCGACTACGGATGCGCACGTTCGACGATCTGAATTTTCGTCAACTATACGCATGCAAACGTTGTTATCAGACACTTGAATCAGGCGCTCAACCCTTACGAGCGCCGATCTATCTCGCAACTGCGAACTGGACTTGAGGTCTATCAACAGGCGCGTGGACAAATACCGCATCCCGACACCTCGACGTCACGGCCGCACCCGGACCCCACGCTTTGTCGCTTTCCGGTGCGACCTCGTCGACTCGACCATTGCGCATCTGCACCTGACGGCGGAACGTTCGCACGCCGACATCCGGATTTTCGAGGCGTTTATGACCGTCTACGTCGTCGCACAGCTAAGCTTTACCGACGAAGCGCGCTATCGCCGCTACCAGGCCCGCTTTCCCGAGGCCTTCGCCGGTCACGGCGGCCGCGTCCTGGCCGCCGACGAGGCGCCCCAGGTGCTGGAGGGCGACTGGCCCTATTCGAAGCTGGTCATGCTGGCGTTCGATGACGAGGCGGCGGCGCGCGGTTTCCTGGACAGTCCGCTCTATCGCGAGATCTCGATCGACCGCGACGCGGGGGCCAGGACCACGGCGGTGCTGGCGCGGGGCGTCTGACCCAGCCCCCCCCGCAAGTCGGCGGCCGCCGCGCGGGGCGGCGCTTCCAGCAACGCTAAGTCTTCGAAGGGGGAAGTGGCTGGGGAACTAGGACTCGAACCTAGAATGACGGTACCAAAAACCGCAGTGTTACCATTACACCATTCCCCAGCAGGAACGGCGAGACCCTGTTGGGCCCGGCGAGGCGGTGGAGATAGCTCACGACTCGGATGGATGCAACAGGCCATTTCAGAAGTTTTTTCGGGCTCCCGCGCGAACCTCGAAAAAGGCGCTTGCGCCCCCCGAAACGGCCACCTATAAGGCCGGCCTCCAAGTCGGAGTGTGGCTCAGTCTGGTAGAGCACTGCGTTCGGGACGCAGGGGTCGCAGGTTCAAATCCTGCCACTCCGACCATTCCTCCCCCGCTAGCCAGAAGCGGGAAACCTGCCAAAAAT
This sequence comes from Caulobacter segnis, assembly GCF_019931575.1. NCBI lineage: Bacteria > Pseudomonadati > Pseudomonadota > Alphaproteobacteria > Caulobacterales > Caulobacteraceae > Caulobacter > Caulobacter segnis. The sequence continues at coordinate 1,014,845 of NZ_CP082923.1, read as the reverse complement.
ACAGAAGCTTAGGCGCCGCGAAAGCGGCGCTTCGCCTATGTGGCGACCACGTCGCGATTCGTTGCGCGCTCTTCATTTGGTCGCAACCCGAACAGCGGTTAGCCTGTCGCCGGTTTCGCAAGCAGGACCTCCGATGAAGCAGTTCTTCCTGACCGTCGCCGGCGTCTTCGTCGGCCTTCTGTTGTTCGTGGTCGGAGTGCCCTTCCTGCTGATCGTGATGGCCGCCGGCGCCGCGCGCCCGGCGCCCGTTCCCGCCCACACCGTCCTGCAGCTGGACCTTCGCGACGGCCTCACCGACCAGGAGCCCAAGAGCCCCTTCGCGGCCCTCGGCGGCGGCGGCGGCGATTCGGTGATGTCGATCATCGAGACGCTGCGTCGCGCCGAGAAGGACGACAAGGTCCAGGGCGTCCTGGTGCGCCTGCCCGAGGGCGGCGTCGCCCCGGCCGCGGCCGACGAGCTGCGCCTGGCCTTCAAGCACTTCCGCGAGGTCGGCAAGAAGCCGATCTACGCCCACAGCCAGGGGCTCTATCCCTCGGGCATGATCACCTCGACCTACATGCTGGGCGCGGCGACCAGCGAGTTCTGGATGCAGCCCGACTCGAGCTTCCAGGCGGTCGGCGTCTCGACCGAGTCGATGTTCTTCAAGCGCTTCTTCGACAAGTACGGGGTCAAGGCCGAGTACGAGCAGCGCTACGAGTACAAGAACGCCGTGAACCCCTATCTCTATAGCGACTACACCCCGGCCCACCGGGAATCGACGCTGTCGTGGATGGGCTCGGTCTACCGCACCGCCCTGGTCAGCGCCGCCGTCGATCGCAAGCGCGACCCGGCCCTGCTGACCAAGACCCTCGAGGATGGCCCGTACAGCGCCCAGGAAGCCCAGGCCAAGGGCCTGATCGACAAGGTCGGCCAGGTCAGCGACATCCAGGCGTTCGCCCTGGAAAAGGCCGGCAAGGGCGCCAAGCTGCTCGACTTCGACGACTACGCCAGCCGCTCCAAGCCGCCGTCGGTCAAGACCGGCCCGGCCATCGCCGTGATCGGGGCCGAGGGCGCGATCGTCACCGGCGCGAGCGGCGGCGGCTCGCCGTTCGGCGGCGACAGCAACGTCTATTCCGACGACGTGGCCCAGGCCTTCCGCAACGCGGCCGAGGACAAGGACGTCAAGGCCATCGTCTTCCGCGTCTCCTCGCCCGGCGGCTCGGACACGGCGTCAGAACAGATCCTGGCGGCCATGAAGAGCGCCAAGGCGGCCGGCAAGCCCGTCGTCGTCAGCATGGGAACCTACGCGGCCTCGGGCGGCTACTGGATCTCCAGCCAGGCCAATTCGATCATCGCCGAGCCCTCGACCCTGACCGGCTCGATCGGCGTCTATGGCGGCAAGTTCGCCTTGGGCGACGCCCTGTCGCGCTTCGGCGTCGACACCAAGGACCTGCACGTCGGCGGGGACTATTCCCAGGCGTTCGGTTCGGCCGAGGGCTTCACCCCCGACCAGCGCGCCAAGTTCGCCGGCTGGATGGACCGGATCTACGCGGGCTTCATCAGCCGCGTGGCCGAGGGCCGCAAGCTGCCGCCCGAGCGCGTGCGCGAGATCGCCAAGGGCCGCGTCTGGACCGGCGAGCAGGCCAAGCAGCTGGGCCTGGTCGACGAACTGGGCGGTTTCTACGACGCGGTCGACAAGGCCAAGGCCCTGGCCAAGCTGAAGGACGACGTGCGCCTCAAGCGGGTGGATGGCGGCCAGTCGCCGTTCGAGGCCTTCGAGCGCCTGCTGGGCGTCAGCGAGACCTCCGCCAAGACCCTGGCGGCCGCCGCCTGGGTCCTGGGCGACCCGCGCTCGCAGGCGATCCTGGACGAGATGGCCCACGCCCGCCTTCGCGCCGCGCCGGGCGGGGCGTCGGTGCTGGCGGACACGCCGGTCCGGTAAGGCCGCTCTTATAAGAAGAAACGACGAGAAGGCCGTCCTGGAGCGCCAGGACGGCCTTTTTGCTAGGCCTTGAGCGGTAAGCCCCCTTTCCCATGAGAAAGGGCTTTGGGCGCACCGAGCTCGACCGCCCATCCTGGCCGCAAGTCCCGACCGGCCACGTACGGCCGCCCGTCGTCGAAGGCGGCCCGTCCCTGCGCGGGCGTCGAGATCGGGCTTGTCCATCATTCCCGCGGCGATCGCCTGGCGCGGACGTCGAAGGCGTTCTCCAGGCGGAAGGCCAGCAGGCAGCCCGGCCTACCCCTCCGCCCCACCCCCCCCCTCAGCCCAAAAGAAAACGGCGGGCTCCTTTCGGAGCCCGCCGCCATCTCTGTCCTGGAAGGACGTCGACCTTAGAAGTTCAGGTCGAAGCCCAGGCGGACGTAGCGCGGGGTCTGATAGCCCGAGCCGATCGTGCCCGAGGACGAACCCGGCTTCAGGTAGTTCGGGTCCACGCCGCCCGACTTCAGGTCGCCCTGTTCGTAGAGCTCTTGAGCGCCCTTGAAGTTGAACAGGTTGAACACGTCGGCGCGCAGAACCAGGTTGCCGGCCGGCAGGATGGTTTCCGGCACTTGGTAGCGCAGCGACAGGTCGAAGCGCTTGATCCAGTCGCCCTTAGCCACCGAACCGCGGTTCACCAGCTTGCCTTGGCAGTAGTGGGCCGGGAGGATGGTGTACGAGTTCGACGCACCGACGGTGTCGGCGTCGAAGCCGACGCCGGCCGGCACCAGGCCTTGGCAGCCGTAGTGACGCGGCGAGATCACCGAGGCGTTACCACCGATCGTGATGTTGTCGGTCAGGGCGTAGGCGCCGAAGACCTTGAACTGGTGACCGTGGTGGTTCGGCAGCAGGCCGTAGGCGCCCGGCATGAAGGCCAGGGTGTCGAAGTCGGACGTGATGCCGGCGTCGGCTTGGCCGGTGTCGGACTTCACGGCGCCTTCGAAGTTACCCTTCGATTCCGACAGCACGTACGAACCTTGCAGGCTCCACTTGCCGTCCCAGGCGCGATCAACCTTGAACTGCAGCGAGACGTATTCACGCTTCGGCTTGGCGTAGCCCAGGTCCGAGGCCTTCAGCGTCAGGGTGCGCAGGGTGGTTTCGCCCGGCAGCGGCTCGTAGAGCACCGCTTGGACGTCTTCACCCGGGTTGATGATCAGGTACTGGTTCAGGCCCGGCCACAGGTCTTGGCAGCCCGAGTTCGAAGCGGTGTGCAGAGCGTAGCCGTTGGCCTTGCAGTAGGCGACCACGGCCGCGTCGATGGCGGCGTCGTCGGCGGCCCGCAGCAGCTTGCGGTAGGTCAGCGTGACGCCGGCCTTCCACAGGCTGTCGAAGCGGTGTTCGAAGCCCAGGATGTACTCGTCTTCGGTCGTCGACTTGACGTTCAGAGCCGAGACGGCTTCCGGGGGCGGCGGGACGCCGCGCGAACCGACGGTGCAGCCCACCACGTTCGGCGTCACCGGAACGATGCCGCGCGAGATGTAGAACGGGCTACAGGCCGACATGCCGCCCTGACCGGTGATCAGCGAACCGAGGCCCGAGACACCACCGGCCGGGAGGCCCGTGGCGGCGTCCAGAGTGCCGAAGGCCGTCGCGTTACCGGCCGGCAGGAAGTACTGCGTGACGTCCAGGTTGTTCGAGGCCGCGCGGAAGGCGGTGTTGGCCGCGACCGGCAGATAGTAACGGCCGTAGTAGCCGAAGATCTTGTTGGTCTTGTCACCCGACGGGTCGTAGGAGAAGCCCAGGCGCCAGGCCTTGTTGTTGTCGGCCTTCGAGAAGACCTGACCGGCGGCGTCCTGCACCTGGAACTTGTCGACGCGGTAGCCGATGTTCAGGCTCAGACGGTCGTTCAGGTCCCAGTTGTCCTGGATGTAGTAGGCTTGGTTCTTGCCTTCGAACATACCACCACCGGTGAACGTCCGCAGCGAGACGTACTGCTGGCCGGCGGCCAGGCCCAGGGTGTTGCCGGCGGCGGCCGTGAAGTAGTTCCAGTTCTGACCGCCGTTACGCGTGCTGAAGTTCGTGTAGATCTGCTTTTCGTGGTCGTAGCCACCGCGGATGTGGTGGTCGCCGAACAGGCTGACATAGACGTCCACGTCGCCGCGGTAGAACTTGCGTTCGGCTTCCGACGGACGGGTGCCGGCCGCAACGGTCTGGCGGCTGATGGTGCGCGCGGTGCCCGAGCGGCTGTCGACGACGACCGGCTCGTTCACGAGGCTGTTGTACGTCGCGGTCAGGAACTTGGTGTCGCCGTAGGCGGCCGAGACGGTCAGCCAGTCGGTGAAGTTGCCGGTGTAGCGACCGACCCAGCTCGGACCACCGTAGTCCCAGATCTGCTCGATGGTCTTGCCGCCGATGACGCCGGTGGCCGGCGTATAGGCGTAGCGTTGCTGCGCCTGCTGCTGGCGGGTGTTCATATAGGTGAATTCGAGGTGCTGACGGTCGGTGATGTAACCGTCCAGCTTCGCCGCCCACACCGGGTCATTGTACTTGGTCACGCCGTAGTAGTTGCCCGTGATGGCGCCGGTCTTGGAGACCGACTTCGGGGCTTGGTACAGGGCGTAGAAGAACAGGTGATCGGTGATGATCGGGCCGCCGGCTTCCAGCACGACATCCTTGTACGACGACGTACGCAGGTTGTTGGCGGTCTGGAAGGTGTTCGGCGAGTGCTCGCGCAGGCTGCTGGGCTCCCAGTTGCCGTGCACGGCGAAGGTGAAGGTGTTCGTGCCCGACTTCGTCACGGCGTTGACGACGCCGCCGGTGCCGCGACCGAATTCGGCCGAGTAGCCGCCGGTCTTCACTTCCACGGTCTTGTAGAAATCGAACGGCACCAGGGCCGCGCCGATGCCGTTCACGAAGTTCGTGATGTTCAGGCCGTTGATGTAGAAGACGTTTTCACCGACCGACGTACCCGAGATCGAGGCTTGGGCCAGACCTTGGGCCGAGAAGGCCGAGTCGCCGGCCACGGCCGACGGGGCCAGCAGGGTCAGGGCGGTCACGTTGCGGGCGATCGGAACCTGCTTGACCAGGGTTTCGACGTCCAGCACGGCGCCGGTGGTGGTGCCTTCGAAGTCCAGCTTCGGGTTGGCGGTGGCGGTCACGACGACGGCGTCGACTTCGCCTTCCTTCGGCAGGGTGAAGCCGTAGTTCGAGTTACCCAGGCTGACGCGGACGTTGCCGTCCGAGGTCGGCAGGTAGCCAGCGGCGGTGATGGCCACCGAATAGCCGCCAAGCGGGATCAGGGCGGCGCGGAACTTACCGTCGCTGTCGGTGGTCAGGTTACGCTCGAAGCCTTGGCTCAGCGACTTCACCTTGACCGAAGCGCCGGCGACCGGGGCGCCGTCGGCGTTCGTGACGGTGCCGACGAGCGTGCCGCTCGAATAGTCCTGGGCGCTGGCCACGGTCGGCGCCACGACCGCCATCGTCGCGATCGCGACGGGCGTGACGACCGCCGCCAGACCGGCGAGCAGGGTCGTCGTCAGTAGACGCGCGCGGGCGCTACCTTTGGTGGAATTCATCTTGTTCAAATCCCCTCTGAGCATGGCGCGAGCGGCAAATCGGACGAGTCCCCCTCTAGAAACTTTGTCCGACCTGGAGCGGAAAACCGCCTATTCGCGCCACGAGATCACTAGTGTCCCGGAAACATTTCCCCGGTTGCGACGACGTTAGGGGCCGTCACCGCCAAGGGTCAATTGTCATTGCAAAAATGTAACCCACATCGCCAACCGCTGTCGCAAAATCGCCACAGCACCGCCCCTTTTCGAAAGATCGGCGGTCCACGGCGCTGTCCAAGTGTCTGAAAATCAGAACAAAACTTGGCCACGCCCTTGATTTTCGTAGGTTATTTCGCCCACCCGAAAGGGCGCCGCGAGCGCGCGCATTTCGAAGTATTTCCGACGGTGTTTTTCACTCACGGTAATTGACAACAGGGAAACCATCCCCCGCTGGGCGCGATTTGCGGGTAAATATCCGTTAGGATTCACCATGCTGACAGCACATTATCCCCGCGATTGATCGTGTAGCGTGCACCCGTCGGGGCGCCGCTGACCATTGCCTAGGCGCCCCCGGGTCGCGAAGATGCGGCCGGGCGGCGGACTGCGCCGCGTGCAGTTTTCGGCGAACCCATGAGCGACTTCCGGCGCGTCACAGAATCCTTTTCCGTCAGTCCGCAGGTCGCCGAGGCCGACATGGCCCGGGCCGCGGCCGAGGGATTCGTGCTGGTGATCAACAATCGCCCGGACGGCGAGGATCCCGACCAACCGTCCAGCGCAACGATGGAGGCGGCGGCGCGCGCCGCGGGCCTGGACTATCTGTATGCGCCCGTGCGCGGCGGCCCGACGCCGGACCAGATCGAGGCGGTGCGGGCGGCGGTCGAGGCGGCCGACGGCCCGGTCCTGGCCTTCTGCCGATCGGGCACGCGTTCGATCGTCACCTGGTCGATCGGCCAGGCGCTGGCGGGCGAGGACCGTGAAACCCTGGTCAACCAGGGCCTTCAGGCGGGTTACGATCTTTCCGGCGTGCTGCCGCGCTAGAAGACGCCTTGGTGGGCGGCCGACTCGCGGGCCGCCATCGGCGTCGGTTCGGCCTGGCAGCTGGCCAGGACGAACTGGGCCAGGATGATACACAGGACGGCGAAGACCGCGCGTTGGAGCCGTTTTGACACAAAAATCGCCGCGTCCGTCGCCATGACCGTCCTTCCAGGGGGTTACTGGCGGGACGAGGCGCAAGACCGGCGCCGCGCTCGGCCACGGAGCACCTCGATGATTCCCTTCGTCCGCGAGCTGGCGTTCGAGTATGGCCGCTGCGACCAGGTCTCGCCGCTGATCCGGCGCGTCATCGCCCGCAATCCGGGCCCGTTCACCTACACCGGCACCGGCGTCTACATCGTCGGCGAGGGCGAGGTGGCGGTGATCGATCCCGGCCCTGACCTGCCCGAACACTTCGAAGCGCTGAAGAACGCCCTGGCGGGTGAGCGGGTGACCCATGTCCTGGTCACCCACCATCACCTGGACCACTCTCCCCTCGCCCATCCGCTGGCCCGCGCGTTCGGGGCCAAGGTCTTCGGCCTGCCCGCCCCGGCGCCCTACGCCAACGACGCCCCGGCGCTGGAAGAAGGCGCGGACGATCGCTTCCGGCCCGACGTGGTTCTGGCCGACGGCGACGTGCTGAGCGGTCCTGGCTGGACGCTGGAGGCGATCACCACGCCCGGCCATACCTCCAACCACGTCTGCTTCGCCCTGCGCGAGGAGAACGCCCTGTTCTGCGGCGACCACATCATGGGCTGGTCGACGACGGTGATCACCCCGCCCGATGGCGACATGGGCGACTATTTCGCCAGCCTGGAGAAGGTGAAGGCGCGCGGCTTCGACACGCTGTGGCCCACCCACGGCGCGCCGGTCCGCGAGGTCGGCCCGTTCATCGACGCCTATGTCGCCCACCGGCGGGCGCGCGAGGCCCAGATCCTGGACGCCCTGGGCGCGGGCCTCACGACCATCAAGGCCATGGTGCCCAGCCTCTACGCCGCGGTGGATCCCCGGCTGCATCCGGCCGCCGCCCACTCGGTGCTGGCCCACATGATCCAGCTGGCGCGCGAAGGCCGGGTCACGGCCGACGGCGCGCCGGGCCTGGAGACGGAATACCGGCTGGCCTAGGGCGCCCCGCGCCTCAGCCGGCGCTCACGGCGGCCGATGACGACGGCTGCAGCGGCGTCGCCGGCAGCTGGTAGCCCTCGTCGGCCAGGCGCTTGCGGATCAGCTTCTTGTCGATCTTGCCGGTCGCGCCCAGCGGGATGTCGTCGACCAGCAGCACATCGTCGGGCATCCACCACTTGGCGATCTTGCCGTGCAGGAAGTCGATGAAGGTCTGCCGGGTCGCGGTCTCGCCGGGCTTCAGCTTGACCAGCAGCACCGGCCGCTCGTCCCACTTGGGATGGGCCGCGCCGACCACCGCCGCCAGGGCCGCCGAGGGATGGCCGACGGCGATGTTCTCGATCTCGATCGTGCTGATCCACTCGCCGCCGGACTTGATCACGTCCTTGGCCCGGTCGGTGATCTGCATGAAGCCGTGGTCGTCGATCGTGGCGACGTCGCCGGTGTCGAAGAAGCCCTCGTCGTCCAGGATCTTGCCGCCCGCGCCCCGGAAGTACTCGGCGGCGATGATGGGCCCTCGGATCTTCAGATGTCCGAAAGCCTTGCCGTCATGCGGCAGCGGCCGGCCCTCGTCGTCGCGCAGGCAGATCTCGACACCCAGCGGCGGCCGCCCCTGCTTCAGGCGATAGGGCATCTGCTCGTCATAGGGCAGTTGCTCCAGCGCGTCGGTCATCACCGACAGGGTTCCGACCGGCGAGGTCTCGGTCATGCCCCAGGCATGGACCACCTCGACGTCGTACTTGTCGTGGAAGGCGCGGATGATGCTCTCGGGACAGGCCGCCCCGCCGATCACCACCTTCTTCAGCAAGGGCAGCTTGGCGCCGGTGGCCTCCAGGTGCTGCAGCAGCATCTGCCAGACGGTGGGCACGGCGGCCGAGAACGTCACGCCCTCCGTGTCCAGCAGTTCGAAGATCGAGGCCCCGTCCATCTTGGCGCCCGGCATCACCATCTTGGCGCCCGTGCCCGGGGCCGAGAACGCCACGCCCCAGGCGTTGGCGTGGAACATCGGCACGACCGGCAGGATCACGTCCTTCTGCGACAGGCCCATCACGTCGGGCTGCAGGGTGATCAGGGTGTGCAGGAAGTTCGAGCGGTGCGAGTACAGCACCCCCTTGGGATCGCCCGTCGTGCCCGAGGTGTAGCAGAGGCCGGCGGCCGTATCCTCGTGGAATCCGCCCCAGGCGCAGTCGGCGTGATGCTGCTCGACCAGATCCTCGTAGGCCAGCAGGCCCTTGAAGTGGGGCGCGTCGCCGGACAGGGGGAACGCGGCGGGCATGTGGCCGCGGTCGGTGAAGACCACCACGTGCTCGACCCGCGGCAGGCGCGGCAGGATCGCCGCCAGGATCGGCAGGAAGGTCAGGTCCGAGAAGATGATCCGGTCGCCGGCGTGGTCGGCGATCCAGGCGATCTGCTCGGGGAACAGGCGCGGGTTCAGGGTGTGGCACACCGCGCCGAGACCCATGATGCCGTACCAGGCCTCCATGTGGCGGGCGGTGTTCCAGGCCAGGGTCCCAACCCGGTCGCCCGGCTTGATTCCCAGGGCCAGCAGGGCGTTGGAGACGCGCTTGGCCCGGTCATGGACCTGCGTGTAGGTCGTGCGCACGATCGGCCCCTCGACCGACCGGCTGACCACCTCGCGGCCGCCGTGCCACGACGCGGCGTGGTCGATGATCTTGTCGAGGGTCAGAGCCCCATGCTGCATCAGTCCCTGCATCGGAACGCGCTCTCCCGGATTGCTTATCGTTGTTCAGGCAAGGCTATCGGCGCGCGGCCCGCCGCGCAACGCGCGGCGCTTCACAAGGGAAAGGACCGCGCGACGCGCGGCGCTCGCGGCGGGAAAGCATCGGGCGATATCGGTCGCCTAGCCGACGCACGCGCTGATCGGTCGCAGGAGGCGTAAAGAGACTCTTGGTTGTCGCCAGGAGATAGTCTCAACGTGGGCGAACACTGTTCGTCGTTGGGAGACGATCCTTGGGTTGGGTGGCCGAGACACTGGCGGACGAGCGGCTGGACGAGGTCGCCGCCGACATCCGGCGGCTGGGCCCCTCCCGCGTGTTATCGGGCTGCCTGGGCGCGACGATCGTCGCGCTGGGCCTGGGGTATCGGATGGCCCTGGCCTGGCTGGCCAGCTTCCTGGTCGCCGAGGGCCTGGCCTGGCTGGCGACGCGCGATTTCGGCAAGGGCAGGCCCGGCACGCGCCGCGAACGCGCCGCCTTCGTGCTCGCGGCCATCCCGGTCAACGGCAGTTGGGCGGCGCTGGCGACGCTGCTGTGGATGCACGGTTCGGATCGGCTGAAGATCGCGGCCGTAGCCATCTGGTGCGGCCAACTGGTCTTCACCCAGCAATATCGCCACCAGCCGCTGGCGCTGCTGATCATCAGCGCCCTGGCGCCGGTGGTCTGCCTGATCGTGTTTCCCTTCTTCTTTCTGGCCGGCTCGGACCCGCTGACCCAGGCCACGCGCTGGTCGCTGGTGCTGCTGATCGGCGTCACCCTGAACGTCGCCCTGCGCAACCGCGCCGCCGCCCGGCGCATGGACGAGCTGACGCGCGGCCTGCGCGACGAGCGCGAGCGGGCCCTGGAGGCCGCCCGCGCCAAGTCGACCTTCATCGCCGTCACCAGCCACGAGCTGCGCACGCCGATGAACGGCCTGCTGGGCATGGCCCACGCCCTGGAACGCTCGAACCTCGACCCGACCCAGCGCCAGCAAGTCGAGCTGATGATCAAGTCCGGCGACAGCCTGATGCAGCTGCTGAACGACGTACTTGACCTGTCGCGCGTCGAGGCCGGCAAGGTCGAGCTGGTCCCCGAGGCGATCGACCCGCGCGCCATCGTCGGCGACGTGGTCGACGCCTGGCGCGACGCCGCCGAGGCCAAGGGCCTGTCGCTGTTCGCCCGCTTCGATATCGAGGTCCCCGCGTGGGTCCGCGCCGATCCCCTGCGCATCCGCCAGGTGCTGACCAACCTTGTTTCCAACGCCGTCAAGTTCACCGCCCAGGGCCACGTCCGGGTCTCGGTCAGCGCCGAGCCGGTGGGCGACCCCAGGGACGACGAGCATCTGATCCGCTTCATGGTCTGCGACACCGGGCCCGGCGTGCCGCCCGAGGCCGCCGATCGCGTTTTCGACAGCTTCACCCAGGCCGACGAGACGATCTCGCGCGGCTATGGCGGCGCGGGTCTGGGCCTGGCCATCTCGCGGTCCCTGGCCCGCCAGCTGGGCGGCGACCTGGTGCTTCGGCCGGGAAGCGGCGGCGGGGCCTGCTTCGTGCTCAGCATCCGCGCGGCGACGGTCCAGCCGCCGGTCGCGCTCCAGCCCGAACCCGAGGTCGAGGACGAGGCCCTGGACCAGATCCACGTGCTGATGGCCGAGGACAACGCCATCAACCAGCTGGTCGTGCGCACCATGCTGGAGCCGGCGGGCGTGGCCCTGACCGTGGTCGAGAACGGCCAGGAAGCGCTCGAGGCGATGTCCCGGCGGCGCTACGACTGCGTGCTGATGGACATCAACATGCCGGTGATGGACGGCATCACCGCCCTGGAAGCCATCCGCGCCGGCCGCGCCGGCGATCCCGCCCTGCCCGTCATCGCTCTGACCGCCTCGGCCATGGCCGGCGACCGCGAGCGGTTCCTGGGGATGGGCTTCGACGACTATCTGGGCAAGCCGGTCCGGCCCGCGGACCTGATCACCGCCATCCTCCGCGCGGTGAACCCCGATCCGCCCGACGAGGGCCGGCAGGCGGCCTAGCCCATCGCCTCGGCCAACGCCCGCGCCTCGTCCTCGAAGGCGCTGACCGTGTCGACCTTGCGCCAGGTGATCTCACCCGTATCCCGCGACAGCTGGCTTTCCAGCACCGCCACGTCGGCGTCCGAGGCGTCGTTGACGCGGGCGGCCACGCGCTCGCGCAGCACCTCGGGCGGGGCCTCCAGCCAGACGCCGAGGAAGGCGACGTCGCAGCTCTTGGCCAGCGCCTCGGCGCGGGCGCGCTCCTCGGGCTTCAGGAACACCGCGTCCAGCACCACCGAGCGCCGGGCCTTCAGGCACAGCTCGGCGTCGTGGAACAGCTGATCGTAGACCCTCGCGCTCATCTCCGGCGTATAGGCCTCGCGCGGCAGGCGCTGCAGCGAGGGCACGCCCCACAGGCGCTTGCGGATCTCGTCGGTGCGCAGGACCACCGCGCCTGGCGCCGAGCCCAGGCCCGGAGCGCAGACGCGCGAGAAGGTCGACTTGCCCGAGCCCGACAGGCCGCCGGCCGCCACCAGGCTGACCGGCTTGGGCGCCAGGTGCTCGAGCGCGGTCTGGAGATAGGCGCGCGCGGCCTCGTCGTCGCCGGTATAGGCCCAGACGTGGGTGCGCACGGCGGCGCGGACCGAGAGCATCAGCGGCAGGGCCGCCAGACCCGTCCACAGCCCCTCGCCGAACGTGCGGGCGGCCTCGTCCAGATAGGCGTTCAGCACCCGGCCGGCGGCGTCGCGGCGACGGCGGAAATCCAGGTCCATCAGCAGGAAGGCCAGGTCGTACTGGATGTCGATGTCCGACAGGGTGTCGTTGAACTCGATGCAGTCGAACAGGATAGGCTGCCCGTCCTCGATCAGGATATTCCCCAGGTGCAGGTCGCCATGGCAGTGGCGGGCGAAGCCCTCCTTGGCGCGGCCATCCAGCAGCGGACCCAGGCGCTCCAGGGCGATGTCGGTCTCCTGCACCAGACGCTCGACCGCCTGCTTGCCCAGGCGCGGGGCCAGGCCCCGCAGCAGGTTGGCGTTCGAGGCGATGGTGTAGCCCAGGGCCGACACCCCGCCGCCCTGCGGACGCAAGCTGGCCCCGGCGTGGAAGCGGGCCACCGTGCGGCCCAGCGAATCCTCCAGCGCGTCGTCGATCGCCCAGGGCTGGGTAGCCAGCACCCCCGACTGGTCGAAGCGGCGCATCTCCAGCAGGTACTCGACGATCTCGCCCTGGCCTTCCAACTCGAGTCCGCCATCGGCGGTCCGCGTCAGGCGACGCACCTCGCGATAGATGTCCGGCGCGGCGGCGCGGTTGAAGGTGAGTTCGCGCTCCAGCGCCCAGCGGCGCAGCTCCAGCGTCGAATAGTCCAGGAAGCCGAAGTCGACCGGGCGCTTCACCTTGAAGGCCGAGCCGCCGATCAGGAACACCCGGGCGCACGAGGTCTCGATCGTGCTCTCGGCCCGGCCCTCGAACCAGGCGGCCACTTCCTGCTCGCGCGCGGCTTCCGCGTCCTTGATCACGCCGAAAATCCCATCTGTCCGCGCACGAAATCCGGCGCCGGCGCTCCATAGCCGAAACAAGCTCGCGAGTCCTCTCGCGCGACCTTTCATCCCAGCCTTGCTTAGGTCCCATTTTCGCGGCTAGATTGTATCAAAGCCAATCCAGTGCGAGTGTTCACATGCTTGTCGGCGCGGGTCTGAAACGGTCGGGTCACAAGCGCGAGGAGATTCTCGGCTCCGCCAGGAGCCTGTTTCTTCGCCAAGGCTATGCCGACGCCGGCATGGAGGTGGTGGCGCGCGCCGCCGGGGTCTCGACGGCCACCCTCTACGCCTACTTCCCCAGCAAGGCCGACCTCTTCAAGGCCATCGTCATGGAGACGGTCAGCGGCATCGCCGCCCCGGTCCGCGAGGCCGTGCGCGTCAAGGGCGACGCCCGCACCCGCCTGACCGCCCTGGCCTGCGCCTACGCCGCCTTCTTCTCGCGTCCGGACACCCGCGCCATGTTCCGCATGGTCACGGCCGAGCGCCGCCGATTCGAGGATGTCGCCGAATACTTCCTGCAGAGCGCCCGCGACGAGCTGGGCGGCGCGTCGATCTCGGTGATCAACGACCTGGTCCGTTCCGGCGAACTCAAGGTCGACAAGCCCTCGTGGGCCGCCGGCCAGCTGATGGGCATGCTGGACCACGTGACCCTGGTCCTGGGCCTCTCGGCCGGCGACGAGGTCCAGCCGAGACGCCCGATCAAGGCGATCGCCGAGGACGCGGTGGAGACGTTCCTGGCGCGGTACGGGGCCCGCTAGGCCTCTATCGCGAGAAGCGCAGCTCCAGCCCGAACGTGCGCGGCGGCGTGATCGTGGACCGGGGCTCCCCCAGCAGCACGAAGGCGTGGCCGATGTAGCGATGGTTCGCCAGGTTCCTGCCGAACAGCGCCAGCGCCCATCGGCGGTCGGGGCCGCGCAGTTCGGCGCGCGCATTGAACAGGTGGCTGGGATCGCGCGAGAAGGCCAGGAGCTCGCCGGGCTGATGGTAGATGCGGCTGGCATAGGCATAGTCGCCGCGAAGGACCAGTTCGCTTCCGCCTGCGAGCGCGTGGGTGTGTTGCGCCCCCACGCTGAGCTGAACCTTCGGCGCCCGGTTCAGGCGGTCTCCGGAATAGTCGGCCAATGAGACGGGATCGATGAACCGGTCGTAGCGGGCGTCCAGCAGCGCGGCGCTGGCGGTGATCTCCAGGCGCCGGGCGGGATAGGCCGTCATCTCCAGTTCGACGCCCTCGATCGTGGCGGTCGCGGCGTTGCGGACGACCAGGAAGCCCAGCGCGTCGGCCGTGCGCACCTGCAGGTTCTGGTAGTCGTAGTGGAAGGCCGTGGCGTTCAGCCTGAGTCGGCCCCCGAACCCGTCGCCTTTGAAGCCGGCCTCCACGGCCTTGATCTTCTCGGGCGCGAAGACGTTCGGCAGCGGGCTGGTGATGACGCTGACCGAGGTCGATCCGCCGCTCTTAAAGCCCTCGGAATAGCTCGCATAGACCAGGAGCCGCTCGCGCGGCCGGTAGTCGAGGCTCACGCGCGGGGAGAGGTTCGACCAAGTGGTCTCCTGCGTGGACCTCGGATACGAGTTGAACAGCGGCGGGATATCCACCGTGAAGTCCTGCTGGAAGCTGAACCGCTTCGTCTCGGTGCTCCAGCGCAGCCCACCGGTGACGGCCAGCCGGTCGGTGACGCGGTAGCTGGCCTGGCTGAAGGCGGCGAAGGCGGTCGTGCGGTTCGAGCCCCGGACGTTCTCGCTGGTCGCGCTGGGCAGGCCCAGGACGGCGGTGAAATCCAGATAGATCGGGCTGAACGTGTCGGCCTCTTCCCGGAAATAGTAGAGGCCCGCGAGCCATTGCAGGGGCCCCGCGCCGGTCGAGGCCGCGCGCACCTCCTGGCTGACCTGCGAGGTCTTGTCGTACTGCTCGAAATAGACGGCCTTGAGCGCGCTGGCGTCGGTGTCGATGACGTTCGCCAGCTTGGCTTCCCGGTATCCAGTGATCGCTGTGAGTTGGACGCCGGGAAGGTCGCGGACGACCGTCAGCGACAGCCCCCAGTAGTCACGGTCCTCGCGCGGCGTGACGTCCAGCGCGATGCGCTTGGGGTCGAAGCTGGCGTCGGTGCTGTCGTGCACGACCACGGGCATGTCGTGATAGCCCACGTCGGCGTTCAGCGTGACGTCGAGCGTGTCGCTGGGCCGCCAGCGCAGCGCCGCGCGCAGGGCGAAAGTCTTCTCGGGGTCGAGGTCGTCGCCAGTGAGCGTGTTGTGGGTATAGCCCTCGCGGCCGCTGGCCGAGACGGCCAGCTTGCCGGACAGGTCATGACCCAGCGGGCCCATCGCCAGCGCCTGGGCGCCCCACGCCCTGTAGTTCCCGACCCGTCCCAGCGCCTCGAACACCGGGACGTCGCCCGGCTGGCGCGTCACCACATTGATCGCCCCGCCGGTGGCGTTGCGGCCATACAGCGTGCCCTGGGGACCGCGAAGCACCTCGATCCGCTCGACATCGACGAGGTCGAACAGGTTCATGTACGAGCGCGCCAGATAGACGCCGTCCAGATAGATCGCGACTGGCGCGTCGGCGCCGATGCCCAGGTCGTTCTGGCCGACGCCCCGGATCGAGATCGGCGTCGCGCCCTGCCCCTCGCCCGTCCCGATGGTCAGGCCGGGCGTGAAGGCCGCCAGGTCGCGCAGGTCGCGCGCGCCGGCCCGTTCCAGTTGCTCGAATGTGAAGGCCGACACCGCCAGGGGCGTGTCCTGGAGGCGCGTCTTCTGGTGAGTCGCGGTGACGAAGACCTCCTCGACGGTCCCCTCGCCCGATTGCGCCAGGCAGGGCCCCGACGCGGCGACGCCCAGGGCGCCCGCGACCAGCGCGGCGCGACATCTTCTCGAAACGCCGCCCATGACCCCTCCGACCGCGTCAGCTGGGCCAGACTATGTCAGGGTCCCGACCGTCGTCGCTTTTGCGATGGTCTTCGCGGCCTAGCCGATGGTCGGGGGCGGATAGACCTTGGTCGAGGCGCTCCACCCTCTTGTCGCTAGGCCGTCAGGGAAACAGCCGCTTGGTCGTCCAGCCCTGGCCGACGCGGTCGAAGACCAGGCGCTCGTGCAGGCGGAACGGGCGGTCGCGCCAGAACTCGATCGTCACCGGGACGATGCGGTAGCCCGACCAGTGCGGCGGGCGCGGCACCTTGGAGAGGCCGAACTTCAGGCCCATCTCGGCGACTCGCTTTTCCAGGGCCAGGCGGTCGGGCAGCGGGCGCGACTGGTCGCTGGCCCAGGCGCCCAGCTGGCTGTGGCGAGCGCGGCTGGCGAAATAGGCGTCGGCCTCGGCCTCGCTGACCGGCTCGACCAGGCCCCGGATTCGCACCTGGCGACGTAGCGACTTCCAGTGGAACAGCAGCGCCGCCTTGGGCTGGCCGTTCAACTCGCGCCCCTTGGCGCTCTGCGTGTTGGTGTAGAAGACGAAGCCGCGCGGATCGAAGTCCTTCAGCAACACCATGCGCGAGTCCGGCATGCCGTCGGCGTCGACGGTCGAGACGGTCATGGCGTTGGGGTCGTTGGGCTCCTTCTTGCCCGCCTCCTCCAGCCACTCGGCGAACAGGGCGAAGGGGTTCTCCTCCGACAGCAGGGCCGGCGGGACCGCCTGGGTCACCTGGCGGACATAGTCATCCTCGCTGGGCGAGGCGGGGATCAGGGTCGGGTCGGCGCTCATGATCCTGATATAGGCCGCGCGCGCGGCGCGGGCCACCGTCGGGGCGTCCTTATGGAGCCGTCGGGTGGTCATGTGGATGAAAGTCTTAACTTAACGCCCCGTTGACCATCCCGGCGCCAGGGTCCGGCCATGACCGCCCGTCACGCCGCCCTGACGCTTTCGGCCGCCCGCGCCCTGCTGGGCGTGGCCGCCGACGCGGGCGAGCGCGAACTGCGCAAGGCCTATCGCGAGGCCGCCAAGCGGGCGCACCCAGACCGTCCGACCGGCGATGCGGCCCTGTTCCGCGACGTGCTGGCCGCCTACCGCCTGCTGCAGGAACATCCGTACCAGCCGGCGACCTTCCCACCCGCCGTGGCCCAGGGCGCCCCGGTCGCCGACCGCGTGGTGCTGGAGATCGACATCGCCGTCGCTGTATCCGGCGGGTCCGAGGAGCTGGCCATCGACGGCCGTCGCCTGCGCCTGAAGCTGCCCGCCGGCCTGCGCGAGGGCGACAAGGTCCGGGTCGAGGGCGTGACCTTCGAGGTCCGGCACCGACCACAGGACGGCGTCCTGGTGCGCGGCGACGACCTGTGGCTGACGGGCAAGGTCGATCCGCGCGTGCTGACCGAAGGCGGCCGCGTCGACGCCGACACCCCGCTGGGCCGCCGCCCCGCCTGGATCTCGACCAAGGCCGCCGAGCGCGGCCTGGTCCGCCTGGCTGGCCAGGGCCTGCCCGCCCGCGCCGACCACAAGGCCGGCGACCTGTTCCTGCGCCTGGAGGCCGCCGAAGCCGGCGCCGAAAGCCCGGCCCGCTCCCTGCTGAAGCGCTTCGCGGCCGCCTGGGCGGCTTAGGGGACCTCTCCTCCCCATTAGGGGGAGGTGGATCGATGCGGATACGCATCGAGACGGAGGGGGTCCGCGAAGCGGTTCTGCGTAGGCCGCGCCCCAAAGCCCCCTCCACCGCCGTTCGGCGGTCCCCCTCCCCCTGAGGGGAGGAGAGTTGACACCCTTCGCACCCGCCGACCGCACGCGATCTTTTTCGAGACCCGTGCCTTGAAATTAAATCGCGCGCGATTAAATCGCTTGCATCAACACAAACGGAGGATCTCCCGATGACCACGCTTTACACCACCCGCGCCACCGTCGTTGGCGGCCGCGACGGCCATGTCCGCAGCGAAGACGGCCTTCTGGACGTTCAGCTGTCGATGCCCAAGGCCCTGGGCGGCAAGGAAACCGGCACCAATCCCGAGCAGCTGTTCGCCGCCGGCTACGCCGCTTGCTTCCAGAGCGCCATGGCCCACGTCGCCCGCACCCAGAAGATCGGCCTCGCCGGCTCGACTGTGACCGGCCAGGTCGGCCTGGCCACCCAGGAGGTCGGCTTCAAGCTGGAAGTCGCCCTGGAGGTCGAGACCCAGGGCCTGAGCCAGGCCGAAGCCGAGGCCCTTGTGGCCACCGCGCACCAGGTGTGTCCGTATTCGAATGCCACCCGTGGCAATGTGGACGTGGCCATCAGCGTCAAGGCGCTCTAATCATTAGGTCGATGAGCAAGAAACCCGCGTCGTCCGATCGCCCTGTCGAGGCCCTGCGCCTGGATAATCAGCTGTGCTTCGCCCTCTATGGCGCGGCCAACCGGATGACGCGGCTCTATCGACCGCTGCTGGACGCCCTGGGCCTGACCTATCCGCAGTATCTGGCGATGCTGGTGCTGTGGGAGCGGAGCCCCCAGACGGTGGGGGCCCTGGGCGATGCGCTGGACCTGGATTCCAGCACCCTGACCCCGCTGCTCAAGCGCCTGGAAGCCAGCGGCCTGGTCGAGCGCCGCCGCGATCCCGAGGACGAGCGGCGGGTCATCGTGGCCCTGACCGACAAGGGCCGCGCCTTGCGTGATCAGGCCGAGGCGATTCCCGAACAGATGATCTGCGCCCTCGACACCCCGATCGAGGCGCTGGGCGCGCTGCGCGAGCGCCTCAAGACGCTGGCGAAATAGCCGAACGGGACGGCTCTTAAGCGTGCTCGCTCGGCGCCTGTTGCGCCTGTTGGCGGGCGCGATGGACGGCGTGGTCGGCGTCGCTGGTCTGGCGAAGCGCCCGCAGGTCCTCGCTGATCCGGAAGATGGCGACATAGAACTCGCAGAAGGCGCGCCACAGCAGCACCAGCGCCCCGGCGACCAGCAGGCCGGCGATCAGCACCGGGAAGGCCAGCAGCAGCGAGCCGACGCCCGGCTCCTTGAGCGCCAGGCCGACGGCGGCGCCGACGACCGAGAATCCGAACAGGGCCACGACGCCCAGGCCGGCCCAATAGATGAAGTGAATCACCGGCCCGGTGACCAGGCGGTCGAACGTCAGCAGATCCCACAAAAGCGAATTGGAACCACGCTTTGACTTGTTGGCCGGAGGCATACGGAACCCCAAGACGGCGACAAACGCCTCTTCAGAACGTGATGGTCGAGAATGGACGCCGGTTTTCGGCGACTATCACGTCCCACCCATAACATGAGCCTTTCCGTAAAACGAAAAGGCTCGGGGCCATCGCTACCAGTGACGAGCCCGCTCGGCAATGCCGAGCGGGCTCGTGGTCGTTTCGGTCCGGATACGGGCCTTATTGCTGCGGCTTGGCGCCGGCGACGGTGGCGTCGATCTGGGCCTTGGTGGCCGTGGTCGAGACGCTGCCGTCCGCGCCCGCGCTCAGGCTGTTGCCCGGCAGGGCGAACTTCACGCCGCCATTGGTGACGATGACGTTGGTCGAGCCGTCAGCGCCCGTGCTGGTGCCGGTGATCTGGCCGACGGGCACGCCAGCGGCGTCCTTAACGGCCGAACCGACCTTGAAGCTGGCGACATTGGCCGAGCTCGGCGTCGCGGCGCTATCGGCCGGATTGGCCGAGGGCGAGGTGGTGGTCTGGGTGGTGGTCGTGCTGGACGGCGTCGAGGTGGTCGTCGTCGACTGAGTCGGAGCCGTCGGCGAGGCGGCCGGGGCCGCGGGGTCCGGCATGGTGGCCGGAGCCGTGGCCGGAGCGGTCGTCTGGGCCGGCGAGGTCGTCGTCTGGCTGGTCGTCGTGGTGCTCTGGGCGAAAGCGGCGCCGGCGAACGTCAGGGACGCGGCGGCGGCGAGCAGGGCAAGCTTGTTGGTCATGTTTTCACTCTCCGTCGAGGGCCCCTCCCGGCGGAAACAACGTGACCTTGCCGTGACGGTTCCGTCGCGGAGTCGACACGCGGCTCTACCGGAGCGCGTTTTTCGTCGCCAGCAGCGCCGAGATGTAGCTCTCCATCAACCGGACCAGTTCATCCTCTAGGCTGGCCGGATCCAGGGCCAGGTCGCTCTCGACGGTCGCCGCGCGCAGCAGGCCGACGACCGCGTGGGTCAGGACGAAGCCGGCCTCGGGCGACAGGTCGAAGCCCAGCACCGCCTTGCCGGCGATCGCGTCGAAGAAGGCCACGTGGTTGCGCATGACCACGTCGTCGCCGCCCTCCTCCGTCAGAGCGTCCAGCAGGGCGCGGCGAGTGGCGGGCGAGCCCTCGAAGGCGGTGGCCAGGGTGCGGACGATCAGGCGCACCGCGCCGATCTCGGACCTCTCCACGGCGGAGTTGCCGATCACGATCTGCGCGATGCGGTCGCGGGCCGCCGCCGCCCGCCGCTGGGCCAGGGCCGCCAGGATCGCCTGCTTGCCGCGGAAGTACTGGTAGAGCGTGCCGACGCTGACCCCTGCCCGCTCGGCGATGTGGTTGGTGGTCAGGGCCTCGACGCCGCCCTGCTCCAAAAGTTGAAAGGCCGCCTCCAGAATCGCCTCGACCGTCGCTTCCGAGCGCGGCTGGCGCGGCGTTCGCCTCGTCTTTTCAGTCACTTGCCAGCTGGCTCCGCTCAGGGCCCGCCCCGGCGGGCAAGGCGAGTAGGCCGATGAACGACGATTACATAGGCTTCGATCCGAGACGAGGGCCCTCGGGCCGTCACGAGAGGAAGAGCATGCAAACGCCGCTGCCCCCCACGCCCCTGGAACGCGTCCGCGCCAAGGTCGCCGCGCAGAAGGCCGCCCTGCCCGCGCTGTATGGCGACATCGACTTCGACATCACGCCCGAGCGCTTCACCGACGATCCCAAGGCCAGCGTCGCGCCGCGTTTGGCCCGAGGTGGGCTGGATCCCGACAAGGTGGCGCTGATCAAGGCCTACACCATGCTGGGCGACGTGGTGGCCGACGCCTACGCCGCCCTGATGCCGACGTACGGCTTCCGCCCGCTGATCCAGATGCTGACCAAGGCCTGCGACGAGGGGATCGCGGCCGTCGCCGACGCGCCGCCGGAGCTGGCCGCCTTCATCGCCGACATGGAGCGCGTCCCCGAGTGGCTGGACATGGACCTGGTCCGCGAGGGCCAGCGCCTGGACCGCAACGCCGCCGCCAACCTGGGGCCATTCGCGATCCGGGGCGCGTTCATCGCCACCTTCATGAACAAGTACGCCGCCTTGCCCATGGCCCTGACCGGAACCCTGTCGAACGACACCGCCGCCCGGCGGGTCAACGAGACGGCGACCTTCTTCACCACCACCCTGCTGCCCGGCTCGCTTGAGCGCCACGGCGCCGGCTTCAAGGCTGCCGCCATGGTGCGGTTGATGCACTCGATGGTGCGGTTCAACGCCCTGAAGCGCTCGGACCGCTGGGACGTCGGGGTCTACGGGATCCCGATCCCGCAGGTCGACCAGATGCCCGCCGGCCTGATCCCGATCTTCCTGATGAGCTACAAGATCGTCGCCAGCGGCCGGAAGACCTTCACCGCCGAGGAGCGCGCCCGGGTCGAGCTGGCCCGCTACCGCTGCTTCCTGCTGGGCCTGCCCGAGGACCTGCTGGCCGATACGCCGCAAGGGGTCGTCGACACCATGAACGCCCGCAGCGCCACCCTGCGCGCCGGCTTCGACGACGCCACCTGCGGCGAGCTGGTCCGCGCCACGCTGAACGCCTACCTGCCGCCCGACGAGCGCCCCGAGAACCGCCTGTTCGACAAGGTCGAGCGCCGCTTCTCCAAGGTGTTCTTCCTGCGCAACTTCATGAACGGCGACCTGGCCGCCGCCCGGCGCATGGGCGTCGAGATCGGCCCGCGCGACTTCATGATGTTCGGCCTAGTGGCCCTGCTGGTGACCAGCCAGCTGATGGCCTACCGCCTGGCCCGCAACGTCCCCGGCGTCTCCGACCTGGCCGACGCCCACCTGGTGGCCAAGCTGAGGCGCCAGCTGAAACGCTACGGCCACGCCGAGTTCACGTCGGACGCCGACAAGTACAGGCCGGCCGGAAACGCCAAGCCGGCCGCCGCCTAGAAGTCCAGCTCCATTCGGGCCCCGACGACCTGCGCGGTATAGTCGCGGTCGCCGTCCGGCAGCGGCGTGGCGTCCCGGTAGGCCAGGACCCCGCCGTTCAGGTTGAAGCGCAGATACTCGACCGGCTGCCAGATCAGGGCCGCCAGCCAGGCGTCCTGCTTGCCGCCGACGATCACCCGGTCGTTGAGGTCCAGATGGTCGTAGCGGACGTTCAGTTGCAGCGTCCCGAGACCGCCGCCGCCCAAGGGCTTGGAGGGCTTGGCGCGATCGAAGATCCCGCTCTTGTAGCCGCGCGTGTCGTCCGTGAGGAAATAGCCCAGCTCGGCGTAGCCGCCGAGGAAGCGGGCGTCAGGACCGGTCTTCAACTCGGCTTCCAGCCCGTGAACCTCGGCCGCGCCGTGCCAGCGGCCGCGCACGAACGCCGCCTCGAGGCCGTAGTGGGTCTCCTCGCGCACGGCCAAGGCGGGCGCGCCGATCAGGCGGCTGTTGCTGGTATGCAGGTAGGGCCGCTGGCGATAGCGGGTGGCGGTGTCGGCCACCCGTCCAAGGTCGCGCCAGTGGGCCGAACCGCCGAAGTGCAGCTGGGTCTTGCCCCACTTCGGCGCCCAGACCACCCGGCCGTCCACGCCGTGGCTGTTGTTCTCGTCGCCGCCGGCCGGGCCGTCGCTGCTGTTGGACAGCGCGGTGACATCGTCGGCGAACAGGCCCGCCTGCAACACCCAGCCGCCCTTCTCGTACTGGGCCGACAGCCCCAGGCGGCGCTCGAAGTTGAAGGCGTCTGTAAAGGCCGCCCGCTCCATGAACGCGCCCGAGGTGTCGCCCGTCAGCTCGTCCAGCGACTGGAACTGGTTCTGGTTGCCCAAGGCCAGCAGCCAGGGGCCGGTCTTGTAGCTGACGAAGGTGTCGACCAGGTCGACGGCGTTGTCCGACAGCTCCAGTTCCAGCTTGTAGCCGATCCCCGCGCCGAGGCTCCCCTCGCCGCCCAGCCGGATGCGGCGCATCTCGGACGCCGTGCCCAGGCCCCGGTCGGCGAGAGCCTTGGGCGCGTCGACATGGCCAATATCGGCTTGGATGCGGCCCTTGGCCTTGAAGGTCCTGCCGCCGCTGGCCGAGAACTGCGGCGAGCCCTTCCAGCTGATCTCGGTCGACGACGAGGCGGGCTTGGACGGCGCCGGGGGCGCGGCGGCGGCGGCGGGCGTCGGCGGGGCGGTGGCGTGCACGCCGCTCGCCGCGTCGAGACGGCTTTCCATGCGCTGGAGCTGCGCCCGGAGACTCGCGATCTCGGCGCGCAGGGCGGCGGCGTCCTCGGGACTTAGGGCGTCTTGCGCGAGGGCGGGAGGCGCAAGCAGGCAGAGCCCCGTCGCGCCCAGCGCGACGAGCAACGTGGTCGGATGCAAAACATCACCATCGAACGAACTACCTGCCCGCTCTCCATGCGACGTTTCGATGACGGTTTTACGACTGCTGACGGGCTCAGGCGCGAAAAGACGCCGCCTAGACCATCCCCACCGTCTTCAGGCGCGCGCGGGGGTGGATCTCGTTCTGGCTCATCACGACCGTCTGGCCGCGGAAGCGTTCGATGATCGAGCGGACATAGGGGCGGATGCCGGGGCTGGTCAGCAGCACCGGGGCCTCGCCGGCCAGGGCGGCGCGTTCGAACGCGTCGCGGACGCCGCGGATGAAGTCCTGCAGGCGCGAGGGCGGCAGGGCCAGCTGCTTGTCGTCGCCGGGTCCGATCAGGGCCTCGGCGAAGGCCTGCTCCCAGTCGGCCGACAGGGTGATGATCGGCAGGGCGCCGTCGTCGGCGCGGTTGGCCCAGCACAGCTGGCGGGCCAGGCGCGCGCGGACCTGCTCGACCAGCTGGGTGACCGAGGCGGTGTGCGGGGCGGCCTCGCCGATGCCTTCCAGGATCTGCGGCAGGTCGCGGATCGAGACCCGCTCCTTCAGCAGCGACTGCAGCACGCGCTGGACGGTGGTGGCGGTGGCGGTGCCTGGGATCAGGTCGTCGACCAGCTTGCGCTGCGATTCCGGCAGCTCCTTCAGGAGCTTCTGGACCTCGGCGTAGGACAGCAGGTCGGCCATGTTCTCCTTGAGGATCTCGGTCAGGTGCGTGGTCAGCACCGTGGCCGGGTCGACGACCGTGTAGCCGCGGAAGGTGGCTTCCTCGCGCAGGTCGTCGGCGATCCAGGTGGCCGGCAGGCCGAAGGCGGGTTCGCGCACGTGCTCGCCGGGCAGCTCGACCTGGCCGCCGCGCGGGTCCATGGCCATCAGGTTGCCCAGGCGCACTTCACCCGCGCCGGCCTCCATCTCCTTGATGCGGATGGCGTAGCCCTGGTTGGCCAGGCGCATGTTGTCGAGGATCCGCACCGGCGGCATGACGAAGCCGAACTCGCCGGCCAGGGTCTTGCGCAGGGCGCGGATCTGGTCGGTCAGCTTGCGGCCGTCCAGGTCGTTGATCAGGGTCAGCAGGCCGTAGCCCAGCTCGATCTTGACGTCGTCGATGGCCAGGGAGGCGCTGATCGGCTCCTCCTCGGCCTCGGCTGGCGCCGCCGCTTCGAGGGCGGCGGGATCGATCGCCTTCGGTTTCTTGGCGTCCTGGATCCGCTTGTAGGCCAGGGCCCCCGCGCCCAGCGACAGGGCCGCGAACGGGATGATCGGCATGCCCGGGATCAGGGCGATGATGCCGGCCGAGGCCGAGACCATGCCCAGGCCGGCCGGGTTCATGGCCAGCTGGGTGACCAGGGCCTTGTCGGCCGAACCTTCGACGCCCGCCTTCGACACGACCATACCGGCGGCGATCGAGATGATCAGGGCCGGGATCTGGCTGACCAAGCCGTCGCCGATAGTCATGATGGTGTAGGACGAGGCGGCCTCGCCGATCGGGATCTTGTGCTGGACGACCCCGATGATGATGCCGCCGACGATGTTGATGCCGGTGATGATCAGGCCGGCGATCGCGTCGCCCTTCACGAACTTGCTGGCGCCGTCCATGGCCCCGAAGAACGTGCTTTCCTGCTCCAGCTCCTTACGGCGGATCTTGGCCATCTCCTGGTCGATCAGGCCCGTCGACAGGTCGGCGTCGATCGCCATCTGCTTGCCGGGCATGGAGTCCAGGGTGAAGCGGGCGGCGACTTCGGCGATCCGGCCCGAACCCTTGGTGACGACCATGAAGTTCACCACCACCAGGATGATGAAGATGATCACCCCGATGACGAAGTTGCCCTGCATCATCAGGTGACCGAAGGCCTCGATGACCGCGCCGGCGCCGCCGGTGCCTTCCTGGCCATGGCCGAGGATCAGTCGGGTCGAGGCCACGTTCAGGCCCAGGCGATACAGGGTCGCGACCAGCAGAACGGTCGGGAACGAGGTGAATTCCAGCGGCTTCTTGATCAAGATCGCCGTCATCAGGATCAGCACCGAGCCGGTCAGCGAGATGGCCAGCAGCAGGTCCAGCAGGATCGGCGGAACCGGCAGGATCAGCAGGACGATGATGCCCACGACGCCCAGGGCCAGGCCCATCTCGCCGCGCAGGAAACCATCCAGCAGCGACCTGGCGCTGGGGACGGATCTGGCGGCTGTCGGGGCGGCGGCGTCGGCCATGCTGAACCTTGAACCGTGGATGGAAAGCTAGACCAGCGCTTGAAGCGATTTGCGGTCCGCCGCCATCTCCTTAACCAAAATTAGCCATGTTCGGCGCCGGACGGATGGTCGCGGCGCCGAGCCATGTTGTCGCAATCCCCTAGGCGGCCGCGCCCACCCCGCCCTGCGGCGGCGGCACCGGCACGCCGGCGTCGGAATATTCCTTCAGCTTGTTGCGCAGGGTGCGGATCGAGATGCCCAGGATGTTGGCGGCGTGGGTGCGGTTGCCCAGGCAGTGCTCCAGGGTGTCGATGATCAGCTTCTGCTCCACCTCGGCGACGGTCGAGCCGACGAAGGTGCGCGACACGGCGTCGGCGGCCATCTGGGCGCCGCGGGCGACCGCCGCGTCCGGCGACGGCGCGGGAGCCATCTGCTGGCCGTCCGGCAGCCGGATGGCGAACTCCTCGATCTCGGCGCCGGTCGACAGCAGCACCGCGCGGTGCATGGCGTTCTCCAGCTCGCGGACGTTGCCCGGCCAGCGGTGGGCGATCAGCCGGCGCTTGGCCTCGGCCGAGATCGGCTTTTCCGGCACGCCGTTGGCGGCCGAGTACTTCTTCACGAAGAATTCGCACAGGCTGATCACGTCGGCCGGGCGCTCGCGCAGCGGCGGCAGGCGCAGGTTCACGACGTTCAGGCGGTAGAGCAGGTCTTCCCGGAAGTGGCCGTCCTTGACCGACTGGGCCAGGTCGCGGTTCGACGTGGCCAGGATGCGGATGTTGACCTTGACCGGCTTGGAGCCGCCGACGCGGTCGATCTCGCGCTCCTGGATGGCGCGCAGCAGCTTGGCCTGCAGGCGCACGTCCATTTCCGAGATTTCGTCCAGCAGCAGGGTGCCGCCGTCGGCTTCCTCGAACTTGCCGATGCGGCGGGCCATGGCGCCGGTGAAGGCGCCCTTCTCGTGGCCGAACAGCTCGCTTTCCAGCAGGTTCTCGGGGATGGCGGCGCAGTTGACCGAGATGAACGGCGCCTTGGCCCGGCGCGACTTGCCGTGGACGTAGCGGGCCATGACCTCCTTACCCGAACCGCTTTCGCCGGTGATCAGGATCGAGGCTTCGGACGGGGCGACCTGGTCGGCCAGCTTGATCACCGACTCCATGGCCGGGTCGCGCACGACCATCGGCTTTTCGTCGTCGGCCACGGCGGCCAGGACGGCGGCGATCAGCTCGGCGTCCGGCGGCAGCGGGATGAATTCCTTGGCGCCGGCCTTGATGGCGGCGGCCGCGCGCATCGGATCGGCGTCAACGCCGCAGGCCACCACCGGCACCCGCATCCGCTCGGCCTCGTTGGCCGCGATCAGGCTGGCGATGTCGAGCGCGTAGTCGACCATCAGTAGGTCGGCGCCCTGCCCGGCGCGCAGCGCATTGGTCGCCTGCTCCGGCGTTTCGACGTGCGAGACCTTCGCGCCCGCGTTCATCGCCATCTTCACGGCGACCGAGAGCTGCCCGTTCAGTTTTCCGACGACCAGAAGCCGCATAATCTACTCTCCCAATCCAACCTGGGCCTTAGCCCTGGTCGCCGTCCTTGATGATTTCCGTCATGGTCACGCCCAGGCGCTCGTCGACGACGACGACCTCGCCCCGGGCGACCAGGCGGTTGTTGACGTAGATGTCGATCGCCTCGCCGACCTTGCGGTCCAGCTCCAGGATCGAGCCCTGGTTCAGCTGCAGCAGCTGCGCCACCGACATGTGCGCGCGTCCCAGCACGGCCGAGATGTTGACCGGCACGTCGAAGACCGGCGCCAGGTCCGACGCGGTCTTGTCGCTGAGCTCGACCGGCATTTCGGAGGCCAGCATCGAGCCTCCGAATTCGTCGAGCGGGAGATTGTCTTCGGCCATCGGACTTCAGCCTTTTCAGGAGAACAGGGGTTCGGCGTGGAGACCTTCGGCGGCGATGGCCGCTTCCAGCGCTTCGGCGACGCGGTGGGCGGCGCCTTCCGGGTCGAAGGCCGCGCGGCCGTCGCCCCAGTCGAAAGTGAAGGCCGCGGGGGCCATGGCGCCGTCGGCGCGGGCGACGATTTGCCCCTGGAAGCCGATCTGGGCGGCCACATGCTCCAGCGCCTCCTGGGTGCGGCCCTCCAGTTCTGGCGAGACGCGGACGAAGATGCGCGGCTGGGCCTCGACCTCGCGGGCCAGGGCCTCCAGGGCCGCCGTCACCGGGGCCTCGGGGAAGTGCTGCAGGGCCGCGTCGGCGATCTTGCGGGCGCAGGCCAGGGCCAGCATGGCCGCGCCTTCGCGGTGCTCGTGCGCCACGTGGGTCAGGGCTCCGAAGGCTTCCCGCACGGCGTGGGCGACCTCGGCCAGGGCGTTGGCCGCGTCGCGCTCTGCGTGGGCCACGGCCGAACGCTCGCCTTCCGCATAGGCCTGGGCCTTGGCGGCCTCGACCTCCTCGAGGGTGAAGCTCTTCTTCACCTTGGGCGGGGTGTAGGCGACGCCGCCGCGGTCGTCGAAGACCGTGTCGAAGCCGAATTTGCGAGGGGTTTCCATCAGGCCATGTCCCTCAGTAGATCAGTTCGTCGTCGCCGCCGCTGCCGGCCAGCATGATCTCGCCCTTGGCGGCCAGGTCCTTGGCGACCTGGACCATGCCCACCTGGGCGGCGTCGACGTCCTTCAGGCGCACGGGGCCCATGCTCTCCATGTCCTCGCGCATGATCTTGGCGGCCCGCTCGGACATGTTCGAGAAGAACAGGTCGCGCAGCTTGTCCGAGGCGCCCTTCAGGGCCAGGCCCAGCTGCTCCTTCGGCGTGCCGCGCAGCAGGGTCTGGATGCCGCCCGGGTCCAGCTTCGACAGGTCCTCGAAGACGAACATCAGGGCGCGGATGCGCTCGGCGGCCTCGCGGTTGCGCTCTTCCAGCGCGGCGATGAAGCGGGCTTCGGTCTGGCGATCGAAGTTGTTGAAGATCTCGGCCATCATCTCGTGGCTGTCGCGCTTGGACGTGCGCGCCAGGTTCGACATGAATTCGGTGCGCAGGGTCATCTCGATCTTGTCGAGGATCTCGCGCTGCACCGGCTCCATCCGCAGCATGCGGGTGACGCATTCCAGGGCGAAGTCTTCCGGCAGGCAGGCCAGCACGCGGGCGGCGTGGTCGCTCTTCACCTTCGACAGCACCACGGCGACGGTCTGGGGGTATTCGTTCTTCAGATAGTTGGCGAGCACGGCCTCGTTCACGTTGCCGAGCTTGTCCCACATGGTTCGACCCGCCGGACCGCGGATCTCTTCCATCAGCTGGTCGACCTTGTCCTGCGGCATGAACGACGCCAGCAGGCGCTGGGTCTGTTCGTACGAACCCATGATCGCGCCGGTCGAGCTCATGCCCGAGACGAACTCGACCAGCAGCTCTTCCACGACGGAGGCGGAAACCGTGCCCAGGCCGGCCATGGCCTGGGAGACTTCCTTGATCTCCTCGTCGTCCAGGGCCTCCCAGATCTTCGTGTGTTCTTCGCCAAGCGCGAGCAGAACGATCGCGGCCTTTTCCGGCCCCGACAGGTTCTTCAGGTCGTTGACGGCGACTTTCATGGCCATCAGTTCGACTCGTGCAGCCAGTTACGGAGGATCGCGACCGATTCCTCCGGATGCCTCTCGACGAACTCCGAGACGCGCTTGATCGACGAGGCCTTAACCTGGCCCTCGATCTTGGCGATGTCGATGCGCGAGTCGATGTCGCTGGTCGGACCGGCGATGGCGATCGGCTCGCCGCTCTCGTCGACCACGACCTGCTGCTGGGTGCCGTCCGACAGGGTGACCAGGCGGGTCAGGGCCGGCGCGCCGCCCGGACCGGCCAGGGCCATCTGCACCGGCGCGGGCTCGACCAGGTTCTTGATGAACGGACGGACCGCGAACAGCAGGACCAGCAGCGCCACGACGCCCAGGATGCCCAGTTCGGCGAAGCGCATGATGTCGTTCTTGTCGAAGCCGGCCAGCAGGCCCTGCTTCTCCAGGCCCTGGTCCTCGGGTTGCGGGAACTTGATGTTGGTGACCTTGACCTGGTCGCCGCGAGTGGCGTCGTAGCCGACGGCGGTCTTCACCAGCTCTTCGATCTGCTGGATCTCCTGGGCGGTGCGCGGGGTGTAGGCGCCCGGCTTGCCGTCCTTGCCCATCGGGGCGGTGACGCCGTCGATGGCCACGGCCACGGCGACCTTCTTGATCGTGCCCGGCTCCTGGACCGTGGTCTTCACGGACTTGGAGATCTCGTAGTTGGTGACGGTGCCGTTCTCGTTCGAGCGCGAGCCCAGCTGCTGGAAGCCGGCGTTGGCGGCCTGGCCGGGAACGTTCGAGGTGGCGGTCGTGCCCGACGTGTCGTCGTTCTTGGTTTCCGAGCTGCCCGCCTCGTTGCTGCTTTCCGAGCGGACGACCTGGCCGTCCGGATCGAAGCGCTCTTCCTGGGTGGTGACGCGGTCCAGGTTGATGTCGGCGGTGACGTTGACGCGGGCCTTGCCCGGGCCGAGCACGCCTTCGATCATGTCCTTGACGGTCTTGGCGATGCGGGCCTCGGCCTCGGTGCGGCGGTCCTGGGCTTCCTTGCCGGCCAGGCTGTCGTCGCTGGGCGCCGACAGGGTCTTGCCGTGCTGGTCGATGACCGTGACCTTCTCGGCCTTCATGTTGGGGACCGACGAGGCGACCAGGTTCTGGACGGCGCGGACCATGTCCGAGCCCGGCTCGCGGGAGCCGATGCCGATGGTGACGGCGGCCGACGGCTGCTCGGCGTCCTCCTCGAACAGCTGGCGCTTGGGCAGCACAAGGTGGACGCGGACGCTGTTGACGCCCTGCATGGCCTTGATCGTGCGTTCCAGCTCGCCCTGCAGGGCGCGCTGGCGGTTCAGCTGCTGGACGAAGTCGGTCTGCCCCAGCGCGCTGCTGCCGTCGAAGATTTCGTAACCGATGGAGCCGGAGCTCACGAGGCCCTTGCCGGCGACCATCAGGCGGGCGCTGGCGACCTTGTCGCGCGCCACCATGATCGTCGAGCCGTCGCCCTTGGTCTCATACTTAATACCGGCCTGGTCGAGGGCCTGGGTGACCTGGGACGCTTCCTTCAGGTCGAGGTTCGAGTACAGCAGTTCATTGGGCTCCTTGCCCATGAACATGACGAGGGCCACCAGAACCGCGACGACGCCGGCGCCCACGCCGAGCATCGCGGCCAGTCGCCCGACGCCGAACTGCTTGATCGAACCCAGAAAGCTTTCCACGAAGCCTCACCCCTGATCCCAACGCCTCCGCGAGGAGGAACCGACACGCGAACGAGAACCGCCCGTCGGTAGGCAGGATTTACCCAGTACAAGGTAAACGAGGCGTTTATATTTGGGGCTCGGAAGGCCGCGCGGAGGCGCCAAAACGTCGCGGCCGCCCCCTTTCGGGAGCGGCCGCTGAAGGTCTTCAAACCCCTTTGGCGCAAGGCCTTGGGGATTTTCGGGGTCTCAAGGGGGTGGTCACATTAACGCACCC
Organism: Caulobacter segnis; assembly: GCF_019931575.1. Taxonomy (NCBI): domain Bacteria; kingdom Pseudomonadati; phylum Pseudomonadota; class Alphaproteobacteria; order Caulobacterales; family Caulobacteraceae; genus Caulobacter; species Caulobacter segnis. The sequence continues at coordinate 983,936 of NZ_CP082923.1, read as the reverse complement.
CCGCCCGGTTCTTAACGCGCCGGACCTTAACGGTACTGCTGGATCCGAGTGGTCCGCAGGCCGGCCAGGCCGTGCCGATCGATCGATTGCTGCCACGCGAGGAACTCCTCGTTGGTCAGCTTGTAGCGATCGCAAGCCTCGTCGAGCGAGAGCAGGCCCCCGCGGACGGCGGCCACGACCTCGGCCTTACGACGGATCACCCAACGCTGGGTTTCCGGCGGCGGCAAATCCGACAGGGTAAGAGGCGCACCGGTCGGACCGATGACATACTTTTCACCCCGGCTGTTCGTGCGCTGCTGCTGCAACATGGCTTTACGCCTTTCCCACAACCATCACTGTTGAGACCCACTATAGGCGCCGCCCAATAACATCGGCTTAATTCCAATAGTAAAGAAAGGCCTAAACAAGATGGCTCTTAAGCAGTCCGTAGTGTCTCAGTGTGAAACACAAGAATTAAAGATCGTTAATCCCTAGGATCACCGCTTAATATTCAGAAGTTCTTCCAGCATCTGATCTGCCGTCGTGATGATTTTCGACGAAGCCGAGTAGGCTCGTTGCGTGGTGATCAGGCCGGTGAACTCAGTCGACAGGTCGACAGTCGAAGCTTCCAAGGTCGAGGGGGCCAGCGAACCGGCGCCGCCCTGGCCCGGAGCTTTCAGGCTGTAGGTGCCGCTCTCGTTGGTGACGCGATAGGCGTTACCGTTGACGCCCTTCAGGCCGTTCGGGTTGCTGAAGGTGGCCACGGCGACCTGGGCGATCCGGCGGGTGACGCCGTTGTCGAAGATCGCCGAGACGTAGCCGTCCTCGTCCACCTCGATGTTGGTCAGGTTGCCGAAGGCCGTGCCGTTGGTGTTCACCGACTGGACGACCGACTGGCTGTTGTACTGGGTCAAGCCGCCGGCGGCGCTGGCCAGGTCGATCTGGACGTCCTGGGTGTCGATGCCCAGGCCGTCGGCCCAGGTCGGCGGCGTCACGGCCGGCGCGACGGCCGGAGCCGTGCCCGAGGCCTGGATCGTGATAGAGGTCGGGACCGTGCCGCCGAACAGGTTGCCCGTGCTCTGCAGCTTGCCGTCGGTGGTGAAGGTGACGATGCCCGTGCTGATCTGGCCGTTGGAGTTGTTGGCCAGGTCGCCCGGCTTGGCGCGCAGTTCGGCGTACCACTGGTTCGGGCCGGGGCCCTTCAGCAGCGACAGGGTGACGGTGCGCTGGCCGCCCTTGGAGTCCGACAGCGGGATCTGGATTTCGAAGTCCGGCTTCACGCCCTTGGTGTTGTCCTTGGCGTAGTCCGACATCGACCAGGTGCTGGGATCGTACAGCTTGCCCGTCAGGACGTCGGCGTCGTCGGCGCCGGCCGAGGTGACGCCCAGGTCGACCAGGTTGATGGTGTCGCCGGCGGCGTTGATGCGGGTGGTGGTGGTGCTGCCGGCGACCGGCGAAGCGCCCTTGTAGTCGATGGCCGAGGTGACGATCTCGTGGGTCGCCGGGTCGTAGCCCACGGTGCCCGTGGCGATGATGACGCCGTTTTCCTTGATGTCGACCTGGTACTCGTTGTTGCCCGAGGCCGCCGGATTGGCGATGCCGGTCGAGCTGTAGACGACGTCGTAGTCGTGGCTGACGCCCGCGGAGTCGACGACGTTGGTCTTCGACGCCGTGCCGGCCGTGCCGACCTTGTACGAGACGGCCGCGGCCACCGGCTGCTCCGAGCGCAGGTTGGCGTTGACGCCGACGCGGGTGGTCTTCTCGGCGGTGCCGCCGACGGTGCCGACGTTGATTGACGACAGCTGCATCAGGTCCGACGGGTCGGGCGTGATGGAGCCGGTGACCGGATCGGCCAGCCAGCCTTGCAGATAGAGGCCGGCGTCGTTGCGCAGGTAGCCCAGATTATCCAGCTGGAACGAGCCGGCGCGGGTGAACGAGCGGGTGTCGGTGGCGGTCAGGCCTTCCGGCTTTTCCGTGGTGACGAAGAAGCCCGAGCCCGAGATCGACAGGTCCAGGTTCGACGTCGTCGACTGGGTCAGGCCCTGCTGGCTGATGAACTGGTGGGTCTGGGCCTTAACGCCGCCGGCGCTGTAGGTCTGGTTCTTCGAACCCGAGGTGACCAGGGTCGAGAAGTTGGCGCTGGAGCGCTTGTAACCGACCGTGTTGACGTTGGCGATGTTGTCCGAGATCGCGGCCAGGGCCGACGAATTGGCGATCAGACCCGAGACGCCGGCGAGCATGGCGCTGTTGATGCTCATGACTGAATTCCTGCTTTGAAGGGGTTCGAGGGTTCAGCGCTGTTTGCGTTTGGATCCCGGGGAAGACCGTCTTCCGGGGACCGCGTCGGCGTCATTCTGACGCCCGTTCGATCGGTGGATTGGCGAGAGGCGGATCAGGCGGCTTCTTGTTCCGTCTGGGTATTGGCGTTGCTGTTCGAGGCGGCCGCGGTGATGGCGATGACGCTGTCGACGGGGATCGACTGGCCGTCGACGATGACCATCGGCGAGCCGGTGGAGTTGTCGACGGCGGTGACCAGGCCTTCGGCGCGGCCCTTGACGTTCGTGGCCTTCAGCTCCTTGCCGTCGGCGCCCTTGGCGGTCACGGCGATGGTGTAGACCCCGCCGTCGGACAGCTGGACCCCGCTGTCGTCCTTGCCGTCCCAGGTGATGGTGTGGCTGCCGCTCTTCTGGTCTTCCGGCTTCAGGGTCCGGACCACCTTGCCGGCGGCGTTCTTCACTTCGACCGTCAGCGAGGTCGAGGCGCCCGGCTGGCTCCACGAGAAGGTGGCCTTGCCGTTCTTCAGGGTCGAGTTGTCGGTGGTCGCCGTGATCTGCTTGCCGATCATGTTGACGCCTTCCGACAGGCCCGTGCCGGTGTTCATGCCGACCAGGGCGGCCAGCAGGTCGTTGGTGACCAGCTGCTGCTCGACGCCCGTCATTTGGGTGATCTGGCTGGTCATCTGGGTCGTGTCGGTGGGCGACAGCGGATCCTGGTTCTTCAGCTGGGTGGTCAGCAGCTTCAGGAACGTCTGCTCGTTGTTGGCGAGGGAGGTCCGCGAGTTGTTGATCTTGTCGAGGACCGACGAGGTGTTCTGCGAGGAGACAGCGGTGGTCATGGCTCTTCCTTAGATCCGGATGTCCAGACCGCTGTCGGCGGCCGTCTTCAGGCCGGGCAGCAGTTCGGGGGTGATGACGATGTCTTCCTCGCCGGTCAGGGCGGCCTGGAACGCGCGGCCGGTGAAGGCGCGCTGGCCCCGGTCGCCGAAGTCCTGGAAGGCGAAGAAGGGGTTCTGGCTCTGGCCGCCGTTCTGGCTGGAGACGTCGAAGCTCAGGGCGTTGTCGGCGACGTTGAAGCCGGCGTCGGCCAGGGCCTGGCGCAGCTCGCCGGCCTTGTTGCGCAGCTCCTGGGCGGCGTGGACCGTGTCGAACTTCATCGAGGCGGTCAGGGCGCCGTCGCGGCCGATCTCGATGCGCACGTCGACCTTGCCCAGGCCTTCCGGCGTCAGGGCGACGTCGAAGCGGGTGGTCTTGGCGTCGGCCTTCTTGATGATCTCGGCCGACAGGGCCGCCACCGTCTCGGGCGAGCCGCGCACCGGGGCCGGCGCGGCGGCCGGGGCCGAGGCGCTGGCGGCCTGGGCCTGGACGGCCGGGGCCGGCGCGGCCAGGGCGTTGGTGTCCGCCACGGCGGCGGTCGCGGCGGGCGCGTCGATCGCGGCGACCGTCGCGGTGTTGTTGTTGTCCGAACCCTTGCCGTCGGTCGTCGTCTCGCCCCCGGCGCCGGCGGACCCGGCGGCGACGGCCGTGACGGCCTGGGCGGTCTCGACGGCCACGGCGTCGGCGGCCTTGGCCTGGGCGGCCAGCGGCGCCGGCGCGGCCTTGGGGGCCTCGGCGGTCTTGGTGGTGGTCGACGCGACGTCCGGCGCGGCGGCCTCGACGGTTTCCACGGCGGCTTCGGCCGTCGCCACGTCGGCGACCGGCGCGGCCTCGGCGACGACCTCGGCCTGGACCGGGGCGACGACAGGCGCGGCGACCGGGGCCGGCGCGGCCGGCTGGGCCGTGGCGGCCTTCGGCGCCTCGGCCGTCTTGGCGGCGTCGGCGGCGGGCTTGGTCTCGGCGGTTTTCGGCGCGGCCAGATCCTCGGCGGAGACCGGGGTCGGCTCCTCGGTCGCGAGCTGGGCCAGGGCTTCCAGGGCGGCGGCGTCCACGGCCTGGCCTTGCGGCGCGGCGGCCTGGGCGGTCGTCGCCGTCGGCTGAGCCTGGGCGGCGGTCGGCTGGGCCGTCGTCGCCTGGGCTTCCTGAGCCACCGGCGCCGCCTGGGCGGCGACCGGCGCGGTCTGGGCGGCCGCGACGGCGGCGGTGAAGTCGGCGGCCTGGTCGGCGCCCGCGGCCTCGACGGCCGGCTGGGCGTCGGCGGTCGGCTCGACCTGGACCGGCGCTTGCACGGGCGTGGTCATGGCCGCGATCAGGGTGGCGGCCGCCTGGGCCGCGGCGGCTTGGGCGGCGGCGTCGGTCGTATCGACCTGGGCGGCGTCCGAAGCCTTGTCGGCGGCGGCGTCGGCCTTGTCGCCGGCGGCGTCAGCCTTGTCGGTCTTGGCGTCCTGGGTGGCGTCGGCCTTGTCCGAGGCGCGGTCGGCGGCCCGGTCGGCGGCCTTGCCGGCGGCGTCGGCGCGATCGGCCCGGGCGTCCTGGGCGGCGTCGGCGCGATCAGCGGCCTTGGCGTCGGCCTTGGACGTGTCGCGAGCCGGCTTGTCGGCCGTCTTCACGTCGCGGTCTTCACGGGAGCGGTCCTCGCGGGGCTCGCTCTTGCTTTCCGAGCGCGAGGCGCGGGGCGCGGGCGCCTCGTCGTCCTGGCCCGCGATGGCCAGCAGGGCGTCGAAGCCGTCGTTCGACGACTTGGCGCTCGCGGACGGGGCCGGCGCGGCGGGGAGAGCGGCGGTAGGTGCGGCGATCGCGGTCATTCGCAGTCGTTGCTCGCTTGGGCTCGGTTGAGGCGGCGGTCCATGACGAACACGCCTTGATCGGCCTTCCTCTGAGCAACGGTTGGGCCAACTCGGAAAACAACCCGCAAGACACTGTATTTGTTGATTTTAATTTCTCATTTACGAAGAAAAATCGCTTCCCGTGCGGCGCTTTTTGCCGGGTGACGAGGGTCAACAAGGACGGGAGTTGCCGCGTCGGCGCGTCGCAATCGGGTCAGGGGGCAAGTTGGCGCCGTCCTTGCGCATGGTCACTTGTCGAATTTCCGACCACCGGAACATTTCGCCATGATTTTCAATGGCTTGGCATATATCTGGATCTTGATCCCCACCCGGACCCGGCAAGTTTCGCCGGGCAAGGGTGCGCCGTGCGTTGCGCGGATTGCCCAGCTGAAGGGGGACTACGCCTATGTCGCTTAACGCGATCATGAGCACGGCGACGTCCGGCATGATGGCCGCGCAGACGGGTCTGCGCGTCACGTCGGACAACATCGCCAACGTCAACACCAACGGCTACGTCCGCAAGACGGTCAGCCAGTCGAACCTGCTGTCCAACGGCATGGGCGTGGGCGTCAGCATCGACGCCATCAAGCGCGCGACCGACCGCTTCCTGCAGTCGGCCAGCCTGAACGCCGCCTCGGACAACGGCCGCGCGTCGGCCATCTCCGACACCCTGAACAACGCCCAGCAGCTGTTCGGCGACCCCAGCGGCGACAACAGCTTCTTCTCGACCCTGGACGACATCTACTCGGCCTTCTCGGCGGCCCAGGACGATCCGTCGTCCTCCCTGCTGCGCACCCAGGCGCTCACGCGAGTGGACGACTTCCTCAGCGAATCCAGCCGGATCACCTCGTCGCTGTCCAAGCTGGGCAAGGACGCCGACGCCCGCATCTCGGGCGACGTCGACCGCGTCAACGACCTGCTGAGCCAGATCAACGGCCTGAACACCGACATCACCCGCGCCAAGGTGGCCGGGGCCGACGCCACCGGCGCCGAGAACGTCCAGAGCGGCCTGATCGACGAGCTCAGCAAGCTGATGAACGTCCAGATCACGCCCCGCACCCTGGGCGGCGTCTATGTGCGTTCGACCGAGGGCCTGCCGCTGGCCGGCGACGGCGCCGCCCAGCTGACCTACCAGACCTCGCCGACGGCCACGGGCTATCTGACGGTGCAGCTGGCCAACGGCTCGGTCCAGCCCACCCCGCTGAACATCTCCAGCGGCGAGATCAAGGGCCTGATGGACGTGCGCAACATCGAGCTGGTCAGCCTGTCCGACCAGCTGGGCGAGTTCACCTCGCGCGCCGCCGAGGAGATCAACCGCGCGTCCAACGCCGCCTCGTCCGTCCCCGCCCCGACCACCATGAACGGGCGCGACACCGGCCTGGACGCCCAGGCGGCGATCACCGGCTTCACCGGCAAGACCACGATCGCCTTCACCGACGGCAGCGGCGTCATCCAGCGCCGGATCGACATCGACTTCGACGCCGGCACGATGACCGTCAACGGCGCCGCCGGCCCGGCCTTCACCCCCGCCAACTTCATGACCCAGCTGAACACCGCCATGGGCGGCGCGGGCGCGGCGGGCTTCTCGGGCGGCGCGCTCAGCATCACCGGCAACGGCGGCCTGGGCGTGGCCATCGCCGACGACGCGACCACGCCGGCGAGCAAGGCCGGCAAGGGCTTCAGCCACTATTTCGGCCTGAACGACATCATCCGCACGAACGGCTACTCGCCCTACGAGACGGGCCTGACGGCCGCCGACCCGAACGGCTTCACCTCGGGCGCCATGACCATCCGCCTGACCGACGTCGAGGGCGGCCGCATCCGCGACATCACCGTCGCCCCGCCGGTCGGCGGCACCATGCAGGACATGCTGGACGCCCTGAACTCGCGCGCCACCGGCACAGGCCTCTACGGCCAGTTCTCGCTGAACAGCAAGGGCCAGATCAGCTTCGCCTCGAACAGCACCACGCCGGTGACCATGTCGATCCAGGCCGACACGACCGAGCGCGGCGTCGGCGGCCCCTCGGCCAGCCAGCTCTTCGGCATCGGCCCGGCCGAGCGCAGCACCCGGGGCGAGAAGTTCTTCGTCAACACGGCCATGGACGGCAACCCCAAGCTGCTGCCCTTCGCTCAGCTGGACCTGACCCAGGTAGTCGGCGGCGCGGCGGCCCTGGCCATCGGCGACGGCCGCGGGGCCCTGGCCCTGGCCAAGGCCGGCGAGACCACCACCGCCTTCTCGGCCGCCGGCGACGCCTCGGCCGTGACCATGACCGTCAGCCGCTACGCCTCGGACTTCAGCGGCTCCATCGCCCGCAAGTCCGCGACGGCCGCCAGCCGCAAGGACGCCGCCGACGCGGTGTCCAGCGAAGTCGACAGCCAGCGCCAGTCCGAAGAGGGCGTGAACCTCGACGAAGAGCTGATCAACCTGACCACCTACCAGCAAGCCTTCAACGCCTCGGCCCGCCTGATCCAGGCGACCAAGGACATGTTCGACGTGCTCACCGGAATCCTGGGGTAAGCCATGACCCGCGTCTCAACCGTCCAGAACTATAACGTCATGACGTCCAACCTCATGAAGGCGCAGGTGCGCCAGAATGACGTGGGCGCCCAGGTGTCCAGTCAGAAGGTCGCCTCCGACCTGAAGGGCTACGCCAAGAACGCCGAGATGCTGACCGCCATGCGCGGCACGCAGACGCGCATCAACGGCCTGATCGATCAGGCCAAGATGGTCGGCAACCGGCTGGAGATGCAGGACACGGGCCTGGGCCGCGTCGGCGCGGCCACCCAGAGCGCCCGCGAGGCCATCGCCAACTCGCTGGCGGCCGGCAGCGCCTCCACCCTGATGCAGCAGCTGACCGCCAGCTTCGGCGAGGTGGTCCAGGGGCTGAACACCAAGTCGAACGGCCTCTATGTCTTCTCCGGGGCCAAGACCGACACGGCCACCACCACCGCGACGACCATGCCCGACCTGACCGCGGCGGCGGCGACCACGGACCTGTTCCAGAACGACCAGTACGTCATGACCAACCGGGTCGACGAGCAGACCAGCGCCAAGACCGGCATCCTGGGCGACGCCGTGGGCGTCGACGTGTTCGACGCCTTCAAGCAGGTCCAGGCCTATGTCGACGCCAACGGGCCGTTCACCGGCAACCTGACCGACACCCAGGTCACGTTCCTGAAGGGCCTGCTGCCCACCTTCGACAACGCCTACAAGGGCGTGATCGACGCCCAGGGCAAGAACGGCGTCACCCAGAAGCGCTTCGAGAGCGCCCAGAAGGACCTCTCCAACCAGGCCGACACCCTGACGTCCATGGTCGGCGGCATCACCGACGTCGACATGGCCGACGCGGCCACCCGCCTGCAGGCCGCCCAACTGGCCGTCCAGGCCTCGGCCCAGGTGTTCAGCAGCCTGCAGCAGTCGTCGCTGCTGAACGTCCTGAAGTAGGGGCGGCGACAAGCCGCCCCGCCGCGACCTCGCAAAAACGGTCCCCAACCGCTATATGGCGGCGGATGAACGCCGACGTCCTGATCCCCGCCGCGACCCAAGACCCTGAAGCGCTGATCGCGCGCGCGGTCGAGCAGGCGCGCGCGGCCGTCGGCCTGCCGGAGGGGACGCGGATCGTCGCGGCCATGTCCGGCGGCGTGGATTCCACCGTCACCGCCGCTCTGCTGGCCCGCGCGGGCTACGACGTGGTCGGCGTGACCCTGCAGCTCTACGACCACGGCGCGGCGATCTCGCGCAAGGGCGCCTGCTGCGCCGGCCAGGACATCCTGGACGCCCGCATGGCCGCCGAGCGCATCGGCATCCCGCACTACGTGCTGGACTACGAGAGCCGCTTCCGCGAGCAGGTCATCGAGGAGTTCGCCGACGCCTATCTGCGCGGCGAGACGCCGATCCCGTGCGTGCGCTGCAACCAGACGGTCAAGTTCCGCGACCTGCTGGACGTGGCTCGCGACCTGGGCGCCGAGGCCATGGCCACCGGCCACTACGTCCAGCGCGGCTTCGTGGGCGGGGCCAATCGCCCGCAGTTGCGCCGCGCCGCCGACCCGGCCAAGGACCAGAGCTACTTCCTATTCGCCACCACGCGCGACCAGCTGGACTTCCTGCGCTTCCCGCTGGGCGGCATGGACAAGCCGACCGTGCGCGCCGTCGCCGCGGGCCTGGGCCTTTCCATCGCCGACAAGCCCGACAGCCAGGACATCTGTTTCGTGCCCGAGGGCAAGTACACGACGGTCATCGACCGCATCCGGCCTCAGGGCGCGGAAGCGGGCGACGTCGTGCACCTGGACGGCCGCGTCCTGGGCCGCCACGAGGGCGTGACCCGCTACACCATCGGCCAGCGCCGGGGCCTGAACATCGCCGTCGGCGACCCGCTGTTCGTGGTCCGCATCGACGCCGACAAGCGCCATGTGGTGGTCGGCCCGCGCGAGGCCCTGCTGACGGCGTCCCTGACGCTGAAGGAAGCCAATTGGCTGGGCGGCCAGGACAGCCTGGAGGCCGCCGCCGAGGACGGCCAGCGCGTGCTGGCCCGCGTCCGCTCGACCCGCGAGCCGGTCCCCGGCCGCCTGGCGCTGCAGGACGGCCAGATCGCGGTCATGTTCGACGGCGCCGAGGAAGGCGTGGCCCCCGGCCAGGCCTGCGTGCTCTATGATCCGGCCGATCCCGAGCGCGTGCTGGGCGGCGGCTTCATCGCCGGCACGACGCGGACGATGGACCTCGCCTGAGGGTTTGGCGGATCGAACACGAGCCTCCGGGGTTCTCGACAGGAACCCCAGACGGAAGACCCGCATGCTCCGATCCCTGCTCATCGGCCTTTCGGCCGGCTCCCGCTCCATGACGCCGCTGGCCGCCGTCAGCGAAGCTGCGCATGGCGGCCATCTCGAGGCCGACAATCCTTCGGCCCGCCTGCTGGGCCACCCGCTGGTCGCCGCCGGGACCAAAGCCCTGGCGGCCGGCGAGCTGTGGGGCGACAAGCTCAAGTCCGCCCCCGACCGCATCGTGCCGCTCGGCATCGCCGCACGGGTCGTCACGGCCGGCCTGACCGGCGCGGCGCTCGCGCCCCGCAAGCGGATGCTGCTGGGCGGCGCCCTCGCGGCCAGCGCGGCGGTGGCGGCCGCCTATGTCACCTTCCATTTCCGCATGAAGGCGCTGAAACGCTACGGCCAGACGCCGTCGGGCCTGGTGGAGGACGCCCTGACTGTCGGCGCGGCCCAGCTGGTCACGCGAGCCCTGCGGTGAGCGAGAAAAAGCCTCAGCCCGCGCCGCCCGGGCCGCCCAAGCCGCCCAAGCCGCCAGAGCCCAAGGTCACGGCCGAAGGCGTCCGCCGCCAGCGTCAGCACATCAAGGACCTGACCGGCGAGGATCCGCTGCGCGGCGGCGTGGCGGACTAGGCCGCGCCATTCCGCCGCAGCGTAAAGGCCACGTTTTCCGTGCAAAAACGTCGGTATTCACGCGGCCTTCACCATGACTCGCCAAACTGCCGGCAAGATGCAGATATCGCAGACCTCGACGATTGATGCGGCCCGGTCTTCCCTCGCCTCTTCCGGCGGCGTCGCCGCGGCGACGGCGGCGCTCAACGACACCACCGGCTCGGTCGGGGTGGACCAGCAACTGAGCGCCTATCACGCCCTGGCCAACCGCTGGAACGGCGCCAGCTTCGCCGAGCGGTCCAACCTGACCCAGGCGCTAACCGAGTCGCCGTTCGCCAAGACCATCCAGTCGGCGCTCAACACCTTCACGCGCGCGGCCTGGGCCGGAGCCGACGCCGCGCCGCCCGCGCCGCAACGCCAGGCGCTCGACGCCTTCGACAGCCTCTCCGAAACCGACCAGACGATCATCGCCTCCCTGCAGGTCGGCGTCAGCGACAGCAAGGGCCCGGCCTCGGTCTCCGAGTACCGCGGCCGGCTGCAGGCCGATCTGGAAAGCGTCCAGCCCACGCCGGCCGAACCGCGCGACAGCGTCACCCTCTCGGCCGAGGCCCAGGCCCACCTCGCCGGCGGCGCCGCGCCGGACGCCGCGCCGGCCGCGCCCGTGGACGCCACGCCGGAAATGGCCGCCGCCATCAGCGCCTACGGCAAGGTCGCGCGCTAGGGTTTGGTCAACGCTCAGCTTTCAAGCTATCCAAATCCGCTCATCCCCGCGAAAGCGGGGATGAGCGGTAATGGGGGATGCTCAGGACCCGGGCTTCTCCAAGCGATAGCTCACTCGGCCGCGATTTTCACGGCCTCGAGGGCCTCGCCGACGGTCAGGCTCTGGGCCTTCCGGGGGGCGCGCTCCAGGTCGCGGCGCTGGACGACCTCGCCGCAGGCCTCGCAGGCCAAGACGGGATGGAAGGCGCAGCCGCAGGTCTTGTGGTGGAACAGCACCGGCGAGTTGTCGCGGCCATAGACGTGGCGGTCGCCCCACTCGGCCATGGTCAGCAGCACCGGCGACAGGGCCAGGCCCTTCTGGGTCAGCCAGTATTCGTTGCGCGGCGGCCGCTCGGAATAGAGCCGGGTTTCCATGACCCCGTGGCTGACCAGGGTCTTGAGGCGCGCGGCCAGGACGTTGCGGGCCACGCCCAGCCGCTCCTGCCATTGCTCGAAGCGCTTCACCCCGGCGAAGGCGTCGCGGAGGATCAGCAAGGTCCACGGATCGCCCACGACTTCGAGGGTGGCGGCGACCGAGCACTGTTCGTTCGTATAGTCAGCTGTGCGGCCCATTTTGGCAGGGTGCGGCGTTCCGCGAGGGAAAGCAAGAGAGCGTTGCGTTTGAATATGAACCGGAGTAGGTTTTTTATCGCAATTGACTCTCTCGGTTATTGCGAACTGGCGAGCGGCCTGGCGATCCCCCGTCGGCGCCGCTCGCCCCTTTCCCATCACGAAATCGCAAGCCGCTTGCGCATGGCGAGGTGATGAGGGCCTATCTCGCCTCAAAATCCATGCAGGGAGCCCAGTTCATGTCCGCCGCAGATCCCGTCGTCATCGTCTCCTACGCCCGCACGCCGATGGGCGGTTTCCAAGGCGCGCTGGGTGGGGTGAAGGCCACCGATCTGGGCGCCAGCGCGGTCAAGGCGGCCATCGAACGGGCCGGCGTGGCGGGCGACAAGGTCGAGCAGATCATCATGGGCTGCGTGCTGCCGGCGGGCCTGGGCCAGGCGCCGGCCCGGCAGGCGGCGCTGGGCGCGGGCCTGCCGCTCTCGGTCGAGGCGACCACCGTCAACAAGATGTGCGGCAGCGGCATGCAGGCCGCCATTTTGGCTTACGATTCCCTCGCCGCTGGCTCGGTTGACGTCGTGGTGGCCGGCGGCATGGAGAGCATGACCGGCGCCCCCTACCTGCTGTCCAAGCACCGCGCCGGGGCTCGCATCGGCCACGACCAGATGTGGGACTCGATGTACCTGGACGGCCTCGAGGACGCCTACACCCCCGGCAAGCTGATGGGGGCCTTCGCCGAGGACACCGCCGCCCAGTACCAGTTCAGCCGCGAGGCCATGGACGACTACGCGACACGGGGCCTGGCCAAGGCCAAGGCGGCCATCGAGAGCGGGGCCTTCAAGGCCGAGATCACCCCGGTGACCGTCGTCAGCCGCAAGGGGACCGAGGTCGTCGACACCGACGAGCAGCCGCTGAAGGCCGATCCGGCCAAGATCCCGACCCTGCGCCCGGCCTTCGCCCGCGACGGTGGCATCACGGCGGCCAACAGCAGCTCGATCAGCGACGGCGCCGCCGCCCTGGTCATGACGCGCGAGAGCGTGGCCAAGGCCCTGGGCCTGCCGATCGTCGCCCGCGTGGTCAGTCACGCCGCCCACGCCCACGAGCCGGGCCTGTTCACCACCGCTCCGGTGCCGGCCATGCGCAAGGCGCTGAAGAAGGCGGGCTGGGAGGTCTCGGACGTCGACCTCTTCGAGGTCAACGAGGCCTTCGCCGTGGTGGCCATGATCGCCCAGCAGGAACTGGGCATCGACCCGGACAAGCTGAACGTCAACGGCGGCGCCTGCGCCCTGGGCCACCCGATCGGCGCCTCGGGCGCGCGGATCCTCTGCACCCTGATCTCGGCCCTCCAGGCGCGCGGCGGCAAGAAGGGCCTGGCCAGCTTGTGCATCGGCGGCGGCGAGGCCACGGCCATGGCGGTGGAGCTGGTCTGAGCCTATCTGGTGAGGATCAGATTGCCCGCGAGACGCGTTCACTCGTCATGACCGACACCTTCCGCCACAACCCCGAACTCAGCCGCTACGAGCTGGAGGAGGACGGGCATCTCGCCTGGGCCGATTACCAGCGCTCCGGCCACCGGCTGGTCATCCCGCACGTCGAGGCCGACATGCCGCTACGCGGCACGGGCGCGGCCGGACGGCTGATGGGCAAGGTCGCCGAGACCGCCCGCGCCGAAGGCATGCGGATCACCCCGCTTTGCTCCTACGCGGCGGCCTGGCTGAAGCGGAACGACCCGGACCTGATCGCTTAGGGCTGCTTGGGTGTCGGGACCACGCTCTCGAAGCTGCCCGCCGCGCCCGGGAACACCACCGGGCTCTCCCAGCCGTCGGCGGTCACCGCCGAGACGCCGAAGAAGAAGTCGTCGATCACCACGTCCTTCAGGGTCGTCCCCGTTCCCGCCGGGACCCAGCGGCTGAAGCGCCAGGTCGGGTCGGTGGTGCCGCGCCACCAGACCTTGTGGCCGGCCGCGCCCGGCGTCGCCGTCCACGAGACCTTGGTGTCGGGGCTGACCGCGCCCTCGATCTTGACGCCCGACGGCGGGGCCGGCGCCGAGGCCAGGCTGGCCATGGCCACGGTGTTCAGCCGCGTCACCTGGGCCAGATAGGCGAAGTCGACGCCCTCGATCTTGTCGCCATAGACCTTGCCGTTCTCGGTGCGCAGGGTCTGGTGCTGGCGGTCGTAGTTCTCGACCGCCTCGGTCACCCGCACGGCCGGATAGCCCGCCTCCAGCAGCGGCACCTGGTCCCCGCCCCGGCCGTAGCGGTCGGTGCGATAGACCATGACCACGTCGAAATTGGTCAGGTAGCGGTCGGCCAAGCCGTCCAGGTAGCGGGCCAGGTTGCGCGAGGGGCTGTCGACCTCGCCGCCATTGTAGCGGCGGCCGTTGGCCTGCTCGGGCGTCTCGACCGCCTTGGTGCCTTCCGAGAACACCCGCACGTGGGTGTTGTCCATCACCCCGCTCTGGCCCCGGCTGTTGCCGACGATATCGTTGTTGAGGTCGGCCTCGACCTTCCAGCCCTGGGCCTTGGCGTAGTCGGCCAGCACCTTGCCGCCGTACAGCCCCTGCTCTTCGCCCGACAGCACCGCGAACACCAGGGTGGCGGCGTATTTGTGCTTGCTGAGCACCCGCGCCGCCTCCAGCACCGCCGCCACGCCCGAGGCGTCGTCATTGGCCCCCGGCGCGTCGCTGGTGAAGTCCATGACGTCCGACACCCGGCTGTCCAGGTGGCCGGCGATGATGATCACCCGGCCAGGATCGGTCGTCCCCTTCTGGACCCCCAGCACGTCCACCACCTCGACGCCGTTGGGCGCGCGCTTGCCGGTGAAGGTCTGGGCCGGGGTTTCGACCGTCAGGCAGCCGCCGCAGTCCTTGGAGATCGCCTCGAACCGGGCCTTGGCCCAGCGGCGGGCCGCGCCGATGCCGCGCGTGTTTGACTGGGTGTCCGACAGGGTGTGGCGGGTGCCGAAGCCGACCAGCGAGCGGATCGTGCTCTCCAGCGCCTTGGGATCGACGTCGGCGGCGATGGTCCGCAGCAGCGGTTGGTCGGCCGAAGGGGCGGGCGTTTCGGCGTGAGCGACGCTTGCGGTCAGCAGGGCGGCGGCGGCGAGGACGAGAGGCAGGCGCATGCGGGCTCCAGAACGAGAGAGCGGACGTTGCCGATGACCGGCCTTCCGGGCAATCCCCTTCCGCTCAGCGCCCTGCCCTGGCCGCGATGAACGCCACCCGGTCCAGCACCTCGGGCCCCGCCGCCGGGCCGGGGGCGTAGGTAAAGGCCTCGGCGGTGATCGGCTTGCCGCTGACCCGGTCGACCAGGATCGGCTCGGCGACCTGGCCCGTCTGGCGATCGACCAGTTGGCCGGCCGCGCCCTCGGGAGCGAAGTGGCGGTTGCCGAACGCCAGCATGGCCGTCAGCACTCCGCCGAAGTCGCGGCCCAGGTCCGTCAGCACGTACTCGAAGCGCGGCGGCCGCTCCTGGTAGCGGCGCTTTTCCAAGAGGCCGTTCTCGACCAGGGCCGCCAGGCGCTTGGTCAGGATGTTGGGCGCCACGCCCAGGCTCTTCTCGAACTGGTCGAAGCGGGAGAGGCCGTGGCTGGCGTCGCGCAGGATCAGGAAGGTCCAGCCATCGCCGACCCGCTCCAGCGTGCGGCCGACCGGACATTGCGTGGGGGGACGTTCAGATTTGCTCATGACGAAAGATTTGGCCACTCACTTGCGAAATGCAAGTTACCTCATAGCTATGCGGAATGCCGGACCGTTGGGGCCTCGGCGAGGGACTGAGCTTTACCACCATGAGCGACACCAACACCAAGGGCGTGGCCCTGATCACCGGCGCCTCGACCGGCATCGGCGCGGTCTATGCCGACCGCCTGGCCAAGCGCGGCCACGACCTGATCCTGGCGGCCCGCGACGAGAGCCGCCTGAACGCCCTGGCCGAGCGCCTGCGCGCCGAGACCGGCGTCAAGGTCGAGGTCATCAAGGCCGACCTGACCGACAAGGCCGACCTCGTGACGCTGGAAGAGCGCCTGGCGACCGATCCGGCCATCGACATTCTGGTCAACAACGCCGGCGCGGCCGGCTTCGTCGGCTTCTCCACCAGCGACCGCGACGCGATCGACCGGCTGATCCAGCTGAACGTCACCGCCGTCACCCGTCTGGCGCAGGCGGCCTCGTCGGCCTTCGTGCCCCGCGAGCGCGGGACGATCATCAACCTGGCCTCGGTCGTGGGGCTGATGCCCGAGTTCCGCTCGCCGGTGTACGGCGCGACCAAGGCCTTCGTGCTCTACCTGACCCAGGCCCTGCGCGAGGAATTCCCCGCCGGCGTGCGCCTGCAGGCCGTGCTGCCGGGCGCCACCCGCACCGAGATCTGGGAGCGGGCCGGCCGCGACGTGAACGAGCTGGATCCCAACATGGTCATGGACGTCGACGACCTGGTCGACGCGGCCCTGGCGGGCTTCGACCAGGGCGAGCTGGTCACCATCCCGTCGCTGCCGGACCCGGCCGACTGGAACGCGTTCCAGGCCGCGCGCGGCGCGCTGGCCCCGAACCTGTCGCGCCGCTATCCGGCCGACCGCTTCAAGACCGCCTGATCCGGACCGCCTGACGCGCGAAAGGGGCCGCGCCCCGCGGCCCCATACGCTGATGGCGGAAAGCTCGCCGGCGCGGCGCTCACTCCCGCGCCGGCGAGTCCGCCCTGAGGTCTGTCACTGGGTTGATGCCGCCCAGTGAAAGACCTCTGGAACGCGAAACTTACGAAAGCACCATCACGACCACGCGGCGGTTCTGAGCCCGGCCTTCGCGCGTTTCGTTCGGGGCGACAGGGGCTTCCTGGCCGTACGAGATCGTCGCCATGCGGTTCAGGGCGACGCCATGCTGGCTCAGGAACTTGCGCACGGTCTCCGCGCGCTTCTCGCCGAGCTCGTCGTTGTATTCCTTCGAGCCCGAGTTGTCGGTGTGGCCCTGGATTTCCAGGTACACGTTCTTGTTGTCGGTCTTCAGCTTCTCGGTGAACTCCGAGAGGCGCTGCTCGGCTTCCGGCGAGAGGTTCGCGGCGTTGACCGGGAACTTCACCGAGTCGTCGGACAGCACCAGGGCATACTGGAACTTGCCCTCGGCCAGCTTGCCGGCCGCGATGGCGCGGTCCAGGGCTTCCTTGGAGGTCTTGTCCAGTTCGCCGATCTGGGTGTCGTGAGCGCTGACCCGCTCATTGACCTGACCGACCTGGGTATTCACGTACTTCTTGGTCGCGCAGCCGCTGACCGACAGGCCGCCCATCACCAGGGCGGCGGCGACCATCATGGTCTTCGTGCTTGCTATCATTTTGGGTCTCATCCGTAGTGGGCGCGAGGCGTCCTGCAACGCTCGCTGGGACGAACTCGGCAAGCCAAACTAGGCCAAAGATGGGCGTGATTCCGGCGCTTCCGGGCCAAGCTAGACCATTGATACAGCTCGACAATTCGGAGACTTTAATACCGCGCGCAAGCGCCGTGCCCGGAATTTGGTTCCGAAGTTTTTTATTCTTCTGAAGTGCGCGAAAGCCACGCCTGGAAGGCCCGAAGCGCGGGACTCGGAGCCTTGGACTTCAGCCAGGTGAGCCAGTAGCGGCCGGCGCTGACCTGAGTCTGGAAGGGGCGGACCAGGCGCCCCTGCTGCAGGTCGCGAGCAAACATCATCGGCGGGGCCAGCGCCACCCCCAATCCCTGCATCGCCGCCTCGACCATCACCCAGGAGCTGTCGAACACCGGCCCCCGGATCGGCGGCGGCGACAGGCCGGCGGCGGCGAACCAGTCGGGCCAGTCGGCCGCGCGGTAGCTGCGCAGCAGGGTCTCGCCGAACAGATCCGTGGGCTCGGCGAGCCGTTCGGCCAGGGCCGGCGCGCACAGCGGGCTCATCGGCGCCGCGAACAGCGGCGCGGCCTCGGTCCCGTGCCAGGCGCCGTCGCCGAACCGCACCGCGCAGTCCAGCCCCTCGCCCGCCAGGTCGGTGCGGTTGTTGTTGGTGAAGAGCCGCAGGTCGACGAACGGGTGGGCCTCGCGAAAGGCCGGCAGGCGCGGCAGCAGCCAGCCCACCGCGAAGGTGCCCACCACCCCGACGCTCAAGACCTCCAGCACCCGGCCGCCCTCGAACCGGGCCAGGACGTCGCCCAGCTTGTCGAACGAGTCCCGCACGCTGGGCAGCAGGGCCAAGCCCTCGTCGGTCAGGGCCAGGCCGCGCGGGAGGCGGCGGAACAGGGCCGCGCCCAGCCGCGCCTCCAGCCCCTTCACCTGGTGGCTGACGGCCGCCTGGGTCACGCACAGCTCGATCGCCGCCCGCGTGAACGACAGGTGGCGGGCCGAGGCCTCGAAGGCGCGCAGGGCGTTCAGGGGCAGCTGGGCGCGACTCATATGCAAGACCCTAACTAATCTAATGGCTCCGCCAAGGTATCGTCGTTTGTGGCGAAGGCCAGCGCCGGGCAGGGTTGGCGGGCAAGGAGACCCCCGAATGCTAAATCGCAGAACGCTGATAACGGCCCTGGCGGCCGCGCCCGCCCTCGCGCCTGGACTTTCGCCGGACTTGGCGAACGCCGCGCTTTTCGCCAGCAAGCCGACTTCCGACCTTACTTCACGTATTAACGAATTGGAGCAGGCCAGCGGCGGCCGCCTGGGCGTGGCGGTGCTGGACACCCAGACCGGCCGGCGGTTCGCCTGGCGCGGCGACCAGCGCTTCCGCATGTGCAGCACGATCAAGGCGCCGCTGTCGGCCGCCATCCTGCGCCGGGTCGACCAAGGCCGCGAGCGGCTGGACCGCCGGGTCACCTTTGGCCGCGACGTGCTGATGGGCAATTCGCCGGTGGTCGAGAAGCACCTTGAGGACGGTCTGACCATCGGGGCCCTGTGCGAGGCGACCATCACCTGGAGCGACAACGCCTCGGCCAACCTGTTGTTCGACGCCCTCGGCTCGCCCGCCGACCTGACCCGCTTCCTGCGCGCCATCGGCGACCAGACCACCCGCAGCGACCGTCGCGAGCCCGAGCTGAACACCGGCGTCCCCGACGATCCGCGCGACACCACCACCCCGACGGCGATCCTGGCGACCTGGCGAACCCTGCTGCTGGACGACGCCCTCAGCCCCGCCTCGCGCAAGCAACTGACCGACTGGCTGGTGGCCAACCGCACCGGCGACAAGCGGCTGCGGGCGGGCCTGCCGCGCGGCTGGCGGGTCGGCGACAAGACCGGCAACAACGGCAAGGACACCACCAACGACATCGCCATCGCCTGGCCGCCGGGCCGCAAGCCGATCCTGATCGCCTGCTTCCACGACCGGGGCAGCAGCGACGACGACGCCCGCAGCGCGGTGCATGCGCGGGTGGCGCGGGCGGTCGTGGCGTCGGGGTTCGGGGGGTAGAGGCGGAAAGTTATCCACAGGAATGGCGTCTCTCCTCCCCATCAGGGGGAGGTGGATCGATGCGGATACGCAGCGAGACGGAGGGGGTCCGCGCAAGCGGTTCTGCATAGGCCTCGCCCCAAGCCCCCTCCACCGGCGTTCGCCGGTCCCCCTCCCCCAAGAGGGGAGGAGATCAACACACACCCCTCCTCCCATTAGGGGGAGGTGGATCGATGCGGATACGCAGCGAGACGGAGGGGGTCCGCGCAAGCGGTGCTGAAGAGGCCCCGCCCCAAAGCCCCCTCCACCGCCGTTCGGCGGTCCCCCTCCCCCAAGAGGGGAGGAGATGGTCCTGAACACCCGTGGATATCCCCGCTAAAAAACCAACGTTTCCGTTTTCCGACAGCCCCTTACACAAAAACGTCGGCTCCTTGTCCCCGGCCCTCCCGGCGGCCTCATGCTTTACCGCCATGAGCCACACCGACACCCCCGCCCGCAGCTGGTGCGAAACCCTGCAGAAGAAGCTGATGGCCGCGATCGACGCCGCCTGGGCCCTGATCGAGTCCAGCGACGATCCGGCCGTGCTGGCCAAGGCCCGCGACAAGGCTCGGCTGGCCGGCCAGCTGGCCGTCGAGGCCCGCCGGATCGCCGCCCTGGTCCCGCCGCCGCGCGACGACAAGCCCCGCCGGACGCCGCTGGAGGCGGCGATCGCTTCGATCCAGACCGACGCCGCCCCGCCAGCCACGCCCCCGCCGCCCAGGGCCCCGGCGGCCCAGGCGGCGGCCATGCAGGCCGCCCTGGCGCGGATGGGACGCCGGTAGGGTCTTCCCCAATATCGGCATCCGCGAGCCAAATTGTCGCACTCGCCTAAACGATGGGGAAACGCTGTTCTTGTAGGACGGACGACAAGGATGTTTGCGCCATGCCCTCGAACGGTTCGAGGGGGCCGGGGAAAGAGCTTGCCCAAGGGTCTCGACCATCAAGCCGCGACGACGACGGCGCTCGCCGTCAGCCGCGCCGCCCGCGGCCGCAAGCCGTGGCTGGCCTACGCCAACCTGAAGCTGGAAGCGGCGGTCTTCCTGCTGCTGGCCATCACCTTCGCCGCCGTGCTGGGCAAGAGCGCCATCACCACCCAGCGGCTGGTCTTCTCGCCGCAGTCCGAGCGCTTCGCGACCTTCGCCTTCTCCGACGCCGAGAACGGCGGTGGTTCGGTCGTCTCTCCCGACCTGGCCCGCCCCCTGGCCTGGTCGTGCCAGATCCGTTCGGGCGTCGCCTATCCCTATTGCGGCTATGGCCTGCAGCTGGACCCCGGTCGCCCGACCGCGGGCCTGGACTTCTCGCGCCTGCGCACCGTCACCCTGCGGTTCGCCTACCACGGCCGGGCCGACCACCTGCGCCTGCTGGTCAAGACCTCGCCGCCGCCGCCCCTCCAGGGCCGGAGCCGCGATGACCTGATGCCGCTGGCGATCGACTTCCCGGTCGTCCAGGGCCGCAACGAGGTCCGCCTGCCGCTGGCCCAGCTGGCCCCAGAGCAGTGGTGGGAAGCCAGTCACGGCCTGTCGCCCAGCGGGACCGGACCGAACCTCGACCAGGTCCACATCGTGGCCATCACCACCAGCGACGCCAAGGCGCCCGCCGCCCTGGCCGTCAGCGTCGACGAGATCGCCTTCGAGGGCTCCTATCTCTCGACCGAGCAGTTCTACCTGATCATCCTGGGCGCCTGGCTGGTGCTGAGCGGGGGCTTCCTGGTCCATCGCGTGCTGGGCATGCGCCGCGCCTACGAGGTCCGCCAGCGGCTCCAGGCCCAGGAGGCCCGCCTGCTGGCCAGCGCCCACGCCGCCGAGAAGGCCGCCAGCAGCGCCAAGTCGCGCTTCCTGGGCAATATGAGCCACGAGCTGCGCACGCCGCTGAACGCGGTGATCGGCTACGCCTACTGGCTGAGCCGCACCGATCTCGATCCCAAGCAGCGCGACGCCGTCGGGGCCATCCAGTCCAGCGGCGAGCACCTGCTGGCGATGATCAGCGACATCCTGGACATCGCCAAGATCGAGGCCGGCAAGTTCGAGCTGGTCGCCGCGCCGTTCGACCTGCGCGAATGCCTGGCCGGGGTCGGCGACATGTTCCGCCTGCCCGCCGAGGAGAAGGGCCTGGACTTCACGGTCGACATCGCGCCCGACGTCCCGGCCGCCGTCGTCGCCGACCGCAAGCGCGTGCGCCAGGTGCTGATCAACCTGCTGGGCAACGCCATCAAGTTCACCGAGGCCGGCGGCGTGACCCTGCGGGTGTCCGTGGTCTCCGCCGAGGCCGCCAGCGTCCGCCTGCGCTTCGTGGTCGAGGACACCGGCGTCGGCGTCGCCGCCGACCAGCTGGACGCTATCTTCCGCCCGTTCGAACAGGTCGGCGACCAGGTCAGCCGCGCCGGCGGCGCGGGCCTGGGCCTGGGCATCACCCGCCAGATCGTCGAGATGATGGACGGCGACCTGGACGTCGAGAGCCAGCTGGGCCTGGGCAGCCGCTTCACGGTCGAGGCAGCGTTCCAGGTGGCGGCGGTGGCGCTGGCCTCTCCCGTGGCGTAGCCCCCTCTCCCCCTGCGGGAGAGGGTGGCCGCCGAAGGCGGTCGGGTGAGGGGTCTCGCCGCCCCGCCGGACACGTCTTTCAACCCCTCATCCGTCAGCTTCGCTGACACCTTCTCCCGCAAGGGGAGAAGGAACCACTCTTGTTACCGGTATCATTTCTGTTAGCCTCCCCCGCGCTGACACCGGCGGCCAAGCCGGGACTGGGGAGAAGACGACCATGCGCCAGATCGCTGGAAAGACCATCGCGCCCTCGCTGAGCGCCCTGATCCTGGCCGCCGCCCTGGTCGGGCCGGCCCTGGCCCAGACCGCCGGCAAGCCCCAGCCCTACCAGGATCCCAGCCTCCCCGCCGCCCAGCGCGCCGCCGACCTGGTCTCGCGCATGACGCTGGAAGAGAAGGCCGGCCAGCTGCGCCACGCCGCCCCCGCGATCCCGCGCCTTTCCGTCCCGGCCTACAACTGGTGGAACGAGGGGCTGCACGGCGTGGCCCGGGCCGGCGAGGCCACCGTCTTCCCGCAGGCGATCGGCATGGCCGCCACCTGGGACGCGCCGTTCGTCCATGAGATCGCCGACACGATCGCCACCGAGTTCCGCGCCAAATATGTCGAGAAGGTCGCGCCCGACGGCTCGACGGCCCAGTATCGCGGCCTGACGGTGTGGTCACCCAACATCAACATCTTCCGCGACCCGCGCTGGGGCCGGGGCCAGGAGACCTGGGGCGAGGACCCGGTCCTGACCGCGACCCTGGGCTCGGCCTTCGTCGAGGGCCTGCAGGGTCCCGACCTGAACCACCTGAAGACCCTGGCCATGGCCAAGCACTTCGCCGTGCACAGCGGGCCCGAGGCCGACCGCCACCGCGACGACATCCACCCCTCGCGCCACGACCTGGAGGACACCTACCTGCCGGCCTTCGAGGCCCTGGTGACCCAGGCCAAGGCCCAGTCGGTGATGTGCGCCTACAACGCCGTCGACGGCCAGCCGGCCTGCGCCAGCGACATGCTGCTGAAGGACAAGCTGCGCGGCCAGTGGAAGTTCGACGGCCACGTGGTCTCGGACTGCGCCGCCATCGCCGACGTCTACCTGCCGACCTCGCACGCCTATCGCAAGACCGCCGCCGAGGCCTTCGCCGTGACGGTCAAGGCGGGCACCGACCTGCTGTGCGACTTCGGCGGCCCGAACGGCGTCGAAGCCCCGGCCATCGTCGAGGCCGTGCGCTCAGGCCTGGCGACCGAGGCCGAGGTCGACCAGGCCGCCCGCCGCCTGTTCGAGGGCCGCATGCGCCTCGGCTTGTTCGATCCGCCGGGCTCGGGGCCCTGGGGCAAGATCACCGCCGCCGACAACGACACGCCGGCCCACCGCGCCCTGGCCCTGAAGGCCGCGCAAAAGGCCATGGTGCTGCTGAAGAACGACGGCCTCCTGCCGCTGAAGGCCGCGCCGAAGTCGATCGCCGTGATCGGTCCCAACGCCGACAGCGTCGACGCCCTGGTCGGCAACTACAACGGCACGCCGTCCAAGCCGGTCACGGTGCTGGCCGGGATCCGCGACCGCTTTCCCGGCGCCAAGGTGACCTATGTCGCGGGCACGGGGCTGATCGGCCCGCCCAGCGCGCCGACTCCGGACGCGATCTTCTGCCAGGACGCCGCCTGCGCGGCCAAGGGGCTGAAGGTCGAGGAGTTCGCGGGGCTGGAGCTGGCCGGCGCGCCGACCGCCACGCGCGTCGACGCCAACGCCAACTTCCGCTGGGGCTGGCCGACGCGGGCCGCGCGGCAGGCCTCGATCCGCTGGACCGGCTTCGTCACGCCGACGCAGAGCGGCCCGCACAGCTTCGCCATCGACGGCGAGCGCGGCTGGCGCATCAAGATCGACGGCAAGTCGGTCGCCGAAGCCTGGGACACGATCCAGGATCCGGGCCAGGCCCAGACCATCATGCTGACCGCCGGCAAGGCCTATGCGATCACCATCGAGGCGCGCCAGGACAGCAGTCGCGGCGGCCAGCGCCTGACCTGGAGCCAGCCCGCCGACAACGCCGACACGGCCGTGGCGGCCACCAAGGACGCGGACCTGATCGTCTTCGTCGGCGGCCTGTCGGCCCGGATCGAGGGCGAAGAGATGCCGGTCCACGCCCCGGGCTTCGCCGGCGGCGACCGCACCAGCCTCGACCTGCCCGGCCCGCAACAGAAGCTGCTGGAAGGCCTGGCCGCGACCGGCAAGCCCACCGTGCTGGTGCTGGTCAACGGCTCAGCCATGTCGGTGAACTGGGCCGACCAGAAGATCCCGGCCATCGTCGAGGCCTGGTATCCCGGCGGCGAGGGCGGGACGGCGGTGGCGGGCCTGCTGGCCGGCGACTACAGCCCGGCCGGCCGCCTGCCGGTGACCTTCTACCGCTCGGCCGAGCAGCTGCCGCCGTTCAAGGACTACACGATGGCCGGCCGCACCTATCGCTACTTCGGCGGCGAGGCGCTGTACCCGTTCGGCTATGGCCTGTCCTACACCACCTTCAAGTACGGCAAGCCCGTCCTGAGCGCGGCCAAGATCAAGCCCGGCCAGCCGCTGACCGTCTCGGTCGACGTCACCAACACGGGCGGCCGCGAGGGCGACGAGGTGGCCCAGCTGTACGTCACCCGCCCCGGCGTCGCCGGCGCCCCGATCCGCTCGCTGAAGGGCTTCCAGCGCGTGACGCTGAAAAAGGGCGAGACCCGCAAGCTGACCTTCGCCCTCGACCCTGCCGCCTTCAGCACGGTCGACGACAAGGGCCAGCGCGGCGTCGTCCCCGGCGCCGCCGACCTCTGGATCGGCGGCGGCCAGCCCGTCGTCCGCCCGGGCCTGGCCAAGCCCGCCGGCGTCGCGGCCAGGGTGGAGGTCGGCGGCTAGAACGCGCCAATCTCCACCTTAGGGCGTTTAATTCTCCAAAGCTCAGCTTGAGGGTGTTTAGTAAACCCTATATAGCCTCCGCTCCATAAGGGACGAGCTCGCCGAGCGGCGGGCGACGGAGCGGAGCGCGCGTAGATGGCTGCCACCCTGCAGACCCTGAAGACCTGGTACGGCAATGTGATGCGGTCGGACTACGCCCACATCCCGGCCGCCCACCAGACCCTGCTGACCGACCTGTCGGCCCAGGTCCAGGCCGGAACCCTGACCCTGTCGGCCGCCCAGAGCCAGGTAATCGGGCTGGCGGCGGGGACGACCTCGGTCGCCAGCCTGACCTAAAGCTTCTTCACCGGCGGCTTGCCGTCCGAGGGCGGCTTCGACTTCCTGGTCGCGGCCGGCGGCCCCAACGGCAACAGCCTCAACAGCGCTTACTACCAGTCGTTCAACACCGAGAACCGCTACATCAACTTCGCGGTCAACCTGGGCAAGGTGGGCGAGGGTCAGGCGCGGTTCAGCGCCGACTACGGCGCGCTCGGCCTCACCGATACGCTGGTCAAGGCCTATACGGCGATCTTCGGCTCAACCCCGGACGCGGCCAAGATCGACGCGATCCTGAACGCCAAGGTGTCGAACGGCGCGGGCGTCGACTACACACGCGCCGACTACTTCGCCAGCTACGGCGGCGATGGCCTGAGCGGTCTGGGAACCAAGGCGGCGCTGATCGGCTGGCTGATGGCCGAGGCGGTCAAGGCCGACTTCGGCTTCTACGCAATGGCCAATGACATGTTCCTGGCCGATCTGGCCTTCGACGGCGTGGCGGCCTTCCGCAGCGACCTGATCACGAGCTATGGGATGCGGCAGCCCTCAAGCACCGGCGCGGTGTTGACCGCTTCGCCCGACAAGCCGATCTCCCCCTCGGCGACCGATTCCGACCAGAGGTCCACTTCCGACGGGGACATCATCCGAGGCTCGGCCGGCCTCAACGCCGGGGTGATCATCGACGCGGGGGCGGGCGAAGACTCGATCTTCGTAACAGGGACGATCTACGGAACGATCACCACCGCCGACGGCCACGACATCCTCAACCTGGGAACCCTGGGGGCCTCGACCGCGACCCTGGGCGTGCCAGCCCAGTATGGAACCGTGACCCTGGGCGCGAACGGCAATCTCGTCACCCTGAAGGGCGGCATGGCCCAGGGAACCAGCGTGACCGCGACCGGCACGGCCAACGTCCTGCACATCGACAACGGCGGCGCGGCGCTGGAGGGTGCGATCAGCGGCTTCCAGACGGTCTATCTGCACAGCGGCGGCATACCGGCCGGCCTCACCGGCGCCAGCGTGATCTACAGTCTGGCCGGCGGCTCGATCTCCATCGACGCCAGCCAGACCCTGATCCTGAAGGACACGGCCAACGCGACGGTGATCTACGCCCCGGCCGATCCCCAGAATGGCGCGAGGATCGGCCTGCACCTGCAGCACTTCCAGGGCGCCCCAACCACCGACGCCGTGGTCGCGCCCGGGGTCTTCGTCCCCAACGGCGGCGCGATCGGCCTCTACACCATCGCCGACGGTCCCCAGGACAACAACGGGACCTTCTTCCTGCATGTCGACACCGACAGCACCGCCGGCCTGATCTACGGCTGGTCGACCAACCGCGCCCCGGGCGTGAACTATCGCGGTCCCCTGCCCAACCTGACCATCGACGGCGCGGGCAGCCTGACCGCGCAGATCGCCGGCAGCTTCACCAATGTCGACGCCACCCAGGCCGGCGACTTGACCCTGTCCTACGACTTCCAGGCCGGCAGCCAGGCCCAGACCGTCCGCCTGGGCGACGGGACCAACAGCCTGACGGCGACCTTCGCCGGCGTGATCCAGGGGTCGCTGAGCATCGCCGACGCCAAGCTCTATCTGGGCGCCGGGGCCGACACGATCCGCCTGGGCTCCAACGCCTCGCTGCCGACCCTGTCGAACCTGCACATCAAGGACGGAACCACGCTCAGCGGCCCGCCCCAGATCATCGGCTTCCAGAAGGGCGTCGACCATCTGATCCTGGACGCCCAGGCCCATGCGATGACCGCCGGCGTCCAGACCTACGCCGACGGCAAGACCTCGCTGCAGGACGCCCTGATCGCCGTCTCGGCCCATGTGGCGGTCAACACCGCAGCGGTCTTCACCTGGGGCGGCGACACCTATGTCTACACCCAGGACGGCACGGTCGGCGTCAACATGGGCGCTTCGGCCAATACGGGCGATGGCCTGATCCGCCTGGTCGGCGTCACCGGCCTGACGGTCGGGACCGGCGCGGGCGACTACGACATCCACTACGGATGAGGGACGGGGCGCGCCCGCGCGCGCCCCGAAGGCCTCAGAACGTCTCGCCGACCATCGTCTCGCTCAGCGCCCACAGGGCCCGGGCGCGGGCCGGGTCGAGGGCATAGGACCGCACGCCGGCGCGGATCTGCGAGGCGTCCTCGACCAGCTCGGCCACGTGGCAGTCCTCGCAATAGAGGCCGCCGACCTCGTCCACCGGAGCCACGACGCCGGCCCAGACGCTGGTCGCCGCGCCCTGGGGGATGGTCTTCCACTCGATCGGCGGCTCGCCACGTTCGGCCGCCTGGGCGTTCAGCTGGTCGATCCAGCCCTGGATGAAGGCCGGATCCAGGTGGCGGGCCAGCTCGGTCTGGATGCCGCCCGGATGCACGGCCACGGCCCGCACGCCGCGATCCTTGTGGCGACGGTCGAACTCGACGGCGAACAGAATGTTGGCGGTCTTGGAGCGGCCATAGGCCTCGAACGGCACGTAAGGCGTGGTCTCGAAGTTCGGGTCCTCGAGATTGACGTCCGAGAAGCGGTGGCCCGACGAGGCTAGGGACACCACCCGCGAGCCGGCCTTCAGCAGGCTGGCGATACGGTTGACGAACACGAAGTGGCCCAGGTGGTTGGTGCCGAACTGGGTCTCGAAGCCGTCGACGGTCTTGCCGAACGGCGGGGCCATGACCCCGGCGTTGGCGATGACCAGGTCGAAACCGCTGCCATCAGCGACCAGCGCGTCGGCGGCGGCGCGGACGCTTGAAAGGTCGGCCAGGTCCAGCGCGATCAGCTGCAGCGATCCGCCGCTGGTCGCGGCCGCCTCGCGCACGACGGCGGTGGCGGTCTCGGCCTTGGCCAGATCGCGCGCCGCGCCGACCACGTCAGCCCCGTGGGCGGCCAGGACGCGGGCGGTCTCGACGCCCAGGCCGGCCGAGACACCGGTGACCAGCACCCGCCTGCCCTTGAGATCGACGCCGGCCAGGACGTCGTCAGTGGTGGATTTGGCGCCGAAGGAATTGCTCATGGCTCTCTCGTCCCCTGAAGGGTTTGGTGTTGTCCGAGCCGATCCGGAGGATTAAATGGAGGAAGGCTCCGGATACATATTCGGAGGCAACCTCCGCTTTTCAAGGTCGATGCCCGAAGATTCCGAAACCGCCGTTGAGACGGCCGGGGAAAAGGCCCCGCGCAAACCCCGCGCCGACAGCCTGCGCAACCGCGACCTGCTGCTGACGGCGGCCAAGACGGCCTTCACCGAGACGGGGGCCGAGGCGCCGCTGGAGGACATCGCCCGGCGGGCCGGCGTCGGCATCGGCACCCTCTACCGCCACTTCCCCACGCGCGAGGCGCTGGTGGCGGCGGTCTATGCGCGCGAGATCCAGCAGCTGGCGGCCTCGGCCGACGCGTTGCTGGCGCAAGGACCGGCTGGCCAGGCCCTGGGCGCGTGGCTGAACCTGCTGATCGACTACATGGCCACCAAGCGCGTGGTGGCCCCGGCCCTGCGCGCCGATCCGGGCGAGGGCTCGCGGCTCTACGCCAGCTCGGGCGGGACGATCCTGGCGACGCTGCAGAAGCTGACCGAAGCCGCCCACGCGGCCGGCGACATCCGCCCCGACATAGGCTTCGAGGACATCCTGAAAATGATGAGCGGCCTCAGCGTCGGCTACGAACAACCCGGCTGGGACGCCGGCGCCCGACGGCTGCTGGACGTGATGATGACGGGGCTGCGGGCGCGCTGAGCTCGCCCGGGAGGCTGGCTGCACGCCCTTGGCGCGCAGCCTCCTCGACCGATTAGAAGCTCATGCGGGCCGACATGGAGATCGTGCGTCCGTTGGCGGCGCGCCCGATGCCGATGCCATTGGCCGGGACCGACGGCGTGGTGATCTCGATGAAGGCGACCTTGTCGAACAGGTTGTCGACATTCAGCATCAGTCGCACGCGATCCGTCGGGCGGTACTGAACGAAGGCGTCGACCAGCTTGTAGCCCGGCATCCGCATCAGGTTGTTGTCCTGCACCCAGCTGCTGGTCGTGCCGGTGATGTTGGCCCCGACCGTCACCTGGCGGAGTTCGAACTGGGGCGTTACCTGGTAGATGAAGTCCGGCTGGCGGCGCGGGACCTTGCCGGCGACGGCGGCGTTCAGCTTGTCGTTGACGAGCTTGGCGTGGGTGTAGGTCACCCCGCCCCGCAGGCTGAACGGTCCGTGTCGATAGGTCCCTTCGGCTTCCACGCCATAGGCGGTGTAGTTCCGATCGGTGGTGATGGCGCCCGCCTGCACGTTCGTGTCTTCGGTGTCGGCGTTGAAGCCCGTGACGTTCACCGTGAAGCTGGGCGCGCGGTATTTGAACCCGCCTTCGAATTGCTTGACGATGTCGTAGCCGTCGGCCTTGTTGACCAGGTGGCCATCCGTGGTGCTGACCTTGTCCGAGAACAGCACCTTGTCGGCGCCGGCCCGCGCGCCGCGGCTGTAGCGCGCGAAGACCGCGAACGGCTCGGCGACCCGGTAGTTCACGCCCACGGAATAGCTGGCGTAGCCGTAGTTGTAGTGGACGGGCGCCGGGCGATCATACGGCGTGAAGGCGGTCTTCGATTCCGCGACGGAAATGACGCCGTCGCCGTTGAAGTCGACGGACTTCATGCCGACGCGGCCGCCGCCCAAATCCGCCCCGAACAGTTGGCCGCGCACTCGGCCCGAGTCGTAGCGGACGCTGCCCCCGATCGCGACCTTGCCGAAGCGATAGTTGAGCGACCCGTAGGGCGCGGTGATGTTGTACCGGACGTCGTAGTCACGCCGGAAAAAGGCGGTGGAGCCGGACCGATTGAACCCCAGATAGCCGTTCTGGGTCTGCCGGACGCCCGCGGCGTTGGTGTAGTTGATCAACGCCGAATTGCCGTCGTCCGCCACATCCTGGATGTGGTTACTGTACAGCCAATCGCTGGTGTAATCCTGAAGCGACTTGTAGATCCCGCCCGTCACCGTCAGCTCGCCCTTGCCGACCCCATACGCGCGGGTGGCGCGCAGATCGTTGATGAAGTTGTTCAGCGAGCGCGACTCGATCCGGTTCAGCGAGCTCGCGACAACCAGGCCGTTGCCGTTGAGGGCGCCGAGATTGGTGATGACCTGGCCGGCGCGCGGGCCCGTGGCGTAGGCGAAGGTTCCCGCGCCGCCGCCCAGCGAGGCCGGCAGCGCGCTCCCCGAATAGATCGCCGAGACCAGGTTGCGGGTCGTCCCGCCCTGGATGTCGGAATACCGGCCGCGCTGGGTGACCGTCCAGCCGGCGACCTCGAACTGCGATTCCAGGCCGATCGATTTCACCAGGGCGCTCTGGCCCTGGCTGACCGGAAGCTCGGCGGGCTTGTTGTCGGCGTCCAGCGTGACAAGATTGCCCAGATAGCCCGAGAGCATCGAGTCGCGCCGGACATCGTAGGTATTGAAGCTGCCGTAGACCGGGTTGTCATTGGTTCCGGTGATGCGCACCGGGCCCGGCAGATAGTGCGGCGAGCGGTCGTCCAGATACTTGCCCGAGAGCCGGACGTACCCGTTGGAAAACTGCTTGGTGACGTTGAACTTCAGCTGACCGCCCTTGAAGGCGTTGAAGCCGACCCGGCGCGGCCCTTCGCCGACCCGGTAGAAGCCGCCGATGTGAAACCGCCAGCTGTCGTTGATGGGCGCGCCGTACTCGAAGTCCACACGCTTGGTGTCGTAGTCGAGCCCGGTGCTCAGCTGGACCGCGCCGCCAGCCACGTCGCCGGTCTTGGAGATCAGGTTGATCACGCCGGCCGGCGAGTTCGACGCGAACGTTGAAGACGAGCCGCCGCGGATGGACTCGATCGCGGAGAGGTTGAGGTCGGCGCGAATGTAGATGTCGGACGCGCCGTTGAAGAAGTCGCCGAATTCCAGGACCGGCAGGCCGTCTTCCTGAAGCTGCATGTATTTCGACCCGCCGGACGCCAGGGGCAGGCCGCGGATCGTGTAGGCGGAACTGCCGTCGCCGGTGGACGACTCGGTCCTGATACCCGGCAGGTTGCGGAGCAAGTCGCCCAGCGAACGGCCGCCCAGGACCTCGATGTCCTTCTCGCGCAGCGCGCTTGTCGAGGTTGCGCTGTCCAGTCGGTCGCGCCCCTTGGCGACGCCCGTGGAGAAGACCTCCTCACGGCTGGCCGGCGCGTTTGTCTCCCGCTTTCCAGCCCCGGCTTTGGCCACGGCGGTTTCTGCCAGTGCGCACGAAGGTGCGACAAATAGAAGCGGAGCCAAGACCGCCGAAATGTAGAATAGCTTCATAATGTCGCACGCCTCCCGCTATCATTATCCACTATTCAACCATGAGATTGTTTGTGATTTGGTAAATGCGTGGCGCACGTGGCGATCCTTTACTGTCACCAACCTTTCGATGCATCTCCACATCTAAAATTCCAGCCAAAGCAACCTGCCGCCACCTCACGGCGCAGCCCTGCACGTGGGCGCGCGTCCGCGCGCCCTTTCGACAGAGCGTCGATCGGAGAACGTCGGCTTTAACCTTGCTGGCCTAGCAGGCCGCGTCCGCGGTGGGCCGGAAGCGGGAAATGGCGTCCGCCCTGAAAGCAGGCTCCACCACGGTGTCGCAGCGCGGGGCGTTAGCTCACGCCCCCTCCTCGTCGACATAGATCACCACCGGCTTGCCGCGCGACAGCGGCTCCCAGCCGGCTTCGATGGCCGAGGCGATGGCCTTGGCGACGACGCGCACGGGGATCTGCGAGGGTTTCAGGGGCGGGGCGCTGAACTTGGGGCGAGGGCCGGGCGGGAACTCGATCAGCGCCTCGCGCTGGCCTTCCTTGTGGCGCGCAGCGATCACCTTGCCGTGCCGCTCGGACGGGTCGTACGACCATTGCGGCAGGCGGTGCAGGCGCCAGACATAGGGGTTTTCGTCGACCTCGATGTCGAACTCGACGGTGAGCTTGGTGGTTTTGGCCATGCGGGGGAATACCCCGATGTGAGCGCGAGAAAAAGGCTCCCTCCTCCCCTTGCGGGAGAAGGTGTCGGCCGAAGCGGACGGATGAGGGGTCGCGCGGCGTCGCCGAGAAACCCCTCACCCGGCCCTGCGGGCCACCCTCTCCCGCAAGGGGAGAGGGATTACCTTACTGAAGCGTCGCCTTGCCGAACGACAGCTGACCGTCCTCGACCCCGACGGCGATGACGCCGCCGTCCTCGATCTCGCCGGCCAGCAGCTTGCGGGCGATCGGGTCGACCAGCTCCTTCTGGATCACGCGCTTCAAGGGGCGCGCGCCATAGACCGGGTCGTAGCCCTTGTCGGCGATCCAGTTCAGCGCCTCGGCGTCGATCGACAGCGTCATGCGACGGTCGGTCAGCAGCTTCTCGACCCGCTGCAGCTGGATCTTGACGATGTCGCCCATGTGCGCGCGCGACAGGCGCTTGAACAGGATGATCTCGTCGATCCGGTTGAGGAACTCGGGGCGGAAGTGGCCGCGCACCATGTTCATCACCATCGGCCGGACGGCGTCCACGTCCTCGCCCTCCTCCTGGTTGGCCAGGAACTCGGCGCCAAGGTTGCTGGTCATAATGATCAGCGTGTTGCGGAAGTCGACCGTGCGCCCCTGGCCGTCGGTTAGGCGACCATCGTCCAGCACCTGCAGCAGCACGTTGAAGACGTCCGGGTGGGCCTTCTCGATCTCGTCGAACAGCACCACCTGGTACGGACGCCGGCGGACGGCTTCCGTCAGCGCCCCGCCCTCGTCGTAGCCGACATAGCCGGGAGGCGCGCCGATCAGGCGGCTGACCGAGTGCTTTTCCATGTACTCGGACATGTCCATCCGGGTGATGGCGTGCTCGTCGGCGAACAGGAACTCGGCCAGGCTCTTGGTCAGCTCGGTCTTGCCCACGCCCGTCGGGCCCAGGAACAGGAACGAGCCGATCGGCTTGGACGGATCCTGCAGGCCGGCCCGCGCGCGGCGGACGGCGTCGGACACGGCGGCCAGCGCCTCGTCCTGGCCGACCACGCGACCACGCAGCTCGTCCTCCATCTTGAGCAGCTTCTCGCGCTCGCCTTCCAGCATCTTCTCGACCGGCACCCCGGTCCAGCGGCTGACCACGGCGGCGATCTGCTCGGCGTCGACGACTTCCGGCGTGAGCGCCTGGGCGTCCCCCTGCTCGGCGTCGGCCAGGCGCTTTTCGAGCGCCGGGATCTCGCCGTACTGGATCTGGCCGGCGCGGGCGAAGTCGCCGGCGCGCTGGGCGTTGGCGAGGTCGGCGCGCAGGCGGTCGAGGGCTTCACGGGCTTGCGCC
Organism: Caulobacter segnis; assembly: GCF_019931575.1. Taxonomy (NCBI): domain Bacteria; kingdom Pseudomonadati; phylum Pseudomonadota; class Alphaproteobacteria; order Caulobacterales; family Caulobacteraceae; genus Caulobacter; species Caulobacter segnis. The sequence goes on along the minus strand of NZ_CP082923.1, from coordinate 950,898 downwards.
GCGCCGCCGACCTTCTCCTTCTCGGCCTTCCACTTGGCGGTCATCTCGTCGCTGCGGAACTGCAGGTCGTCGACCTCGACTTCGAGGTTTTCCAGGCGCTGCCTCGAGGCCGCGTCGGTTTCCTTCGAGAGGGCCTCGCGCTCGATCTTCAGCTGCACCAGGCGACGGTCGATCTCGTCCAGCTCTTCGGGCTTGCTGTCGATCGCCATGCGCACGCGGCTGGAGGCCTCGTCGACCAGGTCGATCGCCTTGTCCGGCAGGAAGCGGTCGGCGATGTAGCGGTTGGAGAGCGTCGCGGCGGCCACGATGGCGCTGTCGCTGATGCGCACCCCGTGGTGGACCTCGTACTTCTCCTTCAGGCCGCGCAGGATCGAGATGGTGTCCTCGACCGTCGGCTCCTGCACGAACACCGGCTGGAAGCGACGGGCCAGGGCCGCGTCCTTCTCGACGTGCTTGCGGTACTCGTCCAGCGTGGTGGCGCCGACGCAGTGCAGCTCGCCGCGCGCCAGGGCGGGTTTCAGCAGGTTGGAGGCGTCCATCGCCCCGTCGCTCTTGCCGGCCCCGACCAGGGTGTGCATCTCGTCGATGAACAGGATGATCGAGCCCTCGGCGGCGGTGACCTCGCCCAGGACCGCCTTCAGGCGCTCCTCGAACTCGCCGCGGTACTTCGCGCCGGCGATCAGGCTGCCCATGTCCAGCGACAGCAGCTTCTTGTCCTTCAGGCTTTCGGGCACGTCGCCGTTGACGATGCGAATGGCCAAGCCCTCGACGATGGCGGTCTTGCCGACGCCGGGCTCGCCGATCAGCACGGGGTTGTTCTTGGTGCGACGCGACAGGACCTGGATGGTGCGGCGGATCTCCTCGTCGCGGCCGATCACGGGATCCAGCTTGCCGTCGCGGGCGGCGGCCGTCAGGTCGCGGGCGTAGCGCTTGAGCGCCTCGTAGCCTTCCTCGGCGTTGGGGTTGTCGGCGGTGCGGCCCTTGCGGATGGCGTTGGCGGCGGCCTCCAGGCTCTGGGCCAAGACGCCGGCTTCCTTGAACAGCTTGCCCGCGTCGCCGCCCTCCTTGGCGATGGCGATCAGCAGGCGCTCGGTCGTCACGAAGGCGTCGCCGGCCGCCTTGGCGGCCTTCTCGGCCTCGGCGAAGACGCGGGCGGTGTCAGGCTTCATGTAGAGCTGGCCGCCGGCGCCGTCGACGCGCGGTGTCTTGGCCAGCAGGGTCTCGACGCCGCCGTCCAGCTGGTCGGGGCGGCCGCCGGCGCTCTGGATCAGGGCGCGGGAAAGACCGTCCTTCTCCTCGAGCAGGACCTTGAGGATGTGTTCCGGCGCGAATTGCTGATGGCCTCGCGCGAGGGCCAGGCTCTGGGCCGACTGGATCGCCTGTTTGGCGCGGTCCGAATAGAGATCGATGTTCATGGTGTCCCCTTCCTAGGCGGATCGGAACGCGTCGCCTTGATCAAGCACAACGCCTTCCGATGGGGCATTTAGGTGTGGCGGATCAGCCACACAAGGCCTACCAGCCCCGGCTGGCCAGATATCGTTCCAGCTCGGAAATCCGCACGGCGTCCGAGGGGTGGGTCGAGCCCAGTTCGTCGCCGCCGGACTTGCCGCCCTGGGCCTCGTCCAGGGCCTGCATGCTCTTCCAAAGCGTCACCGCCTCGCGCGGGCGATAGCCGGCGCGGGCCATGAAGTCGACGCCCAGCTTGTCGGCCTCCAGCTCCTGCTTGCGCGAGAACGGCAGCAGCACGCCGTACTTGGCCGCGTCGTCGCCATGGTCCTTCAGGAGCTTGCCAAGATCGGTGCTCCCGGCCGCCGCCCCGGCGATGCCCAGCAGGATGCGCGAGGTGGTCTGCTGCGAGACACGCTCGGCGGCGTGGTGGGCGACGACATGGCCGGCCTCATGGCCGATCACGGCGGCCAGCTGGTCGTCGTTCTGCACCAAGGCCAGCAGGCCCACCGTCACCCCGACATGGCCGCCGGGCAGCACGAAGGCGTTGGGAGCCTCGTCCAGGAACACCGCGTAGTCCCACGGCCGGTTGGCCAGGCCCGCCGCCGCGATCACCCGCTGGCCGACGGCCTGCACTCGGGCGTTCTTGCGCGGCTCCTTGGAGACATAGCTCTGGCGCAGCGTATCGGCCCAGGCCTTCTCGCCGTCGCGGGCCAGGCTGTCATCGTTGACGATCAACAGCTGGTCGCGGCCCAGGTCGGCGTTGTAGGCGCAGCCCGACACCATGCAGGCGGCGGCCAGGAGCAGCGGCAGGGTGAGGCGGCGGAGGATGGCCATGACGCTCGGCTATGTTTCAAACGCGACACAAGCCTTATCGACGGCCGGCGTGACGGACGCAACCGCCCCATCCCGCCCTTACCCATTTGTCATCCGCTCAGCGGCGCAGTTCCAGGATGTCCAGCTTCGACTCCTGACGGGGCCACGGCAGGGCCAGGCGGTAGCGGCCCGCGCCGATCCGCTCGAACACCCCGACCTGGTCGCGCTCGGCGTCGCGGCCGTAGCGGGCCCGCCCCTCGCCGGTCCCCCAAGCCACCGCGCCCAGGAACACCAGCCGCCGCGCGGCCTCGGGATAGAGATTGCCGGCCTGGCGTTGCGAGCCGGTGGTCTTCTCCAGGACCAGGTCGCCGCCCGGCGTCAGCGTCACCCGGCAGCGGAACCAGCCATAGGCGACGTACGAAGGCCCGGACCCGGGGGAGCCCAGCTTGATCGTCCGGCAGCGATAGGCGCCCGGGGTCGGCTGCGGCCGGGCCAGGGCGACGCGCGGATCGACCAGCGGCCCCAGGGCTCGCAGCGCCCGCCCGTGGCCCTCGCCTCGCGCCTGCGACAGCGCCGCGTCCCAGGCCTCGTCCAGCCGCTCCAGCCGGCGGATGTCGTTGCGGCGGGCGTCGGCGCGCCAGTCGCCCGAGGCGGCGAGCGCCGGACCAGCGGCGAGCAGGGAAAGGACGACGGCGACGGCGGCGCGCATGGGCGGCTCCTGGGGGTTGAGGTCAGGAGTTAACGCGGGGTTGGCGGCCGAAGTTCGACTAACGGCACCCCCGCCGTCGCAGCCCGTCCATCGCCTCGGCGAGCTTTCCGCCCAGGACCCGCTGGCCGGCCGTGGTCAGGTGCAGGGTGTCGGCCTTCAGCGGCAGGCCCTGGGCCGGGACCATGGCCACGCAGGCGGGCGTCGGGCCGGCCTGGACCGCCTGGATCGCCGCCCAGCATGGATAGGTGCGCGGCGCGCTGACCTCGGGCGACGGCGGGTCGGCCAGCTGGACCAGCACCAGCGGCAGGCGCGGGGCCTTCAGGTCGCTCCGAAACCGGCCGACCAAGGCCTCGAAGCCTTCACGCCAGCCGGCGGCCGAGTCCGGGCGGCCCGCGTCGCTTTCGCCCTGGTACCAGAGGATCCCCTTCACGCGACCGCCGACCTCGCGGACCCGCGCCAGGCAGGAGCCATAGAGGGTGTCGCGGGCCTCGCTCGGCGTCCATTGGCCGATGGACGAGCCGCCCTTGGCGCACGGGACCAGCAGGATCGGCCGGCCGTTCAGCCCGCGCAGGGTCCGGGCGAAGAACAGCCCCGGCCCGACCGCCGCCTGGACGTCGGTCGAGACCGCGTCGACCTGGCTCGCCGGGTCGTCCAGCGGATCCAGGGCCGGCCGGGTCACGCCATCGTTGCCGTAGAGCTGGATGGCCGGGTCGGCGAGGCGCTCTTCGGGCGTCAGCTCCTCCAGCAGTCCTCGGCCCGACATGTTGGACTGGCCGGTCAGCAGATAGACGTCCGGCCTTTTCGCGGCGACGGCGGTCGTGGCCGCCAGGGGCGTGATCAGGGCGGCGACGCAGGCGGCCAGCAGGAGGCGGCGCATCCTAGCGGCCCTTGGCCGGCGCCAGGATCGACAGCGGGATCGCCGCCGCCATGGCGCGATAGCCGGCCGGGGACGGGTGCAGCAGGTCGCCGCTGTCGTACTCGGCCTTCAGGCGCGAGGGATCGGCCGGGTCGCGCGTGGCGGCGTCGAAATCGACCACCGCGTCGAAGGCGCCCGAGGTCCGGATCCAGGCGTTGACGGCCTGGCGGTCGGCGTCGGCGTCCGCGTCGGAGCGGTAGGTCTTGGTCCCGCCGAACGGCAGGATGGTCGCCCCGACCACCCGGATCCCCAGGCCGTGGGCGCGCTCGATCACCTGGCGATAGCCGGCCTTCAGCCCCTCGACCACCACCTGACGGCCCTCTGGGGTCACCGGCCCCTCGCGCGACAGCATGCCGATGTCGTTGACGCCGATCAGCACGATCAGGGTGGCGACGCCGGGCTGACTGAGGACATCGCGGTCCAGCCGCGCCAGGCCGCTGGGGCTGGAGCCGTCCTTCAACAGGCGGTTGGCCCCGATGCCGGCGTTGATGACCGACAGCCCCCGCGTCCGGGGATCGGCCTGCAGCCGCTCGGCCAGGACGTCGGGCCAGCGCTCGTAGCGGTTCACGCCCGCCCCGCTGCCGTCGGTGATCGAGTCGCCGAACGTCGCCACCGCCGAGACCTTGGCGTTGTCGACCTCTATCCCGGCCAGTTGCAGCCACATCAGGGTGGTCGCCGCGCCCGGCAGGTCGGCGGCGTCGGCCGCCGCGCCGGCGGCCAGATAGGTGGTGGTGCGGGCCGAGCGGTGCTGGGTCGACAGGCCCGGCGCCTCGGGCAGGACCAGGCTGACGGCCAGGCGGTCCAGGGCCTTCACCGGCAGGGCGATGGGATCCGAGAGCCAGACCGCGCCGGGCGGGATGATCACGCTCTCGCGGCCGTCGAACGTGGCCTTGCGGTCGCTGCCGGCGACGATGGCGGCGCTCTCCGGCGCGGCCGACAGGGCGACGTGGGCGGCGTCGATCCGCAGCGGCGTGGTCCCGAAGGCGTTGGAGAGACGCAGCCGCACGCGCGGCCCGCCGGCGGTCAGGCGCGCCACCTCGCGGATCGTGAAAGGGCCTTGCGGAAACGGCGGCGGCTTGTCGGCGTCGGCGGAGACCAGGCCGGTCGACCAGGCGCTGACCCAGGGCGACAGGCGTTCGGCCAGGCTGGGCGTCGCGCTGGCCAGCAGCAAGGCGCCCGCCAGCGCCAGCATCGTCCGCTTCATGATGTCTCCCCGACCTGTTTGGCGGGGACCTTAGCGCGTCGAGACGCGCGGGAAATTCCACAAATCGGACGGAGCGCCCAGGATGTGAAAGTCCTCTACCCCAGCCGCTCGATCACCCGCGCCAGTTGGCGAGGGTCGATGGGCTTGGACAGGATGGGCGCGTCGCGCAGGTCGGGGCGCACCCCCTGGTCGCCGTAGCCGGTGACGAAGGCGAACGGCACCCCGCGCCGGCGCAGGATCTCGGCGGTCTCGAACGAGGTCTGGCCGTCGCCCAGATTGACGTCGAGCAGGGCGAAGTCGAAGGCCTCCCCTTCGGCGGCCCGGGCGGCCTCGCGGGCCGAGGCGGCGGGCCCCACGACCTTGCAGCCCAGGTCGCCCAGCAGGTCCTCGACCAGCATGGCGACGAACAGCTCGTCCTCGACGACCAGAATTCGCAGCGGCTCAGGCCGCGCCGCGGATGAAGCGGTTCGACTGGCCGGTCCGAGCGAGCTCCGCGTCGATCTCGCAAACGACCCCCCCTGGCGGATAGTCGAGGCGGACCTCACCGCCAAGTTCCCGCGCCAGGCCGCCGGTGATGAGACGGGTGCCGAAGCCCTGGCGTGTCGGCGCGCTGACAGACGGCCCATTGGTTTCCTCCCACCTCAATTGTAGCCGCTCGCCGGACTCTTCGCGCTCGCGACGCCAAGTCAGCAACACCTGGCCGTCCGCGTTGGACAGCGCGCCATACTTGGCCGCGTTGGTCATCAGTTCGTGCAGCGCCATCGACAGCGCCAGGGTCGCCTTGGGCGCCAGGCGTACGGCCGGGCCGTCCAGCACGAAGCGCCCGGCGTCGCCGTGGGCGGACACCACCGAGCCGACAATGTCGGCCAGCTCGGCGCCGTCCCAGCTTTCGCGGGTCAAGATGTCGTGGCCGCGCGCCAGGGCCAGCAGCCGGGTGGTCAGGGAATCACGGGCGTCGCCCAGGTCGGTCGCGTTGCGCAGGGTCTGGCCGGCCACCGACTGCACCGTGGCCAGGGTGTTCTTCACCCGGTGATTCAGCTCGTTGATCATCAGCCGCTGCAGCTCCTCGGCGCGGCGGCGATCGGTGACGTCGCGCATCACGCCAGTGAAGAAGCGCTTGCCCCCGTCCCACCACTCGGCGATCGACAGCTCCAGCGGAAAGGTCGTCCCGTCGCTGCGCAGGCCGCTGACCTCGCGCCCGATGCCGATGATCCGGCGCTCGCCGGTCTCGCGATAGCGCGCCAGATAACCGTCGTGCTCGCCGTGATACGGCTCTGGCATCAGGCGGTTGACGTTCTGGCCAACCATCTCCCCGGCCATGTAGCCGAACAGGCGCTCGGCGGCGGGGTTGAAGGCCGAGATTCGGCCCCGTTCGTCGATCACCACGATGGCGTCGACCGCGGTGTCAACGATGGCGCGATAACGCGCGTCGACGGCGGCCGCCTTGGCCCCGCGACGTGTATCCGACGCTTTTGCACCAGGGGTAAGCTTACCCGCTCCGGCCATTGACGGCTCCGCCCTGTCGAGAACCCGACCCTATCGCCGAAGTTGTCGCCTATCTAGCAATACTAGCTATGCCTTATGATTTGAGGCCTTGGCGGTTTGTCGCACCGTAACGGCGTTCTCGGAGCGCCCTCGCCGCCGATGGAAAACAAAAAGGGGAGCCGCTTTCGCGACTCCCCTTCGAAAGGTCGATGGTCGGAGGATCAGGCGTCCTCGGACTCCGAACCGGCCGGAGCGCCCTCGCCCGCCTCGAAGCTGCGCGGGGCGCGGCGGCGGCGGGGCTTCTTGGCCTCCTCGCCGCCTTCGGCCGCGGGGGCCTCGGCGGCCGGAGCGGCCTCGGGCGCGGCCCGCCCGGTCTTGCGACCGAGGAAGGCCGGGGCGTGGCTGACGTCGCCGTCCTGGCCGCGCAGCAGCGGCGAGCCTTCACCCGCCGGGGCGTCGCTGGACGACGGCAGGGGCGAGGCTTCCGGCTCGATCACGGCCAGCGGATCGCGCTCGCCGCGCGGCTGCCAGTCGCGATCACGGTCGCGGTTGCGATTGCGGTCGCGGCGACGGCTTTCGCGCTCGCCGCTCTCGCCTTGCGGCTGCTCGCCCTCGGCGGCGGACGGACGGTCGTCGCGGGGACGGTCGTCGCGATCACGGAAGCGGTCCTCACGAGGACGGTCGTCACGCGGGCGATCGTCGCGGGGACGATCATCCCTAGGCCGATCGTCACGCGGGCGGTCGTCACGCGGGCGATCGTCACGGGGCCGATCATCACGAGGACGGTCGTCGCGGTCGCGCCAGCGGTCGCGGCGGCCTTCGCCGTCACGGTTGCGGTCGTCGCGATTGCGGTCACGGTCGCGGCCGTCGCGGTTGCGGTCACGGCTCTCGAAGCGGTCACGGCGCTGTTCGCCGCCTTCGCCGCCCTCGCCGCCTTCGCCCTGGCCCTCGGCCTGAGCCGGGGTCTCGACGACCTCGGGCTCTTCCGGCGGCTCGGCCTCGAAGTCGATCTCGTAGGCGGCGTAGACGTCCTTGCCGACGATGTCGGACACCGGACGATTCGGCTGGATGGCGCGCAGGACGCGGAAATAGTGCTCCGCATGCTGCAGGTAGTTCTCGGCCAGCACGCGGTCGCCGGACGACGAGGCGTCGCGGGCCAGCTGCTGGTACTTCTCATAGACGCTCTGGGCCGCGCCGCGCACCTTCACGCCCTCAGGGCCGTTCGAGTCGAAGGCGCGATTGGCGTTGTGCTGCTGAGGCTTGCCGCCGTTGCCGCCGCGATTGTTGCGGCCGCGCTGGCGCTTCATGCCTTTGAAATCTCTCATGTTCTCTTCTGAACCTGTCCGGAGGTCAGTCTTATGCTGGCGCGTCCGGCCTTGCTGGTCTCTGGGCGGGTCGAACCCTGGGGAGTTTTCAGAGACACTGGTTTCCGTAGAGCCCCCGCCCTGCTCTTTGCGGCGCGGCGACCGGCGGACCGGGCGCGCCTGCCAGGGGAGCATCGCATTCGTCCGACACCGAAGGCGTCAACGACGTCTGCTTTTCCCGTCACCTGGCGATCTGGAAGGGGACATGACTCGTCTAACGGTTCACGCCCCGGTTTCCAAGGGATTTTTCACCCCGACCACAACGCGGTCGTGCGTCGACAGGTCCTTGACCGTCCGAACCTCCCGCGCGCCGGCGGCCTTGAACAGCGCCTCGACGTCCTTGGACTGGTCGTGGCCGATCTCGACGGCGAACATGCCGCCGGGCTTCAGCACCCGCAGGATCTCCGGCGCCAGCAGGCGGTAGGCGTCCAGGCCGTCGGTCCCACCGTCCAGGGCCAGGCGCGGCTCGTGGTCGCGAACCTCCGGCTCCAGGGTGTCGATCACCGCCGTCGGAATGTAGGGCGGGTTGGAGACCACCAGGTCGAAGCCCGCGTCGCCCAGCCCCGCCGTCCAGTCGCCGTGCATCAGCGCCGCGCGCGTGTTGAGGTCCAGGTTGGCGGCGTTGTCGCGCGCCACGGCCAAGGCCTCGCTGGAAGCATCCACGCCCAGGCCCTTGGCGGCCGGACGCTCGGCCAGCACCGCCAGCAGGATCGTGCCCGAGCCCACGCCCAGGTCCAGCATCGAGAACGGCATCTGCTCGGGGAAGGCCTTCAGCACCTCGTCGACGATGACCTCGGTCTCGGGACGCGGGGTCAGGACGTCCTTGTTCACCTGCAGCAGGATCTTCCAGAAGCCCTTGCGCCCGATGATGTGGCTGACCGGCTCGCGCTTGGCCCGGCGGGCCAGATATTCCTCGAGCGTCGCGATCTGCGCCTCGGTGAGTTCGCGATAGGGATCGGTGACGATCTCGGTGCGGGTGACATTGGCGGCCACCTCCAGCATCAGGCGCGCATCGATCGACGGCTGATCGATGCCGGCGTCCTTCAGACGATCCTTGGCGGCGGTCCAGGCTTTGACGAGGGTCAGGGTCATGACGGGGGATTTAGCGCTTTGAGGTTCCGGAGGCGAGATTGAATGAGGTACCAGTTTTTGGTACTTTTGGGGACGACCGGAGCTGGCCATGACCAAGAACACGTCCATCGTGCTCAGCGAGCATTTTCAGTCCTTCATCGCCGAGCAGGTCGAAGACGGCCGATACGGTTCCGCGAGCGAAGTTGTACGCGCCGGATTGCGGCTTCTGGAAGATCGCGAAACGCGGTTGGCGCGGTTGCGCGCCGCCCTTCTTGAAGGCGAGCAAAGCGGCGTGGCCGAGGAGTTCGATCTTGACGCCTTCATCGCCGATAAAGCTAGAGAGGAAGGCCTCGAAGAGTGAGCGCCTATCGGCTCACGCCTCGCGCGCAACGTGATTTCGACGAGATCTGGATCTATTCGAAAGCCACATGGGGCGGGCGGCGAGCACTGGCCTATTTGCGGGAAATTCGAGCGACGATCGCGCTGGTCGCCGCAAATCCCGACCTCAGCCCTTTCGACGAAGATCTTCCGAGTGGCTATCGAAGACGCTCAACCGGCTCGCATTTCATTTTCCACCGGCGACAAGACGACTTCATCGAGATTGTACGCGTGCTGCACCAGAATATGGACATAGACAGCCATCTCTCCTGACGTTCACCCCACAGCCACCCCATCCCCCTCGCCCACCCGGCCACTGCCCGTCACGTTCAGATAGATCCCGCAGAACATATGGCCGTAGGTGTCGAACAGCGCCTTGACCAGCTCGACGTCGCGCTCGGCGGTCGTCGGGTCGACGTGGGTGGCGGCGCAGCGGACGATGGGTTTCAGGACCTCGGCGGTCGCGGCCCCGATGGTCAGGGTGCGGCCGGTCCAGTCGTTCTCGACCCAGGCCGGCCAGCCCTCGACATAGAGATTGGCGCGGAAGCGCAGCGGATCAAGGTGCATGCCCAGGCGCTGGCCAAGGTCGCGGACGCTGGCCAGGTTGACGATCGAGACATAGCCGGACTTGCTGTCCATGAACCGGTGCGCGCCCGGTCCCTCGATCACCCGCAGCGGCCCGGTGATCTCGCCGGCCAGCAGGTCGGCCAGCCAAGCCTCCAGCCCCGCCCGCCCCGCGTCGGTCGCGAGGTCGCCGGCGAAGTCGGGCCGCCCCTCGGCCCGGGCGCTGAACACGCCGGTGGCCTCGTCATAGGCCGTGCGGGCCTTGGCGACGGCGGGGATCTTGGCCAGCACCGTGAACTTCATCTTCGAGATGTGGCCCGGCGCGGCGGGATCGAAGCCGCTGGGCCCGTCCTCGACCGCGTAGAGCCGGTCGCACGGGAAACAGGCCCCCGCCTCCAGCGTGGCGGCGGCGATCCGCTCGGGCGTGAAGCCCTTGACCGGGTGGCGGTAGATCGAAGCGATGCGGGCGTCCATAACGCGGAAGATCAGGGCCGACTCGCTCCATGGCAAGGCTTGGCGGGAACGGAGCGGAACCGGCGGGGTTTCCATGGCCTGGAGGGCGTTCCATGACCGACGCTTCGCCGCGTCCGATCCTGTCCTGGCTGAAGTCGCGTCCGTACCACCTGGCGCCCTGGATCGTGCTGCTGGCCCTGACGCCGTTCGCCCTTCCCCGGAAGCCGACCGAGGAACACATCGACGCGCCGCCGGGCCTGTCGGAGGACCGCGCCATGCCGCCGGCCGAGTTCGACCAGGCCGAGCCGCGCCGGGGCCGCGCCGCCCGCCATCCCGGCCACATCCCCCTGCTCGGCTGGCGCGACATCCTGTGGCGCACCTGGCGCGAGATCAGTGTCGACCGCCTGCCGGCTGTGGCCGGGGGCGTGACCTTCTACACCCTTCTGGCCCTGTTCCCGGCCATTGGCGCGTTCGTCTCGATGTACGGCCTGTTCGCCGACGTGCGGACCGTCGAGGAGCAACTGCGCGGCATGCGCGGCGTCTTCCCGCCCAGCGTGGTCCAGATCGTCGGCGAGCAGATGCTGCGGCTGGCCAGCCAGGGCCAGGCCAAGCTGGGGCTGGCCTTCGCCTTCTCCCTGCTGCTGTCGATCTGGAGCGCCAACGCCAGCATGCGCGCCCTCTTCGACGGGCTGAACATCGCCTATGACGAGGACGAGAAGCGCCACCTCGTGCCGCGCACCCTGCTCAGCTACCTCTTCACCTTCTGCGCCCTGCTGTACGCGGCGGTGGCCTCGGGGGTGCTGATCGTCACCCCTCTGCTGCTGGAGGCCGCGCGACTGTCGGCCCTGGACGCGATCGTCGCGCCGCTGCGCTGGCTGCTGGTGATGGCCATGACCGCCGGGGCCTTCGCCGTGCTCTACCGCTTCGCCCCCAGCCGCGCCCAGGCCCGCTGGCGCTGGGTGTGGATCGGGGCCGGCGCGGCCTCGGCCGGATGGCTGGTCGGCTCGCTGGGCTTCTCGGTCTATGTCAACCGCATCGCCCACTACGACGCTACCTACGGCCCGCTGGGGGCGGTGATCGCCTTCATGGTCTGGGTGTGGTTCTCGATCATGGCCATCCTGGTCGGGGCCGAGCTGAACGCCGAGATCGAGCACCAGACCGCCGTCGACTCCACCACCGGCCCCGAGCGCCCGATGGGCGCGCGCGGCGCGGCCATGGCCGATACGGTCGGCTTGGCCTTCCATCCCTGGGAGATGATCAAGCGCGAGGCCGGCGGCGTGAAGCGCATGGCCGGCGGAGCCTGGAAGAAGGTGCGAGGGCGCTAGACTCTAGACCGCCGGCGCGCCCTTCGGCTGGATCCGCGACGGCTTCACCGCCCGCAGCGCGAACTTGAAGGTCTCGCCGTCGTCCTGGGTGAACGGCATGTCGAAGTCGGCCTGGTAGACCGCGCGATAGTCGGTCAGCGAGGTGATCCCGACCTGGGCGTACTGCGGCTGCTGCAGGAAGATCAGGCTCTCGGGCTGGATCACCCGCGTATGGCCCGGATCGCCCCACACCCAGCGCGAGGCCATCGACGGGCAGGTGGCGCACAGCAGGCCGCCGGGCTTGAGGATGCGCCAGAACTCGCTGAACTGCTTGAAGAAGAACCGCCAGTCGCCCTGCTGGCCCGTGTGTTCCAGCACCTCGTAGGCGTGGACCTCGTCGAAATGGTCATCCGGGAACGGATAGGGGATGTCGTTGAGGTCGTGGATGACGTCGGCCCCGGCGTGCGGGTCGATGTCCAGGGTGGTGAGATCCTTCCACGCCCAGTCGGACAGGTCGCCCACCCGCTTGTCGCGACTGTTGCCGCAGCCGATCAGAAGCTCCGGCATCATTTCCCCCAAATATCGTCCCAGCCAGAACCGGAGGCTAAGCGATTCTCGCAAGGCTTGGCTTGCGCCGATCCGCGTGGCTAGAAGGAGGCATGCTGATCGCCCCCGCCCAAGACCACGAACTGGCCGCCCTGGCCGTCCTCGTCAACTCGGCCTATCGCGGCGAGCTGGCCCAGAAGGGCTGGACCAGCGAGAGCTATCTGCTGGGCGGCCAGCGCACCGACGAGGCGTCCCTGCGGGCCGACCTGGCGGACAATCCGGGCTCGGCCCTGCTGACCCTGCGCGACGCCGAGGACGCCGCGCCGCACGCCTGCGTGTGGGTCCAGCCCTCGGAAGCGGACGCCTGGTATGTCGGCATGGTCACCGTCTCGCCCCTGCGCCAGGCCGGCGGCATCGGCCGGACCATGCTGGAGGCCGCCGAGGCCTACGCCCGCGAGCGCGGCGGCAAGACCCTGGAGATGACCGTCATCTCGGTGCGCGACACCCTGATCGCCTGGTACCAGCGGCGCGGCTACCACCTGACCGGCGCCACCGAGCCCTTCCCCTACGGCGACGAACGCTTCGGCGTCCCCCAGCGCGACGACCTGCATTTCGTGATCCTGGAAAAGGCGCTGTAGGGGCGCTATCGTCCCGGGACACGCCGCTTTCGGCGAGGATCCCCCTACATGCGACGCTACATCCTGACCGGCGCCCCGGGCGCTGGGAAAACCGTGCTGCTGCGCGCCCTGGAGTGCGCGGGCCACGCCGTGGTCGAGGAGGCCGCGACCGACGTCATCGCCTTGGCGCAAGGACAGGGCGTCGCCGAGCCCTGGACCGATCCGGGCTTCATCGACGCCGTCGTCGCCCTGCAGAAGCAGCGCGAGGCGCGGGCCGTTGGAGATCCCGTCTTCTTCGACCGCTCGCCGATCTGCGCCCTGGCCCTGGCGCGGTTCCTGGGTCACCCGGTCTCGCCCCCGCTGCACGCCGAGCTGGCGCGGATCGCGGCCGAGGGCGTCTACCAGCGGCGTGTGTTCCTGGTGCGGAGCCTGGGCTTCGTGACGCCCACCGCCGCGCGGCGGATCAGTCTGGACGACGCCCTCGCCTTCGAGCGCGTGCATGAAGCGGCCTATGCCGAGTTCGGCTACGACCTGGTCTCGGTGCCGCCGGGGTCGGTGGCGGATCGGGTAAAGGCGGTGCTGGGGGCGCTCTAGATCATCGCCAGCGACCGCTCGCCGACCTCGCTGGACAACGCGCCGGCGACGATTTCCAGCCCGCGCCGCAGGGTCTCGCGGTCGGGGACGGCGCCCAGGCAGACGCGGACGCCGCATTCGTGGCCGGGCTCGACGACCGGAGCCGACGGCGGGGTGACCTCGGCGCCGCCGCGCAGAGCCCGGCCCGCCAGGCGCTCGGCCTCCAGCTCGCTCATCGGCAGCCAGACGTGCGGCGCCAGGTCCGAGCGCGGGGTCTCGATCGCCACGCCCAGCAGCTGGCGGGCCATGACCAGGCGGGCGGCGGCCTCCTCGCGCACCTCGGCCAGGATGGTGTCGGCGGTGCCGTCCTCGATCCACTGGGTGGCGATCAGCCCGCCGAAGGCCGGCGGCGCGTAGGTCGTCACCCGCACCGCGTCCAGCACCCGCTCGAACTGGTCCGGCGCCGGGGCGACCACGAAGCCGGCCCGCAGCCCCGGGGCCAGGGTCTTGGAAACGCCGGAGACGTGGAAGGTCCGCTCGGGCGCCAGCATGGCGAACGGCGGCGGGGCGTCCTGGGCGTAGGCGCCGTAGATGTCGTCCTCGACCAGGGTCAGGTCGTGCTTGCGGGCGATGGCGACGATAGCGTCGCGGCGCGAGCGGCTCATGATCCGGCCGGTGGGGTTCTGCAGGGTCGGCAGCACGGCCAGAACCCGCGCGCCGGTGGCGATGATCGCTTCCTCGAGCGCGTCGGGGCGCAGCCCCTCGGCGTCCATCGGCAGGCCCCGGACCCGCCAGCCGCTGTGCAGGGCAAGGGACTTGAGGCCGTGATAGGCCAGGGCCTCGGTCAGCAGGACGTCGCCCGGCCGCAGCAGCGCTCCCAGGGCCAGGGACAGCCCCTGCTGGGCCCCGCCGCAGCAGATCAGCCGCCGCCAGTCGACGCTCTCGTAACTGCTGGTTCGCGCCAGCCAGGCCGCTCCGGCCCGCCGCTGCGACTCGTGGCCCATCGGCGGGGCGTAGGCCAGGTGCTCCAGCAGGTCGGGCCGCCGGCGCACCCGCGACAGCGCTTCGGCGATGCGGGTCCCGGCCGGCGACGACAGTGCGATGTTCTGGGCCAGGTTGATCGGCCCGTCGCGCTCGGAGACGCGGTGGGCGGTCGGGGCGTTGACGAAGCTGCCCCGGCCGACATGGGCGCTGACCAGCCCGGCCTTCTCGGCCTCGACATAGGCCCGCGTCACCGTCCCGAGGCCCACGCCCAGGCGATAAGCCAGGTCGCGCTGCGGCGGCAGGCGCACGCCGGCGGTCAGCACGCCAGAGCTGATATCGGCGCGCAGCACCGACACCAGCCGCTCGTACAACGGGGCGTCGCCGTCGGGAATGACGGGCGTCCAGGTCGCGGTCACGCCGATGTCTCCTTTATTGTCACGATGACAATATGCAATTTGACTCGCGATACAATGGAAATCATCACGGTGACACCTCGGCCGCCCACACCGAGACAAGGAGACGACAAGGAGACCGACATGACCCCTGAATTGCTGCTGGCCTACGTCCTGTTCTGCTTCGCCACGGCCGGTACGCCCGGCCCGAACAACATGATGCTGCTCGCATCTGGGGCGAACTTCGGCTTCCGCCGGACGGTGCTGCACATCCTGGGGATCAGCTGCGGCCTGGGCTTCATGGTGCTGGCCATGGGTCTTGGCCTGGGTGGGGTGTTCCGCGCCTATCCGGTGCTGCACGAGATCCTGCGCTGGGTCGGCGGGGCCTACATGCTGTGGCTGGCCTGGAAGATCGGCACGTCCAGCTCGGTCAGCGACAAGGCCCTGGGCAAGCCGATGACCTTCGTCCAGGCGGCCGCGTTCCAGTGGGTCAATCCCAAGGCCTGGGCCATGGCGCTGGGCGCGGTGACGACCTACGCGCCGGAAGGCTCGGGCTGGACCATCGTGCCGCTGCTGGCCGGAACCTTCATGCTGGTCGGCGCGCCGTGCAGCGCCGCCTGGGCCGGCTTCGGCCAGGGCCTGCGGCCGTTCCTGGACAGGCCGGCGGTGCTGCGGACCTTCAATGTCACCATGGCGCTGCTGCTGGTGGTCTCGCTGTACCCGCTGCTCGTCGACCACAAGCCAGGCTCGCCCCCGGCCCAGGCGCCGCGCGAAGTGGCGATCGAGGCCCCGCCCCTGCCGGTGATGCGCTCGCACGGCTAGGGCTCTGTTGATCTCCTCCCCCTAACGGGGAGGAGGGCGTGTGTTGATCTCCTCCCCCTCTGGGGGACCGGCGAACGCCGGTGGAGGGGGCTTTGGGGCGCTGAACGTCAGAACCGCTTGCGCGGCCCCCCTCCGTCTCGCTGCGTATCCGCATCGATCCACCTCCCCCTAATGGGGAGGAGAGGCGCGGACCCTAAGCCGCCGTCTTCACCCGTTCCGGACCGATGCCCAGGAAGTCGCGCTTGCCCAGGGGGACGCCCTGGTTGCGGAGGATGTCGTAGGCGGTGACGACGTGGAACTGGAAGTTGGGGATCACGAACTCCAGCAGGTAGTCCAGACCGGTGAAGCCCAGGGTGATCGACGGGCCGGCCGGGACGGTGATCTCGCGGCTCTCGGCGCCCTCGAAGGCCGAGGCCGGGACGCTCTGGACATAGGCCAGGGTCTTGGCGATGCGTTCGCGCAGCTGGGCGATGGTGGTCTCGTCGTCGGCGAAGCTGGGCGCGTCGACGCCGGCCAGGCGGGCCACGGCGCCCTTGGCGGTGTCGGAGGCGCGCTGGATCTGGCCGGACAGCGGCAGCATGTCCTCGAACAGACGCGCGGCGACATAGGCGTCCGGATCGGTCCCGGCGGCGGCGGCGTGGTCCTTGGCCTTGTCGAGCAGGGCCGACAGCGTGTTGAGGCCGCGCGCAATGCTGGTCACGGCGACGTGCTGGATGGAGACGGACATGGGAGCTTCCTCGCTGGGCTGGACCCCTCCGGTCCGGCCGCCCAGCGCAGTTAGCCACGCTTATGAGCGTTTTCAATAAAGACTGATGACAATTCCTGTCAGCAGTCCGTTCCCGCGCGCGATCAGGCCTCGACGGGGACCCGGATGCGGCCGCCGCCGGCCACCAGGGCGTCGATGCGGTCGGCCGGGGTCGGCGGGCTGAACAGGAAGCCCTGGGCCTGGCCGCAGCCGATCTCGCGCAGCTGCCTGTGCTGCTGGTTGGTCTCGACGCCCTCGGCGATCACCGACAGGCTCAGCGCCTTGGCCAGGCGCACGATGGCCGCGACCACCGCCCCGGCCTCCTCGTCCTCGCCCAGCGGGGTGATGAAGCTGCGGTCGATCTTGATCTTGTCGATCGGATAGCGCCGCAGATAGCTCAGCGAGCTGTAGCCGGTGCCGAAGTCGTCCAGGGCCAGCGAGAAGCCCATGGCCCGCAGACGAGCGATCGCCCGGTGCGTGGTCTCGTCGTCGCCCAGCAGGGCGCCCTCGGTGATCTCCAGCTCGATGCCCTTGGCCCGGGCCCCGGTCTCGACCAGCAGGGCCGCGACCTGATCGGGGAAGTCGGCCTGCTTCATCTGCAGGGCCGAGACGTTGACGGCCACCTTCAGCCCTTTCCAGCGGCGGCTGTCGGTGAAGGCGCGGCGCATGACCATGCGGCCCAGCTCGTCGATCAGGCCGCAGTCCTCGGCCAGGGGCACGAAGGCCGAGGGCGAGATCGGGCCCTTCACGGGATGGGTCCAGCGGGCCAGGGCCTCGACCCCGACCACCCGGCCGTTGGCGTCGACCTGCGGCTGGTAGGCCAGCCAGACGCCGCCGTCGCCGAGGGCGGCGCGCAGGTCGGCCTCCAGCCCGCGCCGAGCCTTCAGCGCCGCGTCCATCTCGGCCTCGAAGAAACAGTAGCGACCGCGGCCCTCCTCCTTGGCGCGGTACATGGCGACGTCCGCGCGGCGGGCGGCCTCGACGGCGCCGACATGGCCCTCGGCGCGGTCGATCAGGGCCACGCCGACCGAGCCGCCGACGAACACCGCCCCGCACGACAGCTCGACGGGCGCGCTCATGGCCTGGACCAGCCGCTCGGCCAGGGCGGCCGCGCCTTTGGGCTCGAGGTCGACGGCCACGACGGCGAATTCGTCACCGCCCAGCCTCGCCACGGTCTCGCCGGCCCGGCACAGGGTCTGCAGCCGCTTGGCCATCGCCTGGATCAGCTCGTCCCCGGCCGCGTGGCCGTGCGTGTCGTTGACCGCCTTGAAGCGGTCGAGGTCGATGGCCAGCACGGCCATGGCCTGGCGACGGCGCGACAGGCCGTCGACCGCCTGGCGCAGGCGCTCCTCGAACAGCACGCGGTTGGGCAGGCCCGTGAGGGCGTCATGCACGGCCATGTGCTTGGCCCGCGCCTCGCTGGCGATCAGACCCTCGGCGATCTTGCGGCTGCGGCGGGCGAAGACGATCACCGCCACGCCCAGGCCGCCAACCACCAGCAGGATCGGCAGGATCGCCTTGCGCAGCAGGCGCTGACCCGGATGCGGCGGCTGCCAGTCCAGGGTGGCCACGATCTGGCCGTTCAGGTTGCGCAGGCCCAGATGGGCGTCGTCGGCCTGGGCGGTGGCGTCGCCCGAATGCAGGTGGACGCCGGGCAGCAGGAAGCGGCTGGCGAAGCCGTCCAGGAAGGCCGCGTCCAGCTTCAGCGCCGTCAGCACCACCGGCGCGCGCGCGTGGCGGATCAGGGCCTTGCCGAAGTCGGACTGCACCAGGCTGGCGGTGACCAGATAGGCGTCGCCGTCGAGGCGCTCGACCGCGCTGACCTGGATGGGCCGCGAGACCATGTCGCCGTCCGGGCGCGGCCCGGTTGGGCGCGGAGTGGTGGCCTCGCGCTGGCGCAGGCGGTCCAGGATCGGCCCGAAGAAGGTCGGAGCGTGGCGGTCGTACCAGGCGCTGGACACCGGCTGGCCCAGGCGCTCGTTGAACACCGGACGGCCGGCGTGGTCCAGCACGACGATCTGGTCGAACCCGGCCTGGCCCACCAGGTAGGCGCCAATGTTCTCGCGCGCCCAGCTTGGATCGTACCGGTGGTCCAGATGCTCGACCGCCTCGTCCCAGCCGACCTCCGACCAGATGGTCCGCTCGATGTCGACGACCTTGGCCTGCATGCCGCGCGCGACCAGGGCCTGCTCGTGCTCCAGGGCGTCGCGGTCGACGCGGGCGGCGGACATGAACAGCACCACGACCAGCAGGCCGACGGTCAGCATGGCCATTCCCGCGAGAGGGGCCGACAGACGGGTCTCGATGCGCTTCATCTTCGCGAAAGGGGCCCGCGGGTTCGCTCCAAGGAGGCCGGACACTGCGCAGACAATGGCTAAGCTGCGCCTAACGCGCGTTCGCACATGCCCCGAACTGGGTTTCGACCCATCCATTCCCTTCGCCCTCGAAAGGTTCTAGAGAAACCGCCCCATCCCTCCAGCCGTGCGACCAGCTCCCTTGCGACTGCCCCAGGCCCGCCTCGACCAGGTTCTCGACCGCTTCCGCGAAGTGGAGGCCCGCATGGGCGCCGCGACGGACGGGACCGAGATCGTCAAGCTCTCCAAGGAGCACGCCGAACTGAAGCCGGTGGCCGAGGCCGTCGAGCGCCTGGCCAAGCTCTCCGCCGAGCGCGCCGAGCTGGACGCCATGGCCGCCGATCCCGAGATGGCCGACATGGTCCGCGACGAGATCCAGGCCCTGGACGAGAAGCTCCCCGCCCTGGAGCACGACCTGGCCCTGATGCTGGCCCCCAAGGACAAGGACGAGAACGCCTCGGCCATCCTGGAAGTGCGGGCCGGCACGGGCGGCGACGAGGCGGCCCTGTTCGCCGGCGACCTGTTCCGCATGTACCAGCGCTACGCCACCCTGCAGGGCTGGCGCGTCGAGATAGACAGCATCTCGGAAGGCGAGATGGGCGGCTACAAGGAAATCGTCGCCTCGATCACCGGCGACGGCGTGTTCGGCCGTCTGAAGTTCGAGAGCGGCGTGCACCGCGTGCAGCGCGTGCCGGCCACCGAGGCGCAAGGCCGCATCCACACCTCGGCCGCCACGGTCGCCGTCCTGCCGGAAGCCGAGGACGTCGAAATCGACATCAAGGAAAGCGACCTGCGGATCGACACCTATCGCTCGTCGGGCGCGGGCGGCCAGCACGTCAACAAGACCGACTCGGCCGTGCGCATCACCCACTTGCCGACCGGCGTGGTGGTGACCTCCTCGGAAAAGTCGCAGCACCAGAACCGCGCCCGGGCCATGAAGAACCTGAAGGCGCGCCTGTACGACATGCAGCGCGAGGCCCTGGACAGCGCCCGCTCCGAGGCCCGCAAGAGCCAGGTCGGCAGCGGCGACCGCTCCGAGCGCATCCGCACCTACAACTTCCCGCAGGGCCGGGTCACCGATCACCGCATCAACCTGACCCTCTACAATCTGTCGCGGATCATCGAGGGCGACGCCCTGGACGACGTGATCAACCCGCTGATCGCCGAGGACCAGGCCGAGCGCCTGGCCAGCCTGGAAGAGAGCTTCGGCTGAGCCATGGCCTTCACCCGCACCTATGACGAGGGCGAGCCCCAGCGGGTCAACAAGTGGCTGGCCCAGAGCGGCGTGTGCTCGCGGCGCGAAGCCGAACAGCTGATCTCCGACGGCCTGGTCTCGATCGACGGCGAAGTGGTCGAGGACGTCGGCCGCAAGATCCTGCCCGGCCAGACCCTGGTGCTGGCCGATCGCGCCACGGCCAAGCTGGACGCGGCCACGACCTACATGATCCACAAGCCGGCTGGCGTGGTCTCGGCCCAGCCGGATCCCGGCCAGGTTCCGGCCGCCCGCCTGCTGACCCGCCAGAACATCTGGGGCGGCGTCCCCGCGCCGATCCCGCAATCGGGCGACCTGCTGCCGCCGATCGGCCGGCTGGACAAGGACTCGCGCGGCCTCCTGCTGCTGTCCCAGGACGGCGTGGTGGCCAAGGCGGTGATCGGCCCGCAGTCGGACCTGGAAAAGGAATACCGCGTCGCGGTGATGGGCGAGCTGACCGAGGCGAAGATCGAGCTGCTGCGCTTTGGCCTGGAGCTGGACGGTCGCGAGCTGCGCCCGGCCGAGGTCGAGGTCATCTCGGATCAGCGCCTGCGCATCGTGCTGCGCGAGGGCCGCAACCGCCAGATCCGCCGGATGTGCGAGTTGGTCGAGCTGAAGGTCGTCGACCTGTTCCGCGTCCGCATCGGCCCGCTGACCCTGGGCGAGATGCCCGAGGGCCGCTGGCGACCGCTGACCAGCGCCGAACGAGCGGCGCTGATCAGCGGGTAGCGACGGTCAGTCGGCCAGGGCCGGCTGCAGCACGACCAGCTGTTCGGGCCCCGACGCCTTGTCGTACAGCATGCGCTGATCGTAAGTCGAATACTGGACCTCGGACACGATGGATCCGTCCATCCGGAACAGGGCGATCCGCACCTGGCGCGACCAGATGGCCACCAGGTCCGAATGCGGCAGCTCGATCGTCACCATCTTGGACACCTCGGTCGACGACGTAGACGAGTGGTCCGTGGTCAGCGAGAACGACTGGGTGAAGGACGCATTCACGCCCAAGTTCACGGCGTCCAGCGCCAGGCCGATATTGCAGTCCACGGTCAGCGAGGTCTGCTCGGTGAAGCTGGTCGACTCCGTCTTGCTGACACCGGCGACCTGGGTGATCGACTGGGATCCGCCCTCCGGCGCGCTCCAGGTCGAGTCGCAATGCCACAGGGGCTCGCACGCGACGAAGTAGAAGGGGCTCTCCAGCGACTGGTTGGGATAGTCCCCATCCGCGGCGATGCCGGTATAGGGCACGATGGCGACCTTCTTCAGGCCCGGCGCGGTCTCGTCGTCGGAGGTGACGTCCGGGTCGTAGGTCGGGACGCTGTGGATCTCCTCGACCGGCAGGGAGGCCACGCCCAGCTTCAGCAGCTTGGCGGGTTCCTGCCCCTCGTCGCTCAGGAAGGTCGGCGGAACCATCCACATCACGCGCTCGCCGACCGGCGGCGGCTTGCTGGGCATGATCGGCTGCGACAGGTTGCCGTTGTTGCGCCAGATCCAGTCCCGGTGCCAGGCGTCGCGGCGGTCCGCCGACGCCAGGTATTCGTTCTTCACGCACCAGTAGTTCTCGTAGTCCGGCTGCTCGTAGCCGAAGCAGATCCCCAGGGCGGTGTAGCCTGGCGGCGGTATCAGGCGCCAATAGCTGAAGGCCGGCTCGTTGCCGCCCTCATTGTTCAGGATCCACTGATGCCCCACCGGATGCCGCAGGCAGTCGGGGTCGTTCTGGCCAGGCGCGAACAGCAGCTGCGCGGCGGGCGGCGCCAGGGGGTGGCGTCCATCGCCCGCGACGATCAGGTCGCCCAGCGGCCGGAATATCCCCCCGTCTCGCCGATACCGGAAGAAGGCGACGTTCGGATGCTTCTCGCCCCGCTCGACGAACGGCCGCGCCGTCCAGACCGCCTCGAAGCTCTGCTCGAACGCCACGGGCTTGAGCTGGAACGGGGAAAAATGGACGCCTCGATTTGCGAAGTCAGCGGCCCGGATCGCCGCCCTGACGGCTTCCTCGGGGGTCGAGAACGGATCGGCTTGATGTGACATGGACGTGCTCGCGTGGGCCGGCGCCGCCCTTCCGAGGCGGCGCACGGCGGTTGAGATCAGAGCGGATCGGGCGTCTCGCCTAGTGGCACTGGCAGGTGCAGTGCGTCGGATTGCCGACCGGCACCGGATGCATGGCGGGCAGACGCCCCTGCGGGCACGTGCCGCCGACAAGCGTGCATCGCCTGCGTTGCGGGCTCCAGGCGGCGGTGCAGTTCGGCACGGGCCCCGACGACTGGGCCTGGCTGGCGGGCGGCGGCTTGGGGGCCTTCTCCGGCGCTCCAGGGGCCGGCGCGGCGAGCGCGCCCGAGCCGGCCAAGGCCAGCACGGTCGAGAGCGCGATCAGTCCGGCGCGCGCGGCGCGAAAGTGACGAAATCCTTGGGTCGGCATCAGCCTCTCCTGTCGAGACGGTGAATTGGGCGCCTGGCCGCCTGAAGCGGTGTCGGCGGGCGACGCGACGGAGCTACCTATAGTTTTAATCTCGCCGCACTCGCGCCGTTACCCATCCTGTGGTTTTCTCGCGAGGGTTGCGTCGTCAGAACTAGCGACAGCGCGCTCCACGGGGCGTGTCGCCGGCGCTGCCGACACGGCCTAACAAGAGCCGGGATGGAAACGATGATCTGGGAGGTCGCCCGCGCGTCGCTCGCCTATGTGCGCGACACGATCGTGATCACCCGCGGCCAGCACGCCGACCTGCTGGACGCCCTGATCTTCACCGCCACGCTCGACGCCAACATGACTCCGGTCAATCGCGACCGCGCGCTGGACGTCCTGTTCGGCGGCGTGGACGTCTCCGCGCCCGACGCGCTGCGGCGGCGGGTCAGCATGAACGGCGTCGCCCAGTCCCTGCGCCTGCCGTTCGAGACCGTGCGCCGCCGACTCTCGGCCATGGCCCGCGCCGGCCTGGTGTCGATCGACTCCGACGGCGTCGTCGTGCCGCGCGACGCGGTGACCTCGGCCGCCTACATGGCCGAGCAGCGCGCCCGCTACGATCGGGGGCGGCGGTTCTACGGGACGCTCAAGGCCCTGAACGCGCTGGACGGCGGCGAGGCCGCGCCCGCGGCGACCGCGCCCGAACCGCCGGTGCGGGCCGCCAATCGGGCGCTGTCGGAATATACGCTGCGCGCCTGCAACGACCTGATCGCCCTGACCGGCGACATGATCAGCAGCCGCGTGCTGCTGGAACTGGCCCTGGCCAGCACGCGCGGCCTGGACGCCGACCGGCTGGCGGCCTGGACCCGCGATCCGGCGGGCGTCGGCCGTCCCATCCGGGTCGCCGCCCTGTCCCAGCCGATGGAGATCTCCGACGAGACGGTCCGGCGACGCCTGCACGGCCTCGCGGCGCGAGGCTTCTGCCGGCGAGGCCCCGGCGGCCTGGTCGCCACGGCGCCCGCCGCGCTGGGTCCCCGCCTGGCGGCCCTGGTCGAGGCCAATCGCGGAAACGTGCAGCGCCTCTTCGTCCGGCTGCGCCAGCTGGGCGTCCTGGCCGCCTGGGACCGCGAGATGGCGGAGCCCCGCGCCCCGGCCGCGCCCCGTGCTGCGGATCACGACGTTGCAGATCACGACCGGGCCGAAACGATCAGCGCCCTCCTCCCGCCACGCCTGATCGCCACAACGCCCCGACGACAACACCAGGGACACCCATGACGGATCTTCATCGGCGCGGCCTTCTGGCGCTCGGCCTGGCCACGGGCGCGGCGTCCGGCGCGACCGCCGCCCAGGCCCGCGCGACGACGTCCAAGCCCGCCCCCAAGCTGACCCCCGCCGTGACCGAGGGCCCCTACTACCTGTCCGGCGCCCCCGCGCGGGCCGACATCCGCGAGGGCCTGCCGGGCGTGGCGGTCGAGCTGCGCTTCCACGTCTTCGACGAGACCGGCGCGCCGCTGCCCGGAGCGCGGGTCGATGTCTGGCACTGCGACGCGCAAGGGCGCTATTCCGGGTTCGGCGACGCGCCGGGCCGCGAACCGGAAGCGGCGCTGAAGGCCGCCCGCTTCCTGCGTGGCGTCCAGCCGGTCAACGTGGCGGGCGTGGCGACGTTCATGACCGTCTATCCCGGCTGGTACGAGGGCCGCACCACCCACATCCACTACAAGGTCTGGCTGGACGGACGGACCCTGCTGACCTCGCAGGTGTTCCTGCCCGACGCCCTCAACGAGTTCCTCTATCTGCAGGCCGCCGACTACAAGCGCGGCCGCACGCGCGATACGCTCAACAGCAATGACGGCATCGCCAAGCAGGGCGGCGAGGCGACCTTCGCCGCCGTGGCCGAGGGCGAGAACCGCTTCCGCGTCGACTTCCCGGTCCATGTCGACCGCAAGGCCCAGCCACGCGCCAAGGGCGGCCCGCCCGGCGGCGGCGGCGGCCCGCCCGGTTTCCCCGCCGACGGCCTGCCACCCGATTTCCCCGACGACGGGCCGCCGTCCAAGGGCGGCCAAGGGGGCGGCCCCGGTCGACACGAGGCCCTGACCGGCGAGGCGCGGGTCGCGGCGCTGCTGCCCCGTAGCGCCTCCTGAGGCCGGGCGCCGTTTCGCGCCTGTATCAAGCCGTCAAATTCGATACGCCGCCGATACAGACGGGCCCTCGTTGAACCGCAACTTTCGGGTTGGATGCGGCCACCTGACGATGAGTGGCGGAGAGGTTCATGGCCAAGGACACCGACGGACGGCGCGCGAGCTCGGTCGACCATCACGTGGGCGCCCGGGTGCGGATGCGGCGCAAGCTGATCGGCGTGAGCCAGGAGCAGCTGGCCGACGCCCTGGAGCTGACCTTCCAGCAGGTCCAGAAGTACGAGCGCGGCGAGAACCGGATCAGCGCGTCCAAGCTGTTCCGGATCGCGTCCCTGCTGGGGACCGACGTGACCTATTTCTTCGACGGCCTGCCCGACCCGGTCGAGGCGGCCGCGCCCGACGGTCCCGGCGCCCAGGCCGACCGCACGGTGCAGACCTTCCTGCAGACCGCCGAGGGCCTGCAGCTGGCCGAGCTGTTCCCCCGCATCGCCCCCGGCCGGGTGCGCCGCCAGATCGTCGACCTGGTGCGGGTGATGGCCGAGGAGGCGTAGAGCCTTATTCGGCCGCGACCCTGGTGGCCGCCTGCGCCGCCTGGATCTCGGCGGCCTTCTTCTCGACCAGCTCGACGATGTGGTCGATCATGCCGTCGTTGGACTGCTTGTGGTCGGGCTTGCCGGCCATGTAGACCATGCCCGCGCCGGCCCCGCCGCCCGTAAAGCCGATGTCGGTCATCAGGGCCTCGCCCGGGCCGTTGACGACGCAGCCGATGATCGACAGCGACATCGGCGTGGCGATATGGGCCAGCCGCTCTTCCAGGGCCTCGACCGTCTTGATGACGTTGAAGCCCTGCCGGGCGCACGACGGGCAGGCGATGATGTTGACGCCCCGGTGGCGCAGGCCCAGCGACTTCAGGATATCGAAGCCGACCTTGATCTCCTCGACGGGATCGGCGGCCAGGCTGACGCGGATGGTGTCGCCGATGCCGGCCCACAGCATCGAGCCGATGCCGATCGAGGACTTCACCGTGCCGGTGCGCGTGGCCCCGGCCTCGGTCACGCCCAGGTGCAGCGGGCAGTCGATGGCCTCGGCCAGCTGGTAGTAGGCGGCCACGGTCATGAACGGGTCGGACGCCTTCACCGAGATCTTGAACTCGTGGAAGTCGTGGTCCTGCAGGATGCGGGCGTGGTTCAGGGCGCTCTCGACCATCGCCTCGGGGCACGGCTCGCCGTACTTCTCCAGCAGCTCGCGCTCCAGCGAGCCGGCGTTGACGCCGATCCGCATCGAGCAGCCGTGGTCGCGGGCGGCCTGGATCACGTCGCGGACGCGGTCGGGCGAGCCGATATTGCCCGGATTGATCCGCAGGCAAGCCGCGCCCGCCTGGGCCGCCTCGATGCCGCGCTTGTAGTGGAAGTGGATGTCGGCCACGAGCGGGACCTTGGCCTCGCGGGCGATGGTCTTGAACGCGGCCGTCGAGTCGGTGTCGGGGCAGCTGACCCGGACGATGTCGGCCCCGGCCTCTTCCAACTGGCGGATCTGCTCCAGCGTCGCGGCGGCGTCGCTGGTCAGGGTGTTGGTCATCGACTGCACCGTGATCGGCGCGTCGCCGCCCACCTCGACATCGCCGACGCGGATCTTGCGCGATTGCCGGCGCGTGATCATGCGCCAGGGACGGACGTGCGTGTGGTCTGCGGCCATGGGCGGTAATTTAGAGGGTGTTGGGGGCGGATAGAAGGCCTCTTCCCCATTCCTTCTCCCCTTGTGGGAGAAGGTGTCGCCGTCAGGCGACGGATGAGGGGTCGCACCGGCGTTTCGGATGGGGCTTTCAACCCCTCATCCGTCCGCTTCGCGGCCACCTTCTCCCGCAAGGGGGAGAAGGGATCATTGCGGCTTGGGAGCCACCGGCTGGGCCGTCGGAACCGCCGCCGGACCCGCCGGAGCCACAGCCGTCGCGACCGGCGCGGCGGGAACCAGCTTGCCCAGCGCGGTCGAGTTCGACGGCAGGCGGCCGGTCAGCGCGCCGTTGCCGTAGACCTCGAACACCGCCGGATCCGAGACGTCGGCGATCAGGCCGGCCGTGCGCGGGGCGCGATAGGCTTCGCCGGCCGCCAGGGCGCGGGCGAAATAGACCTGGCCGTCGCCGCCGCGCACCACCAGGGTCGCGGCCTTGCGGGCCTGGAGGATGACGCCCGAGCCCTCGCCGGGGGCGGCGCCCATCACCGCGCCCTTGGCCTTGAACGGCGCGCCCAGCTTGATCTGCAGCGCCGGATCGACGACCCCCGCCTTGGCGTCGGCCTCGGCGCGGGCCTTGGCGGCGGCCTTGGCCGCGTCGACCGAACCGCCGTTGGCGGCGGCGTCGTCGAGGCCGGGAGTCTTGTAGGGTTCGGGCGTGGTCGACTCGACCGGGGCCGGCAGCGGCGCGCCGAGCGCGACCTGGCTGTTGCTGGCGTGGGCCTGGACTTGGGCCGAGGTGGTGGCCGGAGCCACCTGGGCCGGCGGCTCGTCCTTGGCCATGGCGCGCTGGGCGACGTTCCACAGCAGGATGGCGCCCACCACCAGCAGCCCGCCGGCGAAGATCATGGCCAGGCGCGGATCGCGCTCGCGGCGCACGCCGACCGGGGCGCGCAGCTCGCCGCCGTCATCGGGGGCGTCGTGCTTGAAGCGGGCCACGGCGGCCTCGGCGTCCAGGCCCAGCAGGCTGGCATAGGCGCGAACATAGCCGATGGTGAAGGGGCGCGAGGGCAGGTCCTCGACGCGCATGGCTTCCAGCGCCTCGATATAGCTCTGGCGGATGCGGGTGGCTTCGGCGACGTCCTGGGCGCTCATGCCCCGGGCGGTCCGGGCGGACCTCAGGGCCGCGCCGATATCGGCGTCCTCGTCCGGCGAGGGGTGCAGGACCACGACGGATGCGTCGGCGACCGGCGCGTCATGCACTTCGGCCGCGACGTCCGCATCGGCGTCGGCGACCAGATGCAACCGCCTCACATTGCCCATATCCAGCGGCATGGCGAGTAAGCAGCCCCACAAAAATCACGCCTCGGCGCGCATCCCGAAAACCGATGATGCGCGAACGCCGCGTACGCTCCCCGAATCCGTACAGCACGGAGGTTAACAAGTGTTTGGAGTAACAAACTAAGTAGCCGGATTCAATGGACTAAACGGCAGCGCTTAGGTCAACGGCCAAGCTTTGACCACAAATCGACCTAGACCGCGACGTACAGTTTCCGGGCCAGGGTCTCGATCTCGCCGCGCAGGGATCCGCCGGCGCCCTTCAGCAGGGCCTCGACATTGCGGCGGGCGGCCTCGCGATCCAGCGACAGCACCATCTGCTTGACCGGGCCGATACCGGCCGGCGGCATGCTAAGTCCTTCAAAACCAAGGGCGACAAGGGCGAAGGCCTCCAGCGGACGGCCGGCCATCTCGCCGCACACGGACACCGGCGTGCCGGTGTCGGCGCAGGCCTGCTGGATGGTCTTCAGCGCCCGCAGGGCGGCCGGCGACAGCGGATCATAGCGGTCCGAGACCTTCGGATTGCCCCGGTCGGCGGCGAACAGGTACTGCATCAGGTCGTTGGTGCCGACCGAAACGAAGTCGGTCATCGGCAACAGCGCGTCCAAATGCCACAGCAGCGACGGGGCCTCGATCATCGCCCCGACGTCCAGGCGCGACGGCGCGGGACGGCCGCGCTTCAGGGCCCAGGCGACCTCCTGGTCGACGAACGAGCGCGCGGCGCGGAACTCGTCGACATTGGCCACCAGCGGGAACATCACCTTCAGCGGCCGGCCGGCGGCGGCCTTGATCAGGGCGCGGATCTGCATGCGCAGCAGGGCCGGACGGTCCAGGCCCATGCGCACGGCGCGCCAGCCCAGGGCCGGATTGTCCTCGCGCTCCAGCTCCATGTACGGCAGCAGCTTGTCGCCGCCGAGGTCCAGGGTCCGGAAGGTCACCGGCATGCCGTCGGCGGCCTCCAGCACCTTCTCGTAGAGCGCCGTCTGGGCCTCCAGGCGCGGCAGCTCCTCGGCGACCATGAACTGGAACTCGGTGCGGAACAGGCCGATGCCCTCCGCGCCGGTCTCGGCCAGGATGTCGAGATCGACGGCCAGACCCGCGTTCATCAGCAGCGTGATCTTGGCCCCGTCCTTGGTGATCGGCGGAGTGTCGCGCAGGCGGGCGAACTCGGCCTTGCGCTGGGCGCGGACCTCCATCCGGACCTTCAACGCCTTGACCACGTCCGGACGCGGCCGCAGCCAGGCTTCCTGCGTCTCGGCGTCGACCACCACCGGGTCGCCCTCGCTGACCCGGTCGCGCAGGCCGATCAGGCGGCCGACGCAGGGGATGTCGAGCGCCCGGGCCACGATGCCGGCGTGGCTGGCGGCGCTGCCCTCCTCCAGGAGGATGCCCTTCAGCTTGGTGCGGTCGTATTCCAAGAGGTCGGCCGGACCCAGGTTCCGGGCGATCAGGATGGCGTCGTCGGGCAGCTGGCGCACGGCGTGGACGTCGCCCGACAGGTGGCGCAGCAACCGGTCGTTCAGGTCTTCCAGGTCGTGCAGCCGCTCGCGCAGATAGGGGTCGCGAGCCTGGCCCAGGCGGGCGCGGTGCTCGGAACGCACGCGCTCGACGGCGGCCTCGGCGGTCAGCCCCGAGCGTACGGCCTCCTGCAGGCCCCGGTTCCAGCCC
Organism: Caulobacter segnis; assembly: GCF_019931575.1. Classification (NCBI taxonomy): domain Bacteria; kingdom Pseudomonadati; phylum Pseudomonadota; class Alphaproteobacteria; order Caulobacterales; family Caulobacteraceae; genus Caulobacter; species Caulobacter segnis. The sequence continues at coordinate 921,693 of NZ_CP082923.1, read as the reverse complement.
CGGTCATGGGCGAACAGGCGATAGGTCTCCAGCACCTCATACGACGCGCCGACCAGGCCGTGCTGGCCCTCCAGCATCTGGTCGATCTGGGTCTGCAGCGCCTCGATGGCGTAGGTGAGCCGGGCCTCCTCGGCCAGGGCGTCGTCGGACAGCAGGGTCTCGGGGACCACCGGCTGCTCGTGCAGCACGGCCACGCCGTAGGCCAGGCCCTCGGCGAAGCGCGAGCCCTTCAGCCGCTCGGGCTTGTGCGGGGCCAGCTCGACGTCCTTGAGCTCGTCGGCGCCCAGCAGCTCGCTGGAGCTGACCATCTCGGCCAGCACCATGGCGATGATCTGAAGGTCCTCGACCTCCTCCTCGTCATAGACCCGCTCGGTGCGGTTCTGGACGACCAGCACCCCGATCGCGCGGCCGCCGCGCAGCAGCGGCACGGCCAGGAAGGCATGGTAGGGATCTTCGCCGGTTTCCGGGCGGTACGAGAACTGCGGATGGCTGGCGGCGTCGGACAGGTTCAGCGGTCGGCCCAGGCGCATGGTCTCGCCGACCAGGCCCTCGCCCGGCTTCATCCGGGTGACGTGGACGGCCTCGCGCGACAGGCCCTCGGTGGCGAAGAGTTCGAGATCGCCCGAGGCGCGGCGCAGATAGATCGAGCAGACTTCCGCCACCATCGAGATGGCGATGGTGCGCACCACCATGTCGAGCTTGGCCTGGGCGGGACCGCCGCCGGCCATGGCCTCGCGTATCTGCCGCAGCAGGCTGCGGGGTCCTCGAACGGCGATGCCAGATGCCGCCAAGAGCGCGCTCCCTAAAGCGAGAATTGGTTTGTAGCCCAGCTTCAGCCGCCAGGGGTTAAAACCGATCCGTCCTCTACATGGGGGCTATAGCAGTTTTCGCCCGCGCGGAAGCGACCTGGATCAACCGAACAGCGATTAGGTGCGCAGGCACGAAAAAGCGCCGCCCCGACTTTCCTGCTTGAAGCCGGGTCGGCGCGAAAAAGCGCCGCCCCGGGTGGGGCGGCGCAGGGAACACGCTGGGGGAGGGATCATGACTCCAGCGAGGAAATCCGGGGCTTAGCGGCGATAGCCGTAGTCGTAACGGTTGCCGTAGCGATCATAGGCGTAGCGGTTGTTCTGGTAGCCGCGATCGTAGGCGTAGCGGTTGTTGTCGTAGTAGCGGCTCTGCTCGTAGCGCGGAGCGGTCCGGTACGAACGGCTGTAGCGACGGTCGTGCTTGTCCTTGGCCGTCGTGGCGCCCAGGGCCGCGCCAGCGACCGCGCCGATGGCGACCGCGTCGGTCTTGCCGTCGCCGATGGCCGCACCGGCCACGCCGCCGATCAGGGCGCCGATGATGGCGCGCTCGGTCTTCTCGCCGGCGAAGGCGGTCGAGGCGGGAACGATCAGCGCGCCAGCGACAGTGGCGGCGATCGCGGTCTTGGTGAACTTGCCGATGGTCTTCATGGCAGGGCTCCTAATCTTTCGAGCGTCGCCCTGTGCGGCGCTGTTGGGATCCTTTGTAGGACCCCGCGCCTGAACCTGATTTGAACCGCGCCGTTCAGGTTCGCGTCATGTTGCAAAAAAGTTTTGGGGGCCTCCCTCCCCCGGCTTCCCCGGCGAAAGCCGGGGCCCAGATCCCTGATCGCTGGGGCTGATGGGAAGAACTCAGCGCCCCTGGATGCGCCTCGGCGCTTTTCCATCTGGGCCCTGGCTTTCGCCGGGGAGGCGGATTTGGGGAAGTTAAGAGCTAAGCCAAATCCACCTTGGGCCGATGCAGCCGCACCGACCACAGCACCCCCACCAGCATCAGGGCGATCGCCGCCGCCTCCAGCCCGCGCGGCCAGCGGCCTTCGTGCAGGAAGCCGTACAGCAGGGCGAACAGGGTCTCGAACACGATCATCTGGCCCGACAGGCTGAGCGGCAGCAGGCGGCTGGCTGCGTTCCACAGGCCGTTGCCGATCACCGAGGCCCCGATCGCCACGGCGAAACTGACCATCCAGAACCAGCCCCAGGCTTCAGGGGTATGGGCGGCCGGCGCGTGGACCTTGCCGCCCAGCCCGAAGGCCGGGATCACCAGCAGCAGCGACAGCAGGCCCGTGGCGACGCCGGTCAGCAGCGACCACTCGTGGCTGTTGAACTTGGGCGTGGCGGCCAGGCGCCGGGCGTTCCAGACGGCGTAGGCGGTCCACATGGCCAGGGCCAGCAGCGCGCCCAGCACGCCGACCACTTGCTTGCCGATCCCCGCGCCGTGGCCTTCCGTGAACACCGAGACGTTGATGCAGACCCCGCCGGCCACGATCAGGGCCAGGGGCGCGGCCAAGCGGCGGAGCGGAACCCCCTCCCCCGCCCTCCCTTTCCCGGAATGGGCGCCGACGAGCGTCACCGTCACCGGCAGCAGGCCGATGATCAGCGAGGCCAGGGCCACGCCCGCGCTCTGCACCGAGACCGACAGGCCCACATAGTAGATCAGGTTGCCCAGCAGGCTCAGCAGGAAGAGGTCGCGCCAGTCGCGGCCGTCCATCCGGCCCATTACGGTCCGCCAGGCCGGGATCAGCAGCACCGCCGAGGCCAGGCCATAGGCGATGTAGCGCCCGGCCGTCATCTGCAGCGGCGTGAAGGCGTCCAAGAGCTTCGGCGCCAGGAACACGCCGCCCCAGAACGCGCCAGCGACCAGGCCGCACAGCAGGCCAAGGAGGAGATTGCGGGAGGTGTTCATGGCCTTCCGCTTAGCACCGCGAACCAGCGGCGGCTTGGCGAAAGCTCCCGGAGGTTTGGCGGATGCTCCCTAGCGCCCCTTCCGCCACGCCCCCGGCGTCACGCCCAGCACCGTCTTCATACGTCTGGTCAGCGCGCTCTGGTCGCCGTGGCCGGTGCGAACGGCGATCTCGGCGATCGAGAGGGTGGTGTCCGAAAGCAGCCTTTGCGCCGCCCGCAGCCGGGCGTCGGACAAGGCCCCGTGGGGCGTGGTCCCATAGGCGTCGGCGAACCGCGTGAAGAACCGGCTCTGGCTCATGCCGGCCTCGCCGGCCAGGTCGCGGACGGTGAGCGGCTGGTCGAAGCGGGCCTCGATCAGCGCGGCGGCGCGGGCCAGGCGTGGATCCACGTTGATCGGCGCCGCCGACAGGCCGCGCAGCAGCAGCGGGGTCCACAGGCTGGCCACTCCGGTCTCGATCGCGCCGGGGACCTCGCCGGCGAGATAGTCCAGCAGGCCGCGCACCGCGCCGGTGACCGGGGCGAACGGCCGCTCGCGCAGGGCCACGAACGGCTTCATCAGGGTCCCGCCGATGTCGGCGACCACGAACAGGTTCTCGCCCGAGGCGGCGAAGGCGTGGCGCGCGCCGGGCGGCACCACCGCCGCGCGGCCCGGATCGACCCGGCCGCCCTTGCCGTCGATCTCCATCTCCAGCACGCCCCGGCGCGGCAGCACGATCTGGTCGAAGGCGTGGACGTGCGGCGGCGCGCCCTCGCCGTAGCGGCGGAACGACAGTTCGGCGGGGGCGGTCAGGTCGTGGCCCATGCCGCGACTATAGCGGGATCAGCCGTGTCCCGGCAGGGCCAGGGGCTCGTCGGCGTCCTGGACCAGGCGACGGGCCTGGGCGAGGGCCGCGTCGATGTCGTTCTCGATGAACTCGACCTCGAGGTCGGTCAGCGGGTGCGGGGCGGCGACGACGTTGCGGAGATAGGCGCGCTTTTCCGGCTCGGTCATGGTCCACCAGCCGACGGTGTGACCTTCCTCGATGACCGCGTCGCCCATGGCCAGGAGGTCGTCGGTGTCGAAGATCGGCTGACCCGGCTTTTCCGGGAACCATTGACCATCGTCCGGCAGGGCCTTGTCCAGCTGGTTCAGCAGGGCGGCCAGCCACGGGCTGATCAGCAGCGGCTTCTCGTAGCCGTCGCCGAACTTGGCGCGCAGCAGCAGGTCGTACAGCAGGTCCAGGCCCGCATCACCGTGGAAGGTGACGGTCTTGGCGTCGGGATCGAACTTGAAGACGTCGGACATGGAAACTCTCGAAAGCGCGCTGCGCCTTCATAACGTCAGAACACGACGTTTGGACAACGGCGGAGCGCGATCGCGCTCCGCCCTCGTCTCTTACAGCTGGTCCAGCCCGTACACCGCGTGCAGGGCGCGGACGGCCAGTTCGGTGTAGGCCGCGTCGATCAGGACCGAGATCTTGATCTCCGAGGTCGAGATGACCTGGATGTTGATGTTCTTCTCGGCCAGGGCCTGGAACATCGACTGGGCGACGCCGGCGTGGCTGCGCATGCCGACGCCGATGACCGACACCTTGGAGACGTCCTCGTCGACGGCGACGTCCTCGAAGCCGATCTCGGCCTGGGCGGCGCGGACGATCTCGACGGCGCGGGCTGCGTCACGCTTGCCGACCGTGAACTCCATGTTGGCGGTCGCGGCGCTGCGGGCGCGCGACTGCACGATCATGTCGACATTGACGTTGGCGTCGGCCAGGCGGCCGAAGATCTGCGAGGACACGCCCGGATGGTCGGGCAGGCCCAGCAGGGTGATCTTGGCTTCGTCGCGGCTGTAGGCGACGCCCGAGACGATGCGCTTTTCCATGATTTCTTCCTCGTCGCAGACGATCGTACCTTGGCCGGGGGCTTCGCCCGGCTCGACGAAACTCGACAGCACCCGCACCGGGACGCGATGGGCCATGGCCATCTCGACCGAGCGGGTCTGCAGCACCTTGGCCCCCAGCGAGGCCATTTCAAGCATCTCTTCGTAGCTGATCTTGGCCAGGCGCTTGGCCTTGCTCTCGATCCGCGGGTCGGTGGTGTAGACCCCGTCCACGTCCGTGTAGATGTCGCACGCGCCCTTGACGGCGGCGGCGATGGCCACGGCGGAGGTGTCCGAGCCGCCCCGGCCCAGGGTGGTGATCCGCTGCTTGGGGGTCACGCCCTGGAAGCCGGCGATGACGGCGATCTCGCCGTTCGCGAAGCACTCGTCCAGGTTCGCCGAGGGGATCTCCTCGATCCGGGCGCGGCCGTGGGCCTCGTCCGTGATGATCGGCACCTGCCAGCCCAGGAACGAACGGGCCTTGTGGCCCATGTTGCGCAGGGTCATGGCCAGCAGGCCGGCCGTGACCTGCTCGCCCGAGGCGACGACGGCGTCGTACTCGTCGTCCGATTCCGGAAGACCCTGAGCGGCGCGGCCGGCGCCGTCGGTCCAGGCGACCAGCTCGTTGGTCTTGCCCGACATGGCCGACACGACCACCGCCACCTGCTTGCCCGTCGCGACCTCGGCGGCGACCAGGCGCGCCACACGGCGGATGCGCTCCAGGTCGGCCACCGACGTGCCGCCGAACTTCATCACCAGACGTGACACGTCCTTGGTACCTCGACACTTGGTTATTTCTTGCGCCCGCGCGGCCGGATCGCTCCCCCTCGCGCAAGCTCGGGCCTTCTAGCGGGGCGATGGCGCAACGGCAATGTCGCCGATGTGTCTTTTTCGTCGCGGCGACCGTGCAATTGACTCACACCGAAACCTGACTGACTATCTACCTATCCAAGTTCGCGCCGGAGGGCCCATGACGCCCGAGCTCAAGAAGACGCTGGCCGACTGTAAGACGGTGGCCGCCAAGATCCGCGCCCTGGCCGCCGCCGGCTATCCCCGCGCCGAGATCGCCCGGCTGCTGGGCAAGCGCTATCAGCATGTGCGCAACGTGCTGGAGGAGCCCGGTCCGCCCACGCTGGCCTCGATGGCGGCCGACGGCATGGCCGAAGCAGACGTCAGGCCCTTCGAGTACAAACCTCCCCACACCTATTTCCTGAGCGTCGAGGCGAACGGTGCGGTCGTCTTGCCGCCCGAGGTGCTGAAGGCGCTGGGCTCGGCGCCGGGCGGCCTCATCGTCGCCGATCTGGGCGAAGAGACATTCACCTTGGTCAGCGGCCAAACCGGGCTACGGCTGATGAAGGCGCGGCTGGAGGCGCCGCACCCTCCCGGCATGTTGGCGTCGGAGGAATTGATCGAGGAGCGCCGGCGCGAGGCCGCGATCGACACGCTCGAAGGCCAGATGGACGGGGCCGGGGCGCGCCATGACGACTGAGGTCGTCATGGATTCTTCGGCGATCCTCGCCTTGGCCTTTCGGGAACATGGCCGGGATCATGTGGCGGTCGCTCTAGCCGGCGCCGCGATCAGTTCGGTCAATCTGACGGAGGTGATGTCCAAGCTGTTGGACAGCGGCCTGTCGCCGGCCCAGGTCGACCATCAACTGGACGCCTTCTCGCTTAGCGTCGCCGACTTCGACCGCGATCTGGCGATGCGGACCGCCCTCCTCCGCGCCGCCACTCGCCACAAGGGTCTCTCCCTCGGCGATCGCGCCTGCCTGGCCCTGGCCATGCGCGAGAAGCTGCCCGTCATGACCGCCGATAGGGTGTGGACCGATCTGGACCTGCCGGTCGAAGTCGTGCTCATACGCTGACCATGACTCAGAGCGCCGCCCCCTCCTGGAGCATCGACCCCGCCGACGTGGCGCGGTTCTCGGCCATCGCGGCCGAGTGGTGGGATCCCAAGGGCAAGTTCGCGCCGCTGCACGTGTTCAATCCCTGCCGCCTGGCCTTCATCCGCGAGCAGGCGCTGGAGCGGTTCGGCCGCGACACCAACGCCCGCGCCCCGTTCGAGGGCCTGTCCCTGCTCGACATCGGCTGCGGCGGCGGGCTGCTGTCCGAGCCGATGGCCCGCCTGGGTTTCGCCGTCACCGCCATCGACGCCTCGGAAAAGAACATCAAGACCGCCGCCACCCACGCGGCCGAGCAGGGCCTGGACATCGGCTACCGTCCCGCCACCGCCGAGCAGCTGCTGGCCGAGGGCGCGGGGCCGTTCGACGTCGTCTTGACCATGGAGGTCATCGAGCACGTCGCCGACCCGGGCGAGTTCCTGCGCACCTGCTCGCGCCTGCTCAAGCCCGGCGGCCTGATGATCGTCGCCACCCTGAACCGCACGCTGAAGGCCCTGGCCCTGGCCAAGATCGGGGCCGAATACGTGCTGCGGTGGGTGCCGCCCGGCACCCACGACTGGAACCAGTTCCTCAAGCCCGAGGAGCTGCGCGCCTTCCTCGCCGGCGAGCCGGTCGCGATGCAGGGCCCGTTCGGCGTGGCCTACAACCCCCTGACCGGCCGCTGGAGCCGGTCGAACGATGCCGACATCAACTACATGATGACCGTGACCAAGGACTGACCAAGGGTTGAAAAGGTCAAGATCCGGGAACTTCGCCCCGCCGCGAGCTTTTGTTTGCGCAGGGACAATGAACCTGGATTGGCGACCCAACTGTCGGGGGTCGGCCGTCGATCCGTTCTAGAGGGAACGGAGACACTCTCATGACTTCCAAGACCTTGGCCGCCGTGCTGGCCGCCACCGTGGCGTGCGGCGCGATCGCCCCCGCCTTCGCGCAGGACTCGGCCTATCAGCAGAGCCTGCGAAACTACGACAACCAGCGCGCCAACTACTACGAGCGCGTGGCCGAATATCAGGACCGCCAGGCGGCCTACGAGCGCGACCGCGCCAACTACATCCACAACCGCGACGACTATGACCGCCGCTACGGCCGCGGGGCCTATGACCGCCGCTATCCGACCTATGCCGAGCGCTACCGCGTCGCCCAATATCGCGACAGCGCCGCCTACTACGCCGAGCAGGCCGACTTCGAGCGCGCTCGCGCCAACTACGAACGCGCCCGCTACGACTATGACCGCCGCAACGGCGAAGGCGCCTACGACCGTCGCCACCCCAGCGAGGCCGACCGCTTCCGCGCCAGCGGCGTCGGCTACGCCAGCGGCTACGACGTCGGCCGCGAGCAGTGGCAGCGTGACCGCGACCGCTACCTGTCGGCCCGCGACGACTATGACCTCCGTCGCGGCGCGGGCGCCTATGACCGCCGCTATCCGGGCGAGGCCAGCCGCTACGCCGCGCCCTATGCCGGAGCCTACAGCATCGACACCAGCGCCAACGTCAACTACCCGAACGACTGTCGCCAGGACGCCAAGCGCAACGCCACCGTCGGCGGGGTGATCGGGGCCCTGGCCGGCGCGGCGCTGGGCTCGAACGTCGCCGCCCGCAACGCCCGTCCGGAAGGCACCGTCCTCGGCGCCCTGGTCGGGGCCGGCGTCGGCGCGGCCGTGGGCAACGCCTCGGCCAAGTGCGACACGCGCGGCAGCTACTACAGCTACGACCAGACCCAGCCCTATCGCTACGCCGACGGCCGCTACGCCGAGGCCAGCGAGCGCTGCCGCCTGGCCCCGGCCCCGACCGAGTACAACGGCCGTGTCGAGACCCGCTACGTGCGCGTCTGCCCCGACGCCGACGGCCGCTACCGCGTCGACGGCTGATCCCGAACCGTAAGACCCAAGCTGGAGGTCAGGTAGCCGACTTTCTGGAAACCCGCCGTCAGCTTGGGCGTTTACGACCCGAGGGATCTAAACCAAGAACACTATCGGAGAGCCCGCCATGCGCGCCCGCCTGAAAGCTATCGTCCTGGCCACCGTCGTCGGCTTCACCGCCAGCAGCGTGGTCGTCACCGCCGCCGACGCCCAGTCGCGCAGCCGCTACCGCGTCCTGGTCTGCAACAAGTCCAAGGCCAAGAACGGCGCCGTCATCGGCGGCCTCGGCGGCGCCCTGCTGGGCAACACCGTCGCCGGCCACGGCAACAAGACCGAAGGCACGCTGCTGGGCGGCGCCGTCGGCGCCGTCGCCGGTCACGAGATCGGCAAGGGCAAGAAGAAGTGCCATTACGAGTACCGCTATCGCTAACCGCTAGGGGCGATGGAGAAGGGTTCGAGGGGCGCGGGACGAGTTCCGCGCCCCTTTCGCTTGTCCGGCGGCCCGCGAGACGCGCGCTAAACACCCTTCGGCGCGAGCCCCCTTTACCGACATCCCGCGAACGGGCATTCGTAGGACACTTGTCGGAGTAATAGGCGGACAACAGTCCCAAGGCCGACATCCAGGGAGATGACGGCATGCGGCGGCGGAACGACTTCGGCCTAATCACGATGGCCGCGGCGGCTTTGATTCTCGGCACCGCAGGCTATGCGAAAGCGCAATCCCCCGCGGCGGTCGTCACCCAGAAGACGTCTTCAGGAGTCGAGTTTCGCCTGCCCCAGGGCGTCCTGAGGCTGGATCTCTGGTCCGACAATATCGTCCGCGTCCGCTTCTCGGCCGATGGCGCGTGGACGGGGACCTACAATCCGGCCGTCATCGCCCAACCCCGCCCCGGACGCTGGACGATCGAAGAACAGGGCGACAGGACGATCCTCAAGACAGCGGCGCTGCGGGTCAGCGTCGATCGCGCCTCGGGAGAGATCCTGTTCCTCACCGCTGACGGCCAACGCATCCTTCGCGCCGCCGCGGCGGGCCAGGACTCGACAGCCGGGGCCCCCGGCCAGCGCTTCGATCTCGGCGCCCGAGAGGCGGTCTACGGTCTGGGCCAACATCAGGGCGGCCAGCTGGACTATCGCGGCGCCAGCGTGCTGCTGCAGCAGATCAATACCGACGTGGGCGTGCCGATGGCGGTGTCCTCGAACGGCTACGGCGTACTGTGGAACAACCCGGCGTCCACGCGCGTGGACGTGGCCACGCCGCAATACGCCCACAGCCTGCGCTTCAAGTCAGAGGCGGGCGGCGGCGTCGACTATCACTTCATCTACGGCCCGGACATCGATCAGGTGGTCGGCGGCTATCGCGGCCTGACGGGCCAGGCGCCGCTGATGGCCCGTTGGACCTGGGGCCTCTGGCAATCCAAGGAGCGCTACCAGACCCAGGACGAGACCCTGTCGATCGTGCGGCGCTACCGGGCGTTGGGCGTCCCCTTCGACGCGGTCGTCCAGGACTGGCAGTACTGGTCGCCGGGGGGCTGGGGCAGCCACCAGTTCGATCCCGCGCGTTTCCCCGACCCCGCGGGCCTGGTGAAGGCCGTTCATGACCTGAACGCGCGCATCATCATCTCGGTCTGGCCGCGCTTCGACCTGACCACCGCCAACCATGACGAGCTGCGAAAGGCCGGCGCCCTGTTCGAGCCGATCTATCCCAACGTCTATCCGGAGGGCCTGGGGCGCTGGTACGACGCCTGGTCGGCGACGGGGCGCGCGATCTACTGGAAGCAGATCATGCGCAACCTGGGACGCTACGGCTTCGACGGCTGGTGGCTGGATGGCGCCGAAGCCGAGCTGGGCGGCAAGCCTGGCCAGATGGCCGGGCTTTCGACGGCCGCCGGCCCGGGCGCGGAGACCTTCAACAGCTACCCCCTGCTGCACACCACGGCCGTCCATGACGGCATGCGGCGCGACATGCCCGAGAAGCGCGCCTTCATTCTGACGCGCTCGGCCTATGCCGGACAGCAGCGCAACGCCGCCATCACCTGGTCGGGCGATGTGGAAGGCAACTGGGACACGCTGGCCAAGCAGGTCCCCGCGGCCCTGAACTTCTCGATCAGCGGCATCCCCTACTGGTCGGCCGACATCGGCGGCTTCTTCGGCGGCGATCCCCAAGATCCCGCCTATGCCGAGCTTTTCACCCGCTGGTACCAGTTCGGCGTGTTCAACCCGATGTTCCGTGTCCACGGCACGGGCAAGGGCAAGGAGCTTTGGGCCTTCGCGCCGGAGGTCCAGCAGCGGCTGATCGCCTACGACAAGCTGCGCTATCGCCTGCTGCCTTACATCTACTCGACCGCCTGGGAGGTCACCCAGCGGGCCGGCACGATGATGCGCCCCCTGGTCATGGACTTCAGGACGGACCCCAACGTGCTGACGTTGCGCGACCAGTACATGTTCGGCCGCGGCCTGATGGTCAGCCCCGTGATCCAGAAGGACGCCGACATCCGCGCGGTCTACCTGCCCAAGGGCGACTGGTACGACTTCTGGACCGGAACGAAGATGGCCGGCGGCAAGGTGGTGGCCGTCAAGGCCGACATCGACACGATCCCCGTCCACGTTCCCGCCGGGACCATCCTGCCCTTGGGGCCAGTGTTGTCCTACGCCGACCAACCCAGCCAAGAACCGCTGGAGATCCGAGTCTATCCGGGCCGCGACGGCCAGTTCGAACTCTATGACGACGCCGGCGACGGCTATGGCTACGAGAAGGGCGAGCGCGCCACGACCCCGCTGACCTGGACCGACGCGCGTCACGTCCTGCGCGTCGGCGCGCGCGACGGACGCTTTCCTGGCATGAAGGTCACGATGGCGCTGAGGGTCGTCTGCGCCCCGACCGGCGCGGCCTCGTCCGTCCGCTACGCCGGCGCCGCGCTCGAGGTTCCGCTGCCGGACTGCCGCTAGAGCCTGCCTGTTTCCGATGGGAACGGGCTCGATTTCAAACATCGAAAGCGTGGCGGGCGCCCAAACCGCTCACACTTTCGGCCGCCGCTCTAGTTCACGTCCGTCTTCTTCGGCGCCGCCGGCGGCAGCGGGGCGACCTTGACGCCGTCCTCGACTAGGGCCTTGACCTCGGTGGGCGAGGCCTCGCCGTAGATGCCGCGTTCCTCGGACTTGCCCTCGTGGATGGCGCGGGCCTCCTTGGCGAAGGCGTCGCCGACATAGTCGAAGTTGTCCTCGACGTGCCGACGGACCTCGCCCATGGCCGTCATCATCATCTCGCGCATCTTCGGATCGACGGTCGGGGCGGAGCGCTGGGCCTTCGTGCCCGCCACGGCGGGCGCCATGATCTGCTTGGAGACGCCGCGCGAGCCGCAGACGGGGCATTCGACGAGGCCGCGCGCGGCCTGGTCGTCATAGTCCGCCGACGAGCCGAACCAGCCCTCGAACTCATGGGCGTGATCGCACTGAAGCGCGTACTTGATCATCGCACTAAGATGGAGATTTCTACGGCCCGACGAAAGGCCGGGCGTTCTGGAGGACAGGGATCGCCGCCCGCGCCTTGTCGGCGGCCGGCAGGTCGAGATCGGCCAACAGCACGCCGGGCTCATCGTGGTCAAGCTTGCCGATCACCTCGCCCCACGGCCCGATGGCGATCGAGCGGCCCCAGGTGCCGCGTCCGTCCTCGTGGAAACCGCCCTGGGCGGCGGCGATGACGAACGAGCCGGTCTCGATGGCCCGGGCCCGCAGCAGCACGTCCCAGTGCGCCTCGCCGGTCGGCCGGGTGAAGGCGGCCGGGGCGGTCAGCACGGTCGCGCCGCCCAGGGCCAGGGCTCGGTGCAGGGCCGGAAAGCGCATGTCGTAGCAGATGGTCAGGCCAAACTTCGCCAGCGGCGTCTCGACCACCACCGCCTGCTCGCCCGGCGCGTAGGCCGAAGATTCGCGCGCCGTCTCCCCGGTCGGCAGATCGACATCGAACATGTGCAGCTTGTCGTAGGTGGCGACGATCGCGCCGGTCGGGTCGATGACCACCTGCCGGTTGGCGGCCTTCTCACCGTCCTCACGCCGCACCAGGGCCGAGCCGACGTCGATCCAGGTCCCGGTCTCGGCCGCGATCTCGCGCAGGCCGTTGACGACGATGTCGTCCTCCAGCGCCGCCAGGATCGGCAGCAGCTTGCTCCGGTCCTTCTGGACGACGTTGGTGCATTCCGGGGTCAGCACGAATTGCGCGCCGCCCGCGATCGCCTCGCGGACCAGCGGCGCGACATGCGCCAGCGCCGCCGCGTGGGTCGCGGGCGTGCGCGTCTGGATCAGGCCGACCCGGAGAGACTCGGACGTGTTCATGCGGCCAGAAGCGCGTCCAGTTTGCCCTCGCGTTCCAGGGCCATCATGTCGTCGCAGCCGCCGATATGCTGGTCGCCGACGAAGATCTGCGGGAAGGTCGTGCGGCCCGAGCGCTGCATCATCTCCTGGCGGAGATTGGGATCCATGCCGGCCTCGACCTCGGTGAAGTCGGCGCCCTTCTCGTCCAGCAGGGCGAGGGCGCGGGCGCAGTAGCCGCAGAAGGGACGGGTGTAGATGGTGACGTGGGCCATGCTCTGACTCGTGGAGTGTGCGTCCTCATATAGGACGCGTCTGCATTTCTGTAACGCGGGCGACCACGGATAGGGTCACGTCCGCCGCGCCGGCCGCCAGCAGCGCCCTGGCGCAGCCCTCGGCCGTGGCGCCGGTGGTCAACACGTCATCGACCAGAACGATCCGCCGTCCGGCCACCTGCCCCCGCCGCGCCTCGGGGACGGCGAAGGCGGCCGCCACGTTGCGCCGCCGGCCCGAGGCCGACTTGCCGCCCTGGCTGGCGGTGTCGCGCTTGCGGACCAGGGCGTCGGGCAGGTAGGCCAGCCCCGCCAGGCGGGCCAGCGGCCGGGCGATCTCGGCGGCCTGGTTGTAGCGGCGGCGCAGCAGGCGGGCGCGGTGGACCGGCACGGGGACCACGGCGTCGGCCGCGTCCAGCAGCGGGGTCGCGGCCCGCGACAGCCAGCGGGCGAACAGGCCCGCCAGCTCCGGCCGATCGGCGTGCTTGAGCTTGAGGACCAGGTCCCGCGAGTGCTCGTCATAGACGCAGGCGGCGCGGGCTCGCCGGAACGCCCTGGGCTTGGCCTGGCAAGCCGGGCAGCGCGCCTCGTCGGCATAGGCCATGGCCAGGCCGCAGCCGTCGCAGACCGGGTCGTCCAGGAAGGTCACCTTGGAAAAGGCCGCCGCCGTCAGCCCGCCGCTCAGGGCCGCCGCGCCGTCCAGGCTGGAGGGCGGCAGCAGCAGGTCCAGCAGGCCCCGCCCCCAATCGCGCCAAACCGGACCGATAACGAGAGGTCCCGCTTTCCATCCCGGTTCGGAATCGCCATGTTCCGCGCGCAATGACCGCCTCGCCCCTGCTCTTCGACCGCGCCCTGCACCGCGCCCGTCTCGACCGCGCCGCGCCCGACTTCGCGTCCGCCGACTTTCTCAAGGCCCGCGCGGCCCAGGACGTGGTCATGCGGCTGGAGACGATCCTGCGACGCTTTCCGGTCGCCGTCGACCTCGGCGCGAGAAATGGCCATTTTTTCAAGGCCTTGGAAGCCAGCGACGCCCGCGCCAGCATCGATGTGCTGATCGAGGCCGACCTGTCGGGGCGCATGCTCTCGGGCCGCGACACCCTGCGCGTGGCGGCCGACGAGGAGCGCCTGCCGTTCGGCGACGCGACCCTGGACCTGGTCACCTCGACCCTGTCGCTGCACTGGACCAATGACCTGGTCGGCGCCCTGATCCAGATCCGCCGGGCGCTGCGGCCCGACGGCCTGTTCGTCGGGGCGATCTTCGGCGGGGCCACCCTGACCGAGCTGCGCCAGAGCCTGCTGGCCGCCGAGGCCGAGCTGTCGGACGGCGCCTCGATGCGGGTCTCGCCGTTCGCCGACGCCATCGACGCGGCGGGTCTCTTGCAGCGGGCCGGCTTCGCCCTGCCCGTCGCCGACGTCGATCGCGTCAAGGTGCGCTACGCCCACCCGCTGGCCCTGCTGCAGGACCTGCGGCGCATGGGCGAGACCAGCGTGCTGCTGGACCGCTCGCGCAAGCCGCTAACGAAGAAGGTGCTGTTCCGGGCGATGGAGCTCTATGCCGAGCGCTTCGCCGAAGCCGACGGCAAGGTGCCGGCGACGTTCGAGATCGTCTCGGTCACCGGCTGGGCGCCGCACGACAGCCAGCAGAAGCCGCTGCGGCCGGGCTCGGCCAAGATGCGCCTGGCCGACGCGCTGGGAACGACGGAACAATCGGCCGGCGACAAGCCGGGCTGAACCTCAGGATCCGACGGCCGTCGAGGCCTTTTGGAAGGCCGAACCGAGGCCGTTGGTCAGCACCGTCAGCCCCGCCACGAGGACCACGACGACCAGGGCGACGATGATGCCCAGCTCGACGGCCGAGGACCCGCTTTCGTCGCGCCAAAAGGTCTTCAGAGCAGGTCGCGCAGCCAGGCGACCAGGGGCTCGTCCGCGGGCGGCATCGGATAGTCCCCGAGCTTGTCCGGTTTCACCCATGCCAGCGCCTCATGCTCCTTGCGCGTCACCTGGCCCTCCCAGCGACGCAGCAAATACAGTGGCATCAGGAGGTGAAAAGACTCGTAACCGTGCGACGCGAACACGAACGGCGCCAGGCAGGCCTGGGCGACGGTGACGCCCAGCTCCTCGTGCAGCTCGCGGATCAGGCATTCCTCCGGCGTCTCGCCCGGCTCGACCTTGCCGCCCGGAAACTCCCACAGGCCGGCCAGCTGCTTGCCCCGCGGCCGCTGGCAGATCAGCACGCGCCCATCGACATCGATCAGGGCGGCGGCGGCGACGAGAAGGGTGGGCTTGGTCATGAGGCCGGTGTGGCGTGGCGACGCGGGCGGGTCAATCCTCCCCAAAAAGGGGAGAGCGGGTCTCGCCCAACCTCCGCCGCATTTACATTCGTAACTTTCTCGTCACTGGGAGGGACACCATGCACAAGACGCTCGCCATGCTGGCCGCCGGCGCGGCCCTGCTGACCACGGCCCCGGCCTTGGCCCAAGCTTCCAATCCTGAGGAACCCGCCGTCCGCGCGGCGCTGGAGCACTATCTGGCCGGCCACGCCACCGGCGACCCCAAGGAATTCCGCCAGGCCTTCCACGACGACAGTCGCCTGATGTGGATCCGCGACAACGCCCTGATGCAGCGCTCGGACGACGAGTACATCGCTGGCGCGACGGGCAAGCCCGCCGCCGACGAGGCCCAGCGCAAGCGCTGGATCGAGTCGATCTCGATCACCGGCTCGGCCGCCAGCGCCAAGATCGTGCTGGACTACCCGACCGCCGTCCTGACCGACTACATGCAGCTCTTGAAGACCCCGGACGGCTGGAAGATCGTGCACAAGATCTTCGACGTGGCCCCGAAGGCGAAGCCGGCGTCGTAGTTCACCCTCCTCCCCATTAGGGGGAGGTGGATCGGCGCGAATACGCTCCGAGACGGAGGGGGTCCGCGAAGCGGTTCTGCATAGGCCGCGCCCCAAAGCCCCCTCCACCGCCGTTCGGCGGTCCCCCTCCCCCAGAGGGGAGGAGAGACACCGCGCGGAGCCGCGACATCGCTGTTCCTTGACTTTTGCACCGCAACATAAGATATGAGCCCTGCGCCACCATGGCGCTATCGGTGCTCCAGCCGCGTGAGGGTCCTTTCGGACCAGCCTGTCGAGCGCCCTGAAGAGCTTCTCATTAGAGAGCCCGTGCACGCGGGGCGCTCCCCCGACCGACTAGCCGAGGGGCCAGCCGTGCGAGGACGCATGGGCTGCATTCGGCGCATGATTAAGACAAACACTCGTGACTCAATTTTCCGACCTTGGCCTGGCCAAGCCGCTGCTGAAGGCGCTGGCCGAGAAGGGCTACAAGGAACCGACGCCGATCCAGGCCCAGGCCATTCCGGTGGTGCTGCAGGGCAAGGACCTCTTGGGCATCGCCCAGACGGGCACCGGCAAGACCGCCGCCTTCGCCCTGCCCATCCTTCAGCGCCTGGCCGAGGACCGTAAGCCGGCCCCGCGCCGCGGCTTCCGCTGCCTGGTGCTGTCGCCGACCCGCGAGCTGGCCACCCAGATCGCCGAGAACTTCAAGGCCTACGCCGTACACATGGGCCTGTCGGTCCACACCATCTATGGCGGCGTGAAGTACGGCCCGCAGATGAAGGCCCTGGCCGGCGGCATCGACGTGCTGGTCGCCACGCCTGGCCGCCTGATGGACCACATGGCCGAGAAGTCGGCCATCGTCTCGGGCACCGAGATCTTCGTCCTGGACGAAGCCGACCAGATGCTGGACCTGGGCTTCGTGGTGCCGATCCGCAAGATCGCCAGCCAGCTGACCAAGAACCGCCAGAACCTGTTCTTCTCGGCGACCATGCCGACCGAGATCGGCAAGCTGGCCGGTGAGCTGCTGAAGGATCCGGTGCAGGTCTCGGTGGCCCCGCAGGCCACCACCGTCGAGCGCATCGACCAGCGCGTCCTGTTCATCGAGGCGCAACGCAAGCGTCCGCTGCTGGCCGAGCTGTTCGCCGATAGCAACTTCTCGCGCTCGATCGTCTTCACCCGCACCAAGCGCGGCGCCGACCGGGTGGCCAAATACCTGAACGCCGCCGGCGTCGAGGCCGCCTCGATCCACGGCGACAAGACGCAAGGCCAGCGCGAGCGCGCCTTGGCCGCCTTCAAGGCCGGCGAGATGCGGGCCCTGGTGGCGACCGACATCGCCGCGCGCGGCATCGACGTCAACGATGTCAGCCACGTCATCAACTACGAGCTGCCCAACGTGCCGGAGGCCTATGTCCACCGGATCGGCCGCACCGCCCGCAAGGGCAAGGACGGCATCGCCATCAGCTTCTGCGCCGATGACGAGCGCAACCTGCTGAAGGACATCCAGAAGGCCACCCGCCAGACGATCCCGGCCTTCGACCGTCGCAACGATAAGCAGCTGGCGGCCGCCGCGGCCGTGGCCGACAAGCTGGTCCCCGCCGAGAAGTACGTGGATCCCCGCAAGGCCGACCCGCGCAACGACGTGCCGTCGGAACTGCGCCGCAAGCGCAACCGCAACGGAAATCGCAATGGCGCCAATGGCGGCAATGGCGGCGGCGGACGCTCCGGCGGCGGACAAAACGCCCAGGGCAAGAGCCAGCCGCGCCAGGGTCAGGGCCGTGGCCCCGGTCAAGGTCAGGGGCAGGGTCAGAAGGCCAAGCCTCCCCAGAACGAGTTCCGGGGCCCTAAGCGCCCGGCCGCCGCGCCTGAAAAGCGCTGGTCGCCGATCGACTAATACCTGGAAATACAAAGCGTTATAAGGACGGGGCGGCGAAAGTCGCCCCGTTCGCGCACCTGCGTCCTTTCGTTACAGCGCAGCTTGTGTCCGCATCGTCTATGAGGTCACCATCCTAAGGGGCCGGTCCCTCGACCGGATGGGGAACTCGAAGCGATGGGCGACGGCAAACCGCGCGCCACGCCTGTTCTGACACGGCTCGCCGGCGGCGAGATGGTTGGGCGCGTCCGCGCGTTCGACTGGTCGACGACCCCGCTGGGCCCGATGGATGACTGGTCGCCGGCCCTGCGGCTGGCCACCGACATGATCCTGGCCACCAACTTCCCCATGGCCCTGCGCTGGGGCCCCGAGCTGGTGCTGATCTACAACGACGCCTACAGCCCGGCCCTGCACGAGAACCACCCCCAGGCCCTGGGCGTACTGTTCAGCGACACCTCGCCGGAATTCCAGGCCTCGATCCGCGCCCTGCACGAGGACATCCTCGCCGGCGCCAGCGGCGGCTTCGCCTTCGAGAAGCTACCCCTGCGGGTCACCCGCCGGGGCGTGGTCGAACTGGGCTACTTCACCGTCAGCTACAGCCCGGTGCCGGACGCGACCGCCGCCAGCCGCGTCGGCGGGGTGCTGGTCACCGCCGTCGAGATCTCGCAGTCCGTGGCCGACCAGAAGACCCTGCGCACCACCCAGGAGCGCTACGAGATGGCGCGGGAGGCCGCCGGCGTGGTCGGCGCCTGGGAGTGGGACATCAAGGCCAACAAGGTCTATGCCGACGCCCGCTACGCCGAGCTGCACAGCGTCGCGCCCGAGTTCGCCGCGGCCGGCCTGCCGGTGCAGAGCTACATCCCCGCCGTCCATCCCGACGACGCCCAGGGCGTGCGCGACGTCGCCCTGCGGGCCGCCGCCGACGGGAGCGACTTCTCGCACGAGTACCGCCTGGTCCGGGCCGACGGCTCGGTGCGCTGGGTCTATACCCGCGGCCGCGCCTATCTGGACGAGGACGGCCAGCCCCATCGCAACGCCGGCGTCATCATCGACATCACCGAGCGCAAGCAGGTCGAGGCCGACCTCGCCGCCGCGCGCCTGGACCTGGACATGGCCGCCCAGGCGGCCGGCCTGGGCCGCTGGGACCACAAGCCCCACCTCGGCCAAAGATACTGGGACGCCCGCGCCCGCCGCATCTTCGGCCTGTCGCCCGACGAGCCCCCCACCCAAGAGACGTTCGAGCGCCTGCTGCATCCCGAGGACGTGCCGGCCGTGCGCGCCGCCGTGATCGCCGCCACCGATCCCGCCGGCGCCGGCGCGATCAACATGGAGTACCGCATCCATCGCCACGACGACGGCGCCCTGCGCTGGGTCGAGACCTTCGGACGGGCCTTCTTCGAGGGCGGCCAATGCGTGCGCTTCGTGGGCGTGGTCTCGGACGTCACCGAGCGGCGCGAGGCCATCGACCGGCTGCTGCGCCAGGAAGAGACCCTGCGCCTGGCGATCGACGCGGCCGATGTCGGCACCTGGGACATCAATCTCGACACCGGCGACGTGATCTGGTCGGACCGCTGCTTTCCCATGTTCGGCGTCAAGTCGGGCCCGCCGCTGCCGCCCGACATCTTCATTCCCCACATCCACCCCGCCGACCAGGGCCGCGTGATCGAAGGCATGCGCCTGGCCCAGGACCCGGACATCCGCGCCGACTACGCGGTCGAGTTCCGCTTCATCGGTCCCGACGACCATGTCGAGCGCTGGCTGAACGTGAAGGGCAAAGTGTTCTTCGACGACGACGGCAAGGCCTGCCGCTTCGTCGGGGCCGTGGTCAACGTCACCGACCGCAAGCGCGCCGAGCTGCACCTGCGCCTGCTGGTCAACGAGCTGAACCACCGCGTGAAGAACAGCCTGGCGACCATCCAGGCCATCGCCGCCCAGAGCTTCACCGGCGAGCGGGCCCTGGACCAGGCGCAGGAGGCCTTCTCCAACCGCATCGTCGCCCTGGCCGAGGCCCACGATCTCCTGACCCGCGAGAACTGGGAGGGCGCGGACCTGCACGAGGTGACCACGCGGCTGGCCGACCTGCACGGCGGCCAGGCCCGCTTCGAGCTGTCCGGCCCCGCCGTGCGCCTGTCGCCCAAGACCGCCCTGTCGCTGTCGATGGCCCTGCACGAGCTGGCCACCAACGCCATCAAGTATGGCGCCCTGTCGACGCCCGAGGGTCGCGTCCGCGTGGCCTGGAACCTGGTCCCCGACCCCGGCGCGGCGCGGCTGGACCTGACCTGGACCGAGCGCGGCGGACCTCCCGTGCGGCCGCCCACCGACCGGGGCTTCGGCTCGCGCCTGATCGAGCGCGGTCTGGCGGCCGAGCTGTCGGGCTCGGCGGCGATCGACTTCCACCCCGACGGGGTGATCTGCCGGATCCGGGCGCTGCTGGAGGCCTAGCTGGCCGCCCTGAGCGCCGCCGCGATCTGCTCATCCGTCCGCCGCAGCGCCATCATCAGCGCCCCCGCCACGATCAGTGGCGGCAGCGCCCAGACGTACCAGCCAGCCACGGCCAGGGCCGTCGCGCCGCCGATCAGGGCGGCGATCCCCAATTCGGCCAGGGCGGCCAGGAACGAGCCGGCGCGGCGGCGGCGGAAGTCGGCGCGCTTGCCGGGCTTCTGATGCCAGATGCCGATCAGCCCCGAACTCCAGGCCGTCAGGCCCGCGCCGACCGCGGTCCACAGGGCCGCCAGCGGCGCGAACCAGGCCAGCACCGCGATGGGGGCGGCCAACAGCACGGCGACCGGGATCAGGGCGGCGGCCAGCTTGGCCCGGCGCAGCACGCTCATCGGCGCCGGCGCGATAGCCAGCAGGTCGGGCGTGTCCTCGGCCGAGACGGTGATCCAGATCAGGCTGCCGGTCACCTGGCCGGCCAGGAAGGTCACCGCCGCCGCCGGCCCCGCCAGCGCCCAGGCCGGCAGATGCGCGGCCCCTCGCGCCATAGCGAAGGCCAGGGGCA
Organism: Caulobacter segnis; assembly: GCF_019931575.1. Lineage (NCBI taxonomy): Bacteria > Pseudomonadati > Pseudomonadota > Alphaproteobacteria > Caulobacterales > Caulobacteraceae > Caulobacter > Caulobacter segnis. The sequence continues at coordinate 901,090 of NZ_CP082923.1, read as the reverse complement.
GCATGTACAGCACCCGCAGCAGCACCTGCGACAGCAGGGCCGCGTCGCGGCTGATCAGGCGCAGCTCCTTGCGCACCGTGGCCCGGAAGGCGCCGGCGGCGAAGGCGCGGGTGGGTCCCTTGGCCGCCTTGCGGGTCTCGGCCCCCTGGGTGGCGGCGGCCGCATCGGCGAAGCGCCGGCCCAGCACCTGGGCGGCGAACAGGAAGATCCCCGCCCCGATCGCCACCAGGACCAGCAGCGGGACCGGCTGGCCCAGCGCCGCGCGCAGCGGCCAGTCGGCGAAGGGCGGCAGGACGATGACGCCGTCGCGGACGTCCAGGGCGATGCGCGCGAACAGGCTTTCGCTGGCCCGCTCGCCCATCAGGTTGCGGTACTGCGACGCGAGGAAGAAGGCCGCGCCGATCAGGGCCGCCAGCACCTGGGCCACGGTGCGCGTGCGGCGCGGGCCGATCAGGGCGAACAGGGCCATGGCCAGCAGCAGGCCGATCCCGGACGCCCCCAGGGCGGCGGCGACCAGCACGACGAAGACGCTCGCCCAGGCGGGGTGGCCCATCAGGATCGACGGCGTCAGGAGCAGCGCCGCCGGGACCATGAACCAGAGCGCCGCGTTGACGGCCAGGCCCAGGGCCCGGACGAACAGCACCTTGCGCGGGGCCAGGGGCGAGGAGAACAGCAGGTCCAGGTCGCCCCGCTCGTAGAGGGCGTCGGCCGAGGCCGCCAAGGTGGTCGACAACATCAGGGTCAGGATCACCGCCAGGGCCAGGTCGGCGATGATCACGGCCATCGGGACGATCGGAACCGCGACCCCGCGCACCGCCAGCGCCAGGAAGATCCCGCCGATCAGGATCAAGCCGCCCAGGATCGCGAAGGCGACGAACGCGCCCGGGCCGCTGGACTTGCGGCCGGCCTTGAAGCCGCGCCAGGCCAGGCGCAGCTCGTGGGCCAGCAGCCAGGGCGTGCTGGCGGGCCGCAACGGCAGGCTCATGCCCCGACTTTCTCGGGCGCGGCCTCGGTGGTCAGCTGCAGGAACACGTCCTCCAGCGTCCCGCCGCCGCCGGCCTTGCCGCGCAGCTCGTCCAGCGTGCCCTCGGCCAGCAGGCGGCCGCCGGCGATGATGCCGATGCGGTCGGCCATGCGCTCGGCGACTTCCAGGATGTGGGTGGTCAGGATCACGGTGCCGCCGGCGTCGACGCGGGCCTGCAGCATGTCCTTGACCAGGCGCGCGGCGGCCGCGTCCAGCCCGGTCAGCGGCTCGTCCAGGATCAAGAGCTTGGGATCGTGGATCAGCGCCCCGGCCAGGGCGACCTTCTGCTTCATGCCGCGCGAGAAGCCCTCGCACCGCCGCCGCGCCTCGTCCGTCAGGCCCAGGGTGGCGAGGAGCTCTTCCGCCTTGGCCTTGGCGGCGCGCGGCTCGATGTTCCAGAGGCCGGCGACGAACTCCAGATATTCCAGCGGCGTCAGCTTGTCGTAGATCATCGCCTCGTCGGGGGCCCAGGCCAGCAGGGCCTTGGCGCCGGCGGGATCCTGGCGGGCGTCGACGCCGAAGATCTCGACCGTCCCGCTGTCGGCCTGGGTCAGGCCCGCCACCATCCGCAAGGTGGTGGTCTTGCCCGCCCCGTTGGGGCCCAGCAGGGCGTAGAGCTCGCCGGCATGGACCGTCAGGTCGAGGTCCGACACCGCGGGCTTGGCGAACGTCTTGTTCAACCCGCGAACGATCAAGGCTTCCGTCAAACCCGCCCCCGAGACGCTGTCACGCGGAGATGTGAGCCTGTTGCGCGGGCGGAGGCAAGCGGGACGGTTCCATGCAGCCGCGCATCAGGGCGACCGCGACGTCCCGCGCGCTGGCGGCCAATGCGTCATCGGGCAATTCGCCGGCGGTCCAGAAGGACAGCACGCCTCGGAATGCGAAGGCCAACTGCCCCGGCAGGACGCTCAGGGCCTGTTCGCGCCGCTCGGCCACGATCCCGTCGCCGTCGCCCAGGGCCAGCGCCCAAAGGGCCTTCGAATGCGCCCAGACCTGGCCAGGCGTCGGGCTGGGCGCGCCTAGCGATCCCATCACCGCGCGATTCACGACCGGCTCCTCCAGCATGACGGCCGCCGCGGTGTCGATGGCCAGGCGCACGCGATCGAGCGCGTCGCCGGACGGCGCGGCCTGGACAAAGCGGACCTCCATCGCCTCGATACGGCGCGCCGACAGCGCCTGCATGATCGCGGCCTTGGAGCCAAATTGGTTGAACGGCGTCGCGAAGCTCACCCCGGCCTCGGCGGCCAGGTCGCGCATCGAGAAGTCGGCCTTGTCCTGGCGGAGCAGCCGCTCGGCGGCGTCGATCACGCGCTGGCGGACCGGCTCGCCCCGGACGGCGGCGGCGGAGTGGGTATTGCGACCTGTCATGCTATAACTATATCAAGATATAGATATTGCGATAGCCTGGAGACGACCATGTCCGACATCGACCCGAAGACCTTTCTGATCACGGGCGTGAGCTCGGGCCTGGGCCGGGCCTTCGCGGTCGGCGCCCTGGCGGCCGGCCACCGCGTCGTCGGCACGGTGCGACGCGCCGCGGACGCCGAAGCCTTCGCCGCCCTCGCCCCGGACCGGGCCCTCCCCCTGGTGCTGGACGTCACCGACTACGCGGCCATCCCCTCGGCCGTCGCCGATGCCGAGCGAAAGGCCGGTCCTATCGACGTACTGGTCAACAACGCCGGCTACGGCCACGAGGGCGTCCTGGAGGAATCGTCGCTGGACGATCTGCAGCGCCAGTTCGCGGCGAACGTCTTCGGCCCCGTCGCCATGATCAAGGCCGTGCTGCCATCCATGCGCCAGCGCCGGCGCGGCCACATCATCAACGTGACCTCGATGGGCGGCTTCATCACCATGCCCGGGATCAGCTTCTATTGCGGCAGCAAGTTCGCGCTGGAGGGTATTTCGGAGTCGCTGGGCAAGGAGGTCGCCGCGTTCGGCGTGCGCGTGACGACCCTCGCGCCCGGCCAGTTTCGCACCGACTGGGCCGGCCGCTCGATGGACCGAACGCCTCGCAGCATCGCCGACTACGACGGCGTGATGGATCCCATACGCGCCGCGCGCCAGGCCAAGAGCGGCGCCCAGCCTGGAGACCCCGCCAAGGCCGCCGAGGCCCTGCTGACCCTGGTCACGTTGGAAAACCCGCCGGCCAGGCTGTTTCTCGGCGAGGACGCCCTTGCCCTGGTCGACCGCAAGCTGGAGGCCATGAAGGCCGAGATCGAGGCCTGGGACGCGCTCTCGCGCTCGACCGGCTTCACGGCCTGACGCCGTCTCAGCAGTCGTCGTCCTCGGCGTCCGTCAGGGACTGCTTGGCCGGGTTCAGCCAGACGTGGCAGCTGTGTTCGGTGTCGAGCTTCACGCAGGTCATGCGGCCGTCGCCCTTGTGCAGGCCGGCCGCGCCGCATTCGCTGGGCTTGGCCGGGCCCGGCAGGCGGTCGTAGAGGGTCTTGGCGGCCGGGCCGATGACCAGCAGGTCGACGGCGCCGCCGTCATGGGCGAAGGCGCGGGCTTCGGACTTCACCTCGGTCACGGTGTCGGCCGCGCCCATGCGCTCCAGCTCGACCGCCCGCTCGGTGGTCTTGCGCAGATGACACTCGGCGCGCTCGATCATGTCGATCGTGCCGCCGGTCAGGTTCTCGGCGCATTCGGCGTCGCGACGCTTGATCCAGGCGCGCTGCTGGTCGCGCAGGGTCTGCTTGGCCGCCGGCGACAGTCGCGCCATCACTGCGCCATAGGCGGCGTTCAGGCGCTTGTCCTGCCGTCCCAGCTCCAGGTTGGCGCAGCTGGCCATGGCGACCGTGACGCCCTTGGCCGCGTCGCCGGTCTTCAGGCAGCGGGCGTAGGCGGGCGAGTATTCCCGCTCGGCGTCGATGGCCGGCCCGTCCGCGCCGCGCCCCAGGGTCGGGGCCGCCAGCAGGGCGACGGCCAGCAGGGCGGTCGTTGCGCGCTTCATGCCGAACGCCTCAGAACTTGGTCTTGCAGCCCTGCTTCAGGTGCACGCCGCGCAGGAAGCCGCGGCGGGCCAGGCCGGCGTCGACCACGGCGTTCATGTGACGGTCGGCCGGCGCCGCGCCGGTCACCTCGCGGACCAGGCCGCGGAAGGGGATGATGCTGTTGATGATGGTCTTGCCGCCCGCCTCGGCCAGCTTGCCGGCGCGGTTCTCGGTATATTCGTTGCCGACCGAATAGTCCGCGCCCAGCACGGCGTTCAGGTTGGTCACCTCGGACGCCAGGGCCTTGCAGGTCTTCAGGCCCTTCAGGCTGTAGGGGTCGTTGAAGGCCTTCTCGAGGATCGGCGGGATCTCGCGCTTGGACATGCCGACGTCGCGGGCCGGCTGGCTGCCGATGTCGACGGCCTTCTTCTTGGCCTCGCCCCAGCGGCCGCCGGGCTCGTCGGGCGTCGCGGGCGGCTTGACCTGGGCCAGGGCGGCGGGGGCGTGAACCGAAGTGGCCAGCAGCAGGCCCGCCCCGATCATGATCAACAGCTTCCGAGACATCAAAACGCCCTCCACCCGGGTGAACACCGATCAGGAACGGCAAGCACCGCTTGGAGTTCCCGCCGCTCGCCCCCTTAAGGTGAAGCTATAGCGCGCCGGACCTCAATGCGCTCGATCAACTGGCCCGAGCGCGCATCGAACGCCTAGTGAGTGGGCGTGGCCGCTTCCAGATCGAAGGCCGCGTCGAAGGCGTCCTCGCCCGGCACAGTCCCAGCCAGGGCGGCTTCGAAAAGATCCTCCAGCGCGTCCCAGATGAAGGTCAGCTGCTCCAGCACGGCCGGGACCCTGGCGGCCTCGAAACCCGGATAGAGATCCTCGACCAGCCACAGCCCGGTCTCGGCGTCATAGCCGAACCGGCAGCCGATCAGGCGGAACTGAGCCCGCGCCACCGTCTCGAACAGGGCGGTCAGATCGCGGGCCTCGTTCAGGTCCTCGGGGGCCAGCACCAGGCAGCGCGCCTGCAGCCAGCCGTGGTCGGGCAGCAGGTAGAAGGCGCCCTCATCCTCGCCGCCGGACACCTCCAGCCCGCGATCGATCGCCTCGACGACATAGCCGGCCTCGCGGCAGACGCTGGCCAGGTTGTCGAGGAGCGCGGCTTCCTGATCGGGTGTCATGAGCGGTAGTCCCCGTTGATCGCCACGTACTGCTTGGTCAGGTCGCAGGTCCAGACCGTGGCCGAACCCCGGCCGACGCCGACGTCGACGCTGACCTCGAACTCCTGGTTCTTGACGTAGGCGCTCATCTTGGCCTCGTCGTACTCGGCCGAGATCAGGCCGTCGCGAGCCGCGTAGAGGTCGCCGAACTTGACGCTGATCTTCTCGCGGGCGACCGGCTCGTCGGCGCGGCCCACGGCCATGACGATGCGGCCCCAGTTGGCGTCCTCGCCGGCGAAGGCGGTCTTGACCAGCGGGCTCTCGGCGATGGTGCGAGCGATCTTGCGGGCTGAGGCCGGGCTCTCGGCGCCGTTGACGGTGATCTTGACGAACTTGGTCGCCCCCTCGCCGTCCTTGACCAGTTGCAAGGCCAGGTCCAGCAGCACGCCTTCCAGCTTCTCCCGGAAGTCGGCCAGACGCTTGTCGCCCGGACGGCTGATCTTGGGCGCGCCCGACTGGCCGGTGGCGAACAGCAGCAGGGTGTCATTGGTCGAGCGGTCGCCGTCCACCGTCACGCAGTTGAAGGTGGTGCGGGTGTAGAGGCTGACCAGGGTCTGCAGCGCCGCCGGAGCGATGGCCGCGTCGGTGGCCACGAAGGCCAGCATGGTGGCCATGTCGGGCGCGATCATGCCCGAGCCCTTGGCGATGCCGGCGATCTTCACTTCCACGCCGTCGATCAGGGCCGTGGCGTAGGCCCCCTTGGGGAAGGTGTCGGTGGTCATGATCGCCCGGCCGGCCTGGGCCCAGGCGTCGGCGGTCAGGCGCGCCTCGACCTCGGGCAGGCGGGCGGTGATCTTGCTGTCGTCCAGGATGACGCCGATGACGCCGGTCGAGGCCATCATCACGTCGCGCTGGCGGCAGTCCAGGCGCTTGCCCACGGCCGTGGCCACGCGGCGCACCGCGTCGGCGCCCGGCTTGCCGGTGAAGCTGTTGGCGCAGCCGGCGTTGACCACCAGGGCGCGGACATCCGCGCCGCCGCTGGCGGCCAGCTGGCGCTTGCACCAGTCGACCGGGGCCGAGCCGACGCCGTGGCGGGTGAAGACGCCCGCCGCCGAGGTTCCCTCGGCGAAGCGCATCAAGAGCAGGTCCTCGCGCTCGTGCTTGTAGAAGCCGGCGCGGCCGGTGGCGATCTCGACGCCAGGGATCGGCGGGATGAGCGGAAACGGCACGGCCAGGGGCGAGATCGCCAGGCCCGGCTTGCCGGCGCCGGCGGGGGCGGGCTTGGCCGGCGCCGCGACGCCGGGCGAGCCCTCGCTGGCCGACTTCTGGGCGCGACGCAGGCCAGCGCGCTTCAGGGCCGAGGTCAGCGGGTCGACCAGCGCGCGCTCGATGGCGGCGCCGGCGGCCGCGACGGGATTGGACGTCGCCGAAGCCGACGCGACTTCAGGGGCCTTCGCGGCTGTCTTCTTGCCCGAAGCTTTGGGAGTCTTGGTCATGAACCGCTTCTTTACTTCTTGGCGGGTTGGGCGGGAGGCGGCGGGGCCGAGGCCGGGGCGCCGACCGGCGCTTCGGGCGGGGCCGAGGCCGGTTCCTGGGCGCCGGTGACGGAGGCGTCCTGGGCCTTGCCGATCAGCATCTCGACCTTGGCCGAGCCGCGCAGCTTTTCGAGGATGTCGCGGACCTGGTCATAGGTCAGGAAGCGGACGATCTGCGGCCGGGCGGCCTCGAGCGTGATCGGCTCCTCGGTGCGCTTGTCCTCGACCCGGACCAGGACCCAGCCGCCCTCGGCCGCGAAAGGTCCGACGAGAGCGCCCTTCTGGGCGTCCTTCAGGGCCACGCCATAGGGCTCGGGCATCACGTCCAGGGTGAAATAGCCCAGGTCGCCGCCGTTGAAGCGGGTGGCCTGGTCGGTCGAGCGCTCCATGGCCAAGGCGTCGAACGAGGCGCCCGAGGCCAGCAGCTTCTTGACGCTCTCGGCCTCGGCCTGGCTGCCGACGATGATCTGGCGGGCGCGGATCTCCTCCGAGCGCTTCGAGAGCTTCTGCTGCTCGGCGTAGAGCTTGCGGATGGCGTCCTCGGTGACGGCCTTCTCGACCACGCCCTCGACCAGCATGTCGCCCAGGATGCGTTCGCGGGCGGCGGCCAGGCGGCGCTGGGCGATCGGGTCCTTGTCGATCTTGCGCTTGGCGGCCTCGGCGGCCAGCAGCTTCTGGTCGATGACCTCGTCCAGGCGCTGGCGGAACACCTCGCTGGAGACGTCCAGCGGCTCGCCCTCGCTGATCAGGCCCTGGGCCACGGCCTCGCGCTTGACGTCGCTGGCCCAGATCACCTGGCCGTTGACGCGGGCCACGGCGGTGTCGCCCGGCTCGGGCGGCTTTTCGGCGACCTTGTTCTGGCCGCAGGCGACCAATAGCAGGGCGCAGGCGCTGAGCACGCCCATGAGGCGGAAAGTGGTCTTCAAGGCCAAGATCTCCGGCTTTGTTGCAATGGGCTCTAGCGCGGTTTCTCGCCGAGTGGAAACGGCTTCGCCACACAAAGCGTTCGGGCTCGAGCCTGTACGGTTTGGATGGACCCATCCAAACCGGATAAACAGGCTCGATCTTCTAGCATTGAGAGCGCGTTCGGGCGGGTTAGGCGCTCACGCCTAACCCTAACGCGCTCTTGCGAAAACTGAGGCGGGACGGCCACTAACCGGCCCGAAAGCCTTACTTACGCCGGGGTCTTCGCGTTGACACCAAGATGACCGGTGCTTAAGTCTCCGGCCGCACTGGAGAAGCGGATTTTCCGCTGATCCTGCTGCGGCTCCGTTTCCCGTAGTCGAGGCCCGTAAAGCCTTAGCGCCGGCCTCCACGTCAAACCGTCCTTCGGATTCCCCCCGCATGCTTGGTCTCGCCAAAAAGCTCTTCGGCTCTTCCAACGAACGCAAGGTCAAGACCTTCCAAGCGCGCGTCGCGAAGATCAACGCCTACGAGCCCGAGTACGCCGCCCTCTCGGACGAGGCCCTGAAGGGCAAGACCGCCGAGTTCAAGGCGCGCCTGGAAAAGGGCGAGACGCTTGACGACCTTCTGAACGAAGCCTTCGCCGCCGTGCGCGAGGCCTCCAAGCGCGTGCTGGGCATGCGCCACTTCGACGTCCAGATGGTCGGCGGCATGGTGCTGCACTTCTCGGGCATCTCGGAAATGCGCACGGGTGAAGGCAAGACCCTTGTCGCCACCCTGCCGACCTATCTGAACGCCCTGGAAGGCAAGGGCGTCCACGTCATCACCGTCAACGACTACCTGGCCCGCCGCGACGCCGACTGGATGGGCCAGATCTACAACTTCCTGGGCCTGTCCTACGGCGTCATCGTCAACGGCCTGAGCCAAGGCGAGCGTCAGCGCGCGTACCGCAGCGACATCACCTACGGCACCAACAACGAGTTCGGCTTCGACTACCTGCGCGACAACCTCGTCTACAGCGTCGACGAGATGGTCCAGCGCGGCCACAACTTCGTCATCGTCGACGAAGTGGACTCGATCCTGATCGACGAGGCCCGCACCCCGCTGATCATCTCGGGCCCGACCGAAGACCGCAGCGAGTTCTACAAGACGATCGACGTGCTGGTGAAGCAGCTGATCCTGGACAAGACCAACTACGACCACGACGAGAAGCAGAAGCAGGTCATCCTGACCGAGGACGGCCAGGAGCGGATCGAGGAGATCCTGATGTCGGGCGGCCACCTGGCCGAGGACTCGGCGGGCCTCTACGACGCGGCCAACGTCTCGGTGGTGCACCACGTCAACCAGGCCCTGCGCGCCAACGTGCTGTACACGCGCGACAAGGACTACATCGTCAAGGGCGGCGAGGTCATCCTGATCGACGAGTTCACCGGCCGCATGATGACCGGCCGCCGCCTGTCGGAAGGCCTGCACCAGGCCATCGAGGCCAAGGAAGGCGCCGACATCCAGCCCGAGAACCAGACCCTGGCCTCGGTGACGATCCAGAACTACTTCCGCCTCTACAAGAAGCTGTCGGGCATGACCGGCACGGCCTCGACCGAAGCCCAGGAATTCGACGACATCTACAAGATGAGCGTCTCGGAAATTCCGACCAACCGCACCATCCAGCGCATCGACGACGACGACGAGGTCTATCGCACCGAGCGCGAGAAGAACGAGGCCATCCTCAAGCAGATCGCCGACTGCCACGTGCGCGGCCAGCCGATCCTGGTCGGCACCGTCTCGATCGAGAAGTCCGAAGAGCTGTCCAAGCTGCTGTCCAGCTTCTCGTTCGAGAACGACGGCAAGAAGCAGAAGGGCATCCCGCACCAGGTGCTGAACGCCCGCTTCCACGAGCAGGAAGCCCTGATCGTCGCCGACGCGGGCGTGCCCGGCGCAGTGACCATCGCCACCAACATGGCCGGCCGCGGCACCGACATCCAGCTGGGCGGCAGCATCGACATGCGCCTGTTCAACTGGCGCCAGCAGCAGAAGGGCATGGGCCTCGAGATCACCCACGAGGACGAGGTCGAGGAACGCGCGCGGCTCGAGGCCGAGATCGCCGACCGCAAGGCCCAGGCCCTGGCCGCCGGCGGCCTGTTCGTGCTGGGCACCGAGCGCCACGAGAGCCGCCGCATCGACAACCAGCTGCGTGGCCGCACCGGCCGTCAGGGCGACCCGGGCCGCAGCAAGTTCTTCCTGTCGTGCGAGGACGACCTGCTGCGCATCTTCGCCGGCGAGCGCCTGGACGCGATCATGCGCACCTTCGGCGTCCAGGAAGGCGAGGCGATCACCCACAAGTGGCTGAACAACGCCATCGCCACCGCCCAGAAGCGCGTCGAGCAGCGCAACTACGAGATCCGCAAGAACCTCCTGAAGTACGACGACGTCGTCAACGACCAGCGCAAGGCCGTGTTCGAGCAGCGCCAGGAGTTCATGGAGAGCGACGACCTCTCGGACATCATTGTCGAGATGCGCCAGGACACGATCGACGACCTGGTCGCCCGCCACCTGCCGCCCAAGGCCTATGCCGAGCAGTGGGACGTCGAAGGCCTGAAGGAACGCGTCCAGTCGATCCTGGGCCTGGACCTGCCGATCGAGGCGTGGGCCGCCGAGGAAGGCATCGCCGACGAGGAGATCAAGGACCGCATCCAGAAGGCGGCCGACGAATACGCCGCCCAGCGCGAAGTGATCATCACGCCCGAGCAGATGCGCTCGGTCGAGAAGAACTTCCTGCTGCAGATGATCGATCTGCAGTGGCGCGAGCACCTGATGCACCTGGATCACCTGCGCAACGTCATCGGCCTGCGCGGCTATGGCCAGCGCGATCCGCTGAACGAGTACAAGACCGAGGCCTTCTCGCTGTTCGAGAAGCTGCTGGGCGACCTGCGCACCAACACCACCCGCTGGCTGATGACGGTCGAGATCGCCTATGCCGAGCCGGAGATCCCGCATACGCCGCTGGAGGGCCTGCAGGAGGTCCACCTGGACCCGCTGACCGGCGAGAACGCCGCCGTCGCCGGCGCCATCCCGGACGGCCTGTCGCCCCAGCAGCGCGAGGCCCTGCCGGTCTCGGCCCTGCCGGAAGACTGGGAACGCACCAACCGCAACGCCCCCTGCCCCTGTGGCTCGGGCAAGAAGTTCAAGCAGTGCCACGGCTCGCTGGTCTAGGCTTGAACCCCTGAGTTCAAAGGCCCGCCCTGGGAAACCAGGGCGGGCCTTTTTGCTTTCTGAGCCCTCCCCCTTGATGGAGGAAGGATTCTCCTCAGAGCTTCTTCAGCACGAACTCGATCGCGCATTCGCCGACCGTCGTGCGGGTCTGGTCGAAGCGGTCGACGCCGATGCGCTGGTTGAGCTCGTAGCGGAAGGTGGCGTCCATCAACTCGATCTTCTTGATCTCGACGTTCGCCGACAGGCTGGCCAGGAACTCGGTCAGGTTGATGCTGGCGCCGGACCACGAGGCCTTCTTGAAGATCGTGAAGGTGTGCTTGTGGTCGGTGTTGAAGGTCGAGGGGAAGACCCCCTGCTCGTACAGGTCCTCATCGGGGATCAGGCAGACCAGGTGGCCGCCCGGCTTGAGGATCCGCAGCCAGTTCTCCAGCGCTTCCTTGGGGTCGCGCATGTGCTCCAGGCAGTGCGAGGAGTGGACGAAGTCGAAGGTCGCGTCGGCCACGCTCTCCATCAGCTGGGCGTCGCCGTCGGGCAGGTCCCAGCCCCGGCACGACTTCATCAGCGGGAAGAACTCGTAGTACTGGCCGATCGTGTCCTCGCCGGCCCCGATGTCGATGCCGTCGCCGACGATGTAGCGGGTCGCGTAGCGCGAATCCTTGATCTTGTGGAAGACGGACTTGCTGGATTCGTGCATCGCGGGCCTCGGCCGGACGGGATTCGTCGGGGCCCCAGCAGGCGGCGAACCGCGCCTGCGGTCAAGCGCGGACGCGCGCCGCCAGGGCGCCGGCCGCGACCAGCACGACCGCCGCCGCGATCGCCGAGCTTCGCAGGCCCGCCACCGCGTCGACGCCCGCCAGCGCCCCGAAGATCGCCACCCCGGCCGCCCCGCCGACCTGGCGGCAGGCGTTCAGCGCGCCCGAGGCGGCCCCGGCCTCGTGGCGGTCGACGCTGGCCAGCAGGCCGCTGGTCAGGGCCGGGATCGCCAGGCCCATGCCGCCAGGGATCAGGACGAAGCCGGGCAGCATCTGGATGAGGTCGCTGTCCACGCCCAGCCGCGCGGTCAGGGCGTAGCCGCAGGCGGCGACCAACACCCCGGCCGTCGTCACCGTCCGCGCGCCGAACCGAGCGACCAGCCCGCCGCTGACCAGGTTGGAGACGATGAAGGTCGCCGTCAGCGGCAGGAAGGCCAGGCCCGCCCGCGACGGGCTCCAGTGCAGGGCGCGCAGCATGTAGAGGCCTAGGACGAAGATCAGGCCGTAATAGGTGAAGTTCAGCGCCGAACCGACCACCACCGCCGTCCAGGCCGGGCGCTGGCGAAAGACGCTGAGCGGCATGGCGGGATGGGCCGCGCGGCGCTCGAACAGCACGAAGGCGACCGCCAGAAGGCCGCCCGCGACCAGGGCCAGCAGCGGCGCCCCCGTCCATCCCCGATGTCCGCCCTCGATCAGCCCGCCGACCAGCAACGAGACGGCGGCGACGGCCAGGGCCTGGCCGGGGATGTCCAGCGGTATGCGCGGCTTGGCCGGGGTCGGCGGCGCGACCAGCAGGGTCAGGACCGCGCCCAGCGCGCAGATCGGCAGGTTGACGAAGAACACCCAGCGCCAGCCCAGCGTCTCGACCAAGAGGCCGCCCAGCACCGGCCCGACGGCGATCGACACCCCGCCGGCCGCCGTCCACCAGCCCACGGCCGAGGCGCGCCTCTTGTCATCCCCATGGGCGGCGTGGGCGATCAAGGCCAGGGACGGCGGGATCAGCAGCGCGCCCGCCGCGCCCTGGGCCACGCGGGCCAGGATCAGCATCAAGGGGCTGGTCGCGAAACCACAGGCCGCCGAGGCGACGCCGAACAGCACCAGGCCCGCCACAAACGCCCGGCGCGGTCCCACGCGGTCGCCAATCGCCCCGGCCGACAGCAGCATCGCCGCCAGGGCCAGCACATAGGCGTCGACCACCCATTGCAGCTGGGCGGTGGGCGCATCGAACGCCGCGCCGATCGCGTCCAGCGCCACATTGACGATGGTCACGTCCAGCTGGGTGACGAAGAAGCCGAAGCTGGCGGCGGCGGTGATCAGAGGCAGGCGGGATCGGCTCATGGTCTCGACTTGCCCTGATCCGCCGCCTGGATGCTACACGCGCCGATGAACCATTCCGCCAGCGATGGCGGTATGATGCGAACATGGACGCCAACATCGCCACCCCCGCCGCCCTGATCGGCGATCCGACCCGCGCGGCGATGCTGCAGGCGCTGCAGGACGGCCGCGCCCAGCCGGCCAGCGCCCTGGCCTGGGCCGCCGGCGTCACCGCCCAGGCGGCCAGCAACCACCTCGCCAGGCTGGTCGACGGCGGCCTGCTGGCCGTCGAGCGCGAGGGCCGCCACCGCTACTATCGGCTGGCCAGCGCCGAAGTCGCCCACGCGATCGAGGCCCTGTCGGTGCTGGCCGCGCCGGTCCGCTCGCTGGAGGTTCCCCGCTCGCCCAAGGCCCGCGCCCTGCGCGACGCCCGCTGCTGCTACGGCCACCTTGCGGGGCGGCTGGGGGTCAGGGTCTGCGAGGCCCTGGTCGAGCGCGACCTGATCCGCCCGGCGACGGAGAAGCTCTATGACGTCACGCCGCAAGGCCGACGCTGGTTCGAGGATCTGGGGATCGCGGTCGACGCCCTGCGCTCGCCGCGCGGCGTGGCCCGCCAGTGCCTGGACTGGACCGAGCGCCGCCATCACCTGGCCGGGCCGCTGGGGGTCAAGCTGCTGGAGGCGATGACCGCGCGGGGGTGGCTGGCGCTGGAGGCCCAGGGCCGCGCAGTGCGGCTGACCCCGGATGGCGCGGCGGCGTTGCGCGAGCGGCTGGGCGTGAGCCTGGAGGACGAGGGGCGCGTGGCGGCTTAGGTTTCCCACTCTCCTCCCCCTTTGGGGGAGGGGGACCGCCGAACGGCGGTGGAGGGGACTTTGGGGCGCGGCCTATGCAGAACCGCTTCGCGGACCCCCTCCGTCTCGGCGCGTAGTCGCGCCGATCCACCTCCCCCTAATGGGGAGGAGAGGGGTTAAGGCGCCAACACCACGCCCGTGTCGGGGCTAGTCCCACCATCCACCTGCGCCGCGAACGCCGCCTGGATCGCCGCCTGGCCCTGCCCGCGTTCGACCGTCAGCCAGCGTGGCGCATCCTTCACGAACCCGGCCCAGGCCTTGCCGTAGCGTGTCTCGAACTCGCCCGGGGGCCAGTCGACGCGGCGCTTAGCGATGCGGTCGGGGGCGAAGAAGAACACCGGCTTGGGGCCGGGCAGCTCGCCGCCGCCCTTCTGGGCCTCCCAGTGGGTGCCGCCCACCAGCAGCGAGAAGGCCAGGTCCGCCCCGAAGGTCTCGTGGACCGCCCTCAGCACCCCAGCGTCGCCGGCGAAGTCGACGAACACCGCCGGCCGTTCGATCGCCGCCGTCGGCAGGTCGGCATAGGTCACGACCTGATCATAGTAGCCCAAGGCCTCGACGAAGCCGACATTGCGCGGCGAAGTCAGGCCCACCACCTTGGCCGCCCCGCGCTGCTTCAGCAGGTAGGCAAGCCCGATGGCGGTCTTGGACGAGGCGCTGGACAGCACCACCGACTTGCCGCCGAACAGGGCGCTCTCGTCCAGGAAGTCCTCGATCAGGAACGAGGTGATGTACAGCGGCTGCAGCAGCGCCTTGTGCGCCTCCAGCCCATCCGCGTCCCCGACCGCCTGATACTGGTTGTAGACCACCGCCAGATGCGCGCGATGGGGCGAGACGTCGGTGAAGCCGGTCTTGCCGACCTTGGCTTGCACCGTCAGGTGCGTGGACATCGGCCAGTAGCCGTAGAACCTCTGGCCGACCGCGATCTCGGGATGGGCCGAGGCCTCGACCTGGGCGTGACCCCACACGGGCACGCGGCCGAAGCCTTCTGGCGCCGGGAAGAAATCCCAGTACTTCATCGCCTCGCCGAACACCGCGTAGGTGATGTTGTTGGCCGTCAGGGCGAAGCTCTCGATGGCCAGCCGGACCTGGCCCGCCTCCAGCGGCGGCGGATCAACCTCGCGGAATTCGGTGCGGCGCAGGTCGGACTTGGCGACGAGGAAATCCCAGGCCATCGGAGCCTCCTTGGCATTCGCGCGGAGTAGGCGGTCAGGTCCGCGAGAAGTCAAACAATTGTTTGAATTCATCCCTCTCCCCTTGCGGGAGAGGGTGGCCGCCGAAGGCGGTCGGGTGAGGGGTCGCGCCGGCCCGTCGGACACGCCTTTCAACCCCTCATCCGGCGCTGCGCGCCACCTTCTCCCGCAAGGGGAGAAGGAGATCTATCCCCTCACCCACTGCCCATGGAACCCGAACGGCACGCGGCGCGGCAGCTTCGCCCCGGCGATCGGGCCCTTGTCCACCGCCTGGGCGTCGAAGACCACGAACTCGCTGACGTCCTCGACCGCGCGATAGATCACCGCCGTCAGCCAGCCCTCGCCCTCGGCGGCGTCGGGTCCGGCGGGGGTGAAGACCGCCTCCGAGATCGCGTCGCCCTTCGGGACCGTCCAGGTCTTCCGCGCGCCGGTCGCCAGGTCCAGGTGGACGACGATGTTGGAGCGGAAGTCGCCAGGCTTCAGGCTCTGGCCCACCAGCCAGCCGTAGCGGTAGGGCATGCCGGCGAAGCGTTCGTCGAAGCGGGGGAACTCGCCGGCCGTATCGTCCAGCGGCGCCTCGGCCACCGCGCCGGCGGCCAGGTCGATCGTCCAGCGCGTCAGATAGGCGGCGGCGTTCTCGCCCTTGGTCCCGTCGGGATTGGGGAACAGCGGCGCGGTGTCATAGCGCATGACGTCGGCGACGATCGTCTCGCCCTGTTCGAAGGCGTTCATGACGTGGAAGACGTAACAGGCGGGGACCTCGATCCAGCGCAGGCTGGAAACGCCCTGGTCGCGGCGGATCACCGCCAGATGGCCGCCCAGCGCGGGCTCCCAGGCGAAGGCGGGCTTGCCGCTCATCGCGCGCGGCAGGCTGCCCGACAGCGGCAGGACCGGGATGACGATATGGTGCTCGGTGACGATGCAATCGTGGATCATCGCGCAGTACGGGGCTTCGAAGGTCTCGCGCTTCAGCAGGCGTCCGTCCTTGTCGGCCAGGCCCCAACTGATCTTGTTCGACAGCGGCATGGCGTCGTCGGCATAGGCGAAGAAGACGAGCTCGCCGGTGAAAGGGCAGGTCTTGGGATGGGCCGTGACCTTGCCGCCCAAGTCGTATTGGCCGACCGTCTCGAGGTCCGGGCCGCTCATCTCGAACGGCGCGTGGGCCTCCTCCAGCGCCAGCAGATGGCCGCCGTGGGTGATGATGTTGGTGTTGGCCACGCCCTCGCTGATCACGCCCAGCACCGAGGGGTCGGTGGTCATCGGGTTGCCCCAGCTGCCGAACAGGGCTCGCCCGGCCTCGTGCTCCAGGGTCCACTTGTTGGTGCGGACCCAGCGGTTGCGGTACCGGACCTGGCCGTCGCCCACGGTAAAGGCGTGCAGCATGCCGTCGCCGACGAACCAGTGGTAGTTGGCGTCGCGCGGATCGAA
This sequence comes from Caulobacter segnis, assembly GCF_019931575.1. Lineage (NCBI taxonomy): Bacteria > Pseudomonadati > Pseudomonadota > Alphaproteobacteria > Caulobacterales > Caulobacteraceae > Caulobacter > Caulobacter segnis. Next base: position 884,796 of record NZ_CP082923.1, on the reverse strand, counting down.
CTGCGGATTTGGGCCATTGCGATAGAGCGTGCCGCGCAGACCCGGCGGCAAGGCGCCCGTGACCGGCAGGACCAGGTCGTCCTCGCTACGCACCGGCGCGAAATTGCCGCTGAGGAAGGGGTTGATACGCACGTCACCGTCCATGACCGGACCTCCCGTTTTGGAACGCGCTTATTGTTTACAATGTAAATTTATGTTGTAAGCGGCTGAGTGAGTCAATCGGGATTCTCGCGTGCCCCGCGTCCTGTCGTCCGAAGACGTCGAAGCCTTCCGCCGCCGCCTGTGCGACGCCGCCGAGGGCCTGTTCGCCGAGCGCGGCATCGAGGCGGTGACCATGCGCGAGCTGGCCCAGGCCCTGGGCGTCAGCCCCATGACCCCCTACCGCTACTTCAAGGACAAGGACGCCATCCTGGCGGCCGTGCGCACGGCGGCCTTCGCCCGCTTCGCCGCGCGGCTGGAGACGGCCATGGCGGTCCCCGCCGACCCGCTGCATCGCTCGCGCAACGCCGGCCAGGCCTATGTCGACTTCGCCCTGGCCGAGCCCCTGGCCTATCGCCTGATGTTCGACCTGAACCAGCCGACCGAGGGCGACTATCCCGAGCTGCAGGCCGCCATCGTCCGCGCCCGCCGCACCATGACCGTCCATGTCGAGGCGATGATCGCCGCCGGCCTGCTGGACGGCGACGCCGAGCTGATCGGCCACCTGTTCTGGTCGGTGCTGCACGGCATGCTGATGCTGCAGCTGACCGGCAAGCTGTCGCCGGCCATCGATCCGGCGCGGCTGCGAGCCCTGGCGCTGACCACCCTGGTCCGAGGCCTGGGCATCGCCGCGCCCTGAGGCGGGGAGCATTGTCATCGAGACAATGTTTCCATTGCTCCGCTCCGCGTGAGGGCTCAAGTCCGGAAGCCTGTCCCCGCCTGCGATCGGAACGGCCATGACCAACACGCCCCTGCCCTTGCGCCACTTCCTGCTGGCCCTGGCCGTGGTGGCGGTTTGGGGGACGAACTTCGTGGTCATCCGCATCGGCCTGGACCACCTGCCGCCGCTGCTGTTCGCCACCCTGCGCTTCTGCCTGGTGCTGGTCCCGATGGCCTTCTTCGTGAAGCGGCCGGCGGTGTCGTGGAGGAACCTGGCGGCCTATGGCGTGCTGATCGGGGCGGGGCAGTTCGGCCTGCTGTTCGTGGCCATGAAGGGTCACATCTCGCCGGGCCTGGCCTCGCTGGTCGTGCAGACCCAGGTGTTCTTCACCATCGGCATGGCCATGCAGATCAGCAAGGAGCGGGTGCAGGGCTTCCAGATCGCGGCCCTGCTGCTGGCCGCCTCGGGCATCGTGTTGATCGCCGCGCACGGCGGCGGCTCGGCCACGCCCCTGGGCGTGCTGCTGGTGCTGCTGGCGGCGGCCAGCTGGTCGGCCGGCAACATCGTCGCGCGCCAGGCGGGCTCCGTGAACATGCTGGGCTATGTCGTCTGGGCCAGCCTGTTCTCGATCCCGCCGCTCTTCGCCATGTCGCTGTGGCTGGAAGGCTGGCCGGCCATCGTCAAGGGCGTGACTGGCGCCAGCCTCTCGACCTGGCTGGCGGTGGCCTGGCAGGCGGTGGGCAACACCATGTTCGGCTACGCCGCCTGGGGCTGGCTGCTGGCCCGCCACCCGGCCGCCACCGTCACCCCGATGGCCCTGCTGGTCCCGGTGTTCGGCATGGGCGCCTCGGCCCTGCTGCTGGGCGAGGGCCTGCCCGCCTGGAAACTGGCGGCCGCCGCCCTGGTGCTGACCGGCCTGGCGGTGAACATGCTGTGGCCGAAGGTGCGGGCGTGGAGGGCGGCGGCGGCTTGAGGTCCCAGTTCCGTGTCATCCCGGAAGCCTTGCAGAGGCTATCCGGGATGACACAGTTTGATTTGACCTCCCCCACGTCACCCGGCCGACCCTCTCCGAAAACCAGGGAGGGCCGCCATGCCGACGCCGTTCGAGGTGAACTGGAGCCGCGAGGCCATCGACAAGGTTCTCGCCCAGGTCCGCGCCTATGACTTCCCGCCCGCCCCGGAAGGCGGCGGCTGGGGGTATGGCTGCGACGCGGACTTTCTGCGCGACCTCTGCGCGTACTGGACCGACGGCTTCGACGTCGCCGCCGCCCAGGCCAACCTCAACCGCTTCCCGCAGTTCACGGCGACGATCGAGGATCTGGACATCCACTTCGTCCACGTGGTCGGCGAGGCCGGCGGCAAGCGGCCGCTGCTGATCACCCACGGCTGGCCGGGCAGCCACTTCGAGTTCTGGGACGCCATCGCACCCCTGGCCTTTCCCTCGCGCCACGGCGGCGTTCCGGCCGACGCCTTCGACCTGGTCATCCCGTCGCTGCCGGGCTTCGGCTTCTCGGGTAAGCCGAAACGGCCGTTGGGCCAGCGGGCGACGGCGAGAATCTTCGACACGCTGATGACCCGCGAACTGGGCTACGGAACCTACTTGGCCCAGGGGGGCGACTGGGGCGGGCTGGTCACCTCGTGGCTGGGTCTCGACCACGCCACGCACGTCAAGGCCATCCACCTGAACATGATCGGCCTGCGCCCGGCCGGTCCGCCCCAGACGCCCGAGGAAATAAACTGGATCACCGGCTTCGGCGCCCAGATGGACCTGTGGGGCGCCTATTTCCGCCTGCAGGCCAGCAAGCCGCAGTCCGTCGCCTGGCTGGGGGCCAGCAACCCCGTTGGCCAGGCCGCCTGGATCCTGGAGCGCTTCCACGACTGGGCCGACCTCTCGACCAAGCCGTTCGAGCAGGTGTTCAGCCGCGACCAGCTGCTGACCAACGTCATGCTGTACGTGATGACCGGCAGCTTCACGACCGGCGCCTGGTACTACCGCGCCATGCTGGAGGAAGGCGGGCCGGTCCTGGCCGAAGGCCAGCGCTGCGAGACCCCGACCGCCTTCGCCAACTTCCCCGGCGAGAGCATCTACAAGCCCCCGCCCCGCTCGTGGGCCGACCGGGCCTACAACATCACCCGCTGGACCGACCAGCCGCGCGGCGGCCATTTCGCGGCGATGGAAGAGCCCGGGCTATTCGTCCAGGACGTTCGGGACTGGGCGCGCTCGACCTAAGATTTTCTGGCCGGGCGGCGAGAATAACGGACCTCTTCGTGGGCGTTCGGGCGACTAAGGTCACGGCGTCGTTGTCAGGAAGAGCAACAGGAAACGCCGATGTCAGACCGCAAGCTTCACCCCGAGACCCTGGCTCTGCACGCCGGCTGGCGCGCCGATCCCGCGACGGGGGCGGTGGCGCCGCCGATCTATCAGACGACCTCGTACCAGTTCGAAAGCACCCAGCACGCCGCCGACCTGTTCGCCCTGCGCCAGCTGGGCAACATCTATACGCGGATCGGCAACCCGACGATCGACATCCTGGAGCAGCGCCTGGCCGCGCTGGAGGGCGGCGCCGCGGCCCTGGCCGTCGCCTCGGGCCAGGCGGCGTCGGCCTTCGCGATCCAGAACCTGGCCCGCGCCGGCGACAACATCGTCAGCTCGACCGACCTCTATGGCGGCACCTGGAACCTGTTCGCCAACACCCTGCGCGACCAGGGGATCGAGGTCCGCTTCGTCGATCCGGAGGACCCGCAGGCCTTCGCCCGCGCCACCGACGCGCGCACCCGCGCCTACTACGCCGAGACCCTGCCCAATCCGAAACTGACCGTCTTCCCGATCGCCGAGGTCGCCGAGATCGGCCGCAAGGCGGGCGTTCCCCTGATCGTCGACAACACCGCCGCCCCGCTGCTGGCCAGGCCGCTGGAGCATGGCGCGGCGATCGTCGTCTATTCCACCACCAAGTACATCGGCGGCCACGGCACCTCGATCGGCGGCGTGATCATCGACGGCGGCAATTTCGACTGGACCGCCCATCCCGAGCGCAGCCCGACTCTGAACACCCCCGACGCCAGCTATCACGGCGCGGTGTGGGCCGAGGCCGCCAAGCCGCTGGGCCCGATCGCCTACATCCTGCGGGCCCGCACGGTGCTGCTGCGGGACCTGGGCGCGGCGCTGTCGCCGTTCAACGCCTTCCAGATCCTGCAGGGCGTCGAAACGCTGCCCCTGCGCATCACCCGTCATAGCGAGAACGCGACGGCCGTGGCCAAGACGCTGTCGCAGACGCCGGGCGTGACGCGGGTGATCCACCCCAGCCTTCAGACCGGCGTTCAGCGCGAGCGCGCCGACCGCTATCTCTCCGGCGGTTATGGCGGGCTGGTCGGCTTCGAGCTGGCCGGCGGACGCGAGGCGGGCCGCGCGTTCATCGACGGCCTGAAGCTGTTCTACCATGTGGCCAATATCGGCGACGCCCGCAGCCTGGCCATCCATCCGGCCTCGACCACCCACTCGCAGCTGAGCGCCGAGGAGCAGCGGGCGACCGGGGTGTCCGACGGCTACGTCCGCCTCTCGATCGGCCTGGAGCATATCGACGACATCCTGGCCGACCTGACCCAGGCCCTGGCGGCGGCCCGGTAGGCCGATCGCCAGCCGCGCGGGTTCCGACTTGCCCGGAGCCCGCCCGCGCCTCTATCCAGAGGTCATGAAAAGCCCCCGCTACGATTTCGCGTCCGACAACGTCGCCGGCGCCATGCCCGAGGTCATCGAGGCCCTGGTCGCCGCCAACGCCGGCACGGCCTCGGGCTATGGCACGGACCATGTCAGCCGCGCGGCCGCCGACCGGATCCGCGGCGTGCTGGACGCCGATGCGCAGGTGCGGTTCACCGCCTCGGGCACGGCCGCCAACGCCTTCGCCCTGACCCTTCTAGCCCAGCCGCACGAGGCGGTTCTGGCCCACGAGCACGCCCACATCTGCACCGACGAGACGGGGGCGCCCGGCTTCTTCGGCCAGGGCGTTGGCCTGATCGGCCTGTCCGGCGCGTCGGGGCGGATCGACCCGGCCAGCCTGGAGGCCGCCCTGGCCCGGCCCGAGGTCTCGTACAACCAGCCCGCCGCCGCCCTGTCGCTGACCACCGCCACCGAATACGGCACGGTCTATTCGGAAGAACACCTGCGCGGCCTGATCGCGCCCGCGAAGGCCAAGGGCTGCGGCGTCCATCTGGACGGCGCGCGGCTGGCCAACGCGGTCGCCGCCGGCTTCGACCTGAAGAGCGTGGCCAGGATGGGCGTCGACATCCTGGTCATCGGCGGCACCAAGGCCGGCTCGACCCCGACCGAGGCCGTCGTGTTCCTCAATCCCGCCCATGCCCGCCGCCTGGACGCGCGCCTCAAGCACGCCGGCCAGCTGGTCAGCAAGGGCCGCTTCCTGGCCGCCCCGTGGCTGGGCCTGCTGGGCGAGGACGGCGAGGCCGGCCAAGCCTCCAAGACGCCCTGGGCGGCCCGCGCGGCCCACGCCAACGCCATGGCGCAAAAGCTGGCCGGGCTGATGCCCTTCCCTATCCGGCACCCGGTGGAGGCCAACGGGATCTTCGTCGAGATGGACGAGCCGACCCTGGAGCGCCTGCGCGGCGAGGGCTGGTTCGTCTACCGCTTCCTGGACGGCGCGGTGCGCTTCATGTGCTCGTGGGCCACCACGCCCGAGATGGTCGAGGACCTGGGCGCGGCGCTGAAGCGGGTGGCGTAGGCCGCGCCCTCTTCCGCCACCGCCAGACGCTCCACGCCCAGCAGCTTGGCGATCTCGGCCGCCGGGGCGGGGCGGCTGATGAAGTAGCCCTGGATCTCGGCGCAGCCCTGGCCGCGCAGGGCGTTCATCTGTTCCAGGGTCTCGACGCCCTCGGCCGTGGTGACGATGCCCATCGACGCGCCCAGGTCCAGCACGGCCTTGATGATGGCCATGGCGTCGCTGTCGTCGAGGATGTCGCGGACGAAGGTCTGGTCGATCTTGATCTTGTCGAACGGGAAGCTGCGCAGATAGCTCAGCGAGCTGTAGCCCGTGCCGAAGTCGTCCATCGAGATGCGCACGCCCAGGGCCTTGAGGTCGTGCAGCATCGACATGTTGGCCACGCTGTCCTGCAGCAGCACCGACTCGGTGATCTCCAGCTCCAGGCGCTGGGCCGGCAGGCCCGAGGCGGCCAGGGCCGAGACGACGGTGCGCACCAGCCCCCGATCGCGGAACTGGGCGGGCGACAGGTTCACCGCCAGGCGGACATGGGCGGGCCAGTTGGCCGCCTCGGCGCAGGCGTGGCGCAGCACCCACTCGCCCAGCGGCATGATCAGGCCGATCTCCTCGGCCAGGGGGATGAAGTCGGCCGGCGAGACCATGCCGCGTTCGGGATGGCGCCAGCGCAGCAGGGCCTCGCAGCCGGTCACCCGTTCGTCGTCCAGGTGATAGAGCGGCTGGTAGTAGAGTTCGAACTCGCCGTCCGCCAGGGCGCGGCGCAGGTCCAGCTCCAGGGCGCGGCGCGCCTGGAGCTGCTCGTCCATGGCCCGTTCGAAGAAGTGGAAGGCGCCGCGCCCGTCGGCCTTGGCGCGGTAGAGAGCCATGTCGGCCTTCTTGAGCAGTTCGTCGGCGTCCTCGCCGTCGGAGGGGGCGGCGGCGACGCCGACGCTGGCCCCGATCACCACCTGGTGCCCCTGCAGCTCGAACGGGGCGGCCATGGCCTCGACCACGCGGCCGGCCAGGCGGGTGGCGCCGCCCATGTCCGAGAGCCCGGTCTGGACGACCGCGAACTCGTCGCCGCCCAGGCGGGCCACGGTGTCGCCGTCGCGCACGCAGTTGCGCAGGCGCTCGGCGGCCTCGCGCAGCAGGGCGTCGCCCAGCGGATGGCCCAGGGTGTCGTTGACGGTCTTGAAGCGGTCCAGGTCGATGAAGTGCACCGCCAGCTGGTCGCCCTTGCGCGAGCGGCGGGCCAGGGCCTCGGACAGCGACTTCTGGAACAGCACCCGGTTGGGCAGGTCGGTCAGCGGGTCGTAGTGGGCCAGGCGGGCGATCTGGGCCACGCCCCGGCGGTTGGTCTCGTTCGAGGCCTGCAGCAGCCCCAGCACCGTGCCGACGCCCAGATAGCGCTCGTTCTCGGTGACGATGAAGCCGCGCAGCAGGTCCGAGGCGCGGTAGGACAGGCTGTCGGTGGTGAACTCGGCCAGCTCGGCGTCGGCGTCGACGACCAGCGGCTCGCGGTCCATCAGCGACGAGATCGGACGGTTGGCGTAGAGGGCGCGGCCGTACTCGGCGGCCATGCGCAGGAAGAAGGCGTTGCGCTCGACGATGCCGATCGGGCGGTCCTCGGCGTCCAGCACGGGCACGATCAGGGTGTCGGGCTCCTCGCGGAAGCGCTCGTACAGGGCCTTGCCCAGATCGTCCTGACGCGCGGGCGTCAGGGAAGAAACGGTGTCCCTCAGGGTGAACATCGCTACGCCTCCACTTACGAGCGGGAGGGACCATTTCCTCGGCTAACGAGGCGCTAATAGCTGAGCTTGCGACGGTGCATTTCGCGAAAACTTCACGACGCCGTCACAGTGTTTGTGGGCGCGTTTACTGTGCCTGACTACTTCTGAGAGAACCGCGGAACTAGCGCCCGGTATCCATGAAGTCCCGGGCCTTGAAGTCCTCCGGCGCGGCGACCTCGACCACCGGCTCGTCGCGGTCGTCGAACTCGGTGCGCAGGGCCCGGCTCATCACCGCGTGCATCTCGTAGAGGCAGGTGATGTAGGTCAGCTCCAGGATCTGTTCGTCAGTCAGGAACGCCTTGAGCGCCGCGAACACCCCGTCGGCGATCCGGCCGCCGTCCAGCACCAGGCCGTCGGCATAGGCCAGCACCGCGCGCTCCTGGGCGTCGAACACGGTCGACACCTGCCAGTGCGGCACGGCGGCGATCTTCTCCTCCGCAACGCCCAGACCGCGTAGCGACTTGCAGTGCTGGGAGAACACGAACTGGCTGCTCCGCGTCCAGCCGGCCCGGGTCTGGGCCAGCTCGCGCAGCACCGGATCGATCTTGCGGGCCGGGTCGCGATAGAGGGCGAAGCCCTGGGCGGCGTGGCGCAGGACGTCGGGACTGCCCGCGAACACCGTCCACCAGTCGCCGCGCGTACCGGTGGCCGTGCCGGGCTGGGCCACGGGGTCGCGATCGCCGAACAGCAGGTCGTAGAGCTTCAGCGTCCCCTTGTCGGCCACCTCGCCGCGCGGGATCTGGCGCAGGCGCGGCATCAGGCGGTCACCGGAACGGGTCGCGAGGCGCCCGCCGGTTCGTGCCGCACGTCCTCGGGTCCGAAGTCGCGGGTGAAGGCGGCCAGCTCCATCATGATGCCGTTGGGATCGGTGAAATAGACCGAGCGGACGAAGACGCCGGGGTGGAGCTTGCGGGCCACGCCCATCTCGCTGTCGTCGTGATTGACCACCACCGGCAGGACCGGCACGCCCGCCGCCTGCAGCCGCGTCACGCAGGCCTCGAGGTCGGCCTCGTCGACGGTGAAGGCCACGTGGTTCATCGAGCCGACGGCGGTCTTGGAGTCGGCCGGGAACTGGCGGACCGAGGCGATCCCCGGCGCGGCCGGCGGGGTTTCGGGCCACCAGAAGAAGGCCAGGCACGACCCGCCGCCGCAGTCGAAGAAGAAGTGCTGGCCGCCGTCCGGCAGGGCCACGGTCTTGACGAGGGGCATGCCCAGCACCTCGGTGTAGAACTTCACCGTCTCGGCCATGTCGCGGCAGACCAGAGCCAGGTGATTGACGCCGGTGATCTTCATCTCGGCTTCCTCCCGGAGACCGAGGTTACGCCAAAGCGGGCCGAGCGCCAGATTGCCCCTGCGTCCGCTATTCCCGCGCCTTCTGGGCGTCGCCCAGCAGCACCTGGCCAATCCAGCTGACGATCCCCGTCACCACCGCCGCCTGCACCCCAGCCCACAGGCCGGCCACCGCCAGACCGTCCAGGAACCAGGCGACCAGGCCAATCATCGCCGCGTTCACCACCAGCAGGAACAGGCCCAGGGTGAGGACAGTCAGGGGGAAGGTCAGGATCGTCACGACCGGCCGGACCACCGCGTTGACGATCCCCAGCAGGAAGCCTGCGATGATCAGGGTCTTCCACCCGTCGGCGGTGACGCCAGGGATGATCCGGGCGGCCAGCCACAGGCCGGCGGCGGCGATCAGGATGCGGAGAATGAAACGGATCATGCGGCGACTCCCCCTCGATTTGGAGGCAGATTGGCCTAACCGCGCGCCGGATCAAAGTGACGCCGCATTCATACAATATCCCAGCTGTGAACTCGGACATTACAAATGCGTTACCACTCTTCCAACCGCCGCTCCGCGAACTATCTATTCCCTCGTGTGGGGGATGATCGCGCGCGAATGGCGAGCGGATCCGCACGCAAGGGGATATGAATAGATGGCCGTGAATTCTCTATCGGTGATGTCGCCGGACGGCGGCTTGTCGCGTTACCTCACCGAGATCCGCAAGTTCCCGATGCTGCCGAAGGACGAGGAGTTCATGCTCGCCCAACGCTGGAAAGAGCATCAGGACTCCGAAGCCGCCCACAAGATGGTGACGTCGCACCTGCGTCTCGTGGCCAAGATCGCCATGGGCTATCGCGGCTACGGCCTGCCGATCGGCGAGGTGATCTCGGAAGGCAATGTCGGCCTGATGCAGGCCGTCAAGAAGTTCGAGCCCGACAAGGGCTTCCGCCTGGCGACCTACGCCATGTGGTGGATCCGCGCCTCGATCCAGGAATACATCCTGCGCTCGTGGTCGCTGGTGAAGATGGGTACGACCGCCGCGCAGAAGAAGCTGTTCTTCAACCTGCGCAAGGCCAAGAGCCAGATCGCCGCCTTCCAGGACGGTGACCTGCGCCCCGAGCAGGTCAGCGCCATCGCCACCAAGCTGGGCGTGCTGGACAGCGAGGTCATCTCGATGAACCGCCGCCTGTCGGGCCCCGACGCCTCGCTGAACGCGCCGCTGCGCGCCGACGGCGAGAGCGAGTGGCAGGACTGGCTGGCCGACGAGGAACAGGTTTCGCAAGAGACCCTGGTCGCCGACAACGAGGAGAAGTCGCTGCGGATGTCGCTTCTGGAAGAGGCGATGGTCGAACTGACCGACCGTGAGCGTCACATCCTGACCGAACGCCGCCTCAAGGACGACCCGACGACCCTGGAAGAGCTCGCCGCCCAGTACGGCGTCTCTCGCGAGCGCGTCCGCCAGATCGAGGTCCGCGCGTTCGAGAAGCTGCAGAAGACCATGCGCGAGGCGGCGATCGCCAAGAACATGGTGGATGCGTAACGAGCACGGCTCACGCAAGTGAGACGGAAAGGGGCGCTCTCCGGAGCGCCCCTTTTTCGTTGCCAGTCCGATGATCTACAAGGCTCGGACCATGACCTTGATCTGCGCCCACACTGGCCAGCCGGCCGTCTACCAGCGCTCGCCCGATGACTGCATGATCTGCGTCCTGGCGATGCTGACCGGCCGATCCTACGAGGATGTGGTCGCCGCCGCGCTCGCCCACGACGCCGCGTTCCCGGTCCAGGGGCCCATGAGCCATTCGATCCTGCGCAGCGTGGCGCACGGCTGGGGCTTCATGCTGCTGAGCGGCATCTACATGCTGTGGTCCAGTCCCGGCATCGTCGGCGTGCTGTCGCCCACCCTGCCGGGCACGGGCCACGCGGTGTTCTGGGACGGCGAGAAGATCATCGACCCCAAGCCCGGCGGCCAGGTTGATCGCGCCTATGTCGACGCCCACGGGCTAGAGTTCACCCAGCGCGCCCGCGACCTGCTTCCGCTGCACGCCCACGAACTGGCCATCGCCGCCGCGCGCACGACGGACGAGCCCTTCTGAAGCGCCCGCGCGTCGGGCTATAAGACCGCGATGACCGACGCTCCCCTGCCCCAGTTGATCCTGCTGCCCGGCCTTCTGAACGACGCCGAGCTGTGGCGCGACCAGATCGAGGGCCTCGCCGACGTCGCCCGTATCTGGGTACCGGACCTCGCCCCCTACGCCACGATCCGCGAGATGGCGCGGAGCGTGCTGGACAAGGCCGAGCCGAGCTTCGCCCTGGCCGGGTTCTCGATGGGCGGCTACGTGGCCCAGGAGATCGCGCGGCTGGCGCCGGAACGGATCGAGCGCCTGGCGCTGCTGGACACCTCGATCCGCGTCGACACGCCCGAGCGCGCCGCCCAACGCCGGGCGCTGAACAAGGCCGCCGCCAAGGGCGGGACATTCCTGGGCATCGGCCAGGCGATCATGAAATCCTATGTCGACGCCTCGCGCCTCGAGGACACGGACCTGACCACCCGCATCGTCGAGATGACCCAGCGCCTGGGCCGCGAGGTGTTCCTGCGCCAGAACAGCCTGGAGCGCGAGGACGGCGAGGCGGCGCTGAAGGCCCTGCGCGTCCCGCTGCTGATCATCGTCGGCGAGAACGACCAGATCACCCCCGCCGCCGGCCACCGCGAGATGGCCTGGGCGATCGGTTGCACCCATCTCGTGGTGATCCCCAACACCGGCCACATGACGCCGATGGAGGCGCCAGGCCCGGTGAACGGGGCCCTGCGCCACTGGCTGGGAAGGCCAGCCGGAAAGCGTTGACGGTCAGGGCCGCGCCACAAAACTGAGACAAAACTGTCAGGGAAACATCGCGTCCCGAAACTATCCCGACCCCCGGGCTGTCCAACCGCGCCTGCTCAAAACCGCGCGGAGCACAACAAGGGGATATCGATGAAGAAGACCACGCTCTTCGCGCTGGCGGCGTTCGCGCCGCTGGCCTTGGCCGCTTCGAGCGCCCTGGCCGCCACGGCGGCCAACGACGCGCCGATCGCCACCGCCGATGAGCCGACCCTGGCCTCGGAAGTCGTGGTCCAGGCCAAGATCGCCTACCGCAACCGCTCGGAATCGACCGCGCCGGTCCTGGAATACGGCCTCGACTACTTCCAGCGTTTCGAGCCGCTGACCGTCGGCGACGCCCTCAAGCGCGTGCCCAGCGTCTCGTTCCTGTCGGACGTGCTGGAATCGGACGGCGTGCGCCTGCGCGGCCTGGATCCGGCCTACACCCAGATCCTGATCAACGGCGAGAAGGTTCCCGGCTCGGGCTCCAGCTCGGGGGCGTTCGGCAGCGGCGCCGACCAGGCGTTCTTCGTCGACCGCATCCCCGCCGAGCTGATCGATCACATCGAGATCGTCCGCAGCAACAGCGCCAACCGTAGCGGCGACGCCGTGGCTGGCGCGCTGAACATCGTCCTGCGCGACGCCCTGGCCCTGGACGGCGGCTATGTCCGCGCCGGCGCCCTGATGTTCGACGACAAGCGCATCCGCGGCGCCTTCGGCGGCGTGTGGGGCGGACAGGTCGGCCCGGGCCGCCTGCTGATCGGCGCCAATGTCCAAGGCCGCCGCAACCCCAAGGAAAAGCTCAGCCTGCGCTACGACGAGCCGGGCGCGTCCCTGAACAACAACGAGATCCAGACCGACACCCGCAATGGCACGGACAGCTCGTTCAACATCGCCTACGACGTGCCGGTCGGCCCCGGCCAGCTGTCGGTGAACGGCTTCTACGTCCACACCGACCGGTTCCAGGACGAGGACTCGATCGAGTACAACAAGGGCGTCGCCGCCAACGCCAACCTGTCGACGATCAACAACAACGACGTCGACATCCAGCAGGACAGCTACTCGCTGAACGGCAAGTACAAGTTCCCAATGGCCGGTGGCGAGACCAGCATCAAGTTGGGTTACGCCGCCTTCCAGAACGACGAGTACGAGTTCGAGTACGAGACCGAGTACCTGCGCGACACGACTCCGTTCCCGGACGGCGACCGCTTCACCGGCGACCGGGCCAAGACCCGCATCACCGACGACGAGGTCAGCGCCAAGCTGGAACACAAGCGCGAAATCGCCGAAGGGACCGACCTGGAGTTCGGCGTCCAGTACGAAGGCAAGCGCCGCGACGCCCGCGTCAGCGAGGTTCCGCGCAACCGCTACAACCTGCCCTCGGCCAGCCCGCCCGCCTACGGCCCGTTCGCGATCAGCAGCAAGGCGCGCCTGGAGCAGACCCGCCTTGACCCGTACGTGATGCTGTCGGGCCGCTCGAACGGCCTGAAGTGGGAAGCGGGCCTGCGCTACGAGACCACGGACGTGAAGGTCCAGGACTTCGTGATCAACGCCAAGACCGACAAGGACTACAACGTCCTCCTGCCGTCGGCCTCGGTGCGCTACGACCTGACCGGCGCCGACCAGATCTACGCTTCGGTGGCCCGCACCGTGCGCCGCGCCGGCTTCGAGTACCTGTCGCCGGTGACCCTGGAAGAGGAGCTGGGCGACAACGACTTCCGAGGCGATCCGACCTTGGAGCCGGAAAAGGCCTGGGGCGTGGACGTCGGCTACGAGCGCCGCATGGGCCGCGACGGCGTGTTCGGGATCAACGTCTTCTATCGCGACATCAAGGACCTGATCGAGATCTACAACACCGGCGCGCCCGGCTCGGCCAACGATCCGCCGGACGACGTGACCTGGCTGTACTCGGCTCGCAACACCGGCGACGGCAAGGTCTACGGGATCGAGTTCGACCTCTCGACGCCGCTGTCGTTCATCGGCTGGGATAACACCGGCGTGTTCCTGAACTACTCGTACCTCGACAGCGAGGTGAAGGACGAGTTCGGCAAGCGCCGCTTCAACAGCCAGGCGGAGTCGGTGTTCAACGTCGGCTTCATCCAGGACATCCCGAGCTTCGGCGCGGCGTTCGGCATGACCTATCGCAAGCAGGGCGAGGCCTACAGCCGCGTCGTCGGCGAGGAAGTCACCACCACCTACGGCGCCGACCTGGAAGCCTTCATCGAGAAGCGCATCGGCAAGAACACCGTGGTGCGCCTGACCGGCTCCAACCTGCTGGACGCCAAGAAGGAAGAAACGTTCAACAAGTTCACCACCATCGCCGACCAGCGCGGCCGCTCGTTCGACGAGTACGAGCTGGAGCGCGAAAAGGCCGGCCCGGTGTTCCAGTTGACGGCGCGGATGGCGTTCTAAGGCCAGGGGCGATCGGAAACGACGAAGGCGGCGTCCGCGAGGGCGCCGCCTTTCTCGTTCAGGTCTTCCCCGGTGAACGGAGGATCTAAGCCGCCCGGCCCGCGTCCTCGGGGCTCATGAAGCCCATCAGGGCGTCGATGCGCTTGACCAGTTCGGCGCGGCCGCCGCGACCGGCCAGGTCGGCGCCGGTGCAGGATTCCAGCGCCGCGGCGGCCTGGATCAGGCGGGCGTCCTTGACGGCCTCGCCCACGCGCCTGAGCTCGACGGCCTGGGCCGCCAAGGCGCGGCGGGCCTGGGCCGGATCGGTGTCCAGGGCCTGGGCGGCCGACTTGACGATGCGCAGGGCCTGGGACAGGCGCGCGGCGGGCGTGCCGGCCTGGTCGGCCTCGCGCTTGCGCGGCCCCTTGTAGTCGGCCGAGTTGAAGCGTCGGCGATCGGGGCCGACATAGCCCACGGCCTCGACCCAGCCGCGCGGCTTCAGGGTCACCGCCTCGAGGCGACGCTCCAGGTCCTTCAGGTTGAAGGGCTTGCGCATGAATTCGTGAACGCCGGCGTCGCGGGCGCCGTAGATCGTCTCGGCGGTGGCGTCGGCCGTGCACATGATCACCGGGACCTCGCGGCACAGCAGGTCGCTGCGGCGGAGCTTGCGGGTGAAGGCCAGGCCGTCGACGCCGTTCTGGGCGTGCTCGACGAAGATCAGCTGCGGCTCGACTGCCCGGGCCATGGCGTAGCCCTTCTCCGCCGTCGTGGCCGAGAAGATCTGCACGCCGCCCAGCGGACGCAGGTGTTCGGCCAGCAGACGCCCGGTCGCGGGGTTCGGGTCGACGACCATCACCCGCTGCGTCTTGGCGGCGACACGCTGGATTGTGCGGGCGTTCCCGTCGAACACGGACTCGCGGCTCCTCGAAACTGAACCCGATCACTAGGCTCAGAATGTAAAAATCCGCTTGATGATCGGGACCCCCGCCGCGGCGGATTGTCCCGATTTCAGGTATTGGGCGGCGGCGACAGATTGGCCTCGAAATCCATGAAGATATCGATCGCCTCGTCGACATGGACCGAGGTCGCCTCGCCCTTCGGGAAGCGATAGCGCCAGAAGCTGGAGATGTGCGAGATCACCCCGACCCGCTCGCCCAGGCTCAGGAACAGCTCGGGCGCGCGCAGCAGGAAGTCGCGGAACTGCTGGGGCCGTCCGTTGTTGGTCAGGCTCTCGAAGGCGTCGTCATAGACCTTCAGCGTGCGCATGATGGCGGCGCGCTCGACCATGACCCCGCCCTGCAGACGCTTGCGGACGCCCTCCAGGTACTGGTCGGCCTCGGCGTCGCGCTGGCCGGTGACCGTGATGGCGCTGATCTCGGCGCCGACGTCGGTCAGCATGGGCCACAGCTTGGTCAGCATCCATTTGTAGTAGAGGAAGCCCTTCCAGCTGAAGACGCCTTCCCGGAAGCTCGCGCCCTCCATGACCAGGGTGTCGCGCAGCGGCTCCAGCCGCTCGTCGACATCGGCCGCCAGCAGCGCCTCGACCAGCCGCGCCGAATGGATCCGGCGCAGGCCGCCGGCGTCGCGATAGGCCAGCTCGATGAGATGCGAGATCTCCATGCTGACGAAGCCCTGCATGGCCTCGTAGTCGGCTGGCGACAGGGTGAAGTAGCAACCGGCCACCGCGATGCGATGACGGCGCAGGTGCTCGCGCAGCAGGAACGGGTCCAGCGACGGCAGGGCGTCGATGGCCTCCAGGGTCTCCAGGTCGCGGCTCAGATTGCCCGAGGCGTTGCAGGCCTCGATCAGCATCTGGGCCCAGCCGCGCTGGCCCACGAACACCGACTGGCCGCCGTACTTCAGGTCGTCGCGGTCGAAGGGAATGATGACCTTGGTCGCCGTCTGCCGCGCCTCGTCGAACAGGTAGAGGTCGTCGTTGCGCAGGCGGTGCTTGATGATCAGCGCCGTGTTCAGGAGCTTGTTCTTGAACAGCGGCTGCTGACCGTATTCCGGCCGGTGGCCGCTCTCGGCCTCGATGGCGAGCAGGTTCAGCACCCGGCTGGTCGAGGCCGTGTGCTCCAGCGCCCGCAGGCTGCGCGTGACGCGGTCTGCCTGGTTGACGGGCTTGAGCTTGCGACGGCGCGCGTGTGCGGACACGAGACCCCCTGAGTGGACAAGCCCTCATAGGGGACCGGGGCTAACAAACGCTAACCGAGCCGCGTTCTGGCGACCCGCGAAACCGGAAACGGGTAAGGGTTCAGGGACGCGTCGCCGGACTGGCGCGCCGCATCACCTCCTGGAAGGGCGCGACCCAGATGTCGTCCGCGTGCGCCTTCAGATATTTCAGCAATCCCTGGTGCGCCTCGGCCGAGACGGTGAGGTAGTCGCCGCCCACGCCGTGGAACATGAACACGCCCAGGCCGCCCGCGCGCTGCACGTCCTTCACATAGGCGATAAGGTCGTCGGCCGTGGCGGTCTCTGGGAAGGAGCGGCTGGGGACGCGGAATGGGTCCAGCCTCGCCGGATCGCTCACCACCCCGCCGTCCGGCACGCCGGTGCGTACGGAGCGGATCATGCCGGAAGTCCGCAGCGCGTCGATGTAGTCGACGCCGCCGGCCAGGCTGATGCTGCAGGGGACCGAATAGGTGTGCTCCGTCCGACCGTCGATCGCGGTCAGCAGGGTGTTCATCGCCCCGATCTCGCGCAGCATGCCGGGGACCGTGTAGCGCTCGGTGTTGAACTGCGGATCCATCGCGAAAGACGCGCGCGGGCACGGGTGGAACATCGAGTGGTTCCCCAGCTCGTGCCCGGCCTCCGCAAGCCGCCGCCAGCGCGGGATGTCCGCCGCCGGGAAGGTCCCGTTGAGGAAGAATGTCCCGCGCAATCCCGCCGCTTCCAGCTGCGGGGCCGCGACGTCCAAATGCGAGGTCAGGGCGTCGTCATAGGTCAGGACGATCGCCGCCTTGCGACCGCCGGGCCAGTCGAAGGAACCGGCCACGGCGGGCGAGGCCAGGAACAGCGCGATCAGGGCGACGAGGATCTTCCGCATTCGCCCCTCTCGTCCGTCAGCCCTGGAAGGGGTCGCGCATCAGGATGGTGTCGTCGCGCTCGGGGCTGGTCGACAGCAGGGCGACCGGCGCGCCGATCAGCTCCTCGACGCGGCGCACGTACTTGATGGCGTTGGCGTTGAGGTCCTTGAACGAGCGGGCGCCGGCGGTGCTCTCCGTCCAGCCCTCGATCTCCTCGTAGACCGGCGTGGCGGCGGCCTGGTCGCGCAGGCCGGCCGGCAGGTAGTCGACGACCTTGTCGCCGATCTTGTAGCCGACGCAGATCTTCAGGGTCTTCAGGCCATCCAGCACGTCCAGCTTGGTCAGGGCCACGCCGTGGATGCCGTTGATGGCCACCGACTGGCGCACCAGCACCGAGTCGAACCAGCCGCAGCGGCGGGCGCGGCCGGTGTTGACCCCGACCTCACGGCCAACCGTCGACAGGTGCTTGCCGACCTCGTCGAACAGCTCGGCCGGGAACGGGCCCTCGCCGACGCGGGTGGTGTAGGCCTTGACGATGCCCAGCACGAAGCCGGTCGCCGACGGGCCCATGCCCGAGCCGGCCGAGGCCTGCCCCGCCACGGTGTTGGACGAGGTCACGAACGGATAGGTGCCGTGGTCGACGTCCAGCAGGGCGCCTTGCGCGCCCTCGAACAGGATCTTGCGGCCGGCCTTGTGGGCCTGGTCCAGCACCCGCCACGCCGGCTGGGCGTAGGGCAGGATGCGCGGGGCCAGCTCCATCAGGGCGTCGAACAGCTCTTGCGCGCTCGCCTCCGGCAGGTTCAGGCCGCGACGCAGGGCGCCGTGGTGGCTGAGCAGGCGCTCGATCTTGGGCTTCAGGGCTTCCGGATCGGCGAGGTCGGCGACGCGGATGGCGCGGCGGCCGACCTTGTCCTCGTAGGCCGGGCCGATGCCGCGGCCGGTGGTGCCGATCTTCTGGGTCGAGGCGGCCTCGCGGGCCTGGTCCAGGTCCTTGTGCAGCGGCAGGATCAGGCAGGCGTTGTCGGCCAGGATCAGCAGCTCGGGGGTGATGTTGACGCCCTGGTCGGCGATCTTGTCGATCTCGCCCAGCAGGTGCCACGGGTCGACCACGACGCCGTTGCCAATCACCGACAGCTTGCCCTGCACCACGCCCGAGGGCAGCAGGGCCAGCTTGTAGACCTTGCCGTCCACCACCAGCGTATGGCCGGCGTTATGCCCGCCCTGGAAGCGCACGACGACATCGGCCCGGTTGCTGAGCCAGTCGACGATCTTGCCCTTGCCCTCGTCGCCCCACTGGGCGCCGACAACGGTCACGTTGGCCATGGTAGAGATATGCCTTGTCGCCTGCCGGGTGACGTCGCGGGGTCCTTCGACAGGACTCGACCCCGGACGTTCAATCAGTTTTGGGCGGCGCCGCGCGATCGGTCAAATCTGACCCGCGCGAAGTCAGAAGGCGTAAACCAGCCGGACCCCCGCGTCGTCAAGCCCCTGGTTCTTGCCCTGGTGAAAGATCTGGCCGTTCGACAGGTGGGTGTAGCTGAGTTCCACCGACACCTTGTCGCTGACCTGGTAGCCCAGGGCCAGCTCCGGCTCGAACAGCACGTGCGAGCCGAATTCAATGCGGTGATAGTAGAGATAGGTGCGGCGGGCCCGCTCCTCGTCGCTGATGTTCGGCGCATTGGCCGGCGGCAGCTTGGCCTTGCCGTCCGTATAGGCCAGGCCCATGCCAGGGCGCAGGTAGAAGCCGCCCGGCTGGCCGAAGTCGAGCTTCCAGTCGAAACCGGCGGCCACGAAGTTGGATTTGTTCTCGCTGTTGATCGACACCATCGTGTGGACCTGCGGCTTGCCCAGCCAGCGCAGGTTTTCCAGCTTGTCGGTGCGGTAGCCCAGGTGGACGTCGTAGCCGTCCTCGCGCCCCGCGGCGCCCAGGCCGACGGCTTTGCCGATGAAGGTCACGTCGTGCTTGTAGACGCCGACGAAGGCTTCCCCGGCCATGGCGGGCGCGGCGAAACCCAGCGCGGCGCTTCCCAGCAGGGAGGCGGCCACGGCGGCGAACATGGCGGTCTTCATGGAGTCGTCCTGAACAGCTGAGCCCTTGCCCTATATGGATCGAACGATGCGACCCGCAAAGGGTTTCGATGCGGCGAAACGCGAGCTAGACCTTTGCGCCATGACCATCGCCCTTTCCGACATCGAAGCCGCCGCCAAACGCCTCGAGGGCCAGGCCGTCGAGACGCCGCTGATCGAGAGCCCCGCCCTGAACGAACGCCTGGGCGGCCGGGTGTTCCTCAAGCCCGAGACCCTGCAGCGGGCCGGGGCCTTCAAGTTCCGCGGCGCCTATAATCGCCTGAGCCAGCTGAGCGACGCGGAGAAGGCGCGCGGGGTCGTGGCCTTCTCGTCCGGCAACCACGCCCAGGGCGTGGCCCTGGCGGCCAAGCTGCTGGAAATCCCCGCCCTGATCGTCATGCCGTCGGACTCGCCGACCGTGAAGGTCGAGGGGACGAGGGGCTTCGGGGCCGAGATCCGCTTCTACGACCGCTTCACCGAGGACCGCGTCGCCATCGCCGACCAGATCGCCGCCGAGCGCGGCTGCACGGTCGTGCCATCCTACGACGATCCGCACATCATCGCCGGCCAAGGCACGCTGGGGCTGGAAATCATCGCCCAGGCCCGGGCGCTGGGCGTCGAACTGGACCGCGTGCTCTCGCCGGTCGGCGGCGGCGGCCTGATCGCCGGGACCTCGACGGCGGTGAAGGCGCTGTCGCCGTCCACGGAGGTCTGGGGGGCCGAGCCCGCCGGCTTCGACGAGACCCGCCGCTCGCTGGCGAGCGGCCAGCGCGAGACCATCGACAAGGACGCCCGCTCGATCTGCGACGCCCTGCTGACCCCGATCCCCGGCGAACTGACCTGGCCGATCAACCAGCGCAACCTCGCGGGCGTCGTGGCGGTGACCGACGCCGAGGTCGCCGAGGCGATGCGGTTTGCGTTCTCGACGTTGAAGCTGGTGGTCGAGCCCGGCGGCTGCGTGGCGCTAACGGCGGCGCTGACGGGCAAGGTGGATCTGAAGGGCAAGACGGCGGCGATCGTGCTGTCGGGCGGCAATGTCGATCCGGACTTGTTCGCGAGCGTGTTGAAGGGCGAGATCTAAGCTTTCGTGTCACCGCTCATCCCCGCTCTCGCGAGGATGAGCGGGTTTAGGGGATAGGGATCAAGTGAACTTTCCAAGCGCAGCCGCCCTCCCCCAGACCCCGCTCCTCGTCGTCGATCGCGCGGCGCTGACCCGCAACATCGCCCGCATGCAAGCCCTGTGCGACGCCGCCGGCGTGCGGCTGCGGGCTCACGGCAAGACCCACAAGTGCTCGCCCCTGGGTCGGCTGATCGTCGAGGGCGGCGCGGTTGGCCTGTGCTGCCAGACCGTGGGCGAGGCCGAGGCCTATGTCGCCGGCGGGATCAAGAACGTGCTGGTCACCGCCCCCGCCCCGCCGTGGGGCGCGGCCCGTCTCGCCGCCCTGGCCCGAACGGGCGCAACCGTCGGCGCGGTGGCCGATGACGAGGGCCAGATCGACCGGCTGTCGGACGCCGCCGTGGCGGCCGGCGTCACCCTGGACCTGGTCGTCGACCTCGACCTTGGCACCCATCGCACCGGCGTCTATGCGCACGAGGCCCTGAAGCTGGCCCGCGCCGCCGACGCCGCGCCGGGCCTGCGGTTCGCCGGCATCCAGGCCTATCTCGGCCACCTGCAGCATCTGGACGACGGGACCCTGCGCCAGGCCGCCGACGAGACCGCCTTCGCCGCGCTGAAGGGCGTCGTCGCCGAGCTGACCGCCGTCGGACTGGCGCCGCCCGTCGTGACCGGCGGCGGCACCGGGACCCACGCCTTCGACCTGGCCTCGGGCGTGTTCACCGAACTGCAGGCCGGCTCCTACGCGGTGATGGACGTCGAGTACGACGCCTGCGGCGCGCCCGGCGGCGGCGACTGGCCGTTCGAGCCGGCGCTGTTCATCGCCGCCACCGTCGTCTCGGCCCGCCACAAGAGCCACGTCGTGGTCGACGCCGGCTTCAAGGCCGTATCGATGGACGGGCCACCGGCCCGCGTCGTCGCCGGCGCCGCAAGCGGGTCGCTGTGGCGGCCGATGGGCGACGAGCACGGCATGATCGCCCACCCCGCCACCCTCGACGTGCTGAAGGCCGCCGGGCGCGATCCGCTGGGCTTCGACAAGGCCGTGTCCGCCGCCGACGCCGATCCGGCCCGGGCGTTTCCGGCCGACGCGCCCCAGGTCGGCGACCTGGTCTGGCTGCAACCGGGCCACTGCGACCCGACCATCAACCTCTACGACGCCCTGCACGTCTGGGACGGTCAGACGCTGGAACGGTGGGCGGTGGATGGGCGTCGGATCAGCGCCTGATCGCGGTATCGCTACCGCGCGCCAAACTACCTAGCCATGCTCCAAAACCGTCACTAGGGTCCGCGCCAAGATTTGCTCCCGTAGAGGGCCCTTGATGAAACGCCTGCTGCTCGCCACCGTCCTGATCGCCGCGCCCATGCTGTCGCACGCGGCCGACGCGCCCAAGATCGACCCCGCCAGGCTGTCGGCCCACATCAAGGTGCTCTCATCCGACGACTTCGAGGGCCGGGGTCCTGGCACAGCCGGCGAGACCAAGGCGGTCGGCTACATCGTCGACCAGATGAAGGCCATCGGCCTGTCGCCCGCCGGCGAGGTCCAGAAGGACGGCAAGCGCGCCTGGACCCAGAACGTGCCGCTGGCCCGCTTCCAGATGGCCGGCCCGGTCACCGCGTCCGTCACCAAGGACGGCAAGGCCACGCCCCTGGCCCAGGGCGACCAGATCGCCATCCGCGCAGCCATGACCAATGTCGACGCCGTCTCGATCAAGGACGCCCCGATCGTCTTCGCCGGCTATGGCGTGAAAGCTCCAGAGAGAAGTTGGGACGACTTCAAGGGCCTGGACGTGAAGGGCAAGATCCTGGTCGTGCTGATCAACGACCCGGACTTCGAGACCGGTTCCGGCGACTTCGGCGGCAAGGCCATGACCTATTACGGCCGCTGGACCTACAAGTATGAGGAGGCCGCTCGCCTGGGCGCGGCCGGCGTGCTGATCGTCCACGAGACGGCCCCGGCTTCGTATGGCTGGAACACGGTCAAGAACTCCAACACCAACACGATGTTCGACATCGTCCGGAAAGAGCCTGCCAAGCAGCATCCCAAGCTGGAGGCCTGGATCCAGCGCGACGTCGCCGTCGACCTCTTCAAGCAGGCCGGTCTCGACTTCGACGCCCTGAAGGCGCAGGCCCAGAGCCGCGACTTCAAGGCCGTGGAGCTGAAGGGCGTGACCTTCTCGGCCGACTACAAGGTCAAGCACGAGGTCATCGTCTCCAAGAATGTCGCCGGCCGCATCGTCGGAACCAAGTTCCCGAACGAGACGGTGATCTACAGCGGCCACTGGGACCACCTGGGCGTCGGCGCCCCGGACGCCAAGGGCGACAAGATCTACAATGGCGCGGTCGACAACGCCGACGGCATCGCCGCCCTCCTGGAGCTGGCCCGCGCCTTCAAGGCCAAGCCCGCGCCACAACGCTCGATCCTGTTCCTGGCCGTAACCGCCGAGGAGAAGGGCCTGCTGGGCTCGGAATACTATGGCGCGAACCCCTTGTTCCCGCTGGCGACCACGGTCGGCGACATCAATATCGACGCCCTGTCGGCGGCCGGTCCGGCCAGGGACGTGACCACCTCGGGCGACGGCAAGGTTGATTTGCAGGACATGCTGGCCGCCAAAGCCAAGGCCCATGGCCGCTACTTCACGCCCGACCCGTCGCCGCAGGCCGGCCACTTCTACCGCTCGGACCACTTCCCGTTCGCCAAGCGCGGCGTGCCGGCCATCTCGATCGGCTCGGGCGCCGACCTGGTCAACGGCGGCAAGGAAGCCGGCGAGAAGGCCGAGGCCGACTACACCGACAACCGCTACCACCAGCCGGCCGACGAATGGTCGGCGGACTGGGACCTCAGCGGCCAGGCCCAGGACCTGGGCCTCGTCTACGAGATCGGCGCCGACCTGGCCAACTCCCGCGTCTGGCCGCAATGGCAGGCGGGCTCGGAGTTCAAGGCCCTGCGCGACCAGACCGCGGCGCAGCGGAACTAGACCTTCCCCGTTTCCCCGGCGCCACGGGTCGCGCTTCGCGCGCCCGAGCATAAACTCCAGCCGGGGCCCAGATATAGCCTGAGCGGTTGGGGCGGGTTCGCCGACAGCCTCGACCGTTCGGCAAACGCTCCTGGGTTCGATCTGGGCCCCGGCTTTCGCCGGGGAGACGGATCTGGGGGCTGAAATGATTATCTAGAGTACCCATGACCGCCTCCGTCTTCGACCTCTTCAAACTCGGCGTCGGCCCGTCGAGCAGCCACACCATGGGGCCGATGACGGCCGCGCGGATGTTCGTCGGCCGCCTGCGGGACGCCGGAAAGCTGCCCGACGTGGTGAGGGTCGAGATCAAGCTCTACGCCTCCCTGGCCCTGACCGGACGCGGCCACGCCACCGACCGCGCCGTGGTCCTGGGCCTGATGGGCTTCACGCCGGCTGAGCTCGATCCCGATGTCGGGGAAGCGGCGCTGCTTGAGACAAAGGCCACCCAGTCGCTGTTCTTGGACGGCCAGATCGACATCCAATTCGACGAGGCTAGGGACATCGTCTGGCTCGGCCACGAGCGCTTGCCCCAGCACCCCAACGGCCTGACCTTCACCGCTTTCGACCGATCTGGCTTCCCGATCGCCGAGCGCACCTACTTCTCGGTCGGCGGCGGCTTCGTACGCGACGAAAGCGAGATGGGCCGCAACGCCCCGCCCGAGGACGGCCCGGCCGTCCCTCACCCCTTCGAGAGCGGCGCCGACCTGCTGCAACGCGCCGCCGACGCGGGCCTGTCGATCGCCGGCGTGATGGGCGCCAACGAGCTGGCCCGGATGTCGCTGGACGACATGAACGCCGGCCTCGACCGCATCTTCGCGGCCATGGAGGCCTGTATCGATCGCGGCATGCGCCAGGAGGGCGTCCTGCCCGGCGGCCTGACCGTCAAGCGCCGCGCCCGCCAGATCCATCAGACGATCCAGGGCCGGATGGAGCGCCAGATGAGCGATCCCCTGGCGGCCATGGACTTCGTCAACCTGTGGGCCATGGCGGTCAACGAGGAGAACGCCGCCGGCGGCCGCGTCGTCACCGCCCCGACCAACGGCGCGGCGGGCCTGGTCCCGGCCGTGCTGCGGTTCTTCGTGCGCTTCCACAAGGGTAGCCCCGAGCAGGTCCGCGTCTTCCTGCTGACCGCCGCGGCGATCGGCGCGCTCTACAAGCGCAACGCCTCGATCTCGGGGGCCGAGGTCGGCTGCCAGGGCGAGGTCGGCGTGGCCTGCTCGATGGCGGCGGCGGGCCTCGCGGCCGCCCTGGGCGGGACCAACGCCCAGATCGAGAACGCCGCCGAGATCGGCATGGAGCACAATCTGGGCCTGACCTGCGACCCGATCGGCGGCTTGGTGCAGATCCCCTGCATCGAGCGCAACGCCATGGGCGCCATCAAGGCTATCGACGCCGCCCGCCTGGCGCTGCTGGGCGACGGCCAGCACTCGGTGTCGCTCGACAAGGTCATCGCCACCATGAAACGCACCGGCGAGGACATGAACGAGATCTACAAGGAGACCTCGATGGGCGGCCTGGCCGTGGGCCTGTCGGTCAACCGGGTGGAGTGCTGAAGCCAACTCTCCTCCCCATTAGGGGGAGGTGGATCGATGCGAAGACGCATCGAGACGGAGGGGGTCCGCGCAAGCGGTTCTGCATAGGCCGCGCCCCGAAGCCCCCTCCACCGCCGTTCGGCGGTCCCCCTCCCCCAGAGGGGGAGGAGAGGGTCTCGCCTGTTTCTGAATCTAGGCTAACCTCCGCCTCGGGAGGACACCCATGCCCGGCTCGATCACTCCGATGATCCATGTGCCCGACGTGCGCGAAGCCGCCGACTGGTATCGCGACCTCGGCTTCGTGCTGACCGGCTTCCACAGCCTGGACGGCGCCTGGACCTGGGCGCGGCTGACCCTGGGCGACGGGGCGGTGATGTTCGGCGCGGGCGGCCTGCCCTCGCTGGCCCACCGGCGCGAGGTCGACCTCTATGTCGGCGTCGACGATGGCCTGGACGCGCTGTTCGACGGCCTCAAGGACCGGGTCGACGTGTTCCAGCCGCCGCACGACACCGAGCATGGCATGCGCGAGTTCGTCATCCGCGATCTCAACCGTTTCTGGATCACCTTCGGCCAGCCGGCTCCGACCTGAAAAGGCGGCTGAATCCGCTCGACGTCGCGCCCGCGCTCGCCTAAGTTCCGCCGTGAACAGGAAGGGAACAAACATGGCCAAGGGCGTGATCCGGACGGGCATCGGCGGCTGGACGTTCGAACCCTGGCGCGGGGCCTTCTATCCCGACGATCTCAAGCAGAAGGACGAGCTGAAATATGCCGCGTCCAAGCTGACCAGCATCGAGATCAACGGCACCTACTATTCGACCTTCAAGCCCAACAGCTGGCAGAAGTGGCGCGACGAGACGCCCGACGACTTCGTGTTCGCGGTCAAGGCCAGCCGGTTCTGCACCAACCGCAAGGTGCTCTCCGAGAACAACGACTCGCTCGAGAAATTCCTGTCCCAGGGGCTGGAGGAGCTTGGGCCGAAACTGGGCCCCATCAACTGGCAGTTCATGGGCACCAAAAAGTTCGACCCGGCGGATTTCGAGGGTTTCCTGAAATTACTGCCGAAGGAGCGCGGCGGGGTGCGCCTGCGCCACGCGCTGGAGGTCCGCAACCCGACCTTCGCCTGCCAGGAGTTCTACGACCTGGCCGCCAAGTACGGCGCGGCCATCGTCTACGCGGTCGACGACGAGGAGCCGACCTGGCCGTGCATCGACGAGCCGACCGCCGACTTCACCTATGCCCGCCTGATGTCCAGCAAGGCCGACGAGCCGACGGGCATGAGCTCGGAGGAGCTGGACGGGGTGGTGAAGCAGGCGCGGAAGTGGGCCGAGCGCGGCGACGTATTCGCCTATTTCATCGCCGGGGCCAAGGTGCGCAATCCGGCGGCGGCGATGGCGTTGATCGAGAAGTTGGCAAAGTAACCCTCTCCCCGGGGGAGAGGGAGGGATCCGCGCGCAGCGTGGGAGGGTGAGGGTTTACAGCGCCGGCCGGGGCGCGGCCGCAGCGTCAGACCTCATAACCCCTCACCCTCCCACCGCCTTCAGCGGCGGGCCCCGCCCTCTCCCTCGGGGAGAGGGAGATTTCTCGGAAACCACGGCACGAACCCGCTGGTCCGCGCCACATACGCCTCGTACCCCGGCTTGGACTTGCGCATCCGCCCTTCGGTCGTCGGGACCCCGCTCCACTTGGTCAGCAGGAAGGTGATCAGCACGGGCCCCGGCAGGCTCCAGGCGCCAAGGCCGGTCTCGGCGGCGATCAGGTAGAGGCCCCACCAGACGCAGGCGTCGCCGAAATAGTTGGGGTGGCGGGTGTAGCGCCACAGGCCCCGATCCATGACCTTGCCGGCGTTGGCCGGGTCGGCCTTGAAGGCGGTCAGCTGAGCGTCGCCGATCGTCTCGAAGGCGACGCCGACGATCGCCAGTGCCGCGCCGGCCCAGGCTAGCGGTCCCAAAGCGCCCGGCTGCTGGCCCAGCTGCACCGGCAGGGCGACGACGAAGCCCAGCACGTACTGCAGCGAGAACACGAAGATCAGCGCCGTCTTGGCGAAGCCCCAGCCGCGCGTCTTCTCGGCATGGGCGATCATCGACACATAGCGCCGATCGGCCCCGTGCTTGCGCCACCGCCAGAACAGATACCCGCCCAGCCGCGCCGCCCACAGGGTGCACAGCCCCGTCAGCAGCAGGCCGTGCGGGGTGGGCGGGGCCTGCAGGAAGGCGCTCCAGGCCAGCAGCGCCATGCTGGGCCCCCACCAGGCGTCGATGAAGCTGACGTCCTTGATCCTTAGACTGACGACCCACAACACCAGAAAGGCGAGCGCCGAGACGGCGGCGTTGACGGCGAGGGTGGTGAGGATGGCGGGCATGGAAGACCTTGATCGGATTTCTCTCTCCTCCCCATGAGGGGGAGGTGGATCGATGCGAATACGCATCGAGACGGAGGGGGTCGCGAAGCGGTTCCGAGGTTCAGCGCCCCCAAGCCCCCTCCACCGCCGTTCGGCGGTCCCCCTCCCCCAGAGGGGGAGGAGAGCGTAAGCGCGGCTTCACGTCCCCACGACGAAACTCACCGTCGTCGTGGTCGAACCGCCGATGTTCAACGTCTGCACCGTTCTGGCCCCCTCGACCTGGTAGTCGCCGGCCTGGCCGGTGGTCTGTTTCCATGCGTCCAGCAGCATACGAACGCCCGTGGCCCCGACGGGGTGCCCCGTTCCGATCAGCCCGCCGGACGGGTTGATCGGCAGCTCGCCGCCCAGCGCGATGTCGCCGTTCTCGACCGCCTTCCAGCTCTCGCCGGGCGCAGTCAGGCCCAGATGGTCGATGGCCATGTATTCGGTGGCGGTGAAGCAGTCGTGGGTTTCCACGGCGTCAATGCCGGAGACGTCCGGCGCGATCCCGGCCCGGCTCCGGGCGTCCAGGATGGCGCGGCGCACCTGCGGGAAGACGTAGGGCTGGTCGCGGCTGGCCTCGACCTTGCGGGCGTAGCTGATCGGGGCCGAGCGGTGGCCCCAGCCCTTGATGCGCGGGATGCTCTCCAGCGTTACGCCGCGCTTGTCGGCGTAGGCGCGGGCCCGCCGCTCCGACGCCAGGAACACCACGGCCGTCCCGTCGGTGACCTGGCCGCAGTCCTGCTTGCGCGTGCGCCCCTCCACCACGGGATTAGCGACGTCGTCGGCGGTGAAGGCGTCGGGACCGAAGTTCCAGGCCCGCGTCTGGGCGTTGGGATTGCGCTTGCCGTTGGCGAAATTGACCTCGGCGATGCCCATCAGGTGCTCGTACTTCAGGCCATAGCGCCGGTCGTATTCGTCGGCGAGGTCGGAGAAGGCGCGCGGCCACAGGAAGCGGGCGTCCTGGAACTCGTGGCCGGCCCAGGCGGCGCTGCCCAGGTTCTCGGCGGCCTTCTGGCCAGGGACGTTGCGCATCTGCTCGATCCCGACCACGCAGGCCAGGTCGTAGCGCCCGGCCTCGATCTCGGCCGTCGCGGCCAGGACCGCCACGCTGCCCGAGGCGCAGGCCGCCTCGTGCCGCGCCGTCGGCAGGCCATCGAAGGCGGGGTGGACCAGGCCGAACAGGCCGCCCAGCAGGCCCTGGCCCGCGAACAGCTCGGCGGCGAAGTTGCCGACATGGCCGGTCTCGACGTCCTCGGGATCCAGGTCGACGGCGGCCAGCCCCTCGCCCACCGCCTCGGCGAAGGCGTCGGCCAGGTCGCGGCCCGCGCGGCTCCAGTTGGCGGCGAAGTCGCTCTGCCAGCCGCCCAGCACATAGACCATGCGCGCCTCCTCCCCAGATGGACGCTCCTCAGTGAGTCCAACTATACAAGTGACTATCGCCGTGTCCACGGCCTCGCGGAACATTGACTCGCCAAGCCGAAGCGGCCCACCAACCGGCCATGGTCCCCCAGAAGGCCCAAGCGCCTAAGGCCCCCGTCCTGGTCAGACGCAGTTCAGCCGCCCGCGCGCTGAACCTGATCGGCGACCGCTGGACCCTGCTGGTGCTGTACGCCGCCTTCATGGGCGTGAAGCGGTTCGACGGCTTCGTCGAGATGACCGGCATCGCCCGCTCGCTGCTGACCGACCGGCTCAAGCGCCTGGAGACCGCCGGCGTCCTGGAGCGGCGCCTCTACCAGGACAGGCCCCCGCGCCACGAGTACCGGCTCACGGCCATGGGCCGCGACCTCTACGACTCGGCCCTGATGCTGCTGGGCTGGGAGATGCGCTGGCGCTTCGATCCCGACTGCCCCTCGCACCGCATCGTCCACGAGCCCTGCGGCCAGCCGCTGAAGCCTGTGCTGGTCTGCAAGGCGTGCGGCGAGGCGGTGAAGGTGCGCGACATCACCCTGTCGCCCGGTCCCGGCGCCGGGTTGGAGGCCGCCCCGCCCGCGCGCCATTCGCGCCGCGCCAGCTCCGACGACGTCGGCGGCCCCGCCCTGCATCCGATGCTGGAGCGCGGGATCGAGGTGCTGGGCGACCGCTGGACGGCCCACGTCCTGGCCGCGGCCTTCTATGGCCAGCGCCGGTTCAAGGATTTTCAGGCCGAGCTGAAGGTCGCCAGCAACATCCTGACCGACCGCCTCGGGCGACTGGTCGCGCGCGGCGTGCTGGAGCGCGTGCGCTACCAGGAGCGGCCGGAACGCTGGGAATACCGCCTGACCCGCGAGGGCCGCGACCTGTTCCCGCTGGTCGCGGCTCTGATGGCCTGGGGTGATCGGTGGCTGTCAGGAAACGAGGGAAGTCCGGAAATCCTGACCCACCGCTGCGGCGCGCGGCTGGAGCCGGTGTTGCGCTGCGGGGCGTGTGACGGCGCGGTGGACGTGGGGAACACGACGATCGGCTGAACCTCCTCCCCATTAGGGGGAGGTGGATCGGCGCGACTACGCGCCGAGACGGAGGGGGTCCGCAAAGCGGTTCTGAGGTTCAGCGCCCCAAAGCCCCCTCCACCGCCGTTCGGCGGTCCCCCTCCCCCTGAGGGGAGTAGAGCTCAATCGAGCCACAGCCCCTCGGCCGCTTCCCCATCCCCCCAGAACCCTGCCTGGGGCGGCGTGATCCGCCCGCGCTCGACCCGCAGGCCGCCGGGGTGATCCACGGCCAGCCACCACGGCCCGTCCAGATCCGCGAAGTCGCTGGCCCCACCCAGGTGCAGCGCCGGAGCCACGCCCAGCGACGAGGCGACCATGCAGCCGGTCATCACCTGGAATCCCAGGCGCCGCGCCGCCTTCAGCATGGCCACGGCCTCGGTCAGGCCGCCGGTCTTGTCCAGCTTGAGGTTCACCGCCCGGTAGCGGCCGCGCAGGGCCGCCAGGTCGCCGCCGACATGGACGGACTCGTCGGCGCAGACCGTGAACGGCGGATCCCAGCCATCCAGCTCGTGGTCCTTGCCCGCCGGCAGCGGCTGCTCGACCAGGGCGATCGGCAGGTCGGCCAGCAGGGGCTTGAGGTCCTTGAGGATGGCGAAGGTCCAGCCCTCGTTGGGGTCGACGATGAAGCGGGCGTCGGGCGCGGCCGCCGCCACGGCGCGCAGGCGGGCGGCGGGATCCTCGGCCGACAGCTTGATCTTGATCAGCGGCGCGTCGGCGACGGCGCGGGCGGCCGCCGCCATGGCCTCGGGCGAGTCGAGGCTGACAGTCACGGCCGTGACCAGATTGGTCGGGATCGGCAGGCTGGTCGCCCGGGCGACGCTGACGCCGGTGCGCCGGGCCCGCAGGTCCCACAGGGCCAGGTCCAGCGCGTTGCGGGCCGCGCCCGGCGGCAGGGCGGCGCGGGCGGCCTCGACGTCGTCGGACGCCAGGGCCGGCGCCAGCTGGGACAGCACGCTGTCGACCGTCTCGCCGTAGCGGCCATAGGGCACGCTCTCGCCGCGCCCGATATGGCCGTCCGCCTCGGCCCTCACCTCGACCACCTCAGCGGCGGTCTTGACCCCACGCGAGATGCGGAACGGGGCCTTCAGCAGGTGCGAGACCGGGCGGGCGGAGACAGCGATCGACATCCCGCAGGCATGCCGCGTTTCGCGAGGTCCTGCCAGCCCCCTACCAGCCCCAGTGACGGGGGATCGGCGAGTCGGCGCGGCGCTCAGCCATCACCTTCAGGGCCAGCGGACGGTCGACGAGGAACAGCGCCGCCCAGACCAGCAGCACGCCGGCATAGTGGACGGCGCCGAGCAGGCCGCCGGGACGGCCCGGACGCACGAAACGGGGGCGACGCGGGGCGGCGAACGGCGGGGTGATGGCGAAGTCGGTCATGTCGCGCCCTTTGTCCAAGGAAGGCCTCATCTGATGAAGGCACCTTGATCTGGCCTTGCGCCAGAATCGGACGTATGCAGCCAAGCTCAGGCCGACCGCGTTTTGGCCGTCGAGACTTCAGAGGATCGCCATGGCCAAGACAGTCAGCATCAACATCCCCCACCAGCTGGGCGCGGCCGAGGCCAAGCGCCGCCTGGAGCAGGGCCTGTCGCAGCTGGCCGGCCAGATCCCGGGCGGCGACGCCAGCCGCTTCTCGCAGAGCTGGGCCGGCGACGTGCTGAACTTCTCGGCCGTGGCCATGGGCCAGACCATCACCGGCGTCGTCCAGGTGCTGGAGGACCACGCCCGTCTCGACCTCTCCCTGCCCGGCCTGCTGGGCATGGCCGCCGGCAAGATCAAGGACGAGCTGAGCAAGCGCGGACAGCTGCTGCTCAAGTAGCTCTAGACCACCGACACCTCGGCCGCCGCCAGGCGCTCGGGATCGCCGGCGGCGAAGATCTCGACGACCTTGCCGTTCTCGACCTTGATGTCGAGTACGACGTACAGCTTGCCCAGCGGGGCCACGACCGCGCCGATCGCGCCGTCGACCAGGGCCGTGCGGGCGGTCTGGGCCAGGCCGTTGTAGAAGTTGGCCACCCGCTCGGCGCCGCGCAGCTCGCGGGTCTGGCCGCCGCCGGCGAAGACGTCGGCGCGGACCACCACGTTCGGATCCAGCACCGCCATCAGCCCGGCCAGGTCGCCGGTCCGCGAGGCGGTGAGGAATGCGTCGACGACGCTCTTCTGGGCGGTCTGGGCGTCGTCCAGCGGCGCCGCGCCGCCGCGCACCCGGCGACGGGCCCGGCTGGCCAGCTGGCGGGCGGCGTCGGGGGTGCGCTCGACGATCGGGGCGATCTGCTCGAACGGCATGTCGAACAGGTCGTGCAGCACGAAGGCGATCCGCTCGGCGGGGCTCAGGGCCTGCAGCACCACCAGCAGCGCCAGGCCGACGGAGTCAGCCAGAATGGTTTCGCGCTCGATGGCGTCCTCGCCGCTGACCGACGGTTCCGGCCCGCCATCCAGGGCGTCCTCGCGGCGCGACTTCCTGCTGCGCAGCATGTCCAGGCACACCCGCGAGGTCACGGTGGTCAACCAGGCCGACAGGTTGTCGACGCCCGACGCGTCGGCGCGCGACAGGCGCAGCCAGGCCTCCTGCACTGCGTCCTCGGCCTCGGGTAGCGAGCCCAGCATCCGGTAGGCCACGCCGCGCAGGCGGGCCCGGTCGGCTTCGAATTTCTCAGCGAGATAATTTTTCTCGGACATCTCGGTCACATCGCTCCGTCGGGCTTCGTCACCTCTTCGACGAAACGAAGTCGCCGGATGTGACCGGCGGCGTCCCTCGAAGGAGAAATCCGATGCAAGCCCGCATGACCCAGCCCGCCTTCCTCATCCCCGAAGCCATGAAGGCTATGATGGCCCTCGGCAAGTCCGCCCATGTCGAGGGCGTGCCCGAGGCCCTGCACGAACTGCTGCACCTGCGCGTCAGCCAGATCAACGGCTGCGGCGTCTGCCTCGAGATGCACGCCCGCGCGGCCCTTAAGTCCGGCGAGAGCCCCGAGCGCCTGGCCACCGTCGCCGGCTGGCGCGACACCCCCTACTTCACCGAGGCCGAGCGCGCCGCCCTGGCCCTGGCCGAGGCCGTGACCCGCGTCGCCGACAAGGCCGACCCGGTGCCGGACGAGGTCTGGAACGAGGCCGCCCGCCACTACGACGAAAAGGCCCTGGCCGGCCTGCTGATCAGCATCTCGGCCATCAACGTCTGGAACCGCCTGAACGCGGCCACGCGCCAGGTGGCGGGCAGCTTGGGGGTGTAACCCCCCCACACCCGCTTCCCCGGCGAAAGCCGGGGCCCAGATCTCAAGGCGTTTGGGCTGATTGGAGAAGCGCAACGCGTATAGAGCCCACCCCAGCGCTCTTCCAGCTGGGCCCCGGCTTTCGCCGGGGAAGCGGGGGTTGGGGAGACGCTATAATCGCCGCTCGTCGAACTCGTGCTTTCCCAGGCTCTCGAAGCGGCCTTCCTCGGCTTTGTTGATGTACTGCGAGGCGACCAGCCAGCTCTTCACCGGGCGCAGGGTGGCCAGGCAGCCGATGATCAGGGCCGGGAAGGTGGTGACCAGGTGCACCCAGATGGGCGGCTGCCACATGACCTCGGCCCAGGCGAAGACGGCGGTGACCACGATGCCGACGCCGCTCATCACGAAGAAGGCCGGGCCATCGGCCGGGTCGGCGAAACCGTAGTCCAGGCCGCAGCGATCGCACCTTGGCGCCAGCTTCAGGAAGCCCTGGAACAGCTTGCCCTCGCCGCAGCGGGGGCAGCAGCACTTGAGGCCGGCCTCGATGGGCGTCGGGGAATTGTAGATCGGTTCTTGGTCGGCCATCGGGGGCCCTTCCTACAATCGCGGAAATGATCCATACATTGTGCATGTAATGTATGGATATCGATCCATGACGACAACTAAGGGATCGCCGAATCCGGCCGCTGCGTGGCTTGGCCGCATCGAGGGGCTGGACGGCCCGGCCTATCGCCGGATCGCCGCCGCCCTGGAGGCCGCCGTCGCCGAGGGCGAGCTGCAGGCCGGCGACCAGATCCCAGCCCAGCGCGAGGTCGCCCGTCTTGTCGGAATCGACTTCACCACGGTGACCCGCGCCTACGCCCTGGCCCGCGAGCGGGGCCTGATCGAGGGGACCACCGGTCGCGGCACCTTCATCCGTTTACGGACGATCGAGGACGAGGCCGGGCTGGTCGACCTCTCCATGAACCTGCCGCCCCCGCCGGCGGGGTTGAACCTGGCCGTCCTGCTGCGCGAGACGACGGGCGCGATCCTGGCTCGCACCGCCCCGGCGACCCTGATGGCCTATCACCCCGGCGCCGGCTCGCTGGCCCAGCGGACAGCCGGCGCGGCCTGGCTGGCGCCGGCGCTGGGCCAGGTCGAGCCCGAGCGGATCGTGGTCGCCAGCGGGGCCCAGACGGCGCTGTCGGCCCTGCTGGATCACCTGACCGCGCCCGGCGACACCATCCTGGTCGAGGCCTTCGCCTATCCGGGCCTCTTGGCCACCGCCGCCCGGCGCGACCTGACCGTCGTCGCCTGCCCACTGGACGCGGAGGGCCTGGAGCCAGGCGCGCTCGCAAGGTTGATCGCCGAACGCCGCCCGCGCCTGGTCTGCGCCACCCCGACTTTCCAGAACCCGACGGCGGCGACCATGAGCGTCTCGCGACGCCGGGCGATCGTCGAGATCTGCCGCACGGCCGGCGTCACGATCGTCGAGGACGACGCCTACGGCCTGCTGCCCGACGATCCCCTGCCGGCCCTGGCCAGCCTGTGGCCCGAGGGCGTGTTCCACGTCGCCACCACCGCCAAGGCGCTGTCGCCCGGCCTGCGCCTGGCCTATGTCGCCTGCCCCCCGGGCCGGGCCGAGGGCTTCGCGGCGGCCCTGCACGCTATCGCCCAGATGCCCGCCCCACTGATGGCCGCCGTGGTCACCAGCTGGATCCGAGACGGCGTCGCCGCGCGCGTGCTGGCGGGCGTGCGGGACGAGGCCGTGGCCCGCCGGACCTTGGCGGCCGAGCTGTTGCCGGCGGCGGTGGGCGGCCCCGAGAGCCTGCACGTCTGGCTGCCCGGCGCGGTGGCGACGCTGGCGGCGCGGGACCACGGCCTGGCTTTGGTCGACGCCGAGGCCTTCCGGGCGCCGGGCGCGGTCGGCGAGGGCCTGCGGATCTCGCTGGGCGCGGCGGGCAAGCGGACGATGCTGACCCGAGCGCTCACCGCGTTGCGGACCCTGACTACTCCGTGATCCCGCCCCGCCGGAACGCCTCGGCCAGCTGATCGATCAGGGCTCGGACGGCCGGCGGCAGGCCGCGCCGGGTGGTGAAGACCGCGTGGACGATGCCGGCCCGGCTGCTCCAGTCCGGGAACACCCGCACCAGGCGCCCGGCCTCCAGCAGCTCGCGGCACGCATGGTCGGGCAGGAAGGCCACGCCCAGCCCGGCCGCCGCCGCGTCGCGCAGGGCGCCGAAGTCGCCGCAGGTCATGCGCGGCGTGTGCTTGACGCTCCGCGCCTCGCCCTCGGCGTCCACCAGCTCCCATTCCAGCTCGCCGATCTGGTCGGTGGGGCTGAGGGTCGGCAGCCCGGCCAGGGCCGCCAGAGGCTGACCAGCACAGCGCATCGCCAGGCGCGGATCAGCCACCAGGATCCGGGTCGAGCGCCCCAGGGTCCGCATGGTCAGGGCCGCATCGGTGTCCAGGGTCAGGCGCACGCGGACGGCCAGGTCGATGCGCTCGGCGATCAAGTCCACGGGACGGTCGATGGCCACCACCTGCAGCCGCACCTTGGGATAGCGCGCCATATAGGCCTGGAAGGTCGGCGACAGCGCCTCAATCAGCCCGACCGGACAGCTGCAGCGGACCAGGCCGTGCGGCTCGCTCAGCGCCTCGGCCACCACGGCGTCGGCCTGCTGGGCGTCCAGCATCAGGAGGCGACAGCGCTCGTGAAAGGCCTGGCCGACCTCGGTGACCCGGAACCGGCGGGTCGAGCGCTCGATCAGCCGCACGCCCAGCCGCGCCTCCAGGCTCGCGATCCGGCGGCTCAAAGTCGACTTCGGCTGGCGCAGGGCCCGCCCCGCCGCCGCGAAGCCGCCGTGCGCCACCACCTCGGCGAACAGGACGTAGTCGTTGAGGTCAACCGCCACAATTGTCTCACCAATGGAACACTGAGAGCCAATTTACCCGTCTACTCCGTTTTTCGTTCCGCAGGCATCTCTTTTGTCACCGACGGACGCCCCGCCGGCGAAACCAAGGAGAGATCGACATGAGCAAGACTTTCGACGGTAAGGTGGTCGTGGTGACCGGCGGCGCCAGCGGCATCGGCCTGGCCACGGCCAAGCGCTTTTCCGAGCTGGGCGCCGCGGTCTACGTGACCGGCCGCCGCGAGGCCGAGCTGGCCGCCGCCGTGAAGGCGATCGGCGGCGACGTCACCGGCGTCCAGGGCGACGCCTCCAAGCTGGCCGACCTGGACAAGCTGTATGACGTGATCCAGCAGCGCCACGCCCATATCGACGTGCTGGTGCCCAACGCCGGCGGCGGCTCGATGCTGCCCCTGGGCGCGATCACCGAGGAGCACTACGAGGATATCTTCGGCCGCAACGTGAAGGGCGTGATCTTCACCGTCCAGAAGGCCCTGCCCCTGCTGCGCGACGGCGGCGCGATCGTGCTGATCAGCTCGACGACTGGCGTCCAGGGCGTGGGCGCCTTCAGCGTCTACAGCGCCAGCAAGGCGGCGGTGCGCAACCTGGCGCGCGGCTGGACCAGCGATCTCAAGGACCGCCAGATCCGCGTCAACGTCGTCTCGCCCGGACCGGTGAAGACGCCGGGCCTGGTCGAGCTGGCCGGCGAGGACAAGGCCGCCCAGCAGGGCCTGGTCGACTTCATGGCCAGCCAGGTGCCGCTGGGCCGCGTCGCCGACCCGTCCGAGATCGCCAAGGCGGTCACCTTCCTGGCGTCCAGCGACGCCAGCTTCATCGCCGGCGCCGAACTGTTCGTCGACGGCGGCATGACCCAGGTCTGAGGAGAAACGAGATGACCATCGAACAGCTGCTGATCCGCAATCTGCACGAGGTGTTCGGCGAGGGCGATCCGACCCGCCGCCGGGCCGCGATCGAGGAGCTCTACGCCGAGGACGCGGTGTTCTACGGCCCGGGCGGCGAGGGCCACCACGGCCGCGAGGCGATCGACAAGATCGCCGGGATCATCCGGGCCTCGCACCCGACCTTCGCCTATACCGAGACCTCGCCGGCCCAGGCCAGCCACGACGCCGGCCGCCTGTCGTGGGTCTCGGGCCCGGCCGGCGAGCCGCCGCGCTACGCGGGCCACGACTTCATCCTGGTCCGAGACGGCAGGATCGCGGCGATCTACGTGTTCCTGGATGGGGAGGGGTAGGCTTCCCAACCCCGCTCATCCCCGTGGGATGAGCGGGTTATTCGGATCTCAGTACTCGACGTCGTCCTCGTTCCCCTCGCCCCCGCCTTCACCCTCGCCGCCCATGGCGTTCTCGAGGCTGTCGATGATGTCGTCCATCTGGTCGGGGGTGATCGAGACGTAGAGCGACTCGCCGCCGATGGCCGAGACCAGCAGGCGGTAGCCGTCGTCGGTCTCCTGCAGGCTGAACGATTGGAGCGGCAGGAGCTTGGCCATGGGGGATCCTTCCCGGAAGAGCGAGGGCGTCATCTAGAGACGGAAACGCCCTACTTCAACGCCCCCCTTACTTGAGCGCTCCACGCCGCAGCATCGCCACATGGGTCGCGATCAACTGCTCGCGCTCCACCCACGGGAACTCCGGCCGGGCGATCAACAGCGAGACCAGGCCGTGCAGTCCGGCCCATAGCGCCTGGGTCGCGGCCATGACGTCGTCGCCGGCCATCTGGCCCCGCGCATGCAGCTCGCCGACCATCTCGACGAAGACATGGAAGACCTGCTTGCCGGCGATCATCGGCCGGTCGCCGGTCTTCTCCAGGAAGCTGCCGTCGACGCTCTTCTCCAGCATGAAGGCCACGCGGTAGGCGTCGGGATGGTCCAGGCCGAAATCGATATACACCCGCAGGCAGCGCTCGAAGGCCTCGGGCGTGGGCGTGTAGTCGACCCGCGCGTCGGCCATGCGCTGGCCCAGGATGGCGAAGGCCCGCACGCACAGCTCGGCGGCGATGTCGTCCTTGGTGGCGAAATAGGCGTAGAGGGCCGGCTGCGAAATGCCGGCGATCTCCGCGATCTGGCGAGTCGAGACGGCGTGCACGCCCTTCTGGGCGAACAGGCTCTGGGCGGCGTCGAGGATCTCCTCGCGGCGCTCGGCGCCCTGCCCCTTGGGCTTACGCGGCGAGCGGGTCTTGGGCGTACGCATCGAAGACATTCGGGTCGTTGACCACCGGTATCGGAGCTTGACAAGCAGGCATTGTCGATCACTGATAACTTATCACTGATCGATTTGGAACAGCTTATGTGGCGGACTTGGTTGCGGGCCTCGCCCATCCTTGCCCTGGGAGCGCTGTTCGCGGCGGGGACGCTGGCCGGTTGCGGCGACAAGCCCAAGGCCGAGGAACCGATCGCCCCGACGCCGGTCGAGGCCGCGCGCGTGGCCGCGCCGGACGCGACCGGCGCGGTCACCGGAGCCGGCACGCTGGAGCGCCGCCGCGAGATGGCGCTGTCGTTCCGCATCCCCGGCGTGCTGACGGCGATGCGGGTCGAGGCCGGCGACCGCGTCCAGGCCGGTCAGGCCATCGCCGCCATCGATCCGGCCGGTGTCGACGCCCGCCAGCAGCAGACCACCGCCGACCTGGAGCGGGCCCGCCGCGACGTCGAGCGCGACAAGGCCCTGTTCGACAAGGGCTATGTCAGCCGCCAGCGCATCGACGACCGGACCAGCGCCCTGAAGGCCGCCCAGGCGGCCTATGACGCCGCCCGCTTCGACCGCCGCTGGGCCAGCCTGGTCTCGCCGGTCTCTGGCGTGGTGCTGGAGCGCCGGGCCCAGGCGGGCGAAGTCGTGGCCGCCGGCCAGGTGGTGGCGCGGGTCGCCGACCTGTCCAGCCCGCTGGTCCTGCGCCTGCCCCTGGCCGCCCGCGAGGCGACGCGCGTGCGGGTCGGCGACGTCGCCAAGGTCACGGTCGAGGACCTGAACGGTCAGACCCTGGCCGGCCGCGTCACCCGCGTCGGCGAGGCCGCCGACACCCGCACCGGCGCCATCCTGGTCGAGATCGAGCTGTCGGCTCCGCCGCCCGCCCTGCGCAGCGGCCAGGTGGCGCACGCCACCCTGCAAGTCCGCGCCGCGCCGGGCGCAGCCGCCGCCTTCACCCGCATCCCGGCCGAGGCGATGCTGGAAGCCAGCGGCCAGCGCGGCTTCGTCTTCCGCTTCGACAACGGCAAGGCCCGCCGCACGGGCGTGACCTTCGGCGGCTTCGACGGCGACGACGCCCTGGTCGCGGGCTTGCCGGACGGGACCCAGGTGATCACCGCCGGGGCCGGCTTCGTCGCCGACGGCGAGGCCGTGCGGGTCATCGATCCCACGCGGCTCGCCGCGCCCTCGGGTCGCTAGCCCGTGACGTTCGACCTCGCGACCTTCGCCGTCCGTCGCTGGCAGTTCACCCTCGTGGCCTTCGGCCTGCTGGTGGTGCTGGGGATCAACGCCTTCCTGAACGTGCCGCGGTCCGAGGACCCGCACTTCCCCACCCCGATCGTCATCGTGCGCGCCGTCCTGCCCGGGGCCGAGCCGTCGGAGATGGAGCAACTGGTGGTCGATCCGATCGAGGACGCGGTCGACGGCCTCGACAATATCGACAAGGTCGAGTCGACCAGCCTGGACGGGGCGGCCACGGTCCGCGTCCACTTCACCTGGGACGTCGACGCCGAGCGCAAGTACGACCAGGTGGTCCGCGAGGTGAACGCCATCCGCGGCAACCTGCCGGCCGGCCTGACCCTGCTGGACATCCAGCGGGTGCGGACCTCGGAGGTGTCGATCGTCCAGGTCGCCCTGACCTCCGACATCATGCCGATGCGGCGGCTGGAGAAGACCGCCGACCGCCTGCGCGAGCGGCTGGACCGCGTGCCGGGCGTGCGCGAGGCCAAGTACTGGGGCGCGCCGCCTTCCGAGGTGCAGGTCACCCTCGACCTGGCACGACTGTCGGCCCTGAAGCTGCCCGCCACCGCCGTCGCCGACGCCCTGAAGGCCAACGGGGCCGAGGCGCCCATCGGCGCCGTTCAAGCCGGAGAGCGGCGCTTCAACGTCAAGTCCGGCGGGGCCTTCCGCGACCTGGCGACCGTGGCCGACACGCCCGTGCGCTCGATCGGCGGCCAGGTGACCCGCGTGCGCGACGTCGCCAGCGTCGGCTGGGCCCAGCAGGAGCCCTCGCACCTGACGCGCTTCAACGGCAAGCGCGCGGTGTTCCTGACCGTGACCCAGAAGGACGGCCAGGACGTCGCCAAGATCACCAAGGCCGTGCAGGCGGTGCTGGACGACTACGAGAAGACCCTGCCCGCCGGGGTGAAGATGGAGCGCGGCTTCGTCCAGGCCGAGAACGTCCGGCACCGGCTGAACAACCTGTTTCGCGACTTCGGCATCGCCCTGGCCCTGGTGCTGATCACCCTGCTGCCGCTGGGTCCCCGCGCCGGCGTCGTGGTGATGGTCTCGATCCCGCTCAGCCTGCTGATCGGCCTGACCCTGCTGCAGGCGTTCGGCTTCACCCTGAACCAGCTGTCGATCGCTGGTTTCGTCCTGGCCCTGGGCCTGCTGGTCGACGACAGCATCGTCATCACCGAGAACATCGCCCGCCGGGTGCGCGAGGGCGAGGATCGGGTCGAGGCGGCCATCAACGGCACCCGCCAGATCAGCCTGGCCGTGCTGGGCTGCACGGCGACCCTGATGCTGGCCTTCCTGCCGCTGATGGCCCTGCCGGCCGGCTCGGGGGCCTATATCAAGTCGTTGCCGGTGACGGTGCTGTGCACCATCGCCGCCTCGCTGCTGGTCTCGATGACCATCATCCCATTCCTGGCCAGCCGCCTGCTGGACAAGCACTCCGATCCCGAGGGCAACGCCCTGTTGCGGGCGGTCAATGACGGCATCCACCGCTTCTACCGCCCGGTGCTGCACCGGGCCCTGGCGCGGCCGTGGCTGACCCTGGCCATCCTGCTGGCCATCTGCCTGACCCTTCCCGCTGGTGAAGCTGATCGGCTCGTCCCTGTTCCCCCAGGCCGAGACCCCGCAGTTCCTGATCCGTATCGAAACGCCCGACGGCTCGTCCCTGGCCCGCACCGACCGTGTGCTGCGCTATGTCGAAAGCCGCCTGAAGACCGAGCCCGACGTGGTCTGGGAGGCCTCGAACCTGGGGCGCGGCAATCCGCAGATCTTCTACAACCGGTCGCAACGCGAGAGCTCGACCACCTTCGCCGAGGTGTTCGTCAGCCTGAAGCGCTGGGAGCCGGGCAAGAGCGACGCGGTGCTGGACCGCCTGCGCAAGGACTTCAACAATTTCCCCGGCGCGCGGATCAGCGTGCTGACCTTCGAGAACGGCCCGCCGATCGACGCGCCGGTCGCCGTCCGGCTGACCGGCCAGAACCTGGACGTGTTGAAGGCCCTGTCGGCCCGCGCCGAGGCGATCCTCAAGGCCACGCCGGGCACGCGCGACGTCACCAACCCCGTGCGGCTGGACCGCACCGACCTGGACCTCGGCGTCGACGAGGCCAAGGCCGCCGCCCTGGGCGTGCCCGCCGGCGCGGCGCGCCGCATCGCCCGCCTGGCGCTGTCCGGCGAGGAGGCGGGCCGCTTCCGCGACGCGGACGGCGACGACTACGCGGTCAAGGTGCGGCTGCCGATGGTCCAGGCCGACGGCGCGCCGCGCAATCCGCTGTCGGCGCTGAAGGGCGTCTATGTCCCGACCGCCGACGGCATGGCAGCCCCGCTGGACGCCATCGCCACGCCGAAACTGAAGTCCAGTCCCTCGCGCATCGACCGCTTCGACCGCGAACGGACGGTGACGATCAGCGCCTATGTCCGCACCGGCTTCCTGGCCTCGGGCGTCACGCAGGACGCGGTGGCGCGGCTGAACCGCGACCTGCCCCTGCCGCCGGGCTACCGCCTGTCGCTGGGCGGCGAGGCCGAGGCCGCGTCGGAGAGCTTCGCGGGGCTGGGCGCGGCGGTGATGGTGGCGGTGTTCGGGATCCTGGCCGTGCTGGTCCTGGAGTTCCAGAAGTTCAAGACCGCCCTGGTGGTGGCCGGCATCATCCCGTTCGGGGTGTTCGGCGCGGTGCTGGCACTGGCCCTGACCGGCTATTCGCTGTCGTTCACGGCGACGATCGGGCTGATCGCCCTGATCGGCATCGAGATCAAGAACTCGATCCTGCTGGTCGACTTCACCGAGCAGCTGCGCCGCGACGGCATGAACCTGCACGACGCCATCGAGAAGGCCGGCGAGGTCCGCTTCCTGCCGGTGCTGCTGACCTCGGTGACGGCCATCGGCGGCCTGCTGCCCCTGGCCTTCGAGCGCTCGGGCCTCTACTCGCCCCTGGCCATCGCCATCATCGGCGGACTGGTGACCAGCACCCTGCTGAGCCGCGTGGCGACGCCGGTGATGTACTGGCTGACGGCGCGGGGGAAGGCGGAGCAGGTTTAGGGCGAAGGGGGCCTGGGCATCAGGCCAGCCGCGCCATAGGCCTCCACCATCTGGTCGAAGACCCGGATATCGCCCCGCCCGCGCGCCACCAGTTGCGCCCCCTCGATGGCTGCGAAAATGGCCAGAGCCCGGTCGCGCAGGTCCTCTGGCGGCAGCTCCGGATGGCGCGGCCCCAACAGGCGCGCCAGCCAGTCGACATTGGCTTGGCTGAAGGCGTCAACCGCCACGCGGACCTCTTCGGGCAAGTCGCCGTATTCGGCGGCCATCACGCCATAGAGGCACATGCGGTTGTCGTTCTTCAGCGCGGCGCGGAACACCGCGACATACTCGGCGAAGACCAGCGCCACCGGCGCGGGGCTCGAGATCAGCCGCTCGAAATGACTCACCGCGGTATCCGTGTAGCGGCGCGCCAGTTCCGCGCCCAGGTCGCCCTTGGTCGGGAAATAGTAGTGGATGCTGGCGCTCTTGACGCCGACCTCCTTGGCCAGCTCGCGGAAGCTCAGGGCGTTGTAGCCCTTGGCCTGCACGGTCGCCTGGGCGGCCTTCAGGATCTTCTCGCGGGTGTCGGTGGTGGTCATTGGCACTCCTATCTACCAGTAGATAGGCGTTGACTCCGGTCGAGGAAAGCCTCTATGCCGCGATTGATATCTACCTATCGATAGGTAGATTCATGGAGGACATCATGAAAATCCACGACATCCCCGGTTTCCCGAACCCGCTGCGCGTCCGCATCGCCCTGGCCGAGAAGGGCCTGAGCGACCAGGTCCAGTTCGTGAAGGTCGATCTGCCCGCCGCCGAGAACCGCGAGGCCGCCTTTCTGGCCAAGAATCCGACCGGGACGGTGCCGGTCCTCGAGCTGGACGACGGCCTGTTCATCGGCGAGTGCACGGCCATCACCGAGTACATCGACAATCTCGACGGCCAGCCGACCCTGACGGGCCGTACGGCGCGCGAGAAGGCGGTGATCCACATGATGCAGAGCCGCGCGGAGTCGGAGCTGATCGACCCGATCGGCGACTATTTCCACCACGCCACCCCGGGCCTGAGCCCCGCGCTCCAGGCCCACAAGTCGCCCGACTGGGCCGGCCGCGAGGACTTCGGCCGCCGTCGCCGCGTGAAGGCCGAGGCAGGCATGCGCTATTTCGACGGCGTGCTGCGCGACCAGCCCTATGTGGCCGGCGACCAGTTCTCGATGGCCGACATCACCGTGCTGGAAGGTCTGGTCTTCGCCGGCTTCGCCCAGATCCCCGTCCCGGCGGAATGCACCGCCCTGACCGCCTGGCGGGCGCGGGTGGAGCAGCGGCCGAGCGTCCAGAACCCGGCTTAGCGGTTCGCAAATCCTCCCCCGCGAGGGGGAGGATTGAATCACCCGCCCCTTGCCTATTGTACGATCGTATAGCAACACTCTCCCCTCTGTCTGGGGAGAGAGACGATGGCCACGACCACCACCCGCGACGCCGTGATCATCGGCGGGGGCCACAACGGCCTCGTCTGCGCCTTCTACCTGGCCAAGGCCGGGCTGAAGGTGACAGTCTGCGAGGCGCGGGGCGTGGTCGGCGGGGCGGCCGTGACCGAGGAGTTCCACCCCGGCTTCCGCAACTCCGTGGCCAGCTACACGGTCAGCCTGCTGAACCCACGCGTCATCGCCGACATGGGTCTGCGCGGCTATGGCCTGACCTTCCTGGAACGGCCGATCTCGAACTTCCTGCCGCTCAGCGACGACAAATATCTGAAGCTGGGCGGGGGGCTGGAGCGCACCCAGGAGGAATTCCGCAAGTACAGCCGCCGCGACGCCGAGGTGCTGCCGGCCTACTACGCCATGCTGGACGAGATCGGCGACGTGCTGCGCGACTTCGCCCAGGAGACGCCGCCGAACCTGGGCGACGGCCTGCCGGGCCTGCTGCGGGCCCTGCGCCAGGGCGGGCGGCTGGCCATGCTTTCCCGGGAGAGAAAGCGCGACCTGCTGGACCTGTTCACCAAGAGCGCCCGCGACGTGCTGGACGGCTGGTTCGAGAGCGACGCCGTCAAGGCCGCCTTCGGCTTCGACGCCGTGGTCGGCAACTTCGCCAGCCCCGACACCCCCGGCTCGGCCTATGTGCTGCTGCACCACACCTTCGGCGAGGTGAACGGCAAGAAGGGCGCCTGGGGCCACGCGGTCGGCGGCATGGGCGCGATCACCCAGGCCATGGCCAAGGCCTGCGAGGCCGCCGGGGTCGAGATCCTGCTCGACGCGCCGGTCGAGGCTGTCCACGTGGACGGCGACAAGGCCGTGGGCGTGCAGCTGATCGACGGTCGCCAGGTGATGGCCCCGATCATCAGCGCCAACGTCAATCCCGCCCTGCTCTACAAGAAACTGGTCCCACCCTCGGCCCTGACCGCCGACTTCCGCAAGACCGTCGACGGCTACAAGAACGGCTCGGGCACCTTCCGCATGAACGTGGCCCTGTCGGAGCTGCCCAGCTTCACCTGCCTGCCCGGCCGCGAGACCGCCGAGCATCACCAGTCGGGCGTCGTGATCGCGCCCAGCCTGGACTACATGGACGCCGCTTACCGCGATGCGAAGGCCGACGGGATCAGCAAGGC
The DNA here is from genome assembly GCF_019931575.1 of Caulobacter segnis. Classification (NCBI taxonomy): domain Bacteria; kingdom Pseudomonadati; phylum Pseudomonadota; class Alphaproteobacteria; order Caulobacterales; family Caulobacteraceae; genus Caulobacter; species Caulobacter segnis. The sequence goes on along the minus strand of NZ_CP082923.1, from coordinate 840,167 downwards.
CCCGATCGTCGAGATGCTGATCCCCTCGACCATCGACACCTCGCTGGCCCCGCCTGGCCAGCACGTGGCCAGCCTGTTCTGCCAGCAGTTCGCCCCCACCCTGCCGAACGGCCGCGGCTGGGATGACGAGCGGGAGGCCGCCGCCGACCTGATCATCGACACGGTCGAGCGCTGGGCCCCCGGCTTCAAGGCCTCGGTGCTGGGCCGCACCCTGCTCTCGCCGCTGGACCTGGAGCGCAAGTTCGGCCTGGTCGGCGGCGACATCATGCACGGCCACATGTCGCTGGATCAGCTGTGGGCCACGCGCCCGTTCCTGGGCCACGCCAGCCACCGCGCCCCGATCCACGGCCTCTACATGTGCGGCGCCGGTACGCACCCCGGCGGCGGCGTCTCGGGCAATCCAGGCCGCAACGCCGCCCGCGAGATCCTGCGCGACAAGGACTTCGCCACGGCGGTCAAGCTGTCGGTGGTGGGGCGATGACCCAGATCCCCAACGACGACCCCCAATCCGACTGGGGCCTGCCGGGCTGGATCTATGGCAGCGAGCGCTTCTTCCGCGAGGAGCAGGACAGGATCTTCCGCCCGTCGTGGCAGATCGTCTGCCACCTGAACGACATCCCCGCGGCCGGCGACTTCCACACCTTCGACTTCGTGGGCGAGAGCCTGGTCGTCGTGCGCGGCAAGGACGGCGGCGTCCGCGCCTTCGCCAATGTCTGCCGCCACCGGGGCGCGCGGCTGCTGGACGGCCCCGTCGGCCGCTGCGGCCGGATCGTCTGTCCCTACCACGCCTGGACCTACGACCTGGACGGCCGGCTGATCGGCGTGCCGATGCGGGACGACTATCCGGCGCTGGACATGGCCAAGCAGGGACTGTCCCGGATCGAGACCGAGATCTGGCGCGGCTTCGTCTTCGTTCGGATCGAGGGCGAAGGCCCCTCGGTCGCCACCATGATGGCCCCCTACGAGGACGAGGTCGCTCCCTACCGCTTCGAGGACCTTCAACCGTTCGGCCGCGTCACCCTGCGGCCGCGCGAGGTGAACTGGAAGAACATCAGCGACAACTATTCGGACGGCCTGCACATCCCGGTGGCCCACCCCGGCCTGACGCGGCTGTTCGGCAAGGGCTACGGCGTCGAGGCCAAGACCTTCGTCGACAAGATGTGGGGCCAGCTGATCGACGAGCCCTCCGACAGCCCGTCCGAGCGCCTGTATCAGGACCTGCTGCCCGACGTCGAACACCTGCCGGCCGACCGCAAGCGGCTGTGGACCTATTTCAAGCTGTGGCCGAACTTCGCCTTCGACATCTATCCCGACCAGGTGGACTTCATGCAGTTCATCCCGATCTCGGCCGGCAAGACGATGATCCGCGAGATCGCCTACGCCCTGCCCGACGACCGCCGCGAGATGAAGGCGGCGCGGTATCTGAACTGGCGCATCAACCGCCAGGTCAACGCCGAGGACACCGAGCTGGTGGCGCGGGTGCAGCAGGGCATGGCCTCGCGCACCTTCACGGCCGGGCCGCTGGCGACCAGCGAAGTGTCGCTCCGGAGCTTCGGCCGCAAGATGCGGGCCCTGATCCCCGAGAGCCGGCTGGAGCGGCCGCCGGAGGGCTGGTGAGCCCGCCGCGCGCCGCCTTCACCCGCGAAGCCCCCGACGTCCGCCGCCAGGCGCTGGTGGCCGCCGCCGAGACCGTGCTGGCCCGCGAAGGCGTCGGCGGAACTAGCGTGCGGACCATCTGCGCCGAGGCCGGCGTCTCGCCCGGCCTGCTGCGGCACTATTTCGAGGGCGTCGACGAGCTGATCGCCTCGGCCTACGAGGCCGTCGGCCAGCGGATCGACGCGGCCCTGGACGCGGCCCTGGACGCCGCCGGCCCGGCGCCCCGCGCGCGGCTGCTGGCCTACCTCACCGCCAGCTTCGCCCCGCCGGTGCTGGATCCGCGCCTGCTGGCCGCCTGGATCGGCTTCTGGAGCCTGGTCAAGACCAAGCCGCGCATGGCCGCGATCCACGCGGCGTCGTACGCAGACTTCCGGGCGCGGCTGGAAGGGTTGCTGAAGGCGGCCGGCGCGCGCGAGACGCGCCTGGCGGCCATCGCCCTGACGGCGACGGTGGATGGACTGTGGCTGGAGCTGTGCCTGGATCCGACGACCTTCGGCCCGGACGAGGCGGCGCGGATCATCGCCCGCGCGCTGGAGGGATGGCTGCCCTCGAGATCTTCTGGGGACTGAGAAGGAACTTGGGGACTGAGAGGGAACTCCGGTCTTCCCGACAATGCCAGCTCAAGGAAGCGCCGGGGCGCGCTGTCGTTGCAGCGCCATTCCCACCACCCCGAGCGTCTCGGCGGCCGGCTGTCGCCGGGAAGACCGGATGCCCCCTAACTCGCGAACGCGGCGGGGCCGCCGCGCTCGAAACTCAAAACTAGGCCGCTACGGACTGATGTGCGGCGCGATTACGGCCCCAAGAAGGCGTCCGAACCTCGGGCGCGTCAACATGCACGTCGGCCTTGCGACCTTGCGCGCGCATGTGGCGCGCCAGCAACTGGCCCAGGGCCTCGGCCTCGTGTTGCGACGAGTACGAACCGATCAGCTCGGCCGAGTCGTTCCAGGTCACATGCCACACGCCGGCGACCGGGCGGACGTAGTAGTGATTCTCGGCCATCAAGACCTCCTTGGACGTACTCAACGTGGTGCTAACCACGTAGACATGACAGTTGTTTCGCTATCGCACAACAAAATTGCGCTGCGATGCACAATGCATGATCCGGGCCAAGCGCGACTGTGCAGTTCTTCACCGTCCGTCACGGTTCGTTCTTAACCACGACCCCGCCCTTCATCACCTTCGAGACGCGGGTCAGCGTCGAGACGTCCGCCAGCGGATCGCCCGCCACCGCGATCAGGTCGGCGAAGCAGCCGCCGGCGTCGCAGCCGACCTGGCCGGTCTTGCCCATCAGCTCGGCCGCCACGGTGGTCGCCGACTGGATCGCCTGCATCGGCGTCATGCCGTACCTGACCATGTAGGGCATCTGGCGCGCGTTCCAGCCGTGCGGATAGACGCCCGCGTCGGTGCCGTAGGCGATCTTCACCCCCGCCTTCACCGCCTTGCGGAAGCCCTCGCGCTGGGCGTCGGTGGTCTCGCGGTTCTTGCGGATCATGCCGTCGGGCCAGTGATGCTCGCGGCCGTAGGTGTCGATGAAGTCGCCGTTGTAGATGTCGGCCACCAGGAACGCGCCCTTGGCCTTCATCAAGGCGATCCCCTCGTCGTCGATCAGCGAGCCGTGCTCGATCGAGCGCACCCCGGCGCGGACGGCGGTCTTGATCCCCTCGGCCCCGTGGGCGTGGGCGGTGGCGTAGGTCCCGCGTTTGGCGGCCTCCTCGACGGCGGCCCGGATCTCGTCTTCCGACAGCTCCAGCTGGCCCGGCTCGGTGCCCTCGGTCAGCACCGCGCCGGTGGCGATCAGCTTGATGAAGTCGGCGCCGTGGACCAGCAGGTCGCGGACCTTGCGATGCACGTCGGCGGCGTCCTCGACGACGCCGCGCCGCATCTCGGCGGGGATCACGACGTCGGGCGCGAGGCCGGTGATCTCGCCGCCCCCGCCGGGCGCGGTGACATAGGCGCCGGCCACCGACATCCGCGGTCCGGGCACGAAGCCCTGGTCAATCGCGTCGCGCAGGGCCACGTCGCTGAACGCCCGCCAGGCGCCGACGTCGCGGACGCTGGTGAAGCCGGCCATCAGGGTCGTCCGGGCATGGGCCGCGCCGATATAGGCCTGCTCGGCGGCGCTGCGCAGCAGGGGCTGGGCGATGTTCTCGCTCTGCTCCTCGTCGACCAGGTGAGTGTGCATGTCGATCAGGCCGGGCAGGACCGTGAGCTTGCTCCAGTCGACGACGGGGCCGTCCTTGGGAGCGGCCTTCCAGGACGTGACCGAGGTGATCTTCTCGCCCTCGATACGGATCATCTGATCGGTCAGCATCTGACCAGCCTGGGGATCGACCAGCTTGCCGGCGTGGACGTAGGAGACCTGAGCCGCGAGCAGCAGGGCGACGATCATGTGAGAGCCTCGGGAACGGGACGCGCCGCGCGGGCGGTCAGGACGCGGACGGGCAGGCCGGCCAGCAGCAGGACCACGCCCCACAGGCTGGCCTGGGCGCCGGCGCCGTAGAGCGTCCAGATCGAATAGAGCGCCGCCAGGATCGCCAGCACCGTCAGCGGCGCGGTGGCCGCCATCCGCCCCTTCTGCTGCAGGCGCAGGGCGGCCAGGGCGCTGAACAGATAGGCGAACAGGTTGGCCGAGGTGGCTAGCAGGGCGATGAAGGTGAAAAGGTCGGCCATCGACTTGGCGTAGTTCATCAGCACCAGGCCGGTCAGCAGGGCGCTGGACAGCACGTGGGCCCTCACCGGCGTCCCGCGCTTGCCGACCTTGCCCAGCCAGGCCGGGAACACGCCATCGCGGGCCATGGCGTAGGGCATTTCGCCCTGCAGCAGCACCCAGCCGTTCAGGGCCCCGAAGGCGCTGATCGCGGCGAAGGCGGCCAGAACGAGCCGCAGGTCGCCGCCGCCGTGATAGCCGACGAAATCCGCGAACGGCGCGTTCGAGCCCTTCAGCAGGCCGACCGGCGACAGCAGCACCACCGCCGAGCAGACGACCAGATAGATCAGCCCGGTGAACGCGGTGCCGTAGAGCGTGGCGCGCGGGATGGTCCGGGTCGGGTCATGCACCTTGTCGGCCGGCACGGTGGCCGATTCCAGGCCCAGCAGGGCCCACAGGGTCAGGGTCGCCGCGGCGGTGATCGCCCCGGCCGACAGCTGCGCGGGCTCGAACGGCGTCACCGCCGCCGCGCCCTTCCTCGCCAGCACCACCACGGCCAAGCCGGCCACGGCCACCAGCGGCAAGAGCTTCAGGACCGTGGCGACGATCTGCAACCGCCCGGCCGAGCCGGAGCCCCAGCAGTTCACCGCCGTCAGCCCCCAGACCAGGGCGACGGTGACGATGGCGTGCAGTCCCGGGACCTGAGCGATGGCCGGGACGAACACCGACAGATAGCTGACGCAGCCGGTCGCGATCGCCGCGTTGCCGACCCACATCGAGATCCAGTAGGCCCAGGCGACCATGAAACCGGCGGTCGGGCCGAACGCCTCCTGGGTATAGGCCAGCGGTCCGCCGGCGCGCGGCAGAGCCTGGGCCAGGCGGGCATAGACGAAGGCCAGGCACAGCGCCCCGCCGATCGTCAGCAGCCAGGCGATGACCGCGTTCCAGCCGTACGGCGCCAGCGAGGCCGGCAGCATGAAGACGCCCGAGCCGATCATGTTGCCCACGACCAGGGCCGTGCACATCCAGAGACCCAGAGGACGGGCGTTTGGCGACGCCATGTTTCCCCCTAAGAACAAAGCAAAAGGGGCGGCCCTTTTCCGGACCGCCCCGCACTCACCCCACCAAGCTCTAGAATTCCTTGCCCACCTTGATCCCGACGGTGCGGGGCTGGTTCGGGACGATATAGGCCTGGGTTCCGCAGACCGACTCGGCGCATTCGGCGTAGCGGTTCAGGCTGGCCCGCTTGTCGAAGACGTTCTTCAGATAGGCCTGCACCGACCAGCCCTCCTTCGACACGCCGGTCGAGAAATCGACCACCGAATAGCGGCCCTGCTTGCCGATGATCTCGCGCTCCTTGAGCCGCAGGTCGGTCCAGTTCGAGGTCTGGCCCATGACCGCAACCTGCCAGAAGCCGTCATACTCGCCCAGTTGGTACTCGTAGCGAGCGGTGACGTTGGCCTTGAACTTCGGCGTGATCGGCAGGCGCGTGCCATCCGGCGCCTGCGGTCCGTCCGGAGCCTCCGCCGAGCCGACGGGGCAGACCGTGATCGGATTGCCGTCGTCGTCGGTGAAGCCGCAGTAGTTGGCCGACAGCTTGGCGTCGGTATAGGCGGCCGAGGCGTTGAGGGTGAAGCCGTGGACCGGGGCCCAGGTGATGTCGCTCTCGATCCCCTTGATGCGGGCCTGGTTGGCGTTCTTGATCTCGGTCAGGCCGTTGGCCCCCAGGATCGAGAACTGGAAGCCGGTCCAGTCCTCCATGAACACCGCGCCGTTCCAGCGGAACGCTCCGCCCCAAGACGTCTTCCAGCCCGCCTCGTAGTTCTTCAGGTAGTCGGCGTGGTACGGCGGCAGCGTGCTGCGCCGGTTGATGCCGCCGGGCCGGAAGCCCTTCGAGTAGGTGGCGTAGACCAGCTTGTCGCCATCGATCTTGTAGGTCAGCGTCACCTTCGGCGAGTTGCCGCTTTCCTTCACGCCCTTGTCCAGGTTCGTACAGGGCGAACCCGGCACCACCGCGGGCTTGAAGCAGGCCCGCTCACCGGTCGAGCCATAGCCCGCGCCGTAGCCGTAGAAGCCGACCAGCGTGTTGTGCGCCTTGAAGAAGCGGATCCCGCCCGTGATCATCAACTGGTCGGTGATGTCGTATTCGACCTGGCCGAACACGGCCTTGTCGCGGTCGACGCGGTTCTGCTTGGTCAGCCAGATCGTGCCGACATAACCCGGCACCGAATAGTCGCTGCCCAGGCCGTCGATCTTGTAGTTCTGGAAGATGCCGTGGGTCTGCTTCTGGTAGAAGCCGCCGACCACGAACCGGAATTTCTGGTCCTGAGGCGAGGCGATCCGGATTTCGTGGCTTTCCTTGCGGTAGCGGTCCTTGCCCTGGATGTATTGCGAGGGATTGACCAGGTTGCCGGCGTTGTCGGTCCAGTAGAAGCCCGACCCCATCTGATCGTAGAAGTACGAGTAGTCGGTGTAGTCCGAGTTCGTGACGTCGTTCCGCTTCAGGTACGAGCCGGCGTAGGTGACGTCGAGATTGGCCACCTGGCCCTCGATGGTCAGGGCCGCCTGGACCCACTTGTCCTTCGAGCTTTCCGGATAGAAGTGGGTGACCTTAAGGTCGCCGACCTGAGGATCGTAGGCGAACAAGCCGCCGACCTTCTGGACCTGGCCCATGACCGTGGGCGTGATGACCCAGTTGTCGTTCAGCTCGACCCGCAGGGCCGCCCGCCCGCCCTGGGTGTAGACGCGGTTATAGTCTTTCCACACCCGAGACTTGTTGTTGATGGTCACGTCATTGGTGGGATCGTCGTCGCCGCGCGTATAGGTGCGCGTGCCCGCCACATTGTCGATATAGCCAGCGTCACGCACGTCCCAACCGACCGCCCGCACGGCGATCTTGTCCGACAGCGGGATGTTCACGAAGCCTTCCAGGGTGTGGCCCATGCCGCCGTGGTCGACCTGGTTCACCTCGGCGTCGACCCCGGCCGCGAAGCCGACCGTCGAGGGCTTGTTGGTGATGATCCGCAGCGTGCCGGCCTGGGAGCTGGCGCCGTACAGCGTGCCCTGCGGCCCGGCCAGGGCCTCGACCCGGGCGACGTCATAGACGTGAATGTCCAGCGCGCCCTGGATGGTGGTGACCGGCTGTTCGTCCAGATAGACGCCGACGCTGGGCAGCGAGCCGGAGTGGTTGCCGTCGCCGCCGCTGGCCACGCCGCGCATGTAGACCTGGCCAAAGCCGGGGCCGCTGGTCGTGAACGAGACGCTGGGCAGGTACTTCACATAATCGACGAACGCGCTGACCTGCAGCTGTTCCAGTTTCTCCCCGCCGAGAGCCTGGATGCTGACCGGGACGTCCTGCAGATTTTCGCTGCGCTTCTGGGCGGTGACGACGACTTCCTCGAGCGCCGTATTGCCTGGGTTGGACTGAGCGTAGGCGACGCTCGTGAGCATGGTGGAGGCGAACAGGGCGGCGGAGCAGACGCCGACCTTCTTCAATTTAACCGATCCCGACGACATACAGTCGCTCCCCTTGGCGGTTCTGATCGAACGACGTTCGACCTGCCTTAAGCGTCCGGCAAGATTGGAAATTTCGGCCTGTCGTCAATTCTCGGGAGTGTTGCAGAAATGGCAGGTCCCGAAGCAGATGGTCAAATAACGGGCGCGTTTGGATACGCGTCGAGGACGGGTCCCAATGCCTGCTTGAGCGGGACCAGGTGCGATTCGAATTTTTGCCAGTGCTCGACCGCGTCCTTGAAGATCGGACGACGCACCTGTTCGGAACTGGCGGTGCGTACAGCGCGGTCGTTCTCGTGCGGCGACAGGCACGCTTCCTCGAACGGCAGGCCGCAGTGGTCCAGCAGCGCGCGGATCTCGGCTTCCGGATCGGCGATCATCCGCTCGTAGATCACCCGGTGAACGCGGCCCGGCAGCACGGCGTCGAAATGGGCCATCAGCGCCACGTAGTCGGCGTAGTAGCGACCGATGTCCGTGAGGTCGTAGCTGAACGCCTGCCCCCGGGCGAAGTGCTGCTTGAAGCCCGAGAAGCAGCAGCCCAGCGGATGGCGACGCGCGTCGATGATCTTGGCGTTGGGCAGGATCAGGTGGATGAAGCCCGCGTGCGCGAAGTTGTTGGGCATCTTGTCGATGAAGAACGGCTTGTCCGTCTTGCGCTGGATGCGGGTGCGCTCGATGAACTCCTCGCCCAGGGCCTTCAGGTCCTCGGGTGAGAGGTCGGCCAGGCTTTCCGGGTAGGACGACTCGGCGCGGGTCGCGGTCTTGCCGCCCAGCCGCCGGGCCATGACGATCAGGTCGGGCAGCTCCATCGTGCCCTCGACCATCGAATGGCTGGCCAGGATCTGCTCGATCAGGGTCGAGCCGGCGCGCGGCAGACCAACGATGAAGATCGGATCGGGGACTTTCGAACCCCATCCCGCCCGCGCCGTCAGGAACGCCGGCGTGAACAGCGCCGTGGTCCGAGCGGTCTCGGCGGCGTTCTCCTCCGGGTCATAGTCAAGCTGCCGTCGACGGATAGCCGCGCCGGCGGCGTAGCGCTCGAACGCGGCGTCCCACAGGCCGGCGTCCTCATGCGCCTTGCCGAGCGCGTACTGCAAATGCAGGTGGTCGTCTTCCGAGAGGCCGGGCGCGTCGAGGGCGGCGATCATGGCCGCGACGTCCGCCGCGTCGAACTTCACCGTCTTGAGATTGGCCAGGCTCCACCAGGCCTCGCCCAGGGTCGGGGCCTGATCCAGGGCCTTGCGATAGGCGGCGATGGCGTCGGCCTGTCGGCCCACGGTCTTCAGGGCGTGGCCATAGCTCATCCAGCCCTTGGGCTGGTTCGGATAGTCGGCCAGCATCCGCTCGCAGACCGCGATGGCGCGGTCGTATTCGCCCAGCCGCGCCAGGATCGCCGCGTGCAGATTGGCGTAGCCGGGATGGCGCGCGTCCTTGGCCGTCAGGGCCTCGATCTGGCCCAGCGCCTCGGCGTTCTTGTTCTGGCGATAGAGCATGGTCGCCAGGTTGTGGCGGGCGGCGGCGAAGTTGGGCGCCAGCTCCAGGCAGCGGGTCAGCAGGTTCTCGGCGTCGGCGTAGCGGCCCAGGCGCGCGCCGGTCTCGGCCAGCATGCGGATGGCGGCGACGTCGGCGCTGTCGGCCTTCAGCCGCTCGCGCAGGATCCGCTCGGCCTCGCCCAGCCGGTTGTCGGCCAGGGCGGTGGCGGCCTCGATCAGGGCCGGGTCGCGGGTGGAGGCGCGCAGCTGCCGGGCCAGGGCGCGCTCGGCGCCGGCCGTGTCGCCCAGCAGGTCGAGGTTTTCCGAAAGGCCTCGCCAGGCTTCCGACAGCCGCGGCTCCAGGGCGCTGGCCCGATCGAAGGCGCGGACGGCCTCGGCGGTGCGGCCCAGCTGCTCCAGCGCCAGCCCCAGCTCCAGTTGCGCGAGCGGCAGGTTCGGCAGGGCCTGGGCCAGCGGGGCGACCGTCTCGAGCGCGGCCTGCGGCTGGCCGGAAAGTCGCAGTGCGGCGGCCAGCACCCGGGTGGTGTCGGCGTGGCGCGGCACGACCTCCAGAATCGCCCGCGCCTGCTCGGCGGCCAGGTCCGGCGCCGTCTCCAGCAACCGCTCGGCATGCTCGAGCGCCGCGGCGAGACTGACGGCGGGCTGGGCGGTCGTGGAGGTCATGGCGTGAGGAGAGCGGGGTCGCACGAGCGTGTCAATTCGCTCTCCCCTCCTCCCCATCAGGGGGAGGTGGATCGGTGCGAATACGCGCCGAGACGGAGGGGGTCGCGCAGCGTGCCGAGCAGGCCTCGCCCCAAAGCCCCCTCCGCCCGCGTTCGCCGGCCCCCCTCCCCCAAGAGGGGAGGAGAAGACGCCCCTCGCTACAGACGATCCCTCAACGCGTACCAGGTCAAGCCCGCAACCGTCAGCGGCCAGCGCAGCAGGCGGCCGCCTGGGAACGGCGGGGTCGGCAGGCGGGAGAGCAGGTCGACGCCGGCGGTCTGGCCCAGCGCCGCCTGGCCCAGCAGCTTGCCGACATACGGCGCCAGCATCACCCCCTGGCCTGAATAGCCCGAGGCGACGCGCACGCCCGGCGCGAGCTCGCCGACGAACGGCATGCGGCTCATGGTGATGCCCAGGGTCCCGCCCCAGGCGTGGGCGATCGCAACGTTCGCCAGCCGCGGATAGACCTTGGCGAGGTTCGTGCGGACCATGCCGGCGATGTCGCGCGGGAAGTCGTGGCGATAGTTTTCGCCGCCGCCGAACAGCAGCCGACCGTCGGGGGTCTTGCGGAAGTAGTTCACGACGAAGCGACTGTCCGACACCGCCGCGTTCGAGCGGATGATCGCATCGGCCAGGTCGCCGAGCGGCGCGGTGACGGCGATGAAGTTGTTGATCGGCATGACCCGCGATCGGGCCCCGCCCGCCATGCCGTCAAGCAAGCCGTCGCCGGAGAGGATCAGCTGGTCGCAGGTCACCCGGCCGGTCGCGGTCTCGACGACGATCCGGCCGCCTTCGCGCCGCCACGCCTTGGCGCGGCTGTGCTCGTGGATCGCCGCGCCCGCCGCCATCGCCGCGCGCGCCATGCCCAGGGCCAGGTTCAGCGGATGCACGTGCCCGCCGCCGCGATCGATCAGGCCGCCGTGATAGACGTCGGTCCCCAGTTCGTCGGCGAGGTCGGCCTCGCCGATCAGGTCCAGTTGGTCGTAGGCGTAGCGGCCCGCCATCAGGTCGATATAGGCCGCGTCCTCTGCCTCGCCGTTCGGCTTGTGGCGGGCGTGGATCATGCCCGGCCGCCAGTCGCAGTGGATGGCGTCGGTCAGGGTCCTGAAGTGGGCGCGGGCGTCTTCGGCGAGACGCCACAGGGCCAGGGCGTCGTCACGGCCGACGGCCTTTTCCAGCCAGGCCTGGTCGCGCCGCTGGCCAGTATGGACCTGCCCGCCGTTGCGACCGGTGGCGGCGCAGCCGACGCGGCCGGCCTCCAGCACCACGACCTTGGCGCGGGGGGCCAAGGCCAGCGCGGCGCCGAGACCGGTGAAGCCGGCGCCGACGATGCAGACATCGACCGAAAGGTCGCCCGCCAGCGGCGGCAAATCGAGGACGCCGGTCGCGGTGGCCGCGTACCAGTTCCCCGCGCCCCAGGCCGACAGTCCGGAGGCGTCAGACATTCAGCAGCAGGAACTCCCGCTCCCACGGGCTGATCGTGCGCATGAAGGTCTCGTACTCGGCCTGTTTCACGCGGTCATAGGCCTGGCAGAAGATCGGGCCCAGGATCTCGACCAGGGGCTCGCACTGTTCGAACAGTTTAAGTGATTCCGACAGGCTGCGCGGCAGCTGCACGCCCAGCACGCTGGCGTCGGTGTCGACCGGCGCGGTGGGCTTCAGCCCCTGGACCATGCCCAGATAGCCCGCCGCCAGCGAGGCCGCGATGGCCAGGTACGGATTGGCGTCCGACGAGGGGATGCGGTTCTCCAGCCGGCGGTTCGACGGATCCGACGGCGGCACGCGCAGGCCGCAGGTGCGGTTGTCGTAGCCCCACTGGGTGTTGACCGGCGCGCCGCTGTCGCGGGCGATCCGGCGGTAGGAGTTCACGTACGGCGCCAGGATGGCCATGATCGCCGGCAGGTAGGTCTGCTGCCCGGCGATGAAGCCGTGGAACAGGGCCGTCTCCTCGCCCGACTTGCGGTGCGAGAACAGGTTGTCGCCATCCTTGTCGACGATCGACTGGTGGATGTGCATGGCGCTGCCCGGCTCGGTCGCCATCGGCTTGGCCATGAAGGTGGCGTAGATCTCGTGTTCCAGCGCCACCTCGCGGATGGTGCGCTTGAACATGAACACCTGGTCGGCCAGTTCCAGCGGATTGCCGTGCCGCAGGTTGATCTCCATCTGGGCCACGCCGCTCTCGTGGATCAGGGTGTCGATCTCCAGGCCCTGGCGCTCGGAGTACTCGTACATGTCCTCGAACAGCGCATCGAACTCGTTGACCGCGCTGATCGAATAGCCCTGCCGCCCGGTCTCGGGCCGGCCCGAGCGGCCGATCGGGGGCTTCAGCGGGTAGTCGGGGTCGGTGTTCTTGTCGACGAGGTAGAACTCGATCTCCGGGGCCACGATCGGGACCCAGCCCTTCTCGGCGTACAGCGCCAGCACCCGCCGCAGCACCTGGCGCGGGGCCTCCTCGACCGGGCGGCCGTCGGGGTGGAAGGCGTCGTGGATCACCTGGGCGGTCGGGTCCTGGGCCCACGGCACGGCGGCCAGGGTGGCGAAGTCCGGAGTCAGGAAGATGTCGGTGTCCGACTGCACCGCGTTCACCGCCCCCTCGAACTCGGGGAAGTCGCCGGTGATGGTCTGGTAGAACACCGCCAGCGGCAGGTTCATGGACGGCGTGCCCAGGAACTTGCGCACCGGCATGATCTTGCCGCGCGCCACGCCGGCCAGATCCGGCACCACGCACTCGATCTCCTCGATGGCCTGGCGGGCGAACCAGCTCTGCGCCTCCTCCAGGGTCGAGACCCCGCGATTGAGGATGCTGTCGCGCTTGGCCTTGCTGTGCTTGGGCTTCATGACACCGCCTCCGGTTTGAGCGCCCGCAGCGTGGGCTCGGCCTCGTCCAGGGACTGGCGGATGATCGCGACCAGCTTGTCGATCTCGGCGTGGGTGATGATCAGCGGCGGGCAGCAGACGATGCTGTCGCGGATGGCGCGGACCATCAGGCCGTTCTTAATGCAGAGATCCCGCACGATCGGCCCGGCCTCGCCCTCCTTGTCGAGGAAGCGGTGGTTCGTGCCCTTCTCGCGGACGATCTCGACGGCGCCGATCAGGCCCAGGGACCGGGTCTCGCCGACCAGCGGGTGATCGTTCAGGCTGGCCAGCGCCTTGGCCAGATAGGGGCCGGTGTCGTCGCGGGTGCGCTCGACCAGCTTCTCGCGCTCCAGGATCTCGATGTTCTTCAGCGCCACGGCCGCCGCCGTCGGGTGGCCCGAATAGGTGAAGCCGTGGATGAAGTCGCCGCCCTTCTCGCGCAGCTCGGCGACGATGTGGTCGGCCACGCCGACGGCCGAGATCGGCAGGTAGCCGGACGACAGGCCCTTGGCCATGGCGATCAGGTCCGGCTTGATCCCGTAGTGCTGGTGGCCGAACCACTGGCCCAGCCGCCCGAAGCCGCAGATCACCTCGTCGCAGACCAGCAGGATCCCGTACTTGCGGCACACCGCCTCGACCGCCGGCCAGTAGCCGTCCGGCGGGATGATCACCCCGCCCGCCCCCTGCACCGGCTCGCCGATGAAGGCCGCGACGTTCTCGGGGCCGACCTCGAGGATCTTGTCCTCGATGGCTTTCACGCAGCGGTCGCGGAAGACGGCCGGATCCTCCCCGAAGCCGTCGCCGAACTGGTAGGGCTGCATGACGTGCTCGACGCCCGGGATCGGCAGGTCGCCCTGCTTGTGCATGTGCTTCATGCCGCCCAGCGAGACGCCGGCCACGGTCGAGCCGTGATAGGCGTTCCAGCGGCTGATGAAGACCGTCCGCTGGGGCTGCTCCTTGAGCTTCCAGTAATGGCGGACCAGGCGGAAGACCGTGTCGTTGGCTTCCGAGCCCGACGAGTTGAAGAACACGTGGGTCAGATGGCCGCCCATCTTCTGCGCGATCTTGGCCGCCAGGGTCACGGTCGGCGGCGTCGCGGTCTTGAAGAAGGTGTTGTAGTACGGCAGCTCCAGCATCTGCTCGTAGGCGGCCTCGGCCAGCTCGGTGCGGCCGTAGCCGACATTGACGCACCACAGGCCGGCCATGCCGTCCAGGATCTGGTGACCCTCGCCGTCGTGGATGTAGACCCCGTCGGCGCGCGTGACGATGCGGCTGCCGCCCAGCTCGGCGATGACCTTGTGGTCGGCCTGGGCCGGCAGGTGGTGGGCCAGGTCCAGGCGCCGGAGTTCGGCGATGTCGTGGTTGCGGATCGGGACGGTCATTGGTGGCTTCCTGACGAATTTTCTTTTTATTTGAAAGACTTGTGGATCAGCTCAGCAGCACCGCCGGCGAGCAGGCGTGCCAGCACAGCCAGACGGTCTCGCCCAGCTTGAAGTCCTCCTGGTCCCAGCGGGTCAGGTTCGAGCGGTGCACCTTCACGCGCCGGCCGCCTGAAATCTCGACCTCGTAGGTCGACTGGCCGCCCAGATAGGCCTCGTGCTTGATGACGCCGGCCACCGCATTGGTGCCGTGAGGGCAGTCGCCGAGGTTCGGCGGCGTATCACCCTCCTTCTTGTGCAGCTCGATCTTCTCGGGCCGGATCGCCGCCCAGACGGCGCCGCCGCGCGGGCCGGTGACGCCGTGGTCCAGGAAGATGTCGACCGGCAGGTCCGGCGACTTGATCACCGCGTGGCTGGGCTCGTCGACGGCCAGCACGCCCTCGAACAGGTTCACGCTGCCGATGAAGTCGGCCACGAACCGGCTGTTGGGGAATTCGTAGAGGTCGCTGGGCGTGGCCACCTGCTGCAGCACGCCCCGGCTCATCACCGCGCAGCGCGACGCCAGCGCCAGGGCCTCGTCCTGGTCGTGGGTGACCATGATGAAGGTGATCCCGACCTTCTCCTGCAGGGTGCACAGCTCGGTGCGCATCTGCTCGCGCAGCTTGGCGTCCAGGGCCGACAGCGGCTCGTCCAAAAGCAAGACGCGTGGACGCTTGACCAGGGCCCGGGCCAGGGCGACGCGTTGCCTTTGCCCGCCCGACAGCTGGTCGGGCTTGCGATGGCCCAGGCCGCCCAGTTGCACCAGCTCCAGCGCCTCGTCGACGCGGCGGTCGCGCTCGGCCTTGGCGACCTTGTCGACCACCAGGCCGTAGGCGACGTTGTCGGCCACGGTCATGTGCGGGAACACGGCGTAGGACTGGAACACCATGTTCACCGGCCGCTTGTTCGGCGGCACGGTCGAGATGTCCTGGCCATCGATCAGGATCCGGCCCTCGGTCGGGGTCTCGAAGCCGGCCAGCATCCGCAGCAGCGTGGTCTTGCCGCAGCCCGACGGGCCCAGCAGCGAGAAGAACTCGCCCTCGTTGATGGTCAGCGAGACATTGTCGACGGCCACCATCTTGCCGAAGCGCTTGGTGACGTTCTCGAAGGTGATGATCGATTTCGGTTCGCTCACGGCTTCTCGCCCCCCAAGTCCTTAGGCCCATGACCCGCCGTCGCGGCCGGATCCCCCTGCAGTTTCAGCGCCGCCGCGGTCAGCAGCACGGTCAGCACGATCAGCACCGTCGAGGCCGCGTTGACCTCGGGCGTCACCGAGAAGCGGACCATCGAATAGACCTTCACCGGGAAGGTCACGGTGTCCGGACCGGCGGTGAAGAAGGTGATGACGAAGTCGTCCAGGCTCAGCGTGAAGGCCAGCAAGGCTCCGGCCACCAGCGACGGGGCCATGTGCGGCAGGATCACGTCCTTGATGGTGCGGAACTCGCCGGCTCCCAGGTCGCGGGCGGCCTCCTCCATCTCGCGGTTGAAGCTGGCCATGCGCGCGCGCACCACCACCGCCACGAACGGGAACGAGAACGACACGTGGGCGATGATGATCGCCCCCAGGTTCAGCGGCCACGCCAGCCCCTGGGGCCAGGGCATGACCTTGGCGAAGAACACCAGCATGGCCACGCCCATGCAGATCTCGGGCACCACGATGGGCAGAGCCAAAGCGCCGTCCAGGGCGGTCTTGCCGGGGAAGCGGAAGCGCCACAGCACCAGGGCGGCGGCCGCGCCGAGGAACAGGCTGATCACTGTCGAGACCGCCGCGATCGTCAGGCTGTTGCCGAACGCCTCCAGCAGGGCGGAGTCGTTGAAAAGCTTGTCGTAGTATTTGAGCGTGAAGCCCTTCCAGACGATGTTGCGCCGGCTGTCGTTGAAGCTGAACGCCATCAGGGCGATCAGGGGCGCGTAGAGGAAGATCCCCACCATCGCCAGCCAGGCCTGCATCGGCCAGCGGCGGAGATATTCGAGCGGACCGGGGGGAGATTTCTTGCTCATCCCTTGGCCTCCGGGGTGCGCTTGGCCAGGACCGCCTGGATCGCGATGGCGATGAAGGTCAGGTACATCAGCACGAACGACATGGCCGCGCCGAAGGGCCAGTCGTTGGCGCGCTTGAACTGACGCTCGATGATATTGGCGATCATCTGGCTGTCGGGCCCGCCCAGCAGATCCGGCGTCAGATAGGCGCCCAGGGCCGGGATGAAGGTGATCAGGATCCCCGAGGCGATGCCCGGCAGGGCCAGGGGCACGACCACCTTGAACAGGGTCCGCATGTGCCCGGCGCCGAGATCGAGGCTGGCCTCCAGCAGCGACTTGTCCAGGCGATCAAGGGCCGAATAGAGCGGCAGCACCATGAAGGGCAGGTGCACGTAAACGAGGCCCAGGATCACCGCGAAATTGTTGTGCAGCAGCTCCAGCGGCTGGAAGTCGCCCAGCGGCTGCAGGCCCACCAGCGCGGCGAGACCGCCGCCGCCCTTCCACAGCCATTCCAGGCTCTGGTTGACGTAGCCCTCGGTGCGCAGCACCGCGATCAGGGCGTAGGTGCGGATCAGGAGGTTCGTCCAGAACGGCAGCATGATCAGCAAGAGCAGCCAGGTCTTGGCCTTGTCGGAGGCGAAGGTGATGGCGAGGGCCACCGGGAAGCCCAGCACCAGGCACAGGCCCGTGGTAAGCCCCGCCACCCAGGCCGACTTCAGGAAGATCTTCAGGTACAGCGGCTCGATCGCCCGGGCGTAGTTGCCGAAGGTGCCGGTGATGGCGATCTGCGTCAGGCCTTCGTTGTGGCCGAAGCTGTAGGCCCAGACGATCGCCATGGGCGCCAGGAAGAACAGCACCAGCCACACCAGCGGCGGTCCCAGCGCCGCGGCGAAGACGGCCTTTGCCTGTTTCCAGGATTGTTCCATCACGTTCTCCAATCCTCCCCCCAGCGGGGGAGGCGGCCGAAGGCCGGAGGGGGAAGTCGCGGGGCCAGCAGAACTTTCCCCTCCGTCGCCCGCGGCGACACCTCCCCCGCTAGGGGGAGGATTTGACTTCACCGCGCCTAGGCCGCCCGCACCCGGGTGATCAGTTCCTCGTATTGGCTGGCCTTCTCGGCCCCCTCGAAGGCGCCGTACTCGCACTTGGCCATGATGTCGGCGGGCGGAAAGATGACCTTGTTGTTCTTGTAGTCGTCCGGCATCAGCGCCTTGGCCGCCGCGTTGGGCGTCGGGTAGAGGATCGTCTTGCTGATCTCGGCGCCGGCCTGGGCGTCCAGCAGGTAGTTGATGAAGGCGTGGGCGTTGTTCGGCCGCGGCGCGCCCTTCGGGATGCAGAGGGTGTCGCTGTTGATCAGCGAGCCTTCCTTGGGCACCACGAAGTCGAGGTCCGGATCGTCCTTCATCACCTGGGCGATGTCGCCGTTGTACTCCAGCACCAGATCGACCTCGCCCGAGACCAGCAGGTCCTGACCGTTGTCGTCGTGGAAGGCCTTCACGAACGGCTTCTGCTTGATCAGCATCTGCTCGATCTTCGGCAGCATGTCCTCGGGGATGTTGTTGACCGAGTGACCCAGGTACTTGGCCGCCAGGCGGACCAGGTCGGCGCTCTCCGACAGCAGGGCGATGCGGCCCTTGTATTTGTCGCTGTCGAACAGCCACTTCCAGCTGTCGGGCACGCCGTCGACCTTGCTCTTGCGATAGCCGATGCCCAGCAGCAGCCAGGTGTAGGGCATCGAGTACTTCCGGCCCGGGTCGAAGTCCGGATTGAGGAACGACGGGTCGATGTTCTTGATGTTCGGGATCTTGGCGTGATCCAGCGGCTCCAGCATGCCGGCCTGGCCCATGCGGGTCACGAACTCGTTCGACGGCACGATGACGTCGAAGCCCGGATTGCCCGCCTTGAGCTTGGCGAACAGCTCGTCGTTGGTCGCGAACAGGCTCATGTTCACGTCGATCCCGGACGCCTTCTTGAAGTCGCCCAGCGTGGTTTCGCCGATATAGGTGTCCCAGTTGTAGAAGTTCAGCTTGGGCTCTTCGCCGCCGGCGCCCGTGGCCTTGGGCTTCTCGCCGCAGGCCGTGAAGCTGAAGCCGATGGCCGCCGCCCCGAAGGCCGTCAGAAGCGAGCGCCGCGAGGCCCCGCCGTTCCTGTATCCGCTCATTCGAAACTCCCTCATGTTCCGTGTGATGGCTCTGCCTTGGGCGCTACTCAGCCCGAGAGCCTGTCCGTCTTCGGATACTCATCCGAAAACGGATGAACAGGCTCGTTTACTTACATTCTAGAGCGTGATGGCCGCCTGTCGGCTATCACGCTCTAGGCGTTGCGGAGGTACCAGTCGAAATCCAGTTCGGTGACGACCTCGAAGAAGCGCGCCTGTTCCGTGCGCTTGACCGAGACGAACATGTCCACGAAGCGGTCGCCGAGATAGTCGCGCAGCACGGCCGACTGCTCGAACAGGTCGACCGCCGCGAACCAGTTGCTGGGCAGCCGGATGTTCTCCTTGGCCGCCGCCGCGTAGCCGTCGCCAACCACCGCCGGGCCGGGATCCAGCTTGTTCTTGATCCCGTGGTGGGCGCTGGCCAGCAGCACCGCCAGCACCAGGTACGGATTGGCGTCGGCGCCGGCCACGCGATGCTCGACGTGGCGGGTCTTGGGCGGGCCGGCCGGCACGCGCAGCGAGACGGTGCGGTTGTTGACGCCCCAGGTCGGGGCGACGGGCGCGTAAGAGTTGGCCTTGAAGCGGCGATAGCTGTTGGCGTTCGGCGCCAGGATCGCCATGCCCTCGCCCAGCAGAACCTTCATGCCGGCGATGGCCTGTTTCAGCAGCGGCGAACCTTCCAGGTCCTCGGCGGCGCACAGGTTGTTTCCGTCCGCGTCGTTGACGCTGAGATGGACGTGGAAGCCGTTGCCAGCGCGGTCGCTCCACGGCTTGGCCATGAAGGTCGCCTCGCAGCCATGTCGCAAGGCCACGCCCTTGGCGGCGCGCTTGTACAGCACCGCGTCGTCGGCGGCGCGCAGGGCGTCGGGCTTGTGCTTCAAGGTAAGCTCGACCTGGCCCGGGGCGAACTCCGAGATCGCCCCTTCCAGCGGCACGCCGATCGTGTCGGCCGTGTCCCACAGCTCGCGCAGGAACGGGGCGTGGGCCTCCAGCTCGGGCAGGCCATAGACCTGGATGCCGCTGGGGCGCAGGCCCGTCTGCATCGACTTGGCCGGCTGCAGCTCGCCGTTCGGGCCGCGCTCCAGGTCGACCAGGTAGTATTCCAGCTCGCAGGCCGCGACGGGGGTCAGGCCGTCGGCGGCGTAGCGGTCCAGCACCCGTTGCAGCACGTGGCGCGGATCGAGGTCGTTGGGCGTCCCGTCCAGTTCGTACAGCGACAGCATCACCTGGGCGACGTCGGGACCCAGCCATGGCGCCAGGGTCAGGGTCCCCGGCACGGGCCGCGCGCGGCGGTCGGCGTCGCCGTCCTCCCAGACCAGGCCGGTGTCCTCGCAGTCGGCGCCCAGGGTGTCGACCACCAGGATCGAGCCCGGCAGGAAGCGGCCGTACTCGTAGATCGCCTCCAGCTCGTGGATCCGCAGCCGCTTGCCGCGCGGCACGCCGGTCATGCTGGTGAAGAACACGTCGACGAACTTCACCTGCGGATGGGCGGCCAGGAAGTCCCGGCATTCTTTCAGGTCAGCCACCATGCTCATGCGCCGCCCTCCTCAATACCGCTCATCCCCGCGAAAGCGGGGACCCAAGCGGCCTTGCCAATTTGAGCGCTGAGTGAAATCCGAGCCTCGGCTTGGGTCCCCGCTTTCGCGGGGATGAGCGGAAATTCTGTCATGCGTCCCCCATCGCGGTCGCGAAGCCGTCCACGGCCGCGACCAGCCGGTCGATCGCCGCGTCCTCGGTGACGGGCGAGACCAGCATCATGTTGTGGAAGGGCGCGATCAGCACCCCTCGGTTGATCAGCCACAGATGCAGCGCTTCCACGGCGTCGTGGTCCAGCAGTTTCCGCATCTGGGCGGCGTTCTTCGGCGGCGGATCTGCGAAGACCAGTTCGACGCGGGCGCCGACATGGACGACGGACCACGGAAGCTTCCGCGAAGCGATCACGCCCCTCAGCCCCGCAACCAGACGGTCGGCGCCGGCCAGCATCCGGGCGTAGGCCGCGTCGGTCATCACCTCGGACAGCATCGCCCGCATGGCGGCCATGGCGAGGGCGTTGCCCGACAGCGTGGTGCCGATGCCGGACTGGCCCGGACCAATCCGCGCCTGGGCTTCATCCATCCGCGCCGAGAGCTCGGCGGTGACGCCCCAGACGGCGGCCGGCACGCCGCCGGCGACGGCCTTGCCCAGGACGAAGATGTCGGGCTCCAGGCCATGGGCGCGGGTGTAGCCGCCGGGCCCGGTCGAAATGGTGTGGGTCTCGTCGATGATCAGCAGGGTCCCGGCGTCGCGGGTCAGCTTGCGCAGGGCGTCATGGAAGCCGGGCTCGGGCAGGATCATCCCGCAGTTGGTCATCACCGGCTCGGCCAGGACGGCGGCCACCTGGTCCGAGGCCAGGGCATTCTCCAGGGCCGCGAGGTCGTTGAACGGCACGACCCAGGTGGTGGCGGTCAGGTCGTGGACCTGGCCCAGCAGGCCGGGCTTCATCACCCGGGCGCCGTCCTTCAAGACCACGAAGGCGTCGTCGACCATGCCATGGTAGCAGCCGTCGAACACCAGCACCTTCGGGCGCTGGGTCACCGCCCGCGCCCAGCGGATCGCCGCGCGGTTGGCGTCGCTGGCCGTGGTCGTCGTCTGCCACAGCGGCAGGCCGAAGCGCTCGGCCAGCAGCTTGCCGACGATCACCGCCGAGGCGGTCGGCAGCATGAACCCCGCCCCGCGCTTGATCTGGTCGGCGACGGCGGCGGCCACCGAGGCGTCGCCATGCCCGAACATCGACGGCGTGTCGCCCAGGCAGAAGTCGTCATAGAGCTTCCCATCCACGTCGGTGACCTGGGCCCCGACGCCCTGGGCGGCGAAGATCGGGCTGGGGCTGGCCCAGTCGTTCATCCAGTGCATTGGCGCGCCGCCGCGCCAGACGCCGGCCGCGGCCTTGGCCATGGCGATCGAGCGCGGATGGTCGGCGACGAACCGCGCGCGCTCGTCGGCGAGGAGGTCCGTGGCGGTGCGGGTGAGCTCAGCGATCATCCCACCCCGCCGAAACAGAGGTACTTCGTCTCGAAGTACTCATCCAAACCCTCGGACGCGCCCTCGCGGCCCAGGCCGGATTCCTTCACGCCGCCGAACGGCGCCACCTCCGTGGAGATCAGGCCCTCGTTGATGCCGACCATGCCGGCCTCGATCGCCTCGGCTACGCGCCAGCAGCGGCCGACGTCGCGGCTGTAGAAATAGGCGGCGAGACCAAAGGGCGTGGCGTTGGCCAGCTCGATCGCCTGCTCCTCGGTGTGGAACTTCACGACCGGGGCGACGGGACCGAAGATCTCCTCCTGGAACAGGCGCATGTCCGGCGTCGCGTCGGAGAGCACCGTGGGCTGGTAGAACAGCCCGCCCAGGTCGTGGCGGTCGCCGCCGGTCACCACCTTGGCCCCGCCCGCGACGGCCTCGCGCACCAGGGCCTCGACCTTGATGATGGCCTTGTCGTTGATCAGCGGACCGATGGTGACGCCTTCGCCCGTTCCGGGTCCCACCTTCATCGCCGCGACCTTTTCGGCCAGACGATGGACGAAGGCGTCGTGGATACCCGCCTGGATGATCAGGCGGTTGGCGCAGACGCAGGTCTGGCCGGTGTTGCGGTACTTGGAGGCGATGGCGCCGTCGACGGCGGCCTCGAGGTCGGCGTCGTCGAAGACGATGAAGGGCGCGTTGCCGCCCAGCTCCAGGCTGAGCTTCTTCATCGTGCCGGCGCACTGGCCATAGAGCACCTTGCCCACGGGGGTCGAGCCGGTGAACGACAGCTTGCGCACCCGGCCGTCCTCGCACAGCGCCTTGCCGATGGCGCTGGAGTCCTTGCCGGTGACGACGTTCAGCACGCCGGGCGGCACGCCGGCCTCGGTCGCCAGCCGGGCGATGGCCAAGGCGCACAGCGGCGTCTCGGCGGCCGGCTTGACCACCACCGTGCAGCCGGCGGCCAGGGCCGGCCCGACCTTGCGGGTGATCATGGCGATCGGGAAGTTCCACGGCGCGATGGCCGCGCAGACACCGATCGGCTGCTTGATCGAGGCCAGGCGCTTGCCCGGCATCGGTGAGGGAATGGTGTGGCCGTAGGCGCGTTTGGCCTCGTCGGCGAACCAGTCGATGAACGCCGCGCCATAGGCCACCTCGCCCCGCGACTCCGCCAGCGGCTTGCCCTGCTCGGCGGTCATCAACCGGGCCAGGTCCTCGGTGTGGGCGAGCATCAGGTCGCTCCACTTCCTCAGGATCGCGCCGCGCTCTTTCGCCGTCTTCGCCGCCCAGGTTGGAAAGGCCCGATGCGCGGCCTCGATGGCCACGCGGGTCTCGCCGGCTCCCAGGTCGGCGACCTTGGCGATCACCGTCCCGTCGGCGGGATTGAGCACCTCGAAGGTCTCGTCGCCCTCGATCCAGAGGCCGTCGATGAAGGCTTCGGTTTCAACGAGATTCAGGGTCATGGGATACTCACCTCAGCGTCACGGACACCGACTTCAGGTCGGCGTACTTGTGCAACGCATGAAGGCTGCGGTCACGGCCGAAACCGGACTGCTTGAAGCCCCCGAACGGCATGGTGATGTCGCAGGCGTCCCAGCCGTTGACCCACACCAGCCCGGCCTTCAGCCGCCGCGCCCCGCGCAGGGCGCGGTTGATGTCCGAGGTCCACAGGCCGGCGGCCAGGCCGTAGACGGTGTCGTTGGCCAGGCGCACGGCCTGATCCTCGTCCTTGAACGTCAGCACGCTCAGGACCGGCCCGAACACTTCCTCGCGGGCCAGGGTGTGGTCGGCCTCGACCCGGTCGAAGATGGTCGGCTCGACATAGAAGCCGCCGCTGTCCTGGCGAATGCGCGAACCGCCCAGCACGCGGCGCGCGCCCTGGCTGTCGGCGGTGGCGATGTAGTCCAGCGCGGTGTTCATCTGCCGCTCGCTGACCATGGCGCCGAACTGGGTGGCCGGATCCAGGGGATCGCCGACGGCCATGCCCTTGGCGACCGCGACCACCTTCTCCAGGAACCGGTCCTTGATCGACGCCTCGACCAGCAGGCGCGAGGCGGCGGTGCAGACCTCGCCCTGGTTATAGAACACGCCCCAGGCGGCGGCCTCGGCGGCGGCGTCCAGGTCGGGACAATCGGCGAAGACGATCTGGGGCGACTTGCCGCCCAGCTCCAGGCTGACCCGCTTCAGGTTCGAGCGGGCCGAATATTCCATCAGCTTGCGGCCCACCGGACCCGAGCCGGTGAAGGCGATCATGTCGACGTCCATCGACAGGGCCAGGGCCTCGCCCGCCACGCCGCCCAGACCGGGGACGACGTTGAGCACCCCGGCCGGGAGCCCAGCCTCAAGGGCCAGCTCGCCCAGTTTCAAGGCCGTCAGCGGCGACTGCTCGGCGGGCTTCAGGACCACGGAATTGCCCATGGCCAGGGCCGGGGCGACCTTCCACATCGCCATGTGCAGCGGGAAGTTCCACGGCACGATCGCGCCGATCACGCCCAGCGGCTCGTGCACCGCATAGCTCAGGCGATCGACCGGCGACGCGCCGACCTCGCCATAGACCTTGTCCAACGCCTCGGCGTACCAGCGGCAGGTGCCGATCGCCAGCGGCACGTCGACATTGCGGGCGTCGCGGATCGGCTTGCCGACGTCCAGGCTCTCCAGCAGGGCCAGCTCCTCGGCGTCGCGCTCCATCAGCTCGGCCAGGCGGAACAGCACCTTCTTCTTGGCGCGTGGCCCCTGGTCGCGCCAGCGGCCGTCCTCGAAGGCGGCGCGGGCGCTGGCCACGGCGCGGGCGACGTCCTCGGCCTGGCAGGCGGCCACCTGGTTCAGCACCAGGCCGTCACGCGGCGAGACGTTGTGGAAGGTCGCGCCCGAAGCCGCCTCGACCCGCGCGCCGTCGATGATCGCCTGCCCAGGCAGGGCCAGGCGCGAGAGACGCTCGGAAATGTCGGCGGGCAAGGTCACGCGGGAAAATCCGGACTATTGTGATCACAGTTTTCCGGCGAACCGGAAGTGTCAAGCGCCCGACTCATGGCGCCGCTCCGATGGTCGCCCCGTTGCCGGCTTCGACGGCGACCCGCATCTTGTCCATGCCTTCGGAAAGGTCAGCGGCGATGGCGCGGCGGGCGCCCTCGGGGTCGCGGGCGCGCAAGGCCTCTATCGCTTCAGCATGGCGATCGGCGACCAGGCCGTCGGCGCCGACGCGGCCGAACACCACCCGCATGAACGGCCCGACCTGCAGCCACAGACCGCCGGCCATGGCCAGCAGCACCTCGGCCCCCGCTCGCTCGTAGAGGGCGAAGTGGAAGGCGTGGTTGGCGGTCATGTAGCGATCGACGTCGCCCAATCTCAGGGCCTCGTCGACATCGGCGTCGATGGCCTGCAGCTGGCGGACCAGGCTGGCGTCGGCGTTGGCGACGGCTCTGGCGGCCAGCTCTGGCTCGACCCACAGGCGGGCCATGGACAGCTGCTCCAGCCGGTCGGCGGTCAGGGACGGCACGCTGAGGCGCTTGTTGGCCGGATTGATCGCCAGGGCGCGTTCCGCCACCAGTCGGCGGACCGCGTCGCGCACCGGCATGGGGCTGACCCCCAGTTCGGCGGCCAGGCTGCGCAAGGACACACCCTTGCCCGGCGCGATCCGCCCCGTGATCAACGCCTGGCGGATCGCCTCGTAGATCTGGTCGTGGACGGCTGTCGAATCTGCGAGCGGCTTGCGGGTCTTCATCCGGCGCGTTCCGTGAAGGGCTTGCAAGTTGGGTCGCAATTGCGATCACAATGCAATACCCGGATGGAGTTCTCCCGCCATGCCCGACTTCGGCGCCAACGATCTCGACGCTTTCTGGATGCCGTTCACGCCGAACCGGCGGTTCAAGAGCCATCCGCGGATGCTGGCCAGCGCCAGCGGCATGTTCTACCGCACGCCCGACGGCCGCGAGGTCCTGGACGCCACCTCGGGCCTATGGTGCGTCAACGCCGGCCACGACCGGCCCAGGATCCGCGAGGCCATCCAGAAGCAGGCGGCCGAGATGGACTACGCCCCCTGCTTCAACATGGGCCATCCGCTGGCCTTCCAGTTCGCCTCGCGCCTGGCCCAGATCACACCGAAGGGGCTGGACCGGATCTTCTTCACCAACAGCGGCTCGGAGTCGGTCGACACCGCCCTGAAGATCGCGCTGGCCTATCACCGCGCCCGGGGCAAGGGGACCAAGACCCGCCTGATCGGTCGCGAGCGCGGCTATCACGGCGTCGGCTTCGGCGGCATCTCGGTAGGCGGCATCCCGACCAACCGCAAGTACTTCGGGTCCCTGCTCACCGGCGTCGACCACCTGCCCCACACCCACGGCGTGGCCGGCAACCGGTTCGCCAAGGGCCAGCCCGAGCACGGCGCTCACCTGGCCGACGACCTGGAGCGGATCGTCGCCCTGCACGACGCCTCCAACATCGCCGCCGTGATCGTCGAGCCGGTGGCCGGCTCGACCGGCGTGCTGGTCCCGCCCCAGGGCTATCTGGAGCGCCTGCGGGCCATCTGCGACAAGCACGACATCCTGCTGATCTTCGACGAGGTGATCACCGGTTTCGGACGCCTGGCCGCCCCGTTCGCCGCCGACCGCTTCGGCGTCACGCCCGACCTGATGTGCCTGGCCAAGGGCCTGACCAACGCCGCCGTCCCGGCCGGCGCGGTCGCGGCCTCCACGGCGATCTACGACGCCATGCTGGAGGGCGCCGACGCGCCGATCGAGCTCTTCCACGGCTACACCTATTCGGCCCACCCGCTGGCCTGCGCGGCCGGCATCGCCACCCTGGAGACCTACCAGGAGGACGACCTCTTCGCCCGCGCCGCCGCGATCGAGGGCTACTGGCGCGAAGCCGTCCACGGGCTGGCCGACGCCCAGCACGTCATCGACATCCGCGACCTCGGCCTGGTCGCCGGCGTCGAGCTGGAATCCCGCCCCGGCGCGCCCACCGCCCGGGCCATGGAGGTCTTCGAGACCTGTTTCGACGAAGGCCTCTTGATCCGCGTCACCGGCGACATCATCGCCCTGTCGCCGCCGCTGATCCTGGAGAAGGCGCACATCGACCGGATGGTGGAGACGATCCGAAAGGTGCTGGGGAGGGTGGACTAGGGCGGCTTTCGACCCACGCTTGCCCCCTCCGCGCCTGCGGCGCTCCTCCCCCGGAGGGGGAAGAAGGGGCGCGGATCAACTTCCGCCCCCCTCTGGGGGCGGACGACCGCGAAGCGGTCAGGTGGGGGCCTGCGGCGTCGGCCGATACGACATCGCCACGTCGCAGCGCTCGTAGCGCGCGCCGAACTTTTGCATGATCTCGGCGTCGTGGACGAAGCCCAGCTTCTCGTAGAGGTGGATGGCCGGGCCGCATTTCTTGTTGGTCAGCAGATAGACCTTGTCCATGCCCAGGCTGGCGGCGCGCTCCAGGGTCTTGGCCAGCAGGAACTCGCCGACCTTGAGGCCGCGCGCGCTCTTCAGCACCCCCATCTTGGTCAGCTCGACCCAGCCGTCCTTGGAGACCATCAGGGCGCAAGTGCCGACCACGCCCAGCTCCGGGGTCTCGGCGAACAGCACCACCCCGCCCTTGTCCAGGATCAGCTCGCGCGGCCGTGACAGCAGGTCGATGTCGTTCTGCTCCAGGGCGAACATCTCGCCGATCCATTCGGCGTTGATCTGGTGGAAGGTCTCGGCCAGGTCGTCGGAGAAGTCGCGGGCCCACATAGCCGGGCGGCCGGCGGCCTGGATGCGCTCCAGCAGCGATCTTTCGGCAAGCCGGGCCTCGACCTTGGCCAGGCCCTGCATGAAGTCGCCGGACAGGCCCTGAACCAGCTCGGCGGCGGCCGGTTCGATGCGAGGCAGCAGCTCTGTCTGGACCCGGACCAGCAGGGCCTCGCCGGCCGGGGTGAGGGCCAGGGACTTGGAGCGCGCGTCGCCCGGCGCCCGTCGCGCCTCGACGAACGCGCCCAGCGCGCCCAGGGCCCGGGTGATGGTGGGCTGGGCCAGTTGCAGGCGCTCGGCCAGCTCGCCCACGGTGATCGGGCCGTGCAGGCGGATGGTCATCAGCATCGACATCTGGGCCGGCTGCACCGGCAGGTCCAGGAACCGCGCCACCTCGGCCGCGTCGGCCTGCATCCGCTCGGCCAGCCGCTTGAGCCGGCTGCCCAGGAACCCCACGCCGAACCCCGCCAGCAGATCGACTTCCATGATCGAACCTCCATTTTCATAGCGCGCTATATAGCTAGCTATGAAAATGGCGCGAAGGCAAGGCCGATCACATTCTGAAGGGCGGGATGACGACGCAGCGAATTTCGTTTCCGATGACGGTGACGGCGGCCGAGCGCGCGGCCGTGAGGTCGTAGAACCTGTCGCGCCCGCCAAGCGACACGGCGAGATAGTCCGGCGCGTTGAACTTGCAGATCGGGTAGCGGACCTTCTCGCCCCCGATCCGGTCGACCAGATGCGTGCAGGTCATCGTCCCGCCGGCCCGCCGATACAGGATCTCGTCGTAGGGCGTGGCCTGCGGATAGCGGCGAAGGCTTCGGAAGATCGTAGGGTCGAGCGGCGCGCAGGGCGGGCCATCGACGCGCCAGTACGCATCCCGGCGCGCCCGTTCGGCGCGATCATGGCGCGCCGTGACCTCGGCGCCGACGCCGATCAGCGCCGCAAAGCCGAGGACGATCGGCGCCCAGCGCCAACGACTTGGCGCGCGACCTTCGAGGGGCAGCTTGCCGATACGGACCTGATCGGTGGCCATGAGTAAACTCACATTTGTAATCTTGACGTACGCTTGTAAATCAAGATGCCGCGCCTGTCACCGACGAACGTCGTTCATCACACTTGACGCCACCTCGTTACATTTGTAGCGTACTCACGACATCACGAAGGCTTCACCTCATGACCGAACCCTCCGACCTGGAACTGGAAGTGCTGAAGGCCTTCTGGCGCGGCGGCGCGATGAGCGCCCGGGAGGCGCAGGGTCTGATCGAGCCCGAACTGGGCTGGAGCGCCTCGACCACCCGCACCGTGCTGGAGCGGATGGTGGCCAAGGGCCTGCTGGTGCGCCGCTCGGTGCACGGCCTGGCGGTCTACGAGGCGCACAAGGGCAAGGTCGACGTGATCGGCGGGGTGCTGAACCGCCTGCGCGGCCTCCTGGAGATCGACGGCCGCCTGCCGGCCTCGGCCTTCGCCGGCAGCCAGATCCTGTCGGAGACCGAGATCCAGGAACTGGAGACCCTGCTCAACACCAGCAAGAAGGACGCCGAGTGATGCATCCTCTGCTCGCTTCCACCGCCATGGGCCTGGTCGCCGCCTGGCCCGTCGGCGTCCTGGGCCTGGGCCTGGGCCGCCTGGTCGAACGCCTGACCGACGATCCGCGCCCGCGCGCCGCCGCCTGGAGCCTGGCCTACGCCCTGCCCGCCGGCGCCCTGGCCGCGACCGTGGCCCTGACCTTCGCGCCGAGGCCGGCGGCGCCCGCCGCCGTGGCGCCGCCCGTCGTCGCGGCGACGCGCGTCACGGCCGCCGCCCCGGCCTGGACGCCCGAAGCCGAGCTGGCCGACCGGCTGGCCTGGAGCCTCGTCGTCCTGTCGAGCGCTGGCCTGCTGGCGCGCGGCTGGCGCCTGGAGCGGGGCCGCCGTCGCCTGGCGGCCATCCGCGCCCAGGCCGAACCCTGCCAGGACGCCAGCCTGGTCGAGGCCGTCCGCCAGCGCGCCGCGCGCCTGGGCGTGAAGGTCCCCGGCGTGCGGATCAGCGCCGAGATCGCCGCGCCGCTGCTGGCCGGCGCGCGTCGACCGACGATCCTGCTGCCCAAGGCCCTGGTCGAGACGACCGACACCCAGCGCCTGGCGCTGATCTGCGGCCACGAGCTGGCCCACCTGCGCCGGGGCGACAACTGGCGGATCCCGGCCGAGGAGGCCCTGGCCGGCCTGTTCTGGCTGACCCCGCCGGTCGGCGCCCTGCGCGGCCGCATGCTGGCCGCCCGCGAGGCGGTCTGCGACCTGACCGCCCTGGACGGCGCCGCGCCCGAGGTCCGCCGCGACTACGCCCGCGTGCTGGTCGAGGCCCTGCGGATGAGCGCCGCGCCCTCGCCCACCTTCGAGTCGGCCTTCACCGGTCGCGATCGCGGCCTGGTCGGCATGCGCCTGTCGGCCATCCTGCGGCCGGGCGGCGGCGTCTCGGCGGTCCGCGTCGGACTGGCCGTCGCCCTGGGCGGCGTGCTGACGGCGGCCACCGGCGCCGGCTCGCTGGCCCTGGCCGACCAGGCCCGCCGCCTGGCGCCGCCCGAAGCCGCCTCGGCCGAGGTCGAGCAGGTCCGCCAGGCGTCCGAGGCGACCCGCGCCGTCGCCGCCCAGGACGCCGCCGACGCCACGACCGTTCGCGCAATGGCGGAGGACGCGACCCCGGCCGCCGAGGCCGCGCCGATGCAGGCCCAGGCCGCTCCCGCCGCCGAACCGGTCGACGCCGTCGCCAGCGTCACGTCACCCGCCCCGCCGGCGCCGCCCGCGCCGATGGCCGGCCCCGCCCCCGTCTCGCCGCCCGCGCCGGCCCCGATGGCGGCCCCAATGGCGGCCATGGGCTCGCTGTCGCCGCGACCCGATCCGCGCCCGCAGCCTGATCCACGGCCCAACCCGCAGCCTACCCCGAACCCGCAGCCCCGTTTCGACGCGCGGGCCGCGGCCGAGCCGTCGATCGTGGTCCGCACCGACGTCCAGAACACTGTCCGGATCACCGTACCCGCCAACGCCGGCGAGGATCTGTCCCGACGGATCAAGGTCCTCGATCCGTCGGCGAGGAGTCGCGCGACATCCACGTCCAGGACCAGCGTCGGCGTCACGATCACCAACGAACGCAACGATCCCTGGTCCCGCTAGAGCAGGAGGAGACCATGCACCCTCTGTTCGCGTCCGCCGCCCTCGCCCTCGTCGCCGCCTGGCCCGCCAGCGGCCTGGGCTGGGCGCTGGGCAAGACGGCCGATCGGCTGACCGGCGATCCCGAACCCCGGGCGCGCGCCTGGAGCCGGGCCATCGCCCTGCCGCCCGCGGTCCTGGCCCTGATGGTCGGCGCCTCGGCCCTGCCCGAGGAGACCACCGCCCCTGTCTATCAGGCGGCGCTGACCTCCAAGGCCGTCGCCTCGGCCGGCGCGGCGATGAACGAAGCCTCGGTGCGGGCGCTGTCGGGCTTCAACGGCGTCGAGACCCTGGGCGGCGTGCTGATCCTGGGCGCGCTGGGCGGCCTGGCGGTCGCGGCGACGCGCCAGATCCTGGGCCGCGCCAAGCTGAAGCGCATCGTCCGCGAGGCCCGTCCGGTCTCGCAGGAGCTGGCCCTGGCCGTCCGCGCCGCCGCCCGCCGCATGGACACCGGCCGGCCCGAGGTGAAGGTCAGCGACGCCATCGACCAGCCGCTGCTGGCGGGCCTGGCCACGCCGGTCATCCTGCTGCCCGCCGACCTGGTCGCGCGTCTGGACGTCCCGCGCCTGGTTCCGATCTGCGCCCACGAACTGGCCCACCTGAAGCGCGGCGACAACTGGCGATTGCTGGCCGAGCACCTGCTGGGCGGCCTGTTCTGGATGGTCCCGCCCTACGCCGCGCTTCGGGCTCGCGCGGCCGCCGCTCGGGAAGAGCTGGCCGACGCCCTGGCCCTGGAGAACGCCGGGCCGGCGGTGCGCCGCCACTACGCCGAGACCCTGATCGACGTGCTGCGCACCCGCGCCGCGCCCGCCCTGCACCCGGCCTTCACCGGCAAGGGAAGGAGACCGACCCTCATGCGCCTGCAAGCCATCACCGATCCCCGCGCCCCGGCCAGCTTCGCGCGCCGCGCCACCCTGACCCTGGCCGGCATGCTGGCCGTGGCCGCCGCCACCGTCGGCTCGATCGCCCTGGCCCAGCAGGGCGAGACCCAAAGCCGCAGCCGGACGGTGATCACCTCCGACCAGAATGGCCAATACATCGACATCCGCTCGGACTACGTCCGGGTCACCAACGCCGAGATCGTCAAGGGCCGCCTGAAGATCCCCGACGGCCAGGTCTCGACCTATCACGGCCACGTCAAGATCCGCGGCCGCCTGCGTCCGCCCGAGACCACCGTGCTGGTCAACGGCGAGGCCCCGCCGGCGGGCTTCGACGCCACAGCCCTGCCGGACGGGGCGATCAAGCAGCTGGAAGTGGTCAACACGATGGTGGGCGACCGATCCCGCGTGACGCTGAACGTCGTCATGTAGCCTATGACACCGGTGGACAAAGCCGGTTCACCTCTGCATTTTCGCCCCTGACCAGACGGCGGGACCAAGCATCCCATCGTCGCTTTCGGGGACGGACCATGCTTGCTCGCCACCTCAGCGCCGCCGTCGGCGCGCTCGCCCTGACGCTCGCGGCCGGCTCGGCCCTGGCGGGCGACGTCCTGGCCTTCCCCGGCGCCGAGGGCGCGGGCCGGTTCAGCGCGGGCGGCCGAGGCGGCGCGGTGTTGCGGGTCACCAACCTGGACGACGACGGCCCCGGCAGCTTGCGCGCCGCGATCGAGGCCAAGGGCCCGCGCACGGTCGTCTTCGACGTCGCCGGCACCATCCAGCTGAAGCGCGAGTTGAAGATCAGCAACGGCCAGATCACCATCGCCGGCCAGACCGCGCCGGGCGGCGGGATCACCCTGCGCGACCAGACCTTCGTCATCAGCGCCGACGACGTGATCATCCGCTTCATCCGCTCGCGCCTGGGCGCGGAGAGCAAGGTCGAGGGCGACGCGATCTGGATCTCGGGCGGCCGGCGGATCATCCTGGACCACGTCTCGGCCAGCTGGTCGGTTGACGAGACCCTGTCGGCCTCGGCCCGCTACGACCGGCCTGGTCAGGGCTTCTATGATCTGACCGTCCAGTGGTCGATCATCGCCGAGAGCCTGGCCCACTCGATCCACGTCAAGGGCGACCACGGCTACGGCAGCCTGGTGCGCGGCGGCGACGGCAGCAAGATCAGCTTCCACCACAATCTGTGGGCCAACCATATGGCCCGCATGCCGCGCCCGGGCAACTACGAGGGCCCGGACAAGGACCCGGTCGGGGCGTTCTTCGATTTCCGCTCGAACGTCTTCTACAACTGGGGCAAGGGCCATGCCGGCTACGACGCCGACAAGGCGGCCCTGGCGGCGTACAACTTCGTCGACAACGCCTATGTCCCGGGCCCGAACTCGGGAAAGAACGTCGCTTTCCAGGAGAGCAACAGCCTGGCCAAGGCCTGGTTCGCCGGCAACAGCATGGCCGGCGCGGTTCCGGCCGATCCCTGGAGCCTGGTGACCTTCACCATTCCCGAGCCGGCCGGCTATCGCCTGTCCGCGCCGCTGGACGTGGGCGCGGTGACGCCCGAACCAGCCGACAAGACCTATGAGCGCGTCCTGGCCGACGCCGGCGCCTCGGTGTGGCGCGATCCCGTGGACCGGCGGATCCTGGACGGCGTGAAGACGCGACAGGGCAAGGTGATCGACACCCAGGCCGACGTCGGCGGCTGGCCGGTCCTGCCGGAGGGCAAGGCGGCCAGGGACTCTGACGGCGACGGCATGCCCGACGCCTGGGAGAAGGCTCACGGGCTGGATCCGAGAAAGCCTGACGGGGCGGTCGTGGGCAAGGACGGGTGGACGAACCTGGAGCTCTATCTGGCTGATGCGGCGAAGGTGCGGGCAAGCTGAGCGACTACACGCGAGTAATCGTCATTTTCAATCTTAGGGCGTGACGCCCGACGCAGTTTAATACAGTCTCAAGTTGTGTGGGAGATGACCTCCCGCAGCCTCGTCCACGTGGAGACTGTGATGATCCGCAAACTTGCCACGACGATCGCTCTGGTCGGCTCCGTCGCCCTGAGCTTCCTTCCGGCCGCGGCCCTGTCGGCCCCGCCGTTCGGGTGGGACCGCACCTATTACGATGACGCCTCGTACACCACCGAGGTGGGGGCCGAGACCCGGTACTGCAACGGCTACACGAACCTCTATTGGGGCGTGAAGACGCCCTACTACGTGACCGAGACCTTCCCCTGCGAATAGGGGCCGTTGGGCGTACGCTTCCGGGAACCTCCCCTTCGGGGGAGGTTCTTCATCCTGCCGCCGCCCTGGCGCAATAACCGTTCCCCTTTTGCGACCCGGCCCCGTTTCCGCTAGAAGCCGGCCCATGTCGCACAACACCTTCGGTCACCTGTTCCGCGTCACCACCTGGGGCGAAAGCCACGGCCCGGCGCTCGGCTGCGTCGTCGACGGCGTGCCGCCGGGCATCGCCCTGACGGCCGAGATGATCCAGGGCTTCCTCGACAAGCGCCGCCCCGGCCAGGGCAAGTTCGTCACCCAGCGCCAGGAGCCGGACGCGGTGAAGATCCTGTCGGGCGTGTTCGAGGACGAGCGCTCGAATGGCCAGCGCACGACCGGCACGCCGATCAGCCTGATGATCGAGAACACTGACCAGCGGTCCAAGGACTACGGCGAGATCGCCCAGGCCTTCCGCCCCGGCCACGCCGACTATCCCTATTTCGCCAAGTATGGCGTCCGCGACTATCGCGGCGGCGGCCGCAGCTCGGCGCGCGAGACGGCCGCGCGGGTAGCGGCCGGCGCCGTGGCGCGGCTGGTGATCCCCGGCGTGACGATCCGAGCCGCCCTGGTGCAGATCGGCCCGCACAAGATCAACCGCGACAACTGGGACTGGGCGCAAACCGAGCAGAACCCCTACTGGTCGCCGGACGCAGCCGCCATCCCGATCTGGGAAGAGCACCTGGAGACGATCCGCAAGGCCGGCTCCTCGACCGGGGCCGTCGTCGAGGTCGAGGCCACGGGCGTCCCGGCCGGCTGGGGCGCGCCGCTCTACGGCAAGCTGGACGCCGAACTGGCCGCCGCCCTGATGTCGATCAACGCCGCCAAGGGCGTCGAGATCGGCGAGGGCTTCGCCAGCGCCGCCCTGACCGGCGAGGACAATGCCGACGCCATGCGCATGGGCGACGACGGCCAGCCGCTGTTCCTGTCCAACCACGCCGGCGGCGTGCTGGGCGGCATCTCCACCGGCCAGCCGGTGGTGGCCCGCGTGGCCTTCAAGCCGACCTCGTCGATCCTGATCCCGCGTCAGACCCTCAACGAGGCCGGCGAGGAGATCGACCTGCGCACCAAGGGCCGCCACGATCCCTGCGTGGGCATCCGCGGCGTGCCGGTGGTGGAAGCCATGACCGCCTGCGTGCTAGCCGACGCCTTCCTGCGCCATCGCGGCCAGACCGGCGGCCACGTGTTCGCGCCAGGCGAGCACCGCTGACCGGAGAACATAGGTCAGAGAACCTCGGTCACATTGGCCTTACCTCTGATTTACCTCGGCTTTTCGATTGACGCGCATACGTTTGCAAGCGTAAAGGCTCGCCGGAGCAAGCTTGAGACGGGAGCAACACCCGCATAGATTGCCAAATCAGGGCGCGATGGCGGAGGGGGCTCGGCGCGTGCGGTTCGATCTCCTGAAGATTCTGCTGGTCGACGACAATCCGCACATGCGGCTGCTGTTGATCGAGATCCTGCGCGCCATCGGCGTGCGCCAGGTCTATGAGGCGCTGGACGGGGCCGAAGCCCTGACGATCCTGCGCAAGGTCGCGATCGACGTGGTGTTCACCGACCTGTCGATGAAGGGCCTGGACGGCATCGAGTTCGTCAACCTGGTCCGCCGCTCGCCCGACAGCCCCAACCCGTTCTGCCCGATCGTGATGATCACCGGCCACTCGACCGAGCGCCGGGTGCACGAGGCGCGCGACGCCGGGGTCAACGAATTCCTGGCCAAGCCAGTGACCGCGCGCGGCGTCATTCATCGCCTAAGTCTGCTGATCGAGAACCCGCGCCCGTTCGTGCGCAGCCAGGCCTATGTCGGCCCTGACCGCCGCCGCCGCGACGGCGCCCGCTACCAGGGCGACCGGCGGCGCGACGAGGACCGGGGCGTGACCTATGTGGACGCCCTCCAGGGACCGAAGCACACACCTCGGGCATAGAAACGCCACGGCGCGGCCATCCGACGCGGAGATTTTAAACCCTTCGCCCGGTAGAACCCGGTGAACAGCGTTTTGTGAGCTTCACCATGACTCTTTCCCGCCTGGCGCCTCTGGCCGCGCTCCTCGCGACGGTCGCCCTCTCGCAGACGGCCTGCGTCGCCGCCGCCGTCGGCGCGGTGGCCGGCACGGCCATCGGCGTCACCGGCGCGGTCGTCGGCGGCGCGGGCAAGGCCGTGGTCGCCACCGGCAAGGCCGTGATCCCCGGCGACGGCAAGAAGGATCGCGACGAGCGGGAAGAGTAGTTCGGACCCTCCTCCCCATTAGGGGGAGGTGGATCGGCGCGACTACGCGCCGAGACGGAGGGGGTCCGCGCAAGCGGTTCTGACGTTCAGCGCCCCTCCCCAAAGCCCCCTCCACCGCCGTTCGGCGGTCCCCCTCCCCAAAGAGGGAGGAGAGTAAGGTCTCAGAGACTCAGCGCGCAGCGCTCGCCGATCGTCGGGCGCGACAGCTCCACGCGCGACAGGCCCGGGAACTGGACCTTCAGGCGCTCCGCGAAATACAGGCACAGGCGTTCCAGGGTCGGGACTTCCAGGCCCGGCTTGTCGTTCAGCAGGCCGTGGTCCAGCTCGGCCGCCACGGCTTTGAGCGCTACGTCCAGGGTCTCGAGGTCGGCGACCCAGCCCTCGCCCCCCATCTCGCCGCGCACGCTGGCCTCGACCTTGAACGAGTGGCCGTGCAGCTTGCGATAGCGATGGTCCGCCGGCCCCTGCTCGATGAAATGGGCCGCGTCGAAGAACGCGGCCTTCGTGATCTCGAAGACGTATCCAGACATGTGACTTCTTTTGACTAGGCCTGGGAGGCTCTAGCGCAACGACCCTGTCACCAAGTCGCGCGCCTTATCCGTCAGGGCAGGCCGAGATATTTGTGCGTTTGGACGCTTAAACGCCATTGTGGGTGCGAAAGGCAATAGGCGACCGCCAATTGCGTGTTCCTGTCGCGGTCCGGACCGTCCATCGGCTGGAGGTAGAAGCGCTCGAAATCCAGGTTTGCGAAGCGCTCGGGCATGGCCTTGTCCTGCGGGAAGACCAGCTTCAGCTCCTGGCCCGAGGTCTGGACCACGGGCGCGTCGGCCTTGGGACTGATGCAGATCCAGTCGATCCCCGCCGGGGCCTCGAGCGTGCCGTTGCTCTCGACGGCGATCTGGAAGCCGCGCGCGTGCAGGGCCTCGATCGCGGCGTCGTCCAGTTGCAGGAAGGGCTCGCCGCCGGTGCAGACCACCAGGCGGTCGTCGGGCCCGCCGGGCCACTGGGCCTCGACGGCCGCCGCCAGGGCCTCGGCCGTGGCGAACTTGCCGCCGTTCTCGCCGTCGGTCCCGACGAAGTCGGTGTCGCAGAAGGTGCAGACGGCCTTGGCGCGGTCCTGCTCGCGGCCGGTCCACAGGTTGCAGCCGGCGAACCGGCAGAACACCGCCGCCTTGCCGGCCTGGCCGCCCTCGCCCTGCAGGGTGAGGAAGATCTCCTTGACCGAGTAGGTCATGCGCTTGCCGGGCCTTGCGGCAGCGCCTCGCGCCCGGCCGCGTCCCACTCGACATAGCCCTTCTCGCGCAGTTCGCACGCCGGGCAGGCCCCGCAGCCGTGACCCCAGGGGTGCAGCTGGCCGCGTCCGCCCTGGTAGCAGGTGTGGCTTTCCTCGACGATCAGCCGGACCAGCTCCTCGCCGCCCAGCGTCTTGGCCAGGGCCCAGGTCTGCGCCTTGGTCAGCCACATCAGCGGGGTCTCGACGCGGAAGTTCCGGTCCATGCCCAGGTTCAGGGCGTTCTGCATGGCGTCCAGCGTGTCGCGGCGACAGTCGGGATAGCCCGAGAAGTCGGTCTCGCACATGCCGCCGACCAGGGCGTCGATCCCGCGCCGGTCGGCCAGGGCCGCGGCGTAGATCAGGAACACCAGGTTGCGGCCGGGCACGAAGGTCGAGGGCAGGCCGCGCTCGGTCATCTCGATGGCGCGGTCGGCGGTCAGGGCCGACTGGGCCACCTGGCCGAAGCTCCTGATATCCAGCACGTGGTCCTCGCCCAGGCGGTCGGCCCACTGCGGGAAGCGAGCGGCGACCTCACGGCGCACGGCCTGGCGGGCCTCCATCTCGATCGCGTGGCGCTGGCCATAGTCGAAGCCGACCGTCTCGACGCGGTCGTACCGCTCGAGGGCCCAGGCCAGGCAGACGCTGCTGTCCTGGCCGCCGGAAAACAGAACAAGCGCGGCATTGGTCTCGCGGGGGCTCATGCGAGGCTCTCGACGTGAAAGACGGGGAACATGGGCCCTCCTCTACACGAGGCAAGGCCGCCCCGGAACAGCGGGGGCGCCGAGGCCGCGACTCACGCGATACTCCGCCGACGAACGATGGCGAAGTCTTTCACCTGCGAATTAAGCCATAGCTCCGCTATTGCTGGACATAGGCGCTGAGGTTGCGTCGTGCTTCCGTTACGGAAACGACAAACCCGACCTTCTAATGCGTCGTGAACTTGCCACACCCAGGATAACACCACCTCCCGGAAAGTGAAAAGGCGTAACCTATCGCTGTTCACTTACGATCAGGCCAGTTGACAGCTTTCAAACGCAAGTATGCAATCTCCCAATGCTGCGAGGGGCTCGCCGTACGCCCGCGTGGTGAAAACAGTACGGCGCCGAGGAAACACCGACCCTCGCAGGCTCCATCCATAAGGCGCCGCCGGGTCCAGGGAGGGAATTCAATGTCGCAAACTCTGCGTATGCGGAGCCTGCTGATCATGGGCGCTTCGGCGGTCGCGATCTCGGCTCTCGCCGCCCCCGCTTTCGCTCAGCAGGCCAAACCGCCCGCCCAGCAGAACACCACGGTCATCGAAGAGCTGGTGGTCACGGCTCAGAAGAAGGAAGAGGCGCTTCAGGACGTGCCGATCGCGGTGTCGGCCTTCAGCCAGGATTCGCTGGAAGCGCAGAAGATCGACGGCGGCCCGAACCTGCAGCTGGCGATCCCCAACGTCACCTTCGCCAAGAGCAACTTCACCAACAGCTTCAACTTCCAGATCCGCGGCATCGGGGCCAAGGCCGTCGGGGCCTCGGCCGACCAGGGCGTCGGCGTCCACATGAACAACGCCCCCATGCAGGCGGGCAACCTGTTCGAGGCCGAGTTCTACGACGTCGAGCGCGTGGAAGTGCTGCGCGGCCCGCAGGGCACGCTGTACGGCCGCAACGCCACCGGCGGCGTGGTCAACGTGATCACCGCCAAGCCGACCGACCAGTTCGAAGCGAACGTGAAGGCCGAGTACGGCAACTACAATTCGGTGAAGCTGCGCGGCATGGTCAACGTGCCGATCTTCGGCGACAAGCTGGCCGTGCGCCTGTCGGGCACGACGCTGAAGCGCGACGGCTTCGTCACCAACACCTTCAACAACCACGTCGTCGACGACCGGGACCTGTATTCGACCCGTGTCCAGGTGATGTTCAATCCGACCGAGAAGCTGCGCACCAACTTCCTGTGGGAACGCTTCCACGAGGACGACAGCCGCGCCCGCACCGGCAAGCAGCTCTGCACCAAGGACGATGGTCCCGCCACGGTCGGCGGCGTGCCCACCGGCACGGCCCGCCGCTACCTGACGCAAGGCTGTCTGTCGGC
Organism: Caulobacter segnis; assembly: GCF_019931575.1. Classification (NCBI taxonomy): domain Bacteria; kingdom Pseudomonadati; phylum Pseudomonadota; class Alphaproteobacteria; order Caulobacterales; family Caulobacteraceae; genus Caulobacter; species Caulobacter segnis. The sequence goes on along the minus strand of NZ_CP082923.1, from coordinate 801,130 downwards.
CTCGCTGTACAACGCGGCCGCCTACGGCACGGTCAACACCTCGGGCACCCTGACGGGCCTCTTGGGCAACATCTTCGGCTTCACCTCGGGCGACGCCAACGCCGGCGACACCACCTCGAGGGACCTGCGCGAGATCGAGACGGCGCTGGATCCGCTCTACCAGTCGTCCTCGAACGTCTACCAGTTCACCCTGAACTACGATCTGAACGACCAGCTGACGCTGACGTCGATGACGGCCTACAGCAAGGGCAGCGTCTATACGAAGCAGGACTACAACCGGAACGTCTCGCCGATCGCCTTCAACAGCACGCCGTTCACGCCCGGCGGCTTCTTCAACGACCCGCAGGTCGGCAACACCAACAAGTTCACGACGATCGACATCTCGTCGGGCCGGTCCGAGCAGTTCAGCCAGGAGCTGCGCCTGCAGTCCGCCTATGACGGCCCGCTGAACTTCAACATCGGCGGCATCCACTTCACCTACCGCACCACCACCGACTACTACGTGATCGGCAACTCGCTGACCCTGTCGTCGCTGGCGCTGAACTTCTCCAACACCGGCAATCCGAACTGCAACCCGGCGACCACCGCCCGCTGCATCGGCATCGACACGGCGGCCACGCCGACCGGCGAGGGCCACAACTACTATGACAACCGCACGCCCTATAACCTGACCTCGGACGCCCTGTTCGGCGAACTGTACTGGCAGGCCAACGAGGATCTGAAGTTCACCCTGGGCCTGCGCCAGACCCGCGACAAGAAGGCGGTCAAGAACTTCTCGACCGTGCTGCTGGCCCCCGGCTACGGCCTGACCCTGAACCCGACCAACCCCGACCAGCGCGCCCGCTTCAGCGAGCTCACCGGCCGCTTCGGCTTCGACTACAAGGCTCACCTGGGCTTCACGGACGACACCCTGCTCTATGCCTTCTATTCCAAGGGCTACAAGGGCGGCGGCATCAATCCGGGCGTCCCGGCGGACTCGGTCGGCATCAAGCAGACCTTCGCGCCGGAATTCGTCAACGCGATCGAGATCGGCACCAAGAACACCCTGGCCGGCGGCAGCGTCCTGCTGAACGCCACCGGCTTCGCCTACGACTACCAGGGCTACCAGATCTCCAAGATCGTCAACCGCACCTCGGTCAACGAGAACGTCGACGCCAAGGTCTACGGTTTCGAGCTGGAATCGATCTGGTCGCCGGTCCGCAACCTGCGGCTCAACGCCACGATCGGCTATCTGCACACCAAGATCGGCGCCGGCGTCACCTCGATCGACACGATGAACCGGACCCAGTCCAACGCGGCCTACACGGTCGTGAAGGTGGGACCGAACTCGTCGGCCGTCGGCGCCAACTGCGTGCTGGCCACGCAAGGCGTCGCCACCATCCTGGGCGCCGGCGCGGGAGCCACCCTGCCGTGGGCCTGCTCGGGCGCGGCGGCTTACCAGGCGTTCCTGTCGACCCCGGCCGCCCTGGGCGGCGCGGGCCTGCCTGCGCCCACGGCCGCCTTCCTGGCCAACGCCACGGGCCTCTACACCTACGGCGCCGGCTATTCGATCGAAGGCGTGGCGGCGGACCTGTCGGGCAACGAGCTGCCCAACTCGCCGCACTGGACCACCTCGTTCGGCGCCCAATACACCTTCGAACTGTCGGGCGGCTGGTCGGCCACCCTGCGCGGCGACTACTACCGCCAGACCAAGCAGTTCGCCCGCGTCTACAACACCGACTACGATCGCCTGAAGGCGTGGGACAACGGCAACATCACCCTGAAGGTGGAAAAGCCGGAGTGGGGCCTGTCGATCGACGCCTACGTCAAGAACATCGGCAACAAGACCCCGATCGTCGACGCCTACACCACCGACGACAGCTCGGGCCTGTTCACCAACGTGATCACCGCCGAACCGCGCCTGTACGGCGTGGCGATCACCAAGTCCTGGTAGGGCTCCCGCACCGAGCGGACGCCATGAGGACGCCCAGGGGGGCGGCGGTCTTCCGCCGCCCCCTTTTGCGTTCCGGCCGCCTCGAAAACGAAAAACCCAGCACTTTCCGACGGTACCCCGCCGGTCGGGCCGCCGACTTAACGACTCCGCAAGGCCGGCCGGGGCAAGGTGCGCCTCCTAGTCCCAGCGAAGCGCCGTATGGATACGCTGACCCGTCTGATCGACCCCCGCGCACCGATCGCGCCCGGCACGCCTTGCGGCGCTGTCGCGGCGATGTTCGACGCCGACGCGGCCCTGGCCGCCCTGGCGGTCGTCGACGACGGCCGCGCGCCCGTGGGCCTGGTCTATCGCGACGTCCTGCAAGGCATGATGCGCGTGGCCGGCGAGCAGCTGGCCGACACGCCGATCGCCGAGGTCATGGACACCACCCCGCGGACGGTCATGGCCCAGACCGACGCCAACAGCTTCGTCAACACCCTGGCCGACAGCCCGACCCCGGTGTTCCGCACCGCCTATGTCGCCGTCGACGCCGCCGGCCGCTACGCCGGCGTGGGCGGCCTGGCCTCGCTGCTGGCCTCGCACCGCCGTCGCCAGGGCGAGGCGCGCGACGCCATGGCCATGGTCGAGCGCATGGCCGTCGACATCGGCGCGCACCTGGACGGCGTGCTGGCCATCACCGAGCGCCTCGAGCAGCAGCGCCTGACGCCCGACGCCGCCGCCTTCGTCCGCGCCATCGGCGACACCAGCCGCGACATGGGCGAGACGGTCGGCCGCGCCATCGACCTGCACCGCTCGGCCCGCGGCCAGCTGACCTTCTCGCCGACCCCCATCCGCCTGCGCGACTTCGCCGACGCGGTCGAGGCCCGCTGGGCCGCCCGCGCCCAGGAGGGCGGCTCCACGCTGCTCGTCTCCTACGATGGCGACCCGGAATGCGGCGTCGATGTCGACGGCGAGCGCCTGCTGCAGGTGTTCGACATCCTGATCGAGAACGCCCTGGCCTCGGGCCGCGGCATGATCGAGGCCCGCCTGACGGCCCGCGCCGACGGCGACCAGATCCGCCTGGAAGGCCAGGTCCGCGACAATACCGAAGGCCATGCCGACGAGCGCCTGGCCCGCGTCCGCGACCCGCTGGGCGGCGCCAGCCAGCAGGACCGGAGCGAGATGGCCCTGGGCGTGGCGATGGCCCTGGCCCGCCGCCTGCTGCGAGCCATGGGCGGACCGCTGCGCGCCGAGGCCAATCGCGGCGCCGGCCTGACCGTAGGCTTCACCCTGTCGCTGGCCCCCGCCTCCGTCGTGGTGGCCCGCGCCGAGGCCGAGCCGGCCGTAACCGGTCGCGCGGCCCACATCCTGATCGTCGACGACAACGCCACCAACCGCATGGTCGCCGAAGCCCTGTGCGACATGTTCGAGTGCACCTCGGAACAGGCCGTCGACGGTCTCGAGGCGCTCGAGATGGCCAAGAGCGGCCGCTACGACCTGATCCTGATGGACATCAAGATGCCGCGCATGGACGGCATCGCCGCCACCCGCGCCATCCGCGAGATGAGCGGCCGCGCCAGCGCCGTGCCGATCGTGGCCCTGACCGCCAACGCCGATCCCGCCGACGTCCAGACCTATGTCGCCGCCGGCATGCAGGACGTCGTCGAAAAGCCGATCAAGCCCGAACGCCTGGCCGTCGTGCTGAACGCCCTGCTGGGCGGCGAGGACGAAGGCGAGGAAGCGGCGGCCTGAGCCGACCGCCTCGCGATCCCGGCCGCGACCTTTCGCCGCCAAGGATCCGCGCTACCTGGAGTAGTACGCGCTTGGCGCCGGGCTGTATCACCGCCTAGCCTAACCTCGGCGTGAGTGCGGAGTAGCGAGGACGCGTGCTGAACACGGCGGAACAACAGGCTTGGGCGTTCCTCAGCCAAGCCCCGCACCTGGCGTCGGCCCAGGAGGTGGAGGCGCATTTCGCGCTGGCGATCGCCGCCTTCGGCTACGACAAGTTCTGCGCCACCCTGGTCAACGCCGAGCACTACGGCAAGGAACCGCCCACGCTCAGCCGCCAGGACTTCGACCAGTGGGACCAGCGCTACTGGAGCGAGCGCTACGTGGTCCACGATCCGTGCGTCAAACTGCTGCTGAAGTCCCCCCGCTCGTTCGCCTGGACCGACGCCAAGCCGCTGGGCGACAGCCGGGCCCACGCCATGTGGGGCGAGGCCTCGGAGCTGGGCATGAACGACGGCTATGTCGTGCGCGTGTTCGGCCCCGCCGGCCAGGAGGTGCTGATCCGCATGTCCACCGAGGCGCCCGACACCGATCCCACCCAGCGGGCGGTGATCGAGAGTCTGGCCACGGTGTTCGGCACCATCATGCTCAAGCACTGGGAGCTGCAGGACGACAATCCCGACTACGGGGTCATCTCCGAGCGCCAGGCCCAGTGCCTGTACTGGGCCAGCCGGGGCAAGACCGACTGGGAGATCGGCGCGATCCTCGAGCTGTCGCCGCGCACCGTCCACCACCACATCGAGGCCGCCAAGAAGCGCCTGGGCGTGGTCAAGCGCCAGGAAGCGGTGCTGAAGGCCGGCGAGCTGGGACTGCTTTCGAAGCTCTAGGCGCGACAGCCGAAAGTGGGGCCCGGTTTCGACTCGTCACGCGCCGATCAAAACCTCAGAACTTCCGCCGCCCCGTCAGCGTCTCGAACCACAGCCGGAAATCGCCCATCAGGCTGTAGAGCGGGTGCTTGAACGTCGCCGGCCGGTTCTTCTCGAACACGAAGTGGCCCACCCACGCGAAGCCGTAGCCGACCAGGGGCGCGGCCAGGAAGAACCGCCAGTCGCGCAACGCGCCCATGGCCAGGCAGACGACCACCAGGGTCGTGCCCACGACATGCAGCCGTCGGCTGACCGGATTGACGTGTTCAGTCAGGTAGAACGGATAGAAGGCCGCGAAGCTGCGGTAGCGCTCCTGGCGTTCTCGGGAGGTCGCCGTCGTCATGGAGGGATGCTGATCCCCCCGCGCCGCCCTGGCAAGCCTCTCGCGGGGGAATAGGAGTAGGCCGTTTGGCCTATCGTCGTTTCCGCGGATCATGCCTCTTAATCCAGACCGTCCAACCACCGCTGGGGGCGGCTATGATCCACATCATCACTTCCGAGAACCGCCATCTCTACGGCCCGCAGCTGTGGGCCATGCACGAGGAGCGCCGCCGCCAGTGCGTCGAGAAGAACGGCTGGGTCGACCTGGTCGTGCTCGACGGCGGCGAGGTCGACGACTACGACGACCACCGCGCCATCTACCTGCTGGGCTTCAACGACGCGATGGAGCTGGAGGTCGGACTGCGGCTGCGTCCCACCGACGATCGCTGCATGCTGGCCGACAAGTTCGCCCACCTGATCGCCCCGGGCGAGACACCCAAGAAGGGCGCCGACGTCTGGGAGGCCACGCGCCTGTTCACCACCGAGGCCTATCGCCAGCGCAAGGGCTCGGGCCGCGGCGAGCGGGTGTTCGAGTGCTGGGCGGCGGCGTTCGAGCTGGCCCTGCGTCGAGGCGTGAACCGCTTCGTCGGCATGATCGACATGCAGCTGTATCCCGGCATCCTCAACTCGCCGATCGACACCCGCCTGGTCGGGATTCCGCGTCCCTACGAGTACGGCGTGGTGGCCGGCTCGGAGATCGCCATCTCGCAGGCGCTGCTGGACCGGGTACTGGAGGCTATCGGCCGCGAGTCGCCGATCGGCTACGAGATCGACGCCCTGGACATGATGGCGTTCGGCGACCTGGCCGCCGTGCAGCGCCAGGTGACCCGCGCCATGACGCCGCAGCTGACCGCCGGCGCCGAGCGCGACGAGACCCTGGCGGCCGAGACCCTGTTCCGCCTGCATGACAGCAGCGGCCAGGCCCGGCGGATCTGGGACACCCGCGCCCGCGTCCTCAACGCCTGACGGGACAACGCCTCGCGGTCGCCGACTCGCCCCGGCCGCGACCGTCCGGACACACCTCGGCGCCGACCGTTTCGCGACACTCTCCTGACGAGAGCGGGTCGCGCTTTCGGTTGGCGCCGAATCGCCGTCCGGACCGCTAGCCTCCTCGTTTTGGGGAAGGAAGCTGAACCATCGCGACATGACGCCGCGCTTGATGGTCCATCGCTTCCACCGACGTCACGGTCGTGTCATTTTCCCCGAACAACCGTTGGAGGCGGAAAACACATGAGCGAAGAAACCGAAGGCCGACGCCCCAACCCCGTCGACCTGCACGTTGGCGGCCGGGTCCGGATGCGTCGCAAGCTGCTGGGCGTGAGCCAGGAGCAGCTGGCCGACAGCCTGGGGCTGACCTTCCAGCAGGTGCAGAAGTACGAGCGCGGCGCCAACCGCGTCAGCGCCAGCAAGCTGTACGAGATCGCCAAGACCCTGCAGGTCCCGGTGTCGTTCTTCTTCGACGGCCTGGCCGATCCGATGAACGGCGCCGAAGTCGACGACGCCGCCCAGCACGCCGAGAAGGTGGTGCAGGAATTCCTGACCACGCCGGAAGGCCTGGAGCTGGCCGAGGTGTTCCCGAAGATCGGTCGCGGCCGCGTTCGCCGTCAGGTCCTGGACCTGGTGCGCGCGATGGCCGACGAAGCCGCTCGCGAAGGCGCCGCCTAGCCAGGGCGTCCCGCGCCCTCGACGTTTCGAGGCGACGCGGACAAGCGTATGGAAAGGACCTCGGTCGGCGGGCCGGGGTCCTTTTCGTTTCCGGATCCTCGTGGGCTTCAGCCGGTCGAGACGTCCGACTGCGAGGCCAGCCAGATGCGCTTGGCCATGCCGGCGGCGGCCGGGGCCAGACCTCGGAGATCGTAGGTGCGCACGATGCGCAGGCCCGCCTCGCGGTCACGCCGCCAGGCGATGGTCACGTCGTAGGCCAGGCCTGCGGCCAGATCGACCAGCTGGGCCTGCCCCGGCGGGGCGGCGTTCGACAGCATCTGGACCTTCGCCCCGCTGCTGGAGAGATCACGGATCACGCAGTCCCAGGCGAAGGCGCCGCACAGCAGCTTTCCCGACCGCGAGGTCGGGATCCGGACGGCCGATCGCCGGTCCTGGTCAACGTCTGACGGGAATTTCGCCATCGGGGGATAAACGCATGATGCGGTTAATCGCCCGTGCAGATTCAGGATTTTTGCGGTGAAGGTTAACCGCGCCGCGCTCGCGGATGGGCGCGGCGCCTAGGCCAGCGCCACGATCCTTTCCGGCTCCAGCGCCATCTCCAGGTCGGCCAGGATGTCGCCGACGTCCTCCAGCCCCACGGACAGCCGCACCAGGCCCTCGCCGATGCCCGCGGCCGCGCGCTCCTCGGGAGCGTAGGTGGAATGGGTCATGCTGGCCGGGTGCTGGACAAGGGTCTCGGCGTCGCCCAGCGACACGGCCCGCCGGATCAGGGTCAGGCGGTTCATCATCGAGACCCCCGCCCCGTGGCCGCCTTTCAGCTCGAAGGCCATCATGCCGCCGCCTCCGGCCATCTGGCGCGCGGCCAGGGCGGCTTGCGGGAAGCTCCGCAGGCCCGGATAGAACACCCGCGCGACGGCCGGATGCGCCTCCAGCCAGCGGGCGACGTCCTGGGCGCTCTGGCCGTGGCGGGCCATGCGCAGCGACAGGGTCTTCAGGCCCCGCAGCACCAGGAAGGCCGTGAACGGCGACATCACCGCCCCGGTCATGTCCTTGACCCCGACCAGGCGCACGCGGGTCATGTCCTCGAGACCGCCGGCGGCGATCCCGCCGATCAGGTCGCCGTGGCCGCCCAGGTACTTGGTCGCCGAGTGGACGACGACGTCCGCGCCCAGGACCAGCGGCCGGGTCAGGACCGGGGTGGCGTAGGTGTTGTCGACCACCACCTTGGCGCCCGTCCCATGAGCGATCCGGCTGATCGCGGCGATGTCCACCAGGCGCATGTTCGGATTGGCCGGGGTCTCGAAATAGACGATCCGGGTCCTGTCCGAGATCGCCGCCGCCAAATCGTCGGGCCTGGTCATGTCGACCTGGCGCACGGTCACCCCGAACCGGGTCAGGCCGTCGCGCAGAAAGGCGAAGGTGCAGCCGTAGAGGGTCTGGTCGGTGATCACCTCGTCGCCGGCCCGCAGGAAGCTCCACAGGGTGGCGGTGATCGCGCCCATGCCCGAGGCCGTGGCCACGGCGGCCTCCGCGCCCTCCAGGCTGGCCAGGCGACGCTCCAGCAGGTCGGTCGTCGGGTTGGAGATGCGCGAATAGAAGTGGCCTTCCCGCGTCCCGGCGAACATCTCGCCGCCGGCCTCGGCGCTCTCGAAGGCGAAGGTCGAGGTCAGGTGCACCGGCGGCGTCAGCGCCCCGTGCTCGTCGGCCGGGTCATAGCCCGCATGAATCGCCCGCGTCGAAAATCCGGCCTGGTCGCTGCGCATGTGTCAATCCTCTATCGAAGTGACACTGGCGTGGAGTCGGGCGCGGTAGATTGCGAAGTCTGCCACGATGCGCTTCTATTTTGGCAGATTCTGCTCAAGAGGCCGACCCCAGCACATGCCTATGGACGCCAAGGACCGCCAGATCATCCGTGAGCTGCAGAAGGACGGCCGCCTGACCAACCAGGAGCTGGCCGAGCGGGTCAATCTGTCGCCTTCCCCCTGCCTGCGCCGCGTGCGCAACCTGGAGGCGGAGGGGGTGATCACCGGTTACACGGCGCTGGTCGACCAGAAGGCCTACGGCCTGCCGATCACGGTCTTCGTCCGTGTACGGCTGGACCGCCACGGCCAGGACCTGATCAAGGGCTTCGAGGAGCAGGTCGCGCGCATCGACCAGATCCTGGACTGTTTCCTGCTGGCTGGCGGCGACGACTACCTGCTGCGGGTGATCGTCGACAGTCTGGAGGCCTATGAGGACTTCATGCGGCGAAAACTGCACGCTATCCCTGGCATCGCCTCGATCGATACCAGTTTTGCGTACGGCGTCGTGAAACAGACGCGGGTGTTTCCGGTTTCTAGTTGATCGCGTCTCACGCGAAAGTCAGACAAATCACCCTTCGAAGCCGAAGGCCGGAGCGCTACCATGGGGGAGCGATGATCGACGAAGCGCCGCTCCAGTCCAGCTCTCCGATGGCCGCTTCGCCGAGCGTCACCACGGCTCTGAAGCACGCGCCGCTGGGCATCGCCATCTTCGACAACCAGATGCGCTACCTGGCCGCCTCGCGGCAGTATCTGACCGACCAGCACCTGCCCGCCGATCTGCCGCTGATCGGGCGCAAGCACTACGAGGTGTTCCCCGAGATCCCCCAGAAATGGCGCGACCTGCACGCCCGGGTCATCGCCGAGGGCGTCGAGCTGCGCCACGAGGGCGATCCCTATGTCGATCGCGACGGGCGCACCGAGTGGATCCGTTGGTCGATGGCGCCCTGGCGCACCGATGGCGGCGAGGTCGGGGGCCTGGTGCTCTATACCGAGGTGGTCACCGCCAATATCGAGGCCCGCCTGAAGCTGGAGGCCGCCGAGGCCCGCTATCGCGCGGTCTTCGACCAGGCCGCCATGGGCGTGGCCCGGCTGACGCCGACCGGCGAGATCCTCGAGGTCAACGACAGCTTCTGCGCCCTGCTGCAGCGCCCACGCGACATGCTTCTGGGCTCGCCGCTGCAGAGCTTGGCCCATCCCGACTTCCTCGAACCGATGCTGATCTCGAGCGCGGCCCTGCTGGCCGGGGAGCAGGAGACCTGCTCGGCCGAGCGGCGCTTCCTGGTTCCGGGCGGCGACATCTGGATCCACCTGACCGCCTCGATGGTCCGCGTCGAGGACGAGCCGACCTACATCCTGGCGATCATCTCCGACATCAGCGCCCGCAAGCAGGCCGAGACCGCCCAGGCCGACCACCAGAGCCAGCTGCGCCTGCTGATCAACGAGTTGAACCACCGGGTGAAGAACACCCTGGCCACCGTCCAGTCGATGGCCGCCCAAACCCTGCGCAACGAGCCCGACCCGACCGTGGCCTTCGAGAAGTTCGAGGCGCGGCTGATGGGCCTGTCGCGGGTGCACGACATCCTGACGCGCGAAAGCTGGCACGGGGCCGAACTGCACGAGGTGGTCGAGCGGGCCCTGCGGCCGTTCGACGAGGCCGGGACGCGGTTCAGCATCCAGGGCCCCTCGGTGCGGCTGCAGCCCGGCGGCGCCCTGACCATGGCGCTGATCCTGCACGAACTGGCCACCAACGCCCTGAAGTACGGGGCCCTGTCGCTGCCGGAAGGGCGCGTGGACCTCTCCTGGACCTATGATCCGGCGACGCGCCAGCTGCAAGGCGTCTGGCTGGAAACCGGCGGCCCGCCGGTGTCCGAACCGACTCGCAAGGGATTCGGCTCGCGCCTGATCGAGCGCAGTCTGCGCGGCGAACTGAAGGGTTCGGCGGCCATGGACTATCGCCCCGACGGCCTGCGTTGCGTCCTGAGCGCGCGTCTACCCGAGGCGCCGGAGGACCGTCCGGGCCTTCCGCCCGCCTAATAGGAAACTTAGTCGACCATCATATGGCGGGTTCGGTCCAACTGTGTCGTCCTTAAATTGCAGATCCGCTGGCGCATCCCACCCGCCGGGCGGCCTTTGCCGGCCGGGATGTCGTGAATCCCGGCCGGTCACTTTCCTTCCGCCTTCGTCATACCGACCGTCAAACCCGAACTTGGGGCGGCGAACATCCGACGATTGCGGTCAAGCTCGAGCGACGACGTCACCTTAGTAAGCCCGAACTGCCGTATGCTCGTCGCGTGAATCGGTCATGTGGAGGCCGGAGGCCCTCATGCGACGTCGCGCGCCCGCTCTTCTGCCCGCCCTGGCCAGCGTCCTGGCCCTTTCGGCCGCCCCGGCCGGCGCAGGCGTCCTGCGCGACCGGCTCTACGACGCCGGCGACGGCGTCCTGGTGGTCGCCCACCGCGCCTGCCACCAGCCCGCGCCCAGCCACGGCTTCGAACAGTCCGTCCCCGAGAATTCGCTGGCCGCCCTCGAGCGCTGCATCGCCCTGGGCGTGGATCTGGTCGAGATCGACGTGCGCCGCACCCGCGACGGTGTCCTCGTCGTGATGCACGACGCCAAGGTCGACCGGACCACCGAGGGCAAGGGCCGCGTCTCCAACCTCACCCTGGCTGAGGTCCAGGCCCTGCGCCTGAAGGACGCCCACGGCGGAACCGAGGCGCCGCCGACCCTGGAGGCGTTCCTGCGCGCCGCGCGCGGCCGCATCCTGGTCAATGTCGACCTCAAGGGTCCGGTGGCCGGCGAGGCCGCCGAGATCGTGCGGCGGACCGACGCCGCCGACTGGGTGCTGTTCAAGGCCAAGGCCCGGCTGGGCGCGCCGCCGATCGCCGACCTGCCGCTGTACCGGGACCTGGCCTTCATGCCGATGGTGGCGAGCAAGGCGGCCAAGCGCGCCTTCGGCCTGGCCCAGATCACCGCCCGCCAGGCGTCCGGCGACCGCCAGATCCCGGCGGTAGAGATGGTCGCCCTGAAGCGCCAGGGCTTCGTCGCCGTCCGCGACGCGGCCCGCGCCGCCCGCATCCGCGTCTGGACCAACACCCTGGCCACCAAGGGCTGGCGCGGCGTGCTGGACCAGTCCGGCGACCGCAAGGCGCTGCGCGATCCGGACAGGGCCTGGGGCCGGCTGATCGACCAGGGGGTCAGCATCGTCCAGACCGACTATCCCGCCGCCCTGCTCGACTATCTGGACCATCGCGGCCTGCGCGGCCACGTGCCGACCTCTATCGCGGTCGCTGACGTCGGATCGCCCGCTCCAGCGACGCTCGGCGCGTCGTCCAGGAGTCGCTGAGCGCGGCGGCCTCCGCGTCGAGGTCACGGCGGCGATGCTCAAGGTTGGCCTCGGCGTCGCGATGCTCGGCTTCCGCCGCTTCCAGCGCCGCCAGCGCTTCGGCCAGCGCCTTCTTCCGCCTGGCCTCGGCGGCGCCGTCGACCTTCCTGGTCTTGGGCTTAGGCAGCTTGTCGACGGCCGACTTCAGCCCGCCCTCGGCCCGTCGGATCACCACGCCGGGCGCGGCTAGGGCGGCCTTGGCGTCGGGAGCGTCCGGCGCCTCCTCGGCCACGCCTTCCTTGAAGAGATCGCGATCGGTCTCCCAGGCCGCTAGCGCCTTGGCGCGCGACGTCGCCGCCACGGTGTAGCGGTGAAAGCCATCCGACCACGTGAAGACCCTGGGCGCGCGAGCCATGACGCGACAACGAGCGACGCCGAAGCGACGTTCCAAGCTCTCGAATTTCAAGGAGATTTACCGTCCTGGTGGTGGCGGGGGGCGGGATCGAACCGCCGACCTGTGGGTTATGAATCCACCGCTCTAACCATCTGAGCTACCCAGCCATCGCCAGGACGGACGGGGGTCATACTCCCGAGCGCGCTTCGCATCAACCCCGGGAAAGCATTCCGTCGAGCGCCGCTTCCAAGCGTCGCGCCAGCTCGCCCGGCCCATAGTCGCTCAGCACTAGCTCCCGCGCGGCCGCGCCCAGACGCCTGGCGGTCTCGCGGTCGCTGATCAGTTCGCCCAGGGCCTCGGCCAGGCGGTCGGGATCGTCGTCGGGCACCAGACGGCCGTTGACGCCTTCCTCGAGGATCTCGTCCGGCCCATCGATCTCGGTCGCCACCACCGGCAGACCGACGGACATGGCCTCCAGCAGGGTCAGCGGGAACCCTTCCTGGTGCGAGGGGAAGGCGAAGAGGTCGCCGGTCGCCAGGAAGCCGGCGACATCGTCGGTCCAGCCGGTCAGCTTGACGCAAGGATCCAGGTCCAGCTCGCGGATCAGGCCCTCCAGGTCGTCGCGCTCCTCGCCCTCGCCGGCGATCTCGCAGGTGACGTCGAAGTCCCAGGCGCGCAGCTTGCCCACCGCCTGGATCAGGACGTCGAAGCCCTTCTTGGAATGCAGGCGGCCGGCGGCGACGATCTTCACCGGCTGGCCCTCGGCGCGCGCGAACGGCGTGGCGCGGGCGGTCGGGGCCTTGACCGAATTGGGGATGAACCAGACGTGGTCCTCGGGCGCGCCGCGCTCGATCGCCAATCGCGCCAGGTGCCGGCCGACGGCCAGGTAGTGGACGCCGGGCGCGACGTCGAACACGGGCTTGTGCAGGCAGACGGCCTGGATCGCGCCGGCGGGGGCCGCCTTGCCGAACACCCGCGCCGGCCGCTGGCCGTGGCTGAGGATCAGGTCCGGCGCGGCCGCGCGCACAACGCCCTTGGCCGCGCCCAGGGTCAGCGGGTCCCAGTCGGTGAAGGCCGGCATGACGACCAGCGGCGGCGTCCGCCCGGCCTCGCGCGCGGCGACCTTGCCGCCCTTGCGCACCACGCCCACGCACTTGCCGCCGCGCCTGGCCGCCCAGGCTTCGAGGATCGGCTGGTAGTCTAGGAACACCTGCTCAAGACCGCCCAGGCCCTTGCCCAGCATGGCGTGCAGGATGTTGGTCAAGGCGGGCTCCGAGGCGGCGTTGCGGGCCGGGACCATCATGGGGGGCGACCGTGATGTCAACGCGGGAGCCGAGACTTCTGATCCTCCCCCGCTGGGGGAGGATTCTGATCTACCGCCCCAGCAGCACCTTCACCGCCGCGTCCAGCTGCGCGTCGCCGGCCTCGCCCAGCGGGCGGTCGACGTCCAGGTCCACCGGCCGGGGATTGAGCTCCATGTTCTGGCCGCGCAGGTCGTCGATGCGGATGAACGGCAGGCGCACCACCGAGCCGTCGATCAGCTGGCGACCGCCGGTGAAGATGATCCAGCCGGCGGTCGGCTTGCCGACCACCTTGCCCAGGCCCAGCGACCGGTAACCTTCGGTGAAGTCCTCGGCGTCGGACAGCGACGACTCGTTGGTGACCAGCACGGTCGGCAGGCCCAGGGCCCGCTGGCCCAGGTTCTGGCGCGACGGCACGGGGAAGCGGTCGCGCGGGGTCATCATCAGGTAGTTGCGGCGCGCGAAGACGTCGAGCACGTGGCCGTTGACGTAGCCGCCGTTGTTGTTGCGCACGTCGATGACCACGCCCTGCTTGCCCTGGTTCTGGGCGTCCAGGTCGATATAGAGCTGGGCCAGCGCGGCGTCGGACATGTCGGCGATGTGGACATAGCCCAGCTGGCCGCCGCTGACCTTGTCGACATAGGCCCGGCGGTCGTTGACCCACTGGCGATACAGCAGCCCCGTGGCCGTGGCGGTCGAAACCGGCCGCACGATAGCCTCGCGCGACTTGCCGGCCGGGTCGGCTACGGTCAGCACCGTGCGCTTGCCCGCCGCGCCGCGCAGCAGCTTGTCCAGATTGACGCCGGGCGACAGCGTCTCGCCATTGACCGCGACCAGGGTCTCGCCCGGCTTGATCGAGCCTTCCAGCGCCGCCGGGCCCAGGGCGATCACCTCGCGGATCAACAGGCCCTTGCCGGCCTCGGCCGCCCCGCGATCGAAGCGCAGGCCCAGATTGGCCGCCCGCACCATCGGCGCCGCCGGATCGGCCGGCTTGTTGATCCCCGAGTGCGAGGCGTTCAGCTCGCCGATCATCAGGTTGATGTTGCGGCGCAATTCGTCGCCCGTGCGCGTGCCGGCGATGTAAGGCTCCCAGCGCTGGCGCAGCTGCTCCCAGTTCGCGCCGTGGAACTTCGGGTCGTAGAAGCCCCGGTTCAGGATCCCCCAGGCCTGCTCGAAGACCACGGTCTTCTCGACGTCGAAGTCGACGTCCAGCTCGGCGTTGGCCGCCAGCGGCTTGGGCTTGGGCTGGTCGATCGGCGAGGAGACGATCGTCCCGCCCTCCAGGAACCAGACCTCCTTGCTGTCGGGCGTGAAGGCGATGTCGCCCTTGGGCTTGCGGGTCGAGGTCAGCTGCACCGGGACCGGCGGCTCCTTGGCCAGTTCGTCCAGGTTCCAGGTGTAGAAGTTGGTCTGGCCGGCCTGGCGGGCGCGGAACACCAGGGTCTTGCCGTCGGGGCTGATCAGCGGGTCGCCGACATCCATGCCCAGCGGCAGGTAGGTCGCCCGCTCGCGGAGGCCATCGAAGACGATGCGGACCGGCTCGACCTTCTTCTTCGGCGCGGCCGGCTTGGCGTCCGCGACAGGTTTCGGCGGCGTCTCGGCCTTGGCGGGCTCGGCCTTGGAGTCCGGGCCTGGGGCCGGCTTGTCGGGCGCATCGGCCGGCTTGAAGAGATCGCGGAAGGCGTCCTCGCGGTACTTGGGCACGTTGGGCAGCAGGTCGACGCGCAGGATCTTGGCGTCCTCGCTGCGCTGGCCCATGTCGACCAGCAGGTACTTGCCGTCCGGCGACCAGGCGACCTTGCCGACCTGGCCGTTGGCCAGGAAGGTCACCGGCCGCGCCGCCCCGCCATCCAGCGACACGACGTTGACGTTGTCGAACGCCTTGCGGTCGGTGACGGTGAAGGCGACCCAGCGGCTGTCGGGCGACCAGGTCAGCGGCGTGTCGTCGAACCCGCCCAGCGCACCGGAGAACAGCACCCGGTCGCTGGCGACCTTGCCCGTCGGGTCGAAGGTCAGAGCTCGGACCTCCTTGCCGTCGCGGACATAGGCCAGGACCTTGCCGTCCGGCGACCAAGTCGGGACCGTGTTGCGCGCGCCGCCGGTGGTCAGGGCCGTCTCCTGACCCGTCGCGAAGTCGTAGGCGTAGATGTTGGCCGATCGGTCGCGTTCGGAGACATAGATCAGCCGCTTGCTGTCGGGCGACCACACCGGGTCGCGCTCCAGGATCGGGGTGCGGGTGACGCGCTGGGCCGCGCCGCCGTCCTTGGTCGACACCGCGAAGAGCTCGCCATGCGCGACGATCGCGGCCTTCTTGCCGTCTGGCGACAGGGCCAGGGCATCGAAGCTGGTCTCGTTCTTGTGGCTCTCGCCGGCCGCCGCGGGCGCGCCGTGCAGGGCGATCGCGACCTTGGTCGCCTGGCCGGAGGCGGTGTCCAGGCGCCAGACGGCGAAGTCGCGCTCGAAGACGATGGTCCGGCCATCATAGCCGATGGTCGGCCACAGCACGCGGCCGTCGGTGAAGCGGGTGACCTGCTGAGGCTGACCGCCGAGCGGCAGGCGCCACAGGTTCTCGGTCCCGCCCTCGTCGCTCATGTACCAGAGCGCCTTGCCGTCGGGGCTCCACATCGGCCAGGCGCGCTTGGCGCCGCCCCCCTTGTCACTTGATGGCAGCAGCTTCTGGTAGCCGGACCCATCTATCGGCTTCAGCCACACCTCGCTCTCGTCGATGTGCGAATGGCCGTTGCGCCACCACTGCTGGTTCGATAGGCCCCGCGCGACCAGGGCGACCGAGCGCCCGTCCGGCGACGGCGCGCTCTCGTATTCGTTCAGATAGCGCTCGCGGCTTACTTCAAGAGGGGTGCCCCCCAAAGCGGCCACGCGGAAGATGTCGCCCTGGCGCGCGACATCATTCACGCCCGAGGTGAAGTAGATCCACTTCCCATCGCGCGACCAGCCGTCCAGCGTCTCGGGACTGTCGCCGAAGGTCAGGCGGCGCACCTCGCCAGTGGCCAGGGTGAGCACGTAGAGATTGGCCACGCCCGAACGCGTGGAAACGAAGGCCAGCGACTTGCCGTCGGGCGCGTACAGCGGCCGGGACTCGGTGGCCTCGTCGGTGACCAGCAGGCGAGCCTGACCGCCGGCGGCTGGAACGGTCCAGAGGTCGCCGCCCGAGGCGAAGGCGATCTCGCCGCCATCCGGCGACAGGGCCGGCTCGGCGAACGACGGTAGGGCCTGGGCGGCCAGGGCCGAGGACGATGTGGCCACGCCCAGCGCGACCGCCGACACCGCGCCTAGCAGCGCCTTGAACCCGAGACCCATGGGACGCCCCTCGCCCTAAATTCCGAAGACGGAATTGCTAGCACGCGCGGCGGCGCGGCCAAGAGCTTAGCCGCATGAACGATTTGTCATGCGCCCAGCAGGCGGCCCGCGACCTCTTCGCCGATCGCCAGCGAGCTGGTCAGGCCGGGGCTCTCGATGCCGAACAGGGCCATCAGGCCGGTCAGGCCATGGTCCTCGGCGCCGCGCAGCTGGAAGTCGGGCTGGGGCTCGTCCGGACCGTGCAGCTTGGGCCGCACGCCGGCGTAGTCGGGCTGCAGGGCGCCGTCGGGCAGGCCCGGCCAGAACTTGCGGATATAGGCCGCGAAGGCCTCGGCCCGGCCGGGATCGACCGAATAGTCGGGCGCGGGCACATATTCCAGGTCCGGACCGAACACCGCCTGGCCGCCCAGGTCGTTGCGGTAGTGGGTGCCCAGCGCCCCGTGGATCGGCGGCGGATAGATCAGGCGCTGGAACGGGGCCTTGCCGGTAAGGCGGAAATAGACGCCCTTGCCGTAGTGGGCCTTGGGAATGGCGTCGGCGGGAAAGCCGTCGATGCGGCCGGCGACGTCCTGCGACGACAGGCCGGGCGCGGCGACCAGAAGGCGGCAGGTCAGGCTGGTCGGATCCGCCCCGCCCGCCCGCACCTTGAAGCCGCCGGCCTGGAACGGTTCGGCGCGCTCGAACGGCGTGTTCAACACCACCGCCCCGCCAGCCGCCTCGATCTCGCCCTGCAAGGCCAGCATGTAGTCGTGGCTGGCGAAGACCCCGCTCTGCGGCGACAGCAGCGCCGCGTGGGCGTTGAGGCCGGGCTCCAGCGCCCGCGCCTGCTCGCCGGTCAGCCGCTCCATCCCCTCGACGTCATTGGCCAGGGCCTGGTCCCAGATGGCGTCGAGACGCGGAATCTCGTCCTCCGAGGTCGCCACCACCAGCTTGCCGCAGCGCTTGTAGGCGACGCCGTGCAGGTCGAGGAAGGCATAGAGCTGCCGCCGCCCCTGGACGCACAGCTTGGCCTTCAGCGACCCGGTCGGATAGTAGAGCCCGCCGTGGATAACCTCGGAATTGCGCGACGACACGCCCTGACCGATGTGGGCCTGCTCCTCCAGCACCGCGACGACCAGGCCGCGCTTGGCGAGGGCGTATCCGCAGGCGAGGCCGACAGCGCCAGCGCCGACGACCACGGCGTCGAAATCAAAGTCTTGGGTCATTGCAGGGTCGCCGAATGCTTGACGGCGCGGATACGGACCCGCCGCTCCGTCACCGTGTAGAAGATCATGTAGAAGCCGTATGGAACAACGCGCCAGCCCTTACGGCGCAATGTCTCCGGCGCCGCCAGCGGAAAGTCGGCGATGGCGATGCAACGCGCCAACAGCTCTTCGACATAGGTTTCGGCCCGGTCCGGATTGTCGTCGGCGATGTAGTCGCGGATGCGCAGCAGATCGCGCCGAGCCTCCGCGGAAATGACGAGTTGCCGCTTCACTCGCGAGACGACGTCAGGCGCTCTTTCAGGCCCGCCCGGAGCTCTTTGAAGAAGTCCTCGGCGTCGACATCGGCGGATGGATCGTCATCGGCCTCCAGCCGGTCCAGCAGCGCCTCGAGCTTCTCCGAACCGCCGACGATCTCGGCCGCCCGCCGATAGTTCAGCTCGGCCAGTTCCGCCGCCACGCCCTCGTCCAGCGACGCGAACTCGCCGCGCTCGACCCGCGCCTGCAGGTCGGCGGCGTCCTCGGCGCTGAGCGTCACGGTCACCGGATTCAGGGGCTTGTTCATGGCGGGAAGCCTAGCACGAACCTCCCGCCACGCCAGGGTGGTCAGTTCCCGCCCCACTGCGCCCACAGCTTCTCCTCCGCCGCCTTGGCGGTGACCACCGAGGCGTCCTTCACATGGCCGTAGCCGCGGATCTGTTGCGGGATCTCGGCGATCCTGACGGCCAAGGGCAGGCGCTCGGTCGAGAGGCCGGCGGCCAGGTGGTCGAGGGCGACCTCGTAGGACGCGATCAGGCCGCGCTCCATCCGGCGCTCCTCGGTGCGGCCGAAGATGTCCAGCGCGCCGCCGCGCAGGCCCTTCATCCGGGCCATCAACGGGAAGGCCAAGTCCAGCATCCAGCCGCCGAAGGCGATCTTCTTCGGCTTGCCGTCCGGCCCCTTGGGGGCCAGCAGCGGCGGCGACAGCCAGACCTTGGCCTTGCCGCCCTTGAAGGTTCCGGCCAGCTCGGCCGCGAACCGGCCGTCGGTATAGAGCCGCGCGACCTCGTACTCGTCCTTGTAGGCCATCAGCTTGTAGAGGTTCACCGCCGCCGCGCGGGTCAGCGGCAGAGCGCCGTCCGGACCACTGACGGCGACCTCGGTTTTCCGCACCTTGGCCACCTTATCGGCGTATCGCTGGGCGTAGGCGGCGTTCTGGTAGGCGGTCAGCTCCCGGATCCGATGGGCGATCAGGTCGTCCAGCGGCATGGTCTCGGGGATCGGGGTCTTGTCTTCCTTGACCTCGACCGAAGCCGGGTCATGCGCCACGCGGCGGCCCAGCTCGAAGGCCTGCAGGTTGGCCTCGGCGTCGACGCCGTTCAGCTTGATGGCGCGATAGAGGGCGCGGCTGGAGACCGGGATCACCCCGCGCTGCCAGGCGAAGCCGACCATGATCATGTTGGCGTAGATCGCGTCGCCGAACTGGCTCTCGGCCAGGTGCTGGGCCGGGCAGGCGTCGAAGGTGCTGGTCGCGCCCTTCACCCGCCGGGCCATGGCCCCGCTGTCGAAGCGGATGTCGCGGCTGGTGACGAAGTCGGCGGTCGGGGCGAAGTCGCTGTTGCCGAAGGCGCGGGTGCGGTCCTTGGCGTAGAGCGACAGGCCCTCGGGCGAAGCCGCGACCAGCAGGTCGCAGGCGATCAGCACGTCGGCGCTCGCGGCCGGCACGCGGCCGCCGACGATCGTCTCTTCCGTCTCGCCGATCTTGACGTGGCTGAACACCGAGCCGCCCTTTTGGGCGAGGCCCGTCATGTCGACCACGCTGCCCGCGCGGCCGTCGATGTGGGCGGCCATGGCCAGGATCGAGGCCACGGTGGTCACGCCGGTGCCGCCGACGCCCGTGAACAGGATCTTGCGCACGCCGTGCAGCGGCTCGAACTCGGGCAGCGGGGTCGACTCGGCGGTCAGGGCCGCCGGGACCTTCTTGGACTGGGCGTTCTCGGCGCCTTCCAGGGTGATGAACGAGGGACAGAAGCCCTCGACGCAGCTGTAGTCCTGATTGCAGCTGGACTGGTTGATCTTGCGCTTGCGGCCGAACTCGGTGGCCAGGGGCTCGACCGAGACGCAGTTGGACTTCACCGAACAGTCGCCGCAGCCCTCACAGACCAGCGGGTTGATGAAGACCCGCTGGGTGGCCTTGGGCATCGCGCCCCGCTTGCGGCGGCGGCGCTTCTCGGTGGCGCAGGTCTGGTCGTACAGCAGCACCGTGACGCCCGCTGTGTCGCGCAGCATCTCCTGCACGCGCATCAGGTCCGAACGCGGGAAGATCTCGACGCCCGGGGCCAGGTCGGTGACGCCCTGGTAGCGCTCCAGCTCGTCGACGACGATGACGGTCCTGGTCACGCCCTCGGCCGCCAGCTGACGGGTGATCTGGGCGGGGGTGAAGCCGCTCTCGGCGCGCTGGCCGCCGGTCATGGCGACGGCGTCATTATAGAGCAGCTTGTAGGTGATGTTGGCCTTGGCCGCGATCGCGCCCCGGATCGCCAGCGAGCCGGAGTGGTTGTAGGTGCCGTCGCCCAGGTTCTGGAAGACGTGCTTCTCGGCTGTGAACGGCGCCGCGCCCACCCAGGTCAGGCCCTCGCCGCCCATGTGGGTGTTGAGGTCGGTCATCGGGTCGTTGAACCCGGCCATGTAGTGGCAGCCGATGCCCGCCAGGGCGCGCGAGCCCTCCGGCAACTTGGTCGAGGTGTTGTGCGGGCAGCCCGAGCAGAAGAACGGCTTGCGAGCCTGGTCGGCGGCCAGGCTGACGGCGGCGACGCCGGCGGCCGAGACGCGGTTCAGATAGGCGCGGGCCCGCTCCATGTGCGGGCCGTCCGGCAGGCGGTCGTAGATGGCCAGGGCGATTTCGGCCACCGACAGCGAACCCAGCTCCGAGAGCAGCGGCCCGCCCTTCTCGTCGGTCTTGCCGATCACGCGCGGACGCGCCTGGGCGGGCAGATCATAGAGAGCGGCCCTGGCCTGGGGCTCGATCAGGGCGCGCTTGTGCTCGATGACCATCAGGGTCTCGAGGCCGGCGGCGAAGGCGCGCAGGCCCAGCGGCTCCAGCGGCCAGGGCATGCCGACCTTATAGATGGAGACGCCCAGGTCGGCGGCTTCCTGCAGGGTCATGCCCATGGCCGTGAAGGCCTCCAGCACGTCCTTGTAGGCCTGGCCCTGGCAGACGATGCCCAGGCGCGCCTTGCCCACCCGCACGTGCGAGGCGCCCAGCACCACGCGGTCGATGTTGTTGGCGCGGGCGAAGGCCAGGGCGGCGGGCAGCTTGTGCAGCCGCATCCGCCGTTCCTTCTCCATCGGCTGGTCCTTCAGCCGGATGCCGAGACCGCCGGGCGGGAAGGCGAAGTCGGGAACCACGATCCGGTGGCGGTCCAGCGAGACGTCGATGGTCACGCCGCTGTCCATGGTGTCGGCCAGGGCGATCATGCCCGTCCACAGCCCCGAGAAGCGCGACAGGGAAATGCCCAGGATCCCGTAGTCCAGCACCTCTTGCACGTCGGCCGGCGAGAGCACCGGCATCTCGAAGTCCTGGAAGGCGAATTCGGACTGCGACGGCAGGGTCGAGCTCTTGCAGCCGTGGTCGTCGCCGGCCACCGCCAGTACGCCGCCGGTCGGGAACGTGCCCGCGAAATTGGCATGCTTGAAGACGTCGCCGGTGCGGTCGACGCCGGGCGCCTTGCCGTACCACATGCCGAACACGCCGTCGTAGAGGGCGCCGGGGAACAGGTTGGCTTGCTGGCTGCCCCACACGGCGGTCGCCGCGAGATCCTCGTTCAGGCCTTCCTGGAAGACCACGTCGTGGGCGGTGAGAAGTTTCTTGATGCGCGCGGCCTGCTGGTCGAGGCCGCCCAGCGGCGAGCCGCGATAGCCCGACAGATAGCCGCCGGTGTTCAATCCCGCCTGGCGATCCAGACGCTTACGGTCGAGCAGGACCCGGAGCAGCGCCTGCACGCCGGTGATGAATGCGCGACCATCTTCGAGCACATATTTGTCGTCGAGCGTGACTTCCGAGTGCCGCATGGCAAAAATTTTCCTCCCGGGTCTTCCCGCCCGCTACGCAATATCTTATAGAAGCGCGGAAATTGTTTGCCCAAGGCGTGCCCGACTCGTGGTCGTTTTGCGCAAGAAGTGAGCGTCAACGCCCGCTGGGGGGAGGAATTTCTTGTCCGAACAACTCGACGCCGTGGATGCCAAGATCCTGGATCTCATCCAACACGACGCCGGACTGTCCGTCGCGGAGATCGCCGAACGTGTTGGTCTGTCATCCAGCCCGTGCTGGCGGCGCATCAAGAGGCTGGAAGACGCTGGCGTCATCCAGCGCCGCGTGACGATCCTGGACCGGGAAAAGCTTGGTCTGGGCTTCGAAGTCTACTGCACCGTGAAGCTGTCCCTTCCGACCAAGGAAAATCTGGACACGTTCGAACAGGCGGTCGCCAAGTGGGCCGAGGTCGTCCAGTGCGCCACCGTCACCGGCGCGGCCGACTACGAGATGCGGATCGTCACTCGCGACATGCGCGCCTTCGACGAGTTCCTGCGCGACAAGCTGCTGTCGCTGGGCCTGGTCTCCAACATCGAGAGCCGCATCGTGATCCGCGGCGTCAAGAACTCAACGGCCGTGCCGCTGGGCCTGATCAGCCCCTACGTCAGCCCGCTGGGCTAAGGACTTCCGGGGCGCGGTCGGGGGGCCGCGCTCCAACCACCCGATAGCAAGGAGAGGCCACGATGGCCCAATCGAGCGCTGGCGGCGCGTCGACGCGACGCGTGCTGGCCGCCAGCCTGATCGGCACGGCGGTCGAGTTCTACGACTTCTATATCTACGCCACCGCCGCCTCGCTGGTGTTCGGGCCGCTGTTCTTCCCGGCCTCCTCGCCCGCCGTGCAACTGCTGGCCTCGTACGCCAGCCTGAGCGTGGCCTTCATCGCCCGGCCGCTGGGCTCGATCGTGTTCGGACACTTCGGCGACCGCATCGGCCGCAAGTCGACCCTGGTGGCCTCGCTCTTGATCATGGGCGGCTCGACCCTGCTGGTCGCCTTCCTGCCGACCTATCACCAGGCCGGCTGGATCGCGCCGTTCATGCTGTGCCTGCTGCGCTTCGGCCAAGGCTTCGGCCTGGGCGGCGAGTGGGGCGGCGCGGCTCTGCTGGCAGTCGAGAACGCCCCGCCCGGCTGGCGCGCGCGCTTCGGCATGTTCCCGCAGCTGGGCGCCCCGGTAGGCTTCATCGCCGCCAACGGCCTGTTCCTGATCCTGGGCGCGATCCTGACGCCGGAGCAGTTCCAGGCCTGGGGCTGGCGCCTGCCGTTCCTGGGCAGCATCCTGCTGGTCGGGGTCGGGCTGTGGATCCGCCTGAAGCTGACCGAGACCGCCGCGTTCGAGGCCGCCGCCCACGAGGCCCCGCCGGCCCACGTGCCGGTCGCCGAGCTCTTCCGCACCCATGCGCGCGAGGTGATCGGCGGCACCTTCGCGGTCGTCGCCTGCTTCGCCCTCTTCTACCTGACCACCGCCTTCTCGCTGGGCTACGGCGTCACTGCCCTGGGCTATGGCCGCCAACTGTTCCTCGGCGTCCTGCTGATCGCCATCCTGTTCATGGCCGCCGGCATCGTCTGGGCCGGCTACTGGTCGGACAAGTCCAGCCCCCGAAGGGTGCTCATGGCGGGCTCCATGCTGACCGTCGTCGCCGGCGCGGCCCTGGCGCCGATGATGGGCTCGGGCTCGCTGTGGCTGATCGGCGTGTTCCTGTCCCTGGCCCTGGTGGTCATGGGCCTGGTCTACGGCCCGTTGGGCGCCTGGCTGCCCAGCCTGTTCCCGGCCCGGGTGCGCTACACCGGCTCGTCGATCGCCTTCAATGTCGGCGGCGTCATCGGCGGCGGCATGACCCCGGCCATCGCCCAGGCCCTGGCCACCCATGGCGGCCTCAAGCTGGTCGGCCTCTATCTGGCGGGCGCCGGCGCGATCAGCCTGATCGCCCTTCTGCCTCTTAAGAGAACGCCGGACACGCTGTAGATCCCAATCACCGCTCATCCCCGCGAAAGCGGGGATCCAAGCAGGGTCAGAAAGTGACGCGCTGCCTCACCAAGCCCTGAAAGTCAGCTTGGGTCCCCGCTTTCGCGGGGATGAGCGGATAGGGGGTGAATTGCACAAGACTGGGATATCAACTCCCGGCTAAGTTCCGCCGACAGTTCGCCGGAGCGCCCCATGATCGACCTCGTCTTCGAAGCCCGTCGCCGCGACCTCGGCAATTTCGAGGTCGGCCGCGTCCTGCCGTTCCACGCCCACCGCATGGTCGGGCCGTTCATCTTCCTGGATCACATGGGCCCGGCGGCCTTCCAGCCCGGCTTCGCCAAGAGCGCCGACGTGCGCCCGCACCCGCACATCGGCCTGTCGACCCTTACCTATCTGTTCGAGGGCGAGATCACCCACCGCGACAGCGTCGGCTCGCTGGCGGTGATCAAGCCGAATGAGGTCAACTGGATGACCGCCGGCTCGGGCATCACCCACTCCGAACGCTTCGAGGGGCTGCGCGAGCACGGCGGCCGCATGGACGGCATGCAGGCCTGGGTGGCCCTGCCCAACGAGCACGAGGAGACCGCCCCGCGCTTCACCCACCACGAAGGCCCGCAGGACCTGCCCTATTATGAGAACGGCGGGCTGAAGGCGCGGCTGATCGCCGGCGAGGCCTTCGGGGCCAAGTCGAACGTGCCGGTGTTTTCGCCGCTGTTCTACGTCCACTGGGAGCTTGAGCCGGGCGCCGTCGCGGCCCTGCCGGCCGAATATTCCGAGCGCGCCGCCTATATCGCCGCCGGCCGGGTCGAGGTGGGCGATCGCGAGCTGGTCGAGACTCAGATGGCCGTCTTCGCGCCGGGCGATACGGTGGTCTTCAAGGCCATCGAGCGCTCGACCGTCATGCTGCTGGGCGGCGAGCCGATCGGCCCGCGCTTCATCGAGTGGAACTTCGTCTCCTCGTCCAAGGACCGCATCGAGCAGGCCAAGGCCGACTGGAAGGCCGGCCGCATGAAGCTGCCCGATCTGGACCACGACGAGTTCATTCCCCTGCCCGAAGGCCCACCCCCGCCGCCCCAGCCGATGTAGGCAACCGAACCTTCGCCTCAGGATTATCTCCCCTACCCGGCGCCAAGGCCGGACTTGGGAGAAGACGCTCATGCGTATCGTGACGATCGCGGCCGTGGCCGCCCTGGGCCTGACGGTGATGGCCTGCGAGAACAAGGCCCAGAAGGCCCAGGAGGCGGCGACCGAAAGCAACGCCGCCGCCGCTGACGCCCAGAAGGCCGCCAACGCCGCGGCGGACGCGGCCAACGCCAGCGCCGACGCCGCGACCACCGCCACCACCGAGGCGACCAAGGAAGCGGCGGGCGACGCGGCCGCCGCCGCCGGCGACGCCGCCGAAAAGGCCGGTGACGCCGCCCAGAAGGCCGGCGACAAGGCCAAGGACGCCGCGCACTAGGCTAGGGCGCGCATACAGAGAAGAACGCCGGCCGTCCCGATGCGGCCGGCGTTTTCGTTCGACTATCCGTCGATGTCCCAGCCCAGCGCCACGCGGCCGGTCAGCACCGTCTGCGGCTTTTCCTGCAGCGGGTGGTAGCGAGCCCCTTGGACGTCGCGGAAGGCCCGTTCAAGGCCCGCCTCACGATAGAAGGCCTGCCCGCCCGCCGCCTCCATGGCCCGCTCGACCGTCTCGATGGCCGAGCGGCCGACCAGGGTGCGGTAGGTCATGGCCAGGCTGGTGGTTTCGGGACCGGGCGTTCCGGTCTCGGCCAGGTCGATCATCCGCGCCAGGGCGATGTCGAGCGCGGCGAAGGCGTTCTCCATCTCGCCGACCAGGCTGGCGGTCAGGACGTCGGGCGCCTTGCGCCGGACCATGGCCAGGGTCCGCGCCCGCGCGCCGTCGGCCACGCCGGCATAGGCCGCGTAGATCAGCGGGAAGGCGATCATGCTGATGATGTGGAACAGCATGTGCCACGGCCCGGCCGGCCGCCGGCCCGAGATCGCCGCGTCGGGCACGAAGACCTCGGTCAACTCCACGTCGTTCGAGCCCGTGCCGCGCATGCCCAGCACGCGCCAGGTGTCGCGGATGGCCACGCCCGGCGCCTTCAGCGACACGCCGAAGTGCAGGACGGTCGGCCCCGCCTCGGGATCGTCATGGACGGCGCTGGTCATCAAGAGGTCACCGGCCGGGCAGCCGCTGGAGAAGGCCTTGCGCGCCGTGATCCTGAAGCCGCCCTCCACCTTTACCGCCGTTCCGCCGCTGGCCAGCCAATCTGAGCCGCCGCTGGACACCAGCACCAGATCCTCGGTCGCGAGGCGCTTGAGCAGCCCTTCCGTCGGCGCGCCCTGATGACGCCAGCGCCAGGCGGCCACGGCCACGAGGTGGCTGTGCATGGCGAAGGCCAGCGCCGTGGCGCCGCACGAGGCGCCCAGCCGGCGAATGACCTGGCCAATCTGCGTGACCGTGGCCCCGCCGCCGCCGAACTCGACCGGAACCAGGGCCTTGAACAGCCCCTCGGCCTTCAGCAGCCCGTAGGCCTCGACGACGAAACTGTCCTCGGCGTCGTGTTCGGCCGCATGCCTGGCGATCTCGGCGCCGATCCGATCGGCGCGCGCCAGCCAGTCGACGCCCTGAGCGACGGTGGTGTTTTCCGGCGCCAGCAACATGTCGTAATCTCCCTCTGGAGCGGACGTTCAACAGGTCCGCGTGATGCGAAACCTTTTGTCGCGAACACGCTCTACCTGCCTAGTTCAGCAACTGAACCACCCCCGGTACAGGAACTGAACTAGCGAGACAGTCGAACAGCAGTCTACATGCCGCCGATGTTTGGCGAGGCCAAGTTTGACGGGGAGAGCGCATGGCGCAAGGCAGCTACAGGCAATTCTGTCCCGTCGCGATGGCGGCCGAGATTCTCTGCACGCGCTGGACCGTGGTCCTGCTGCGCGAGATGGTCGCCGGCTCGACCCGGTTCAACGACCTGCGACGCGGCGTGCCGCGCATGTCACCCGCCCTGCTGTCGCAACGCCTCAAGGACCTGGAGGCGTCCGGCATCATACGCCGCGACGCCCTGCCCGGTGAGCCCGGGGTGTTCGAATACCGCCTGACCCAGGCCGGACAGGACCTGGAAAGCCTGATCGACGCCTTCGGCCGCTGGGGCCAGCGCTGGGTCCACACCGAGCTGTCGCTGCAGCAGTTGGACGCCTCCCTGCTGATGTGGGACATGCGCCGCAACCTGGACCCCCGCCCGATGTCGCGGCCCAAGAGCGTGATCCATTTCCGCTATCCCGAGCAGGCGCCGGCCGACCGTTCGTGGTGGCTGCTGGTCGAACCCGAGACCCAGGTTGACCTGTGCTCGGTCGATCCGGGCTTCGACGTCGACCTCTATGTATCGACCGACCTTAGGACCATGACCGCCATCTGGATGGGCCATGACACCGTCCGCCAGGCTCTGGGCGAGGAACGCATGTTGCTGACCGGCGACCGGGTGCTGGCCTCGGATATGCAGGCCTGGCTGGGTCTCAGCCCCTTCGCCAAGACGGCCAGCATGGTGAGCGCCTGAAGCGGCGCGCCTACTTGTAGCGCCGATGCTCGCGCGCCCCGTGGCGGGCATAGTGCTTGCGCGGATCCATGCCCGCGGCCGCCACGTCGGGATTCAGCTCCAGATAACGCCGAGGATCGAAGTCCTTCGGCGTCTTGGCTGAAAACAAGGCTTCCCACCTTTTCGGAATCACCGCCGCCGGCGACGCCGAGGCTGGCGGCGGAGCGGCCGCGCCGCGGCGGGGCACCTCCCCGACCGGGCGATCGACATAGATGTTCGGCGCGAACTCGCCGGTCGAGACGTCGACGATGTCGCGCAGATCCAGGTTACCGACCAGCGGGTCCGAGAACGCCGGGGTGTAGTAGGCGCAGTCGTCGAAATAGTAGTGCGTGACCTGCGACCAGCGCGTCCGCGCCGGGTCGTTCTGGCGGCTGCCGCCGTGCAGCAGGTTGGCCGCCCAAATCAGGGCCTGGCCCTTCTTCGGGCGAAAGTATTCCGGCTGGGTTCCGGTGGCGTCGATCAGCGCCCGCCAGGCGGCTTCATACGGGGGCTGGGCGAACTCGCTGGTGTCTGTCCCCACAACCTTGCCGATCGCGTCGTTGTAGAGGATCGGCCACCTGTGCGAGCCCGGATAATAGACCAGCGGGCCGGCGTCCTCGTGGATGTCCTCCAGGGCCAGCCAGACCCCGCACATGAAGCGCTCGGGCACGCTGGAGAAGTGGATCGAGTCCGAGTGGACGTGCTGCTGGGTGCCGACCGGGAAGTTCAGGGTCTGGAACGGGAAGGCCCGGCGGCCATACAGCTTGGACAGCAGATCCAGCACCGCCTGGTTGGCGGCGATGGCGCGGACGTCCGCATTGGTGCGCCAGGCGTCCTGCACCCGCAGGCCGTCATTGGCCGCCCAGCCCGCCGAGCGCCAGGCGTCGAAGTCGTAGCGCGGCGTCAGGTCGGCCTTGATGCGATCGATGCGCGCCGAGAGATCCTCGTCCGGAAAGTCGAAGACCGCGAAGCCCTTCTCGTGCAGCTGCACGGCGATGTCGCGCTCGCTGTTGGTCAGGCCCATCTGGTCCAGCGAGGCCGAAAGCAGCATCGACTCCACCAGCGGCACGCCGGGCAGGAGCTTCTGGGAAACGGTCATCGAAGGGCCCCAAGCTTCACAAGACGACTGCGGGCTTAGCCGGCGCCACCCGGCATTTCCAGCGGATTTCGGTGATGACGGTTGATCCCCGCCCGCGCCCGCGCGCATAAAACCGCATGACCGACATCGCCTTCGCCCAATTCGTCCGCGGCCTGCCCAAGGCCGAGTTGCACATGCACATCGAGGGCAGCCTCGAGCCGGAACTGATGTTCGAGCTGGCCCAGCGCAACGGGATCACCCTGCCCTACGGCTCGGTCGACGAGATCCGCGCGGCCTACGCCTTCTCGAACCTGCAGGACTTCCTGGACATCTATTACCAGGGCGCGGGCGTGCTGATCACCGAGGCGGACTTCAAGGACCTGGCCCTGGCCTATTTCAAGCGCCTGGCGGCCGACGGCGGCGCCCACGCCGAGATCTTCTTCGACCCCCAGACCCACACCGATCGCGGGATCGCCTTCGACACCGTGATGAAGGGCCTGCTGGCCGGCATGGACGAAGCCGAGAAGACCCTGGGCGTGACCAGCAAGCTGATCCTCTGCTTCCTGCGCCACCTGTCGGAAGAAAGCGCCTTCGAGACGCTGGAACAGGCCAAGCCCTGGCTCTCGCACCTGGCCGGCGTCGGCCTGGACAGCTCCGAGGTCGGCCACCCGCCGGCCAAGTTCGCCCGCGTCATGCAGGCGGCCCGGGACCTGGGCCTCAAGATCGTCGCCCACGCCGGCGAGGAAGGCCCGCCGGCCTATGTCTGGGAAGCCATCGACCTGGTGAAGGTCGACCGCATCGACCACGGCAATCGCGCGCTGGAAGACGACGCCCTGACCGCGCGTCTGGTGAAGGACGGCACGACCCTGACGGTCTGCCCGCTGTCGAACCTGAAGCTGTGCGGCGTGCCCAGCCTGGACGTCCACCCGCTGAAGACCATGCTGAACCTGGGCCTGAAGGCGACGGTCAATTCCGACGACCCGGCCTATTTCGGCGGCTACCTGCTGGAGAACTACCTGGCGACGGCGAACGCCGTGGGCCTGACCCGCGAGGATGTCGTCACCCTGGCCAAGAACAGCTTCACGGGCTCGTTCCTCAGCGAGGCCGAAAAGGCCCAGCGGGTGGCCCAGGTCGAGGCCTACGCGGCCGCGCACTGATCGCCCCGTCATGACCGTCGTCGCCGCCAGCGCCTATGTCGACGGCAAGCCCGTCCGCGCGATCAGTCTGGATGATCCCGCCAGCCTGACGCCGCGTGGGGAAGAGTTCGTGTGGATCGGCCTGGTCGAGCCCGACGAGATCGAACTGCGCGCGCTGCAGCAGGCTTTCAAGCTGCATCCGCTGGCGGTCGAGGACGCGTTGAACGCTCGCCAGACGCCCAAGGTCGACATCTATGGCGACCAGCTGTTCGTAGTGGCCAAGACCGCGCACCTCGACAACGACAATATCATCTACGGCGAGACCGACTTCTTCGTCGGCCGGCGGCACCTGATCACGGTGCGCCACGGCTCGGCCAGGGCTCATACCGAGCTGCGCGCCCAGCTGGAGGCGGCCCCGGCCCTGCTGGCGCACGGTGTCGACTATGTGCTGCACGCGGTGCTGGACTTCATCGTCGACGGCTACATGCCGATCGTCGACAGCATCGAGGAAGACCTGCACGCCTTCGAGCGGCGGGCGCTGGACGCCTTCCTCAGCCGCGCCGAGATCGCCCGCATCTTCAATCTTCGCCGGGCGCTGATGAAGTTCAAGAAGCTGCTGGGGCCGATGACCCAGGTCGTCAGCGCGCTGGAGCACCACGACCTGCCCTGCATCGACACCGAGGTCCGGGCCTATTTCCGCGACGTGCGCGACCACATCCAGCGCACCGAGATCCTGGTCGATGGTCTGCGCGAGGTGCTGACCTCGGTGTTCGAGATCAGCAGCCTGCTGGAACAGCAGCGGCAAGGGGTGATCACCCGCCAGCTGGCCGCCTGGGCCGCGATCCTGGCGGTGCCGACGGCGGTGGCGGGCGTCTACGGCATGAACTTCGAGCACATGCCCGAGCTGAAGTGGGAATACGGCTACTACGGCGTGCTGGCCGGGATCGCGGTGATCTGCGGCCTGCTGTACCGGCGGTTCAAGAAGACGGGCTGGCTGTGATCAACTTGACGACCCGAAAATCGTCGCGAAGCCCGGTCGCGTGACCGTTCCGCATCCCAAGCGTGACCTGCCGGTCGGGACGCTGAGGTCGATCGAACGGCAATCGGGCCTGATGCTGAGGTAACCCAATGACCAACTATATCGCCCTGATCCACAAGGACACGGACAGCGAGTTCGGGGTTTCCTTTCCCGACCTGCCCGGCTGCGTCAGCGTCGGCGCGACGCTGGAGGAGGCCCGGATCAACGCCGAGGAGGCTCTACGCCTTCACGTCGACGGCATGATCGAGGACGGCGAGCCCATTCCCGCGCCTTCGGCCCCGGACGAGGTCATGGCCAACCCCGCGAACCGCGACGGCGCGGTGATCATCGTGCCGCTGAAGATCGCCCCGCCTCGGACAGTGCGGGTCAACATCACCCTGCCCGAGACCACGCTGCCCGATATCGACGCCTATGCCGAGTCCCACGGCTTCACGCGCTCTGGCCTACTGGCGCGCGCCGCCAAGCGGATGATCGACCCGGCGTAAAAAGCCGTTCTACGCGCCGCAGATCTCGAGAATCTCGTGGTGCCGCGCGGCGTCGACGCCCTCGCGCTGCTCCTGCGCCAGGCGGCTCTTGTCGCCCTCGGGCAGGGTCAGGGTCGGTCGCTCGCCAGGGTCCTGGAACTGGATCAGCACCCGCGTGCCCAGTGAGGTGTTGGTATAGGCCTCGAGCTTGTTGGCCAGCTTGCCCGGAGCCGGCGGCTCCTCGCGCCCGTCCTCGTCATAGAGTTCGAGATAGCGCTCGAACACCTCCGCATCGACCTCGGCCCAGGCGCCCCAGCCGAAATAGTCGTCCGTCCCCTTCAACGGCACGGGCAGGATGCAGCGGATGAAGAAGCGGTCGCCCCACTGGCACAGGTCATCGTTGAAGCGGGCCTGGCTGTCGCGTTCTTCCTCGGGCAGCGCCCAGACCTCGTCGGGCAGGCCATAGCCCCAGTCCTTGGACAGGCCCGCGTGACGGCCGCCGCAGATCGCGCAGGAGAACTCTTCGGCCATCACTCACCTTCGGCATGGGCTCACGCCCGAAGGATTAGGCCAATTGGCGGCCGCTCGGCTAGGCCACCGCGTCCCGCAGCGCGTCGCACAGGTGGTCGAGGGCCAGGATATCCAGGTTCGGATCCAGGGTCAGCACCACGGTCGAGGCGGCCAGGCGATCGGCGACCGGGGTGTTGTCGGCGCTCAGGGCGCGGTCGCGGACGGCGCAACTGGCCGGGACACCCGCCGCCTGGAGCTTCCAGGCCACGGCCCCGGCGTCGTCGGTGGGCAGGCTGAGGGCGCAGGTCGGCGAGATCCAGCTCATGCCCCAGCCCGGCTGGAAGCCGACCCCGCTGTCCAGCAGCAGGACGCGCAGTTGCTGAGCCATGCCGCATAGGCGCTGGCGCAGGCCCGGCCAGGCGGCGAGGCCGTCGTCGCCGGCGAAGGGCCGGGCGTCGATGGCGTTGACCGGCGTGGCGTCCTCGCAGGCCACGAACACGCCCGCCCCAGCGGGGAGGCTAACCAGAACAGGAACCGGCGCCTCGATCACCACGTCGAAGGCGCCGGCGGCGTCGACCAGGATCGGCAGGCCGGTCTCGGCGCGGAAAGCGGCCCAGGCGCGCATGTCGGGGGCGCGGCCGTGGGCGGCGGCGGGAACGATGGCCTCCAGCGGTCCGGGCGCCTCGGGCAGGCGCTCGCGCAGGTGGGCGGTGTCGAACATGGCGCTGAACGGGTCGACGTCCACGAGCCAGGCCTTCAGGCCCGCGGCGGCGACGCCGGCCAGGGTCTCGGGATCAGCCAGGGCCGAGACGACGCAGACCCCGCCCGCGCGCGCGCCCAGGGCCCGGAGCGCGGCGGCGGTGGCCTCGATGCGGTCGGCGAAGGCGCGGATGGCGACGGGACGGGCGAAGCGGGCGGCCAGGCGCTGGTCCAGGTCGGAGGCGTGGCCGGCCGCGCCCAAGGCCCGGGCGACGGCCTGGAAATCGATCGGCGCGACGTCCTGGGCTGCGCGAACGAAGGCGCCTCCCTGAAGGGTGTTGATCGGAGTGGCGACGGGCTTCGGGAGCATTACGGGCGCAATCCACGACGAACCGGGCGACCCGATGGCCGCACCGAATGGTTAAGCAACCGTATTCGTCGATTCCACCTGGCCTAATGTGGCGCGCCGTCGCGGCAAAAAAGTCTATTCGCTAGGCTGAATTTGCCATGAGTCCCGAAGTTCTCGCTTCAGGACCTTGCCGATATGGCTGCGCGGCAGGCTGTCGACGACACGAACGTCCGCCAGCCGCTGGGTCTTGCCGACCTGTCCGTTGACGAAGGCCTTGACCTCGCCCGGATCAGCAGCTTGGCCGGCCCTCAGCGCCACGAAGGCCACGGGCGTCTCGCCCCAGGCGTCCGAGGGCACGCCCACCACCGCCGCCTCGACCACGGCCGGATGCTGAAGCAGCACCGCCTCCAGGTCGGACGGATAGATGTTGAAGCCGCCGCTGATGATCATGTCCTTCTTGCGATCCATCAGCGTCAGGAAGCCGTCCTCGTCGAAGCGGCCGACGTCCCCGGTGCGGATGAAGCGCCAGCCCTCGGGCGAGGTCCAGGTGGCCTCGGCGGTCTTGTCCGGGCGGCCGTGATAGCCGTTCATCATCCCGGCCGAGCGGCCGACAATCTCGCCGACCACGCCCGGGCCGACCTGGACGCCGTCCTCGTCGATCAGGCGGATGTCGTGGCCCGGCGCGGGCTGGCCGACCGTGTGCAGCTTGTCCGGATGCTCGTGGGCGATGAGGATGCAGGTGCCGCCGCCCTCGGTCATGCCGAAATATTCCACGAGGCCGCCAGGCCAGCGGCGCAGCACGTCGGCCTTCAGCTCGGCCGCGAACGGGGCGCTGGTGCAGAACTTCAGATGCGTGGACGACAGGTCGAAAGCGTCGAAGTCCGGCCGCTCCATCAGGCGGCGATACTGCACGGGCACCAGCATGGTGTGGGTCATGCGATGCTTCTGGGCCAGCTCAAGGTACTTGCCGGCGTCGAACTTCCGCATCAGCACCACGGTCCCGCCGCCCGCCAGGGTGGGGAAGAAGCAGACCAGGGTGGTGTTCGAATACAGCGGGGTCGACAGCACGGTGACCGCATCCGGCCCATAGCCGACCGCGTCGCCCCGGAACACGTGCCGCCAGCGCATGCCGTGCGACTGGACGATGCCCTTGGGCGTACCGGTCGTGCCGCTGGAATAGATGATGTTGAACGGATGCTCCGGACCGATCTCGACCGGCGTCGGGCGGGCGTCCAACGGGGCCAGCCAGGCGTCGAAGGGTTCACCGGCGGCGGAATCGTCCAGAGCGATCTGGCGGACCGCGATCGGGGCGGGCTTCTGGGCCTCGGCCACGCCGGCGTCGAGGAAGAACAATCTGGCCCCGCAGTCGGCGACCATGCCGGCGATGGCCTCTGGCGTCGAGGACGGGGCGATCGGGGCCACCGCGACGCCAGCCCGCAACGCGCCCAGGAACAGCGCCGCATAGGGGATCGACGACAGGGCGCAAACGGCGACCGCCTCGCCGGCCTTGACCCCATCGCGCTGCAGGGCGGCGGCGACCCGGTCGGCCAGGGCGTCGAACTGGGCGTAGCTGACGCTCTCGCCGGTCTCCATGATCACGGCCGGATGGTTGGGGCCTTCCACAGCGCGTGCGCGAAGGATGTCGCCCATCACGCCGTAGTCGGCGGACATCATGGCGGCGATGGTTGGCATGGCTTTTCCCTACGTAAACCGATCACCCAACCTCCGCTCATCCCCGCGAAAGCGGGGACCCAAGCCGAGTTCGGCGATCAATCCTGAACGGTGCAACAAACCGAAAGCCCGCTTGGGTCCCCGCTTTCGCGGGGATGAGCGGGAGTGGGGGTTCCCCTCCCCCATGAGGGGGAAGGGAAGAGTTCTAAACGTCCTTGAACCCCTTGCCCTCGGCCACGAGCCGCTCCAGCAGGGCCGACGGCTTGAAGTCGTCGCCATGGGCCGCCTGGAACTCCTTCATCTTGGCCAGGATCTTGTCGAGGCCGACCAGCTCGCCCCAGAACATCGGGCCGCCGCGATAGACCGGCCAGCCGTAGCCGTTGATCCAGACGATATCGATGTCCGAGGCGCGGATGGCCTTGCCCTCCTCGAGGATCTTCGCGCCCTCATTGACCATCGGATAGAGGCAGCGCTCCAGGATCTCCTGGTCGCTGATCTCGCGGCGCTGGATCTGGCGCTTCTCGGCGAAGTCGCGGATCACCTCTTCCACGATCGGCGAAGGCTTGGCGTTGCGGTTCTCGTCGTAGTCGTAGAAGCCCTTGCCGTTCTTCTGGCCGCGACGGTCCATCTCGCACAGCACCTCGCGCACGGTGGAAGACGAGGTCTTGGCCGGGTCCCAGCCGATGTCGAGGCCGGCCAGGTCGCTCATGGCGAACGGTCCCATCGGCAGACCGAAGTCAAACAGCACGCGGTCGACGTCCCAGGGCATGGCGCCTTCCAGGATCAGCTTTTGGGCCTCGCGCTGGCGCTGGGCCAGCATGCGGTTGCCGACGAAGCCATGGCAGTTGCCGACCAGCACCGCGACCTTGCCGATCTTCTTGCCGATCTGCATGGACGTGGCGATCACCGACTTGTCGGTCTTGGCCCCGCGCACGATCTCCAGCAGGCGCATGACGTTGGCCGGCGAGAAGAAGTGCAGGCCGATCACGCTCTCGGGCCGGCTGGTGCTGGCGGCGATCACGTCGATGTCGAGATACGAGGTGTTTGAAGCCAGGATCGCGCCGGGCTTGGCGATCTTGTCCAGCTTGCCGAAGACCTCCTTCTTGATCTCCATCAGCTCGAACACGGCCTCGATGATCAGGTCGCAGTCGGCCAGGTCCTCGAGGTTCATCGAGGGCGTCAGCAGGCCCATCCGCTTTTCGACGTCGTCCTGGGTCAGGCGGCCCTTCTTGGCGGTGTTCTCGTAGTTCTTGCGGATGACGCCGACGCCGCGCTCCAGGTTCTCCGACTTGGCCTCGATGATCGTCACGGGAATGCCCGCGTTGAGGAAGTTCATCGAGATGCCGCCGCCCATGGTGCCGGCCCCGATGACGCCGACCTTCTTGACGGGGATGGTCGGGGTGTCGTCCGGCACGTCGGGGATCTTGGCGGCCTGGCGCTCGGCGAAGAATACATAGCGCTGAGCGGCCGACTGGCTGCCGGTCATCAGCTCCATGAACAGCTTTCGCTCTTCCTTCAGCCCCTCGTCGAAGGGCAGGTTCACCGCCGCCTCGATACACTTGATGTTGCTCTCGGGGGCCATGAAGCCGCGGAACTTCTTGGCGTTGGCCGCTCGGAAGTCGGCGAAGATCTCGGGCTTGCCGCGCGCGGCCTCGACCTTGGCGTTCAGGTCGCGGACCTTGTTCAGCGGACGGCCCTCGGCCACCACCTTCCGGGCGAAGGCGATCGCGCCGGCGCGCAGATCCCCCTCCTCGACCAGTTCGTCGAACAGGCCCATGGCCAGGGCCGCCTTGGCCGGGACGTGCTGGCCGCTGGTCACCATCTCCAGCGCCTTCTCGACGCCGACGATGCGCGGCAGGCGCTGGGTGCCGCCGGCGCCGGGCAGCAGGCCGATGTTCACCTCGGGCAGGCCGGCCTTGGCCGAGGGAACGGCCACGCGATAGTTGGCGACCAGCGCCACCTCCAGCCCGCCGCCCAGGGCGGTGCCGTGGATCGCCGCCACGACGGGCTTGGGCGAATTCTCGATGATGGCCTGCACGTCCTGCAGGTTCGGGCCAGTCATGGCCTTGCCGAACTCGGTGATGTCGGCGCCGGCGATGAAGGTCCGGCCATCGCAGATCAGCACGATGGCCTTCACGGCCGGATCGGCGATCGCGCCCTCGAACGCGCCCTTCAGCCCTTCGCGGACCTGGGCCGACAGCGCGTTGACCGGCGGCGAGTTCAGCGTGACGACGCCAATGTCGCCTTCGACGGAAAGATCGGTGACGGCGTTGATCGCGGCCATGACGGCTTCCACCCCTGTTTTGTTCATTGAACGATTGTTTGAAGCGAAGCCTGCACGCTCCGGCGAAGATGTCCAGACCCCCGTGCGGGCGCCTGTTTTCGCGGCGCCGGCCGTTGACGGCTCCAACGGCATACTACAAATTCGAAATAACAGTTTCAGCCGAGGTCATCCGTGGAGGCGAGTGCGGGGTCGGACGAGCGCCGTCACCGCATTTACCTGAAATCCAGAGAGAATGATCCGCGCTGGGGAGGGCGTTCGCGGAAAGTCATGGACTTTGGGCGCGACTTGCACGCGTCCTGACGTTTCGAAGTCGGTGGATCCGCGAGCGTGGCGTATTGCTCGCAATGCGTCGGACTTTGGTAAAGCGCAACTCGGCGCGGGAGGGCATCCCGCGCCGTTTTCTTTGCGTGGCGAGTGGCCCTCCTCCCCATTAGGGGGAGGAGAGATGGGTCGGCCGCCTACCCCGCCGCCTCCGTGAAGCTGGAATAGACCAGCGTCCGCAGTTCGCGGCGGATCGGGTACGACGTCGAGGGCATCAGCTGGGTCATGAACACCACCGCCAGGTCCTCGACCGGGTCGATCCAGAACGCCGTCGAGGCCATGCCGCCCCAGAAGTACTCGCCCAGCGAACCCAGATTCTTGGTGCGGGCCTGGTCGATGGTCATGGCGAAGCCGAGGCCGAAGCCCAGCCCCTCGAACACCGCCTCGCTGAACAGCGACTTGGACAGGTGAACCAGCTCCTGGCCGCCCGGCAGGTGATTCATGGTCATCAGCCGGATCGTCTTGGGGCTGAGTAGCCGCGCGCCGTCCAGCTCGCCGCCGTTCAGCAGCATCCGGCAGAAGCGCATGTAGTCGTCGGCGGTCGAGACGAGGCCGCCGCCGCCGGACTTCACCGACGGATCGGTCAGGAAGCGGCTCTTCTCCGGGTCGTCCTGCAGCACCACCTTGCCCGACGGCGTCAGGGCGTAACAGGCGGTGAAGCGGTCGCGCTGGCCCTCGGGGACGAAGAAGCCGGTGTCGACCATCTTCAGCGGGTCGAAGATCCGGGTCTTCAGGAAGACGTCGAACGGCAGGCCGGAGATCTTTTCGACCAGATAGCCCAACACGTCGGTCGAGACCGAATAGTTCCAGGATTCGCCCGGCGAGAACTCCAGCGG
The DNA here is from genome assembly GCF_019931575.1 of Caulobacter segnis. NCBI lineage: Bacteria > Pseudomonadati > Pseudomonadota > Alphaproteobacteria > Caulobacterales > Caulobacteraceae > Caulobacter > Caulobacter segnis. The sequence goes on along the minus strand of NZ_CP082923.1, from coordinate 763,244 downwards.
CACGGTCGCCAGGGCGTCGACATAGCCCTGCAGCCCGCCCTCGCTGTCGACGCCGTCCAACTTCAGCTTGCGGTAGGCCGCATCGACATTGGTCCGCTGTTGGAAGCCGTAGGTCAGGCCCGATGTGTGGCGCAGCAGGTCGATCATCCGCATCGGTTCGGCCGCGCGCTTCGTCTGGAACGCGCCCGGCGTCCCGGCCACGAACACGCCCTGGTCGCGCCAGGCGGGGATGAAGCGGTGCACCGGATCGTCCAGGGCGACCAGCCCATCCTCGACCAGCATCATGAACGCCACGCTGGTGACCGGCTTGGTCATCGAATAGATGCGAAACAGGCTGTCGGCCTTCAGCGGCTTTCCCCGCTCGATATCGGCGCTGCCCAGCACCGAGGCGTAGGCCAGCTGCCCGCGCCGCCAGACTTGGGTGAGCGCGCAGGGCAGTTTTCCGGTGTCGATATACTTGGCCTTGATGAAGCTATCGATGCGCTTCAGTCGATCAGTCGACAGCCCCACGGCTTCTGGCGTGCTCAAAGTCCTGGCCTCCCCTTGCGACCTTTTCCGGTCATGCTTGCGTACCGAGAGATCGAAATCGTCATCGCGGCCTTTCGCCGCAACGTAAACTTTACCCGATCCTGCGCATATCGATTGAAAACGAGGGAAACGGGATGGGCAAGCGCTTGGACGCCGAGGCTGCCTCCAGAATCGAAGCGGCGGCGGCCGACTGGTTCTTCCAGAGCAGCCTCGACATGTTCGTCATCCTGCAGGACGACGCCATCATCCGCGTCAATCCCGCCTGGACCAACCTGACTGGCTGGACGGCCGAGGACACCCTGGGCCGGCCGATCCGCGACTTCTTCCACCTGCACGACGCCGACGTGATCCACGCGATCGCCGACGCCCTGCGCGTCGTCGGCCACGCCCGCTCGCAGCACCGCCTGGCCCGCAAGGGCGGCGGCTGGCTGTGGGTGCGCTCGCAGTCCAAGGTGCTGCCAGGAACCGGGGCCGACGGCGGCCTGCTGATCGTGTTCCAGGACTTCAGCGAGGACCGCGCCCGCGAGATCGGTCGCCAGCAGGCCGAGCGCTCGAACGAGCTGCTGCGCACCGCCGCCGGCGTCTATGTCTGGCGCTTCAACCCGCGCAAGGGCGTCTACGTCTTCGACCAGGATATCCCGACGCCCAGCTCGCCGCAGGGCGGGGTGCGGATCATGACCGCGTCGGAGATGACGACGTCGATCCACGGGGAGGATCGCGAGCGGGTCTGGGAGGCCTTCTCCAAGACCCTGCGCACCGGCGAGCACGTCGAGATCGACTACCGCTACCTGGATCCCGCGACGGACAGCTGGGCGAACATGCATGCGGCCTGGCGCGGCGTGCGCGGCTCCAGCCCCGACGCCTGGGACGTGATCGGCATCAGCCAGAACGTCACCGAGCTGGTCGCGGCCCGCGACGCGGCCCTGGCGGCCGGCGAGGCCAAGAGCCAGTTCCTGGCCAATATGAGCCACGAAATCCGCACCCCGATGAACGGCGTGCTGGGCGTGCTGCACCTCTTGAAGACCGAGAAGCTGACCGACGACGCCCGCCGGCTGCTGCACGAGGCCCTGGGCTGCGGCGCGATGCTGTCGGAGCTGTTGAACGACATCATCGACTTCTCGAAGATCGAGGCCGGAAAACTGGAGCTGGCGACCGAGCCGGTGGAGCCGGCCGACCTGCTGACGGGCGTCGCCGACATGCTGCGTCCCCAGGCCGAGGCCAAGGGCCTGCACCTGCGCGTCGAGGCTCCTCCAAAAGGCCAGGGCGGCGACCTGGGCTGGGTCGCCACCGATCCGCTGCGCCTGCGCCAGGCCCTGTTCAACCTGCTGGGCAACGCGGTGAAGTTCACCCTGGAGGGCGGCGTCGTGGCCCGCCTGTCCGGGACGCGGACCGGCGATCGCCTGAGGCTGCGCTTCGAGATCCAGGACACCGGCGTCGGGATCGGCGAGGACGCCGCCAGGACGCTGTTCGAGCGTTTCCACCAGGGCGACGGCTCGACGACCCGGCGCTTTGGCGGTTCGGGCCTGGGCCTGGCCATCTGCCGGCGGCTGGCCGAGATGATGGGCGGCGAGGTCGGGTTCGAGAGCGTCCTGGGCCAGGGCTCGACGTTCTGGCTGGAGGTCGAGGCCGACGCCTGCGCCGCCCCTCATCTCGGACAAGGGGCCGCGCACGACGACGAGACCGACGCTCCGCTGTTCGCCGGCCTGCGCGTGCTGCTGGTCGAGGACAACGCCACCAACCGCCTGATCGCCGGCCGCATGCTGGAAGCCCTGGGCGCGCGGGTGACCACCGCCGAGGACGGCGTCCAGGGCGTGGCCGCCGCCCGCCAGGGCTTCGACCTGATCCTGATGGACATCCAGATGCCCGGCATGGACGGCGTCGAGGCCACCCACCGCATCCGCGCCCTCAAGGGTCCGGCCGGCGCCGCGCCGATCCTGGCCATGACCGCCAACGCCATGGCCCACCAGCAGGCGGCCTACCTGGCGGCCGGCATGGACGGGGCGATCGCCAAGCCGCTGTCCCCGACCGCCCTGACCCAGGCCATCGCCACGGCGCTGACGATCGAGCGAACGGGGACGCGGAAGGCTTCGTAGAGCCTGTCCGTTTCTGATGGAAACATCAGAAACGGATAAACAGGTTCTAATTCAAATATTTAGAGCGTGGCAGGCGCCGAAACCGCTCACACGTTCGGCTGCCACGCTCTAGACCTACTTCGCCATCGCCTCCAGCCGGCCGCCGTCGACCGCCCGAACCGCCTGCTTCAGGTCGTCGATGCTGGCGGCCGAGCCGTCCGCCTGGACCGAGAACCGGTCGCCGAACACGACCGAGTACTTGCCGGACTTGCTGTCGCGGTCCCATTCCTCGGTGGTCAGACGGCCGTCGATGGTCTGGGTCTTCTCGTAGCCGCTGGCGGTCTCCTTGGTCGCCTGGCCGTTCATGCCTGCGGCCAGGGCCGTCAGCCCGGCCATGGGTCCAAGGTCGGTGATCTCCAGGCGAAAGGCGGTCCCGTCCGGCTTCTCATACTGGCCGGTCGCCACCACGATCGAGGCCTGGTCGGTCCCGCTGGAGCTGGTCTCGACGCTGGCGCGCGAATAGCCGGCCGCACTGGCGGGCAGCAGGGCCTTCAGCGCCTCGGGCGAGGCCGCCTTGCCGGGGTTCTTCGACAGTTGCTCGGCTCGCTCGGCCGCCGCCTGCATCCGGCCCAGGTCGACCTTGCTGCCGTTGATCTCGACCGTGCCCGACGCCTTGTCGGCGTGGGTCATGGCGTTGAGACTTGAAAGGCCCGCCACGCCGCCGATCGCGGTGGTGACCACACCGATGACGATGGCGATCACGATGGCCACGACGATCGTGACGATGGCGTAGCCTGGCGCCTTGTCGGCCGGGGCCTTCATCACCCGCGGCAGGCCCAGATACAGCAGGAAGCAGCCATAGAGGCTGCCCAGGATCGCCAGGACCCCCAGTATCGGGATCAGCTGGAACACCCCCGCGACCCAGCCGGCGGTGCCTGAATAGGCGGCGACCTTGAAGGCCTGCACACGGTTCTTCTCGGCCCCGAAGCTAGGGGCCAGGGCGTCGATCACCACGCCCAGGACGAAGGTCATGACCAGCGAGCCCACATAGCCGACCACGGCCAGGGTGATCGCCGCTCCGATACTCGGCTTGAACGAGAAGCCGGGGATGCCGTGGCCGAAAACCTGCCCGCCGATCAGGCCGGCTGCCGCCGGGATCGCGGCCAGGATGCAGACATAGCCGGCGAACAGACCGCCGACCGTGGCGGGCTCCCGCTCGATCCGATCCCATTCCGTCGAGGGCGTGAGCAGTATGCCCTTGACCCTCGCCACCAGACCGGTCCCCGCCGATCCGCCACCTTCAACAACAGACATCCTGCGAACGCTCCTTTTTCCAAAGTTCGCGCGCCCGCCCCGAACCCTTTTATAGGCACGGTTCGCGCCTAGGTCGAAAGACGGTTTTCCGACAGAGCGTGAAACACGTGCGGCGCCCCGAAACGGGCCGACTTGAAACAATCCTGACAAACCCTGGCGCTACGGGGCGGATATTGTCTCGTGACGGAGGGAGCGGCCCTTTAAGACGGCCCTTCAGGCGCCTAAATTGGACCCGATCGTCCAGTGACCGGCGCAACCGGCGCGCGACGGCGTATTAGGGGTTTGGTTCGATGGATGACGGTCGGATCGCGGGGGTCGCGACGGCGCGCTACGCCCGCAAGAAGGAGACGATCCTGGCCGCGGCCACGACGATCCTGAATCGCCAGGGCGTGCGCGGCATGACCCTGGCCGACGTCGCCGCCAAGGTCGGCCTGAACACCACCAGCGTCACCTACTACTATCGCAAGAAGGATGACCTGGCCGCCGCCTGCTTCATGCGCGGCCTGGAGCGCTTCGAGGCCATGGTCGAGGAGGCCGCCGCCGAGGCCACGCCCGCCGCGCGCATCCTGAGGTTCCTGGACCTGTATCTCGACCTGAACCGCCAGGTCCGGCTGGGCGAGGCGACGCCCCTGACCAGCTTCACCGAGATCAAGGCCCTGAAGGAGCCGCTGCGCGGCTCGGTCATCGGCGCCTTCAACGATCTCTTCCGCCGGGTGCGCGGCTTCTTCGACGACCCGTCCCTGGCCCACCTGGACAAGCGCCAGCGCAACGCCCGCACCCACCTGCTGATGGAGCAGGTGTTCTGGTCGGGCCGGTGGCTGCGCCGCTACGACATCGAGGACTACGGCCGGGTGCGCGACCGGATGGGCGACATCCTGCTGAACGGCCTGCCCGCCGGCGGCCGCGCCTGGGCTCCGCTGTCCCTGCCCGACCCGACCCCGCTGTCGCTCGAGGACCTGGAATGGCGCGAGACTTTCCTGGTCGCCGCCACGCGCCTGATCAACCAGCGCGGCTACCGCGGCGCCTCGGTCGAGGACATCTCGGCGGCGCTGAACGTCACCAAGGGCTCGTTCTACCACCACCACGAGGACAAGGACGCCCTGGTCGCCGAATGCTTCGAGCGCACCTTCACCGTCACCCGCCGCTCGCAGTTGGACGCCCGCGCCCTGGACACCGACAGCTGGACACAGCTGGTCTCGACCGCCGCCGGCCTCACCTCCTACCAGCTGTCCGAGCACGGGCCGCTGCTGCGCGCCTCGTCGCTGGGCGCCCTGCCCGAGCCCCTGCGCAGCGACATGGCCGACGGCTACATGCGCGGCTGGCAGCGCTTCGCCTCGATCGTCTCGGACGGGATCGCCGACGGCTCGATCCGTCCGGTCGACCCCAGCATCGCCGCCCACATGATCAACTCGATGCTGAACGCCGCCGCCTCGCTGGGCGCGTGGGCGCCCGGTCTGGAACGCGAGGAAGCCGCCGATCTCTTCGCCAAGCCGCTGCTCACCGGCGTGCTGAACTAGCGCGACAAAGCCAAAGGTTGCGACCGATTAACCATAGGGTGGTCCTGCCCTAGGGACGGCTGGTATTCTCAAGCGTCTGATTCGCTTCGAGTTCCGCCCGGTCATGACGACGATCAACCCGTATTCGTCGACCTACGCCCCCGGCCTCACCGCCGGGCAGACGGCCACGCAGCGCGCCAACCAGGCGACCGGCTATGGCCAGACGCGCGACCAGAGCCCGACGATCAACACCCCGGCGGTGAACGTCACGCTCTCGGCCGCGGCCCAGGCCGCGCTGAAGGCCCAGACCGACTCCCGCACGATCGACGCCGTCGTGGCCGAGGCCCGCGCCCAGATCAGCGCCCAGCTGAAGGCGGCCAAGACGTCCAGCGCGCTGAAGGACGGGAACGCCGCCATCGACCTGTCCGGCCTGGACCGCCGGACGCTGTACGCCGTGGCCAGCAACAAGGGCGGCCAGTTTCCGCTGGACCAGCAGGTGGTCGCGGCCCTGGGCCTGAAGAGCCAGCACGACACCGCCCTGGCCACGCCCGCCGCCCAGGCGCGGCTGACCGGCGACTATGCCGGCCTCTACCAGGCCGCTCTCGACCAGCTGGACGCCGCCGGCCCCGAGGAGAAGGCCTCGGCCGCCTGGAGCCAGGAGCGCGACGCCCTGGTCGAAGGCCGCAAGCAGGCCACGGCCCGTCCGGGCCTGGCTCCCGCCGGCATCGCCCATGACAGCGTCGCCGCCTACATGGCCGAGATGGGCAGCGCCGTGGCCGGGGCCAAGACCCGCGACTTCGGCAAGGTGGCCAACGACGTCCGCGCGGCGCTCGACAAGCAGTATTCGATCGCCTTCGCCCCCGAGGCGGCCAAGGATTCCAGCAGCGGCGAGATCGACTTCCGCCGCTTCGACGACCGCTCGCTGTCGGCCATCGCCCTGAACAAGGACGAGCAGTTCTCGACCCACGAGATGGCCCAGGCCAAGGCCGAGATCCGCAGCCGCGACAGCACCGCGATCAAGGCCGGCTACCAGTCGACCTCGGAGGACGAGGGTGACTTCGGCAAGGCGATGATCACCCGCTACGCCGGCATGACCACCGAGGAGCGCGAGGCGTCCGGCTGGACCCCGGCGGTCTACGACAAGATGGTCGAACTGCAGGCCTCGCGCGACAAGCTGGCCCAGATGTTCAACGCCGATGGCGCCGTGGCCAGCCCGCCCAGCCTGCTGGACTACCTCTAGCACTTGGACCGCGCTAGACAGGTATCTACTGAATAGATCGCCTCGCTGATTGTATCAGCAATGTATCAGCTTGACTTGTTTCAGATACAGTAGGCTTCAATCTAGCGATACTATTGCCTCCATTTGCTCCGAAGGTGCCGAAGACGGACCTTGAGCGGAGCTTCGACCCATGATCACGGACGGAATCGACAGCCATGACCCCGGCTTGGCGCGGGGGTCTGCGTCGATCGTCAGGGATGTCGCCTGGGGCGGGGCCAGCGCTCGTCCCCGCGTCTCGGTGGTCATCTGCACCCTGGACGAACACGAGGCGATCGGCGGCGTGCTGGACGATGTTGGCGCCAACCTGGCGGGCGTCGCCCACGAGATCATCGTCGTCGACGACTCCGCCGACGACCGCACCGCCGACGTGGTCGCCGGGCGGGCGCGGCGCAACCGCGCCATTCGGCTGATCCGCCGCCAGGGCGCCGGGGGCCTGGCCTCGGCCGCCATCGCCGGCTGGGACGCCGCGCGCGGCCAGACCCTGGCGATCATGGACGGCGACGGCCAGCACGACCCGCGCCTGATTGGCCAGATGCTGCGGCGCATGGAGAACACCGACCTCGAACTGGTCGTGGCCAGCCGCTACCTGGCCAGCGCCGAGAGCGGCCTGCGCGGCTATCGCCACCTGCTCAGCCGGGCCGGCGTCGGCCTGACCGGGCGACTGCTAGGCCTGCGCCTGGCCGACCCGATGAGCGGCTGCTTCCTGATGCGCCGCGACTGGTACGAGGACGTGCGACCGCGCCTGTCGGGCGTGGGCTTCAAGATCCTGGTCGACGTCGCCGCCTCGCATCATCGCCGGCCCCGGACCGCGCAGACGCCGACCGTGCTGCTGGCCCGGGCCGGCGGCGAGTCCAAGCTGGACCTGCGAGTGATGCTGGACCTGGCCGCCCTGCTGGTCGAGAAGCGCACCGGTGGGGCGGTGCCCGCGCGGATGAGCCTGTTCATGCTGGTCGGGACCACCGGCCTGGCGACGCACCTGACGACCCTGGCGTTGTCGCGCCTGATCGACGCGCCGTTCTGGCTGGGCCAGGGCGCGGCGATCCTGGCGGCGATGACCACCAACTTCGCGCTCAACAACAGCCTGACCTTCCGCGACCACCGCCTGCGCGGCCGGGCCGTCCTGCCGGGCCTGCTGAAGTTCTATGTCGGCTGCCTGGCCGGAGCCCTGGTCAGCGAGGCCGCTGGCGCGGGCCTCAACGCCGTGGGCGCGCCCTGGGCGCTGGCCGGCGCGGTCGGCGCGGTGCTGGGCGCGGCCTGGAACTATCACGCCGCCCGCCGCCTGACCTGGCGCGCCGCCCACGGGCCCGCGCCGGACGCCGTCGCCGCCCCGGCGCAGGCCGCGCCGATCGCCGAGGGAGCCCGCCCTTGATCTCGACGCCTTCGACCATGTCCGAGGCCCGGCGGCTGGACCTGATCAGCGCCGCGATCATCGTGCTGGCGGCCTTCGCCATTCGCGCCTGCCTGTTCGGCGACCCGCTGATCCATGTCGACGAAAACTTCTACCTGCTGGTCGGCGACCGGATGCTGCATGGCGGCGCCCTGCCCTATGTGGACATCTGGGACCGCAAGCCAGTCGGCCTGTTCCTGCTGTACGCGGCCATCCGCCTGCTGGGCGGGGACGGGATCGTGCAGTACCAGGTCGTCGCCACCTTGTTCGCGGCCGGGACAGGCCTGATCATCGCCCGCATCGCCGCGCCGATGGCCGGGCGCGGGCCCGCCACGGTGGCGGCGATCCTCTACCTGCTGCTGCTGGGCCTGGTCGGCGGCGCGGGCGGACAGGCGCCGGCGTTCTACAACCTGTTCGTGGCCGGCGCGGCCTGGGCCGTGGCCAGCGCCCTGACCGGCGAGCCCGCGTCCCCCGAGCTGATCCGCCGGCGCGGCGCCCTGGCCATGGGCCTGATCGGCCTGGGGATGCAGATCAAGTACACCGTCGTCTTCGAGGGCGTGTTCTTCGGCCTGGCGCTGATGTGGGCCTCATGGCGGGTCTCGCGCGCCTATGCCCGCCTCGCGATCGACGTCACGCTGTGGGTGGTCCTGGCCCTGGCGCCGACCGCCCTGGCCCTGGCCTGGTATCTCGTCCTGGGTCACGAGGAGGCCTTCGTCTACGCCAACTTCCTGTCGATCGGCGCGCGATCGACCGCCGACGGCTGGGAACTGCTGCACCGCCTGGGCAAGACCTGGAAGGTGCTGCAGCTGCCGCTGCTGGCGGTCCTGCTCGCCGCGGCCCTGGCGCCCTGGCGCCGGTTCCCGCGCGGCGAGGCGACCTTCCGCTTCGCCCTGGCCTGGCTGGGCGCGGCCGTGACCGGCTACCTGATCTTCGGCACCTATTTCGACCACTACGCCCTGCCGCTGTTTGTCCCGCTGGCCGCGGCGACCGCGCCGCTGTTCGCCTATCGCCGCCGCCATCTGGGCCTGATCGCGGCCGGGGTGATGCTGATGGCGGGGGCCAGCGCCTACGGCGTCGTGGTGCGCAAGATGAAGCTGAAGCGCGGCGGCCAGGCCGAGATGACGGCCATGGTCGAGGCCATCCGGCCGCGCCTCTCCAATTGCCTCTATGTGTGGAACGGCGACCCGATGCTGTACCACCTGACCGGCTCGTGCCTGCCCACGCGCTATCCGTTCGCCGGCCACCTGAACCTGCTGCGCGAGAACGGCGCGATCGGCGTCGACCAGGCCACGGAGGTCCGCCGCATCCTGGCGGCCAAGCCCAACGTGATCGTCGACCGCCAGCCGACCGCCCGGGACTTCAACTTCGCGGTCGTGGCCATCGTCGAGGCCGAGCTGCGCCGGAACTACCGGCCGGTGGCGGTCATCCCGCTGCGACGCACCAAGACCATTGTCTACGAGCGCAGGCCCGGTCATTGAGAAGAAGACGGCGCGCCCCCTCTTTTTTGGGGGGAGGCGCGCCTCCAGGTTCAACGCTCCGAGGAATTAGAACTTCTTGCGCAGGCCCACCTTGTAGGTGCGACCCAGCGGATCGCCGGTGAACGGGTCGTAGCCCAGGTCGAGGCGGGCATAGGACGGGTTCTTGTCGAAGATGTTGGTGATCGCCAGGGTCGCCGTGGTGTCCCAGGGCAGGAAGACGCGATAGGCCAGGTTCGTCAGGACCTGCTTCTTGATCTTCTTGCCGGCGCTGACCGTCACGCCCGCGCCCGTGGTGTCCTTGTAGGCGTTGGCCGCGAAAGGCGCGGTGCGCTGGTCGGTGTAGCCGCCGATGTAGTGGACCGACAGGCGCAGGTTATGCGGGCCCATGTTGTACTCGGCGAAGACGTCGCCCTTCCACTTCGGGATCGGCACGACGGTGGTCTGGTAGTTCAGCAGGCCCACGGCGTCGAAGGCCTTCTCGACCGTGATGCCCTCCACGACGGTGGAGCCGACCTCGTACTTCTGGATGTAGGTGGCGTTGCCGCCGATCTGGACGTCGCCGCCCGCCACGTTCTTGAAGCGGTAGTCGGCGGAAAAGTCGAAGCCGGCGTTCTTCACCGGCGCGCCGTTGATGTAGTTGGTCCGCAGGCGGGCGATGCTGGTCGTCGGCGTCGAGCACGAGCCGTTGAACGTGAAGCGCGCCACCAGGGCGGCATAGGCCGCATTGGCGCAGTTGTTCGCGCCCGCCGCGCCGTTCGGATAGAGCGCCGCGACGATCCCGGCCACCGGCTCGGCGACGATCGGGTTTTTGAAGTCGAACAGGAAGTAGTCGATGCTGGCCTTGAACTCGCCGGCGTTGAACAGCAGGCCGAAATTGTAGGTCTTGGCCTTTTCGGGCGCGAGGTTCGGATTGCCGAAGATGTCGACGGCGCGGAACACGCCCAGGATCCCCTGCAGCGAGGTGACCGACGTCGTGGTGGTCAGCGGGTCCGGCGGGCCGCGGAAGGTCGAGCCCGCCGAGGCGCGGATCGCCACCCACGGCATGGCCTGCCAGCGCAGCGAGGCCTTGGGATTGAAGGTCGAGCCGATCGCGCCGCCATAGTCCTCGTAGCGGGCGGCGAACTGGGCCTGGAAGGTCTCGGTGATCGGGACGGAAAGCTCGCCGAACCCGGCCATCACGTCGCTCTGGTTATCGGCTTCGTTGCCTACCCCCAAGAACATGAAGGGGCCGTTGCGGGCCGAGCCGGTGCAGGTGGTCACCCCGAAGTCCGGCGTGTTGACGCACGGATTGATCGCCGCGTTGCTGATGTCGTTGTAGTCGGCCTTGAAATAGGTGCGGCGATACTGGACGCCGGCCGCCCAGGCGACGTCGCCGCCCGGCAGGGTGATGGCCGTCTTGCCATTCAGCACCGCCTCGCCGACGAACAGTCGCGAGGACTGCTTGGTCGACAGCTTCTTGAAGAACCAGTCGACCAGGTCCTTGTTGTTGGCCAGGGCCGAGTTGTAGGCCGAATTGGCGGTCCCGGTGATGACGTTGCTGGGGATCGCGCTGGCGAAGGGGTTGTAATACATGCACTGGCCGACGCCCGGCGTTCCTTGCACGCCCGGCAGCGACGGGTTGCTGTCGCAGAGCGGCCCGCCCAGGCCCTGCAGCGCCAGGGCGAAGCGGTTGACCAGGGTGTCGTAGCCGGTGCGGATGCCCACTTCCTGCGAATAGGTCAGGGCGACGTTCCAGCCGATGCCGTTGTCGAACTCGCCGGTCAGGTCGGCCGAGACGCGGAAGGCGTCGAACGACCGCGAGCCGATCGAGGGGCCGTAGCCGAACTTGGGATTGCCGCCGATGGCGAACGGCCGGTTTGCGACGTTCAGCGCTCCGAAGGCGAAGATCGAGCTGGGAACCGTCGAACTGGCGCCGGTGGCCAGGTTGGTCAGGTTGACGGTCGGGTTGGTCGCCATGAAGGCGATCAGGCCGGGATTGGTCGCCGGCACGTAGTAGCGGCCGGCCAGGGCTGCGCTGGGCGCCACCTCGGCTGTCGGCACCGCCAGGGCGGCGTACGAGGGCGAGGTGTTCCAGTCGGGCACGTCGGTGTGGGCGTACAGCAGCTCGGCGTGGAACTTGGTCTTGGGCGAAAGGTCGGCGTTGGCCTCCGCGTAGGCCTGCACCGCGTTGGACTTTTCAACGAGGTTGTCGAACGGCGTGTAGTGCCAGTAGCAGACCGGCGTCAGGCCGCTGAAACCCGGGAAGCCGCCCAGTCCGGAGCAGGCCGGGTCGCGCATGCCGCTGGTCGTGCTGGCCAGCGGGATGAAAGTCGACGGATTGCCGGCGGCGGACCAGCCGGCCTCGGGATTGGACAGGTAGGGCCGGTTGGCCCAGTCACGGTCGGCGACCGACAGCTTGGAGCGGTGCTGCCAGCCGACGCTGGCCAGGACGTTGCCGTTGTCCCAGACCTTGCCCCAGGTGACGCTGGCCCCGTAGTCGCCCTTGGAGCCGTCGATGTGGCGGTAGTCGGCGGCCGCCTCCAGCCCTTCGAAGCTCTTCTTGGTGATGAAGTTGACGACGCCAGCGATGGCGTCCGAGCCATAGGTCGCCGCCGCGCCGTCCTTCAGCACTTCCAGGCGGCCGATGGCGGCGGCGGGAATGATGTTGGTGTCGACGATGCCCGCCCCGGCCTGGCCGAAGGGGTTGATCGCCATGCGGCGGCCGTTCAGCAGCACCAGGGTGCGCTGCGAGCCCAGGCCGCGCAGGTTGACCGAGCCCGAGCCTTCCGAGCCCTGGGCGCGGCTGTCGAACTGGTTGGTGTCGCCCAGCACCCCGCTGGACACCGACAGCGCCTTGAGGAGTTCGACGGTGGATGGCGAACCGCGCTTCTGCAGTTCCTCGGCGCCGATCACGTCTACCGGCAGGGCCGCGTCCTCGGGCGTGCCCCGGATGAACGAGCCGGTGACGACGACCTCCTCGACCTCGACCGGAACATCGTTGGGGCGCTGCGCCTGGGCGTGGGCCACGCTTGTCAGGCCGCCCATCAGGGCGACGCCTAGCGCGAGGCGGGAGCCTCCGCGCAGGAAGCTGGTTCGTGTCATTGGTTTTCCCTCCCTCGATTGTTTTTTGACTGGCCGTTCGTCTTCGCGGGGCCAGGGTGTGTTCAGCTGGGTGGCGGTCTCCCGAGATGGACGCGCGCACGCCCACGAGCGGCCGGATAGGCGCGCCGGTGAGAGCGTTCATTTTCGAAACTTGGTGATGCGCCTTCTAGAGCCGACAAGCCTTGGTTCCCTTGGAGCCGGACGCTTGAAAAGCCACGCATACTCCCCCGATTTCGCAACCGAGGCGGATGCCGATCACAAAGGTCGAACATCTGTTTCGATGATGTGGTATGTTTTACAGCGCCGTCAACAGCCGTAAGGACATGGCAATACGGGCGCGTCATCGCGCCGCACTGCTGACAGGTATGGGATCGAGCCCCTCTGAGAATGGGTGCGTCGCAACATAAGCTTCGCTAAAGCGTTGCTTGGGGGGTTTTCCATCGGCGTGGGGGCGCCTAAGTGGGAAACCATTGGTCGCCAATCGGCCTCAGGGCGGAATTACCGGGTTCGAAACTTCATGCGTCTCGCCAAGACCGGCGCCCAGTGGCGTCCAGGCCGGCCTTCTGGCTCGTCTCCAGTCCTTCTCGTTGGAGTGGCGCTCGTCCTGGGCGGCGGCCTCTCGGCCTGCACCACGCCCGCGCGCCAAGTGGACGCCAAGCTGCCGTCCGCCTACGAGGCTCCGACAGGCGCACCGCTGGGCGCCCAGACGCTGGACCAGTGGTGGACCGCCTTCAACGATCCGGTCCTGAACGACCTGATTACGACCGCCCTGGCCCACGCCCCCGACGCGCGCATGGCCGCCGCGAAGCTCGAAGAGGCTCGCGCCACGCGCCAGGGCCAGATCCGCGAGCTCTACATTCCGCAGACGCCGCTGACCGGCTCGGCCAAGCGGACCGACACCGACATCATCGACCAAAGCGGATCGGGCGGCTTCACCCTGGGCGGGGTGACCAAGACCTATTCGGCCAATTTCGACGTCTCGTGGGAGCTGGATCTGATCGGCCGCCGCGCCGCCGCCCGCCGCGTGGTCGACAACGACCTGGCCGCCGCCCGCTTCTCGTACGAGGGCGCCCGCGCGGCGCTGGCGGCCAATGTCGCCCAGTCCTACTTCGAGGCGCGCGGCTACGCCGTGCAGCTGGAGGACGCCCGCCAGAACGCCCGCATCAGCCAGGCCCTGTACGACGTCTCCGCCGAGAAGGGCCGCCGGGGCCTGTCGGCGACCACCGAGGGCGACCGCACCGCCGCCGACCTGGCCCAGGCCCAGGCCCAGGTCGCCCAGCTAGAGGCCCAGTTGCAGGCCGCCCGTCGCAGCCTGCTGATCCTGGTCGGCAAGGGCGTCGATCCGCTGGCCAGCCTGCCGGTCGAGCCCGTGCTGGCCAAGACCCCGCCGGTCCCCGCCGCCGCCCCGGCCGAGCTGCTGGCCCGCCGCCCCGACATCCGCGAAGCCGCCGCGCGCCTCGCCTCGGCCTCGGGCAACCTGAACATCAACGAACTGGCCCTGTTCCCGACCCTGACCCTGGAGCCGGGCGTCGGGATCACCAAGCAGATCAGCCCCAGCTTCCTGACGCCGGGCACGACCCAGTCGACCACCAGCTCGGCCTGGACCCTGGGCGCGGGCCTGTCGATCCCGGTGCTGAACATTCCCAAGCTGATGTCCGACATCAAGGCGCAGGGCGCCCGGGTCGAGCAGGCCGCCGTGACCTACGAGCAGACGGTGCAGAAGGCGTTCGGCGAGACCGAGAACGCCCTGGTCCAGCAGGCCGCCGACGAACGCCGCGTGACGCTGCTGGCCGCCGGCGAGCGGCGCGCCGCCGTCGCCTACGAGGCCAGCCGCAAGGGCTACGCCGCGGGCCTGACCGACCTGACCACGGCCCTGCAGGCCGAGCAGTCCTGGCGGTCATCCCGGACCGCCTTGACCGGAGCCCAGACCCAGGCGCTGCAACGCGCCGTCCAGACCTACAAGGCGCTCGGCGGCGGCTGGTCGCCCGAGGCCGTTCCCAGCAAGCCCTCCGCGCAATGAGACCCGCTCCGATGACGACCCGCTATCTGATCGCCACCGCCCTGGTCTGCTCCGCCGTGGGTTTGACCGCCTGTGGCGGGAAGAAGGACAAGGAAGCCCCCGCCAAGACCGCCGCCAGCCAGGCGCGCACGGTCAGCGTCGGCAGCGTCGAGACCCGGCCGCTGGGCGGCGGGGTCGAGGCCTCCGGCCTGCTGGTCTCGCGCGAAGAGGCCGCCGTCGGCTCGGAGCTGACCGGCTATCGCGTGGCCCGCCTCTACGCCGACGAAGGCGACTGGGTCCGCGCCGGCCAGCCCCTGGCCCAGCTGGACGACACCCTGCTGCGCGCCCAGGTCGACCAGCAGGCGGCCGTCACCGCCCAGTCCCAGGCCGAGGCCGCGCGCGTCTCCGGCCTCGACGGCCAGGGCGTGCTCAGCCAGGAGCAGATCGAGACCCGCCGCTACCAGGCCAAGGCCCAGGCGGCGGCGCTGAAGGAACTGCGCACCCGCGTCTCGCGCATGACCATCACCTCGCCGGTCAGCGGCCGGGTGCTGTCGCGCGGCGTGCAGCCGGGCCAGATCGCCGGCGGCGGCACGACGCCGTGGTTCACCATCGCCCGCGACGGCCTCGTGGAGCTGGACGCCGAGGTCAACGAAGCGGACCTGCCCGGTATCCGCGTCGGCCAATCTGCCCAGGTGTCCCTGCCCGGCGGTCAGTCGATCGCCGGCGTCGTACGCCTGGTTAGCCCACGCGTCGACAGCAGCAACCGCCTGGGCAAGGTGCGCGTGCGCCTGCCCGTGCGCGACGACCTGCGCCCCGGCGGCTTCGGCCGCGCCAATTTCGGCGCCTCGGGGGCGCCGGTCACCGCCATTCCGGAATCGGCCATTCGCTACGAGGCCGACGGCCTGTCGGTGATGACGCTCGACGCCAACAACCGCGCCCACCAGGTCGCCGTGAAGATCGGCCAGAAGGGCGGCGGCTGGGCCCAGCTGGTCCAGGGCCCTCCCGCCGGAACCCGCATCGTCCTGGGCGGCGCGGCCTTCGTCACCGACGGCGACGTCGTGCGCCCGGCTCAACAGGCGGCTCGCTGATGGCCGCGGAACACCAGACCAGCGACCGCAAGACTGGCGAGCTGAAGGTCTCCGCCTGGGCGATCCGCAATCCGATACCGGTGGCGGTGATGTTCATCGCCCTGATGATCGCCGGGATCGGCTGCTACCTGACCCTGCCGATCAAGCAGTTCCCCAATGTCGAGTTCCCCGCCGTGACCGTGACGGTCACCCAGAGCGGGGCCGCGCCCGGCGAGATGGAGACCCAGGTCACCCGCCCCATCGAGGACGCGGTGGCCAGCATCTCCAACGTCAAGACCATCCGCTCCTCGGTGGTCCAGGGGGCCTCGACCACGACGATCGAGTTCAATCTCGGCGAGGACCTGCAGAAGGTCACCGACGAGGTGCGCTCCAAGGTCGACCAGACCCGCGCCGTCCTGCCCAAGGAGGTCGACGAGCCGATCGTCCAGCGCCTGGAGATCACCAGCGCCCCGATCATCACCTACGCCGTCTCGGCCCCGGGCATGAGTTCCACCGAGCTGTCGTGGTTTATCGACGACACCGTCACCCGCGCCCTGCAGGGCGAGAAGGGCGTGGCCCAGGTGGCCCGCGTCGGCGGCGTCGATCGCGAGATCAATGTCATCATCGACCCCGACCGCATGGCCTCGTTCGGCGTGACGGCCCCGCAGCTGAACTCGGCCCTGGCCAGCTTCAGCGTCGACGCCCCCGGCGGCCGGGCCAATGTCGGCGGCCGCGAGCAGACCCTGCGCGTGCTGGGTGCGGCCACCACGGTCGAGCAGCTGCGCCAGATCACCATCCCGGTGGCCGGCGGCCGCTATGTGAAGCTGACCGACGTGGCCCAGGTCGGCCAAGGGGCCGAGGAACAGCGCGGCTTCGCCCGCCTGGACGGCCGTCCCGTCGTCGCCTTCCAGGTGATGAAGACCCGCGACTCCAGCGACGTCGCCGTCGAGGACAACGTCAAGAAGGCCATCGACGCCCTCGCCCAGAAGCAGGCCGGCGTCTCGTTCGTGAAGATCTTCTCGACCGTCGACGAGACCCGCGCCAGCTTCGCGGCCACCGAGCACACCCTGCTGGAAGGCATGCTGCTGGCCTCGCTGGTGGTGTTCCTGTTCCTGCGCGAATGGCGCGCCACCCTGATCACCGCCATCGCCATGCCGGTGTCGCTGGTGCCCACCTTCGCCTTCATGGCGTTCATGGGCTTCTCGCTGAACGTCGTGACCCTGCTGGCCCTGACCCTGGTCATCGGCATCCTGGTCGACGACGCCGTGGTCGAGATCGAGAACATCGAAAAGCGCGTCGCCCGGGGCCAGAGGCCCTTCCAGGCGGCGATCGAGGGGGCCGACGCCATCGGCCTGGCGGTCGTGGCCACCACCTTCACCATCGTCGCGGTGTTCGTGCCGGTGTCCTACATGCCTGGCACGCCCGGCCAGTTCTTCAAGGAATTCGGCCTGACCGTCGCCGTGGCCGTGCTGTTCTCGCTGGTCGTGGCCCGCCTGCTGACCCCGCTACTGGCCGCCTATTTCCTCAAGCCGGCCAAGGACCCGCACCCGCGCAGGGACTTCAAGGGCTTCTACCGCGATGTGCTGGACTGGTCGCTGGACCACCGGATCCTGGCCTGCATCATCGGCGGCGCGATCTTCATCGGCTCGATCATGCTGGCGGGCCTTCTGCCCACCGCGTTCCAGCCCGCCGCCAACAACAACTACTACTACCTGAAGGTCCAGGGACCGCCCGGGGCGACCGTGGCCGACATGGATCGCACCGTGCAGTCGGTGACGACCATGTTCCGCAAGCGCCCGGAAGTGGCCCACGTCTTCGCCCAGGTCGGTTCGAACATCGGCAGCGGCTGGGGCGGCCAGAGCGGCACGGACATCCGCGACGCCACCATCACCATCGTGCTGAATGGCAAGCGCGACCTGACGGTGACCGAGATCAAGCAGGAGGTCCGCGACGGCCTGCCCGACATCCCCGACGCCCGCGTCAACCTGTTGGGCGACTGGGGCACGTCCGAGGTCCAGACCATCCTGATCTCCGAGGACGGCCCATTGCTGGAGCGCACCGCCGCCCAGATCGAGCGCGAGATGCAGAAGCTCTCGACCGTCGCCGATCCGCGCCCCTCGTCGCCGCCCAGCGGTCCCGAGATCCTGATCCGGCCCAAGGCCGACGAGGCCGCGCGCCTGGGCGTCAGCTCGGCCGACATCGCCGCCATCGCCCGCGTGGCCACGGTCGGCGACATCGACGCCAACGTCGCCAAGATGACCCAGGGCGAGCGGCGGATCCCGATCCGCGTGCGCCTGCCGGCCGAGAGCCGCCGCGACCTGGACGCCCTGGGCGCCCTGCGCGTGCCCACGTCCAGCGGCGGCACGACCCGGCTCGACACCGTCGCCGACCTGTCGTTCCAGGCGGGCCCGGCCAAGATCGACCGCTTCGCCCGCAAGCGGCAGGTGACCATCGAGGCCGACCTCAACAATGGCGCCCAGCTGGGCCAGGCCATGACGGACGTCGGCAACTTGCCGACCATGAAGAAGCTGCCCGCCGGCGTCGGCCCGGCCTCGGCCGGCGACCAGGAGGCGTTCGTCGAGCTGTTCACCGGCTTCGCCGTGGCGCTGCTGTCGGCCGTCGGCCTGGTGTTCGGCGTGCTCGTCCTGCTGTTCCGCAGCTTCTTCAAGCCGATCACCATCCTGTCGGCCCTGCCCCTGGCGATCGGCGGGGCGTTCTTCGCCCTGCTGGTCACCGGCCAGTCGCTGTCGATGCCGTCGCTGATCGGCTTCCTGATGCTGATGGGCCTGGCGGCCAAGAACTCGATCCTGCTGGTCGAGTACGCCATCGAGCAGGAGCGCGACGGCATGAGCCAGCGCGAGGCCATTCTCGACGCCTGTCACGAGCGGGCCCGCCCGATCGTCATGACCACCCTGGCGATGATGGCCGGCATGCTGCCGACCGCTCTGGGCATCGGCACCGGCTCGGAGTTCCGCCAGCCCATGGCCGTGGCCGTGATCGGCGGCCTGATCACCTCGACCGTGCTGTCGCTGGTGCTGGTGCCGGTGGTCTACGAGATCGTCGACGACATCGAGATGTGGCTGAAACCCAAGCTGGCCCGCATGACCACCCCGCGCGAGGCGACCAACGGCCACCCCGCCCCAAGCTCAGGGACCGTCGACCGCCTGTGATCGTCCGCCCCTTCCGCCCCGGCGACGAGGACGCCGTCGTCGACGTGATCCTGCCCATCCAGCGGGAGGAGTTCGGGATCGCCATCACCGCCGCCGACCAGCCCGACCTGGCGGCCATTCCCGACTGGTACCAGACCGGGAGAGGCCAGTTCTGGCTGGCCGAGCTGGATGGCCGGGCGGTCGGCACCGTGGCCCTGAAGGACATCGGCGGCGCGGCCGTGGCCCTGCGCAAGATGTTCGTGAAGCCCGTGGCGCGCGGCGCGGTGGGGGCGGCCCAGGCGCTGCTCGACGCCGCCCTCGCCCACGCCCGGACGAACGGTGTCGCGACCGTATGGCTGGGCACCACCGACAAGTTCAAGGCCGCCCACCGGTTCTACGAAAAGAACGGCTTCGACTTGGTCGAGGTCGCCGACTTGCCGGAGAGCTTTCCGCGCATGGCGGTCGATACCCGGTTCTACCGGCTGGCGCTCTAGTCGCGCTTCGGCGCGTAGCTGAGCCGGCACACGGTCCAGCCGTCCTCGCGGGCCATCTCGAACTTGCCGCCCAGTTGCTGGGCCATGGCCCGGACGATCCGCAGGCCCAGGCTCTTCGACCGCGCCGGATCGAACCCTGGGGGCGGGCCGGCGCCGTCGTTGCTGACCGTCAGCAGGTGGGTCAGGCCGGTCTGGTCCAGCACCACCCGCACCTCGCCGCCCCCTTCCCCATCCGTCCCGGCCTCCCCGAAGCCGTGCTCGAGCGCGTTGTTGAAGCTCTCCAGCATCACCAGGGTCACGGGCGTGGCCTGGTCCGGATGCAGGGGCTGCTCGCCGCCTTCCAGGGTCAGGCGCACCCGCGCGCCGGCCGCCGCGGCGGCGCTGGCCAGCAGGGCCTCGGCGAAGTCGCGGAACGGCACGGGCTCGCCCATGCGGTTGTGCAGTTCGCGCTGGATGCGGGCGATGATCTCGATCCGCTCGCCGGCCTGCTCCAGGGCGTGGCGGGCGTCGGCGTCGGTGACGCCCTGGCCCTGCAGCCGCAGCAGGGCTCCGGCGACCTGCAGGTTGTTGCTCACCCGGTGATGCAGTTCGCGGTACAGCAGATCGCGGCTGTCGGCCAGTTCGCGATAGCGTTCCCGCTCCCCCTCCAACTGGTCCAGCGCCTTGCGCATGCCGTCGATGAAGAAGATGTCGACCGCCACCACGAAGGCGTAGAAGGCCAGGGCCACCAGCACCGAAAGATCGAAGCTGAAGCCGAAGGCCGGCGGGATGAAGAAGTACCAGGCGCAGACGCCGCTGAGGGTCGCGCACAGGACGCCGGGCCCCAGGCCGCCCAGATAGACGGCCACCACGATGGCCGGGAAGAAGGTCACATAAGGAAAGCCCGGCGGAAACACCGCATTGAGGCCAAAGCGCAGCAGGACCGCCAGCACCGTCAGGCCGACGGCCAGACCGTAGCGGGCGACGAGACTGTCCCTGATCCTCCGGCGCAGATTCAAGCCGCTCTCCCCGTCCCTTCGTCGGTGCTCGCGCTTTCGAGCGGCGCCGTCAAGCCGGCAGCCGACATAGAGGAGACGCCGCCCAAAGCAAAAGGCCCCGGAGTTTCCTCCGGGGCCTTCGCATTATCTAGCCGAAGCTAAGAGCGTTCGAGGATTACTCGACGATCTTGGCGCGCCAGAAGCGCATGCGCTTCTGGCCATCAAGCATGGTCGTGAAAATCGTTATTCAACGATTTTCGCGACGACGCCGGCGCCGACGGTGCGGCCGCCTTCACGGATGGCGAAGCGCAGCTTCTCTTCCATGGCGATCGGGGTGATCAGCTCGACGTCCAGCTCGGCGTTGTCGCCCGGCATGATCATTTCCACGCCTTCGCGCAGCTTGATGATGCCGGTGACGTCCGTGGTGCGGAAGTAGAACTGCGGACGGTAGTTGGTGAAGAACGGGGTGTGACGGCCGCCTTCTTCCTTGGTCAGGATGTAGGCTTCGGCCACGAACTTGGTGTGCGGCGTGATCGAACCCGGCTTGCACAGCACTTGGCCGCGCTCGACGTCTTCACGCTTGGTGCCGCGCAGCAGCACGCCCACGTTGTCGCCGGCTTGACCTTGGTCCAGCAGCTTGCGGAACATTTCGACGCCCGTGCAGGTCGTCTTCTGGACCGGACGGATGCCGACGATTTCGACTTCTTCGCCGACCTTCACGATGCCGCGCTCGACGCGACCGGTGACCACGGTGCCGCGGCCCGAGATCGAGAACACGTCTTCGACCGGCATCAGGAACGGCAGGTCGACCGGACGTTCCGGCTGCGGGATGTAGGTGTCGACCGAGGTCATCAGCTCGAGGATGCGGTCTTCGCCGATGGCCGGATCACGGCCTTCGACGGCGGCCAGGGCCGAACCCTTGGTGATCGGGATATCGTCGCCCGGGAACTGGTACGAGCTGAGCAGCTCGCGCACTTCCATTTCGACGAGCTCCAGCAGCTCTTCGTCGTCGACCATGTCGACCTTGTTCATGAACACGACCAGGGCCGGCACGCCGACCTGACGGGCCAGCAGGATGTGCTCGCGGGTCTGCGGCATCGGGCCGTCGGCGGCCGACACGACCAGGATCGCGCCGTCCATCTGGGCGGCGCCCGTGATCATGTTCTTCACGTAGTCGGCGTGGCCGGGGCAGTCGACGTGCGCGTAGTGACGGTTCTGCGTCTCGTACTCGACGTGCGCGGTGTTGATCGTGATGCCGCGGGCCTTTTCTTCCGGCGCGGCGTCGATGTCGGCGTAGTTCTTGGCGGTCGCGCCGCCGGTCTTCGCCAGCACGATCGTGATCGCGGCCGTCAGCGTCGTCTTGCCATGGTCAACGTGACCGATGGTGCCGATGTTGCAGTGCGGCTTGTTACGTTCGAACTTTTCCTTGGCCATCTTCTTAGCTCCAGGACCCCAGCGGGGCCTTCAATGGTTGGACTTCTGGGGTTCTTAGTTAGGCGTACTTCTTGATCACTTCGTCGGCGACGTGTTGCGGCACCGGCTCGTAGTGATCGTAGACCATGCTGAACTGGGCGCGGCCCTGGGACATGCCCCGCAGCGTGTTCACATAGCCGAACATGTTGGCCAGCGGCACGAAGGCGTTCACCACCGTGGCGTTGCCGCGCATGTCCTGCCCCTGGATCATGCCACGGCGGCTGTTCAGATCGCCGATGACCGAGCCCAGGTATTCTTCCGGCGTCACGACCTCGACCTTCATGATCGGCTCGAGCAGCTTCGGAGCGCCCTTTTCGCGCAGCTCCTTGAAGGCGGCGCGCGAGGCGATTTCGAAGGCCAGGACCGACGAGTCGACGTCGTGGTACTTGCCGTCCGTCAGGGTCGCCTTGAAGTCGATCAGCGGGAAGCCGGCCAGCAGGCCGCTGTCCTTGACCGATTCCAGGCCCTTCTGGACGCCGGGGATGTATTCCTTCGGCACCGCGCCGCCGACGATCGCGCTTTCGAACACGAAGCCCGAACCCGGCTCGCCCGGCTCGAACGTGATCATGACGCGAGCGAACTGGCCCGTACCGCCGGTTTGCTTCTTGTGGGTGTAGTCGATGTCGACCTTCTTACCCAGGCTTTCGCGATAGGCCACCTGCGGCGCGCCGATGTTGGCCTCGACCTTGTAGGTGCGCTTCAGGATGTCGATCTTGATGTCCAGGTGCAGTTCGCCCATGCCCTTCAGGATCGTCTGGCCGCTTTCGAAGTCGGTCGAGACGGTGAAGGACGGATCCTCGGCGGCCAGCTTCTGCAGGGCGACGCCCAGCTTTTCCTGGTCGGCCTTCGACTTGGGCTCGACGGCGATCTCGATGACCGGGGCCGGGAATTCCATGCGCTCCAGAATGACCGGGGCCTTCAGGGGATCGCACAGGGTGTCGCCCGTGCGGGTTTCCTTCAGGCCGGCCAGGGCGACGATGTCGCCGGCATAGGCTTCCTTGATGTCTTCGCGGTTGTTGCTGTGCATCAGCAGCATGCGGCCGACGCGCTCGCGCTTGTCGCGCGTCGAGTTCAGCAGCGACATGCCGGTTTCCAGCTTGCCCGAGTAGATGCGGCAGAAGGTCAGCGAACCGACGAAGGGGTCGTCCATGATCTTGAACGCCAGAACCGACAGCGGCTCTTCGTCCGAGGCCTTGCGGGTGACTTCTTCTTCGGTCTTGAAGTCGATGCCCTTGGTCGGCGGGATGTCCACCGGCGAGGGCAGGTAGTCGACGACGGCGTCGAGCAGGGGCTGCACGCCCTTGTTCTTGAAGGCCGAGCCGCAGAGGATCGGATAGAAGGCGCCGGTCAGCACGGCCTTGCGGATGCACTTCTTGATGGTGGCTTCCGACGGCTCTTCACCGCCCAGGTAAGCTTCCATGGCTTCGTCGTCGAGTTCGACGGCGTTCTCGACCAGGTAGGCGCGGGCCTCGACGGCCTTGTCCAGCAGGTCGGCGGGGATTTCTTCGTCGCGATAGGTCGCGCCCAGGCCGTCATTGTCCCAGACCACGGCCTTCATGCGGACCAGGTCGACGAGACCCTTCAGGTTCGATTCCGAACCGATGGGGAACTGGATCGGCACGGCCTTGGCGCCCAGACGGTCGCGGATCGACTCGACCGACTTGTCGAAGTCAGCGCCGATCTTGTCCATCTTGTTGACGAACACGATCCGCGGAACCTTGTACTTGTCGGCCTGGCGCCAGACGGTTTCGGTCTGCGGCTCGACGCCGGCGTTGCCGTCCAGCACCGTCACGGCGCCGTCGAGGACGCGCAGGCTGCGCTCGACTTCGATGGTGAAGTCGACGTGCCCGGGGGTGTCGATGATGTTCAGGCGCTTTTCTTGCCAGAACGCGGTCGTCGCGGCCGAGGTGATCGTGATGCCGCGCTCTTGTTCCTGCTCCATCCAGTCCATGGTCGCGGCGCCGTCGTGGACTTCGCCGATCTTGTGGGACTTACCGGTGTAATACAGGATCCGCTCGGTCGTCGTCGTCTTGCCCGCGTCGATGTGGGCCATGATGCCGAAGTTGCGGTAGTCTTCGATTTTATGCGTGCGGGGCATAGCGATCGCTCTGCGAAACGGGGCGGCCCAGAACGGACACGACCGGGATTAAACGTGCGGCGCGGGCGGTTTATCGCAAACCGCCCGCGCCTGAAAGAGTGCTGGTCGCGAAAAGCTTACCAGCGATAGTGCGAGAACGCCCGGTTGGCTTCAGCCATCTTGTGGGTGTCTTCGCGCTTCTTCACGGCGGTGCCGCGGTTGTTCGAGGCGTCGAGCAGCTCACCGGCCAGCTTTTCGGTCATGGTGTTTTCGCCACGCTTGCGAGCGGCGGTCACCAGCCAACGGATGGCCAGGGCGCGGCGACGGTCCGGACGGACTTCAACCGGCACTTGGTAGGTGGCGCCGCCAACGCGACGCGACCGGACTTCGATCGCCGGGGCGACGTTGTCCAGAGCGGAGTGGAAGGTTTCAAGCGGACCTTGGTCCTTGCGCTTGGCTTCCAGGATGTCGAAAGCACCATAGATGATGTTTTCGGCGACAGCTTTTTTGCCCTCGTACATCACATAGTTCATGAACTTCGTGACGATCAGATCCCCAAACTTGGGATCCGGCAGGACTTGGCGTTTCTCGGCGCGACGGCGGCGGGACATCTTCTTCTATTCCTTACTTCGGACGCTTGGCGCCGTAGAGCGAACGACGCTGCTTACGATCCTTGACACCTTGGGTGTCGAGGACGCCGCGCAGGATGTGATAACGGACGCCGGGCAAGTCCTTGACGCGGCCGCCGCGGATGAGCACCACCGAGTGCTCCTGCAGGTTGTGGCCTTCGCCCGGGATGTAGCACACGGCTTCGATGCCGGTGGTCAGACGGACCTTGGCGACCTTACGCAGAGCCGAGTTCGGCTTCTTCGGGGTCGTGGTGTAGACGCGCGTGCAAACGCCGCGACGTTGGGGGCAGCCCTTCAGGGCCGGCACCTTGTTCCGGACCGGCTTCGGGGAGCGCGGCTTACGGATGAGCTGGTTAATGGTAGGCATTAAGTCTCTGCTCTGATGGAAGCGTGTGCCTTTCGGCCGAAGCGCTTCAGGTCCTTGTCTTTGTTGTTCTTGGTTCAAGGCTCCGCTTGGAGACCCGATAAACACGAAACTCGCCGGGGCGCGGGAAGCACACCGACGGGTTCTCCGCCAAAAGAACGGAAGCTCATCAGGACGCACGCGAACGCACGCCTCGAAAAAGAGCGCGGTATTTACTCGCGAAGGGGCCGAACGTCAACCGCCTGTTCCCGCGTCGGTTAACGCCGCCTTAAGGCCCAAATTCCGGCCCCGTTTTCGCCACCGCAAGCTGTACAGGCTCACGCTGGGATGGAGCATCTTGTTTGCGCCCCTCGCCTCGCCATGTGGGGATGAGGCGAGCAAGGGCCAAGGGCGGGCTGGAGGACGGGTGAGCGTCAGCGTGAGGATCAGCGGACGCGACCGCCGGAGGGTGACGATTCTCGCCGGCTCGCTGCTGCTGCACGTGGTTCTGCTGGCCTGGCTGGCCCTGCCCGTTCCGCCGCTTCTGGAGGCCCTGACCGCCGACGACCTGCCGACTGTGACGGTGGAGCTAGTCCGGCCGCGCCAGGACGAACAGCCCCAGCCGCGCCCGGCGCCGGCCTCGGCGGCCAGCGCGCCCTCCCCTGTCCTGCCGTTCCAGATCCGCGCGCCGGCTCGGCCCGCGCCGCCTGGTGTTCCGATATTGAGCGTCCCCGCCGCAGGGATCGCGAGGCCGGGAACGGCCATGCGCCCCGCCCCGCTGCCCGGCGAGGGTGCGGGCGATCTGCGCACAGCCCTGCGGACCAGCACCGGCTGCATCAGCGCCGACGCCGTAGGCCTCAACCGCCGCGAACGCGAGAAGTGCGACGAGCGCTTCGGCGCCGCCAAGCCCAAGGGCGATCCGTTGGGCGGCATGGACGCCGACAAGCGCCGCGCGCTGGAGGCCCAGGGTGCGGCTCTGCGGGCCTACAAGGACTATCTCGACGCCCCGATGGCGCCCGGCGTCGACCATCGCAGCAGGACCCACCCCGGCACGATGAAGGAGATCCCCTTCGTCCTGGGCGCCGAGCAGGACGGCTTGGGCAATCCACGCCAGTCCGTCGTCGACCAGATCCGCAGGGAGAAGGACAGCGAGGACCGGGCCCGCAAGTTCCTGGAGCTGCGGAAGAAGCAGCCGTAGACGGCCGCCGGGCCGTGGAAGACCCGGCGGCCGCCATGGCTAGAAGCCGATCCGCGTCCCGAAACGCAGGGTCCCGCCCGAACGGCTGCCGCCCTTCTCGCCGGAGGCTTCCAGGAAGGTGAGCATCGCCCCGCCGGCGCTATAGCTCAGCCCCACGGTCAGTTGGCCGAAGGTGCGGCCGCCGTCGCGGGACAGATGCTCGACCTGGTCGGCGCTGACCAGATCCAGGCCGTTCTTGACCGTGAAGTCGTGGACGACGAAGGCCGCGCCGTACGAAGTGAACACCCCGCCCAGGGCGTCGCTTCGCAGCGCGCCCCGCACGCCGGCCTTGGCCACGAAGCCAGTCGCGCTGTCGAAATCCAGCCGTTGCGCGAAGACGTCCACGTCGTCGAGCCGCGCGCTGACATAGTTGATGCTCAGCAGCTTCTCGTAGACCAGGCCGTCGCCCTCGGACCGGCTGCCAGCCTCGACCTGGGCGCCGTAGGCGGTCCCGTCGAAGTCGAGGTCGATGGCGTCCGGGCCATTGCTGACCTTGATCGACTGGCGGTCGACCTTGGCCAGGGCGTTCAGGAAGTAGCCGCCCCTCGTCAGGGCCAGATAGCCGCCCAGATTGGCGACCCGCAGCTTGGCCTCCTGTCCGCCGACGCCGCTGAAGCGCAGGCGCGCATCGGCGTAACCGCCGGTCACGCCCAGCAGGACCCGGCCGCCATCCAAGCCGGCGTTGATCAGGTCCGCCCCCATCTGCCCGCCATAGGTGGTTTGGCGGTAGTCGATGAACACCGGCCGGTCGGGCGCGGCGATCTTGTCGTCGCGATCCAGGCGGCCGCCGAAGGCTTGGCCCCACACGCCCGCGCCGTCCGCGTCGCTGTCGGCGTCGCGCAGGCTGGCCACATGAGCGCTCCAGGCGTCCGCCGACTGGCGCCAGACGTCCCTGGCGCCTTCGGAGACCTTCAGCATCTCGTAGGCCCGCTGGCCGGCCACGCCCTTCAGGCGATAGCTGACCGTCGTTCCCGCATCCTGGACCAGGCTGTAGCGGATGAAGCCGATCTCGGCGTTCTCGACATGGAAGGCGTCCTTGGTCGAACCGGCGCCGGCCTGGATCAGCACCGGGCCCTTGTCGCCGGTCAGCACGGCGGTCTTGGCCGACAGGCCGCCCAGCACGACGGCGGTCTTGCCGTTGGCGACGTCGCCGACGACCAGGCGATCGACGCCGGTGGGCCCGACATCCAGCCCCAGGCGGGCCTTGCCCGAGCCGTTGTAGTCGCCCGACAAGGTCAGGACGTCGCCGCCGTGGCCGTTGCGCAGATCCACCAGGCCCGTGTTCCTCAGGGCCTCCAGGCGCAGCAGCGAGACCTGGACCGGCGCCGTGGCGGTGGCGCCGACCGTGATGACGCCGTTGTTGGTCAAGGTGTTGGTTCCGCCGCCGAAGTCGACGCTGTCGACCAGGTCGACGGTCTTGTCGTTGGTGACGGCGTCGTCGGCGTCGGTCAGCGGGGTTTCGCCGAAGGTTCGGCTGGGTTCCTTGGCGCCGTCCTCGGCGTGCGCCGCGAAGGGCGTCGACAGGATCAGGACCAAGGCGGTGATGGCGGCCGATTTCACGCTGGGCGGCCGGCAGCGTCCCGCGACCGGCGAACCTGCGCCGACGCGGTGGACTGGACTCAACACTTACTGAACTCCGTAAGCGATCGCGCCCCCGCGATGCCGGGGGTCTACTATGGCGACGTTCATCGGATCAAGGCGTGGTTGCGCCCGCCCACCCAAGGTGGATCGGGCCGGGGAGGCCTCAGGCCGCCCGGCGGACGTCCCGAGCCGCGCCGCCGCCGACGCGGAAGCGCTGGACCAGCTCGGCCAGACCCCGCACCTCGTCCAGCAGCGACTGGCTGGAAGACGCCGAGCGGCTGGCCATGGCCGTGGTGTGCTGGGTGCCCTGGTCCATCTGGTTGACGGCGGTGTTGACCTGCGAAAGACCGGCGGCCTGTTCCTGGGCCGAGGCGGCGATCTCGGTGATCACGCTGCTGATCGCGCCGACCTGGCCGGCGATGCGCTGCAGGGTCTCGCCGGCCGCGCCGACCAGCGACACGCCCGCCCCCACCTGGCGTTCGGAGTCGGCGATGTGGATCTTGATCTCCTTGGCCGCTTCGGCCGAGCGCTGGGCCAGGGCCCGCACTTCCTGGGCGACGACGGCGAAGCCGCGACCGGCTTCACCCGCCCGGGCCGCTTCGACGCCGGCGTTCAGGGCCAGGAGGTTGGTCTGGAAGGCGATCTCGTCGATCACGCCGATGATCTGGGCCACCTGGCGGGACGAGGCCTCGATGCCGCCGATGGCCTCGACGGCCGAGGCGACGACCTCGCGGCTGCGACCGGCTTCGGCCTGAGCGTCGCCCACGGCGCGGTGGGCCTCCTTGGCGCCGTCAGCCGTCCTCCGGACGGTGGCGGTGATCTCGTCGAGGGCGGCGGCGGTCTCTTCCAGGCTGGCGGCCTGCTGCTCGCTGCGGCGCGACAGGTCGTCGGCGGCCGAGGCGATGCCGCTGGCCCCGCTGTTCAGGCCCGACACGGCCGAGACGACGGAGGCCATGGCGCCTTCCAGGCCCTCGACGGCGCGGTTGAAGTCGGCGCGCAGGCCCTCGTAGTCCTGGGCGAAGGGTTCGGTCAGGCGCACGGTCAGGTCGCCGGCCGACAGGCTGTGCAGGCTCTCGGCCAGGCGGCGGACCACCTGGGCCTGCTCGGACGAGCGGCGGGCGCTGTCGGCGCCGGCGGCGTCGCGTTCGGCTTCCGAGGCCTCGCGATGGGCGGCGGCCTCGGCGGCGATGCGGTTCTTTTCCAGGGCGGCGTCACGGAACTGGTGCACGGCGTCGGCCATCAGGCCGATATCGTCGGCCCGGCCGGCGAACGGCAGGCTGACGGCCAGGTCGCCGCCCATCAGGCGGCTCATGGCGTCGCGCAGGGTCGCCAGCGGCGACAGCTGGCGGCGGGTCATCAGCACCGAGGCGCCCGCGCCGGCCGCGCCCAGCAGCACGCAGGCCAGGGCCAGGACGGTCAGCTGACGATACACGGGCGCGAAATAGTCCGCTTGCGGCACGCCGACATACATGACGCCGATCACTTGGCCCCCGGCGTCCTTGATGGGGTCATAGGCGACGAAGAACGGTCGCCCCAGGATCTTGGCTTCGCCACGATAGGATTCGCCCCGGCCTAGCACGGCGTCATAGACGGGCCCCTTGGCCAGGCTGGTGCCGACGGCGCGCGAGCCGTCCGGCTTGGTGACGTTGGTGGTGACGCGCTTGTCGCCCATGAAGACGGTGGCGGTCCCGCCGACCAGGGTCTTCACTCGGTCGACGCCGTCAAAGTCGCCGTTCACGGCGTGGTCGCCGACCAGCAACTGGTCGCCTTCGCGGCGGAAGCTCTTGCCCCGCTCGCCGATCACGTCCCAGGCCACCCGCATGCTGGATTCCTGCGCCTGCGTCGCCTGACGGCGGGCGAAGTCCAGCGAGCTCTTGGCCACAATCCCGAGAACCGCGAGGGTCAGGACCAGGAAGGCCAAGGCGATGGTCAGGCTGACCTTTGTGGAGATGCTGGCGCGCATGGCGGGTCCGAAATTTGATCTAGATCAAGCTTTCCTTTGCGTCACATAGCTAAAGCTCGGATTAATAACGCTGTTTCAAAATGCTGCGGCGCAGCGATCGCGACATTCTGACGCAGACAATTGCGTTTCAGCGTCGCTCCGGCCCTCGCCGCTGGACGGCCCGTGTCTTTGGCGGACAGCCAACGCCTGCCGTGAAGCCCTCATCAAGCGCGTATGAGCAAGAAAAGGCCCGGGATCGCTCCCGGGCCTTTCCGTATTCGCTCTTAAGCCGAAGCCTATTCGGCGTCCGACTTTTCCTTTGTCTCGGACGCCTATTCGGCGTCCGAAAGCGCGATCTCGGCCGGCAGCGGCTCCATCGCTTCTTCGCGCTGCTGGGCCAGCTGCTCGTCGCGCTTGGCGGCGACGCGCTGCAGGCTGCGCAGGTAGGAACCCGTACCGGCGGGGATCAGGCGACCCACGATGACGTTTTCCTTCAGGCCTTCCAGGGTGTCGGTCTTGCCGTGCACCGAGGCTTCGGTCAGGACGCGCGTCGTTTCCTGGAACGAGGCGGCCGAGATGAAGCTCTTGGTCTGCAGCGAGGCCTTGGTGATGCCGAGCAGCACCGGCTGGGTCACAGCCGGACGGCCGCCGCGGGCGATCGCCTTGTCCTGTTCGCGGTCGAACTCGGGCTTGTCCAGGTGGTCGCCCTTGATGAGGCCCGTGTCGCCCGGCTCGAGGATCTCGACCTTCTGCAGCATCTGACGAACGATCGTCTCGATGTGCTTGTCGTTGATCGGCACGCCTTGCAGTCGATAGACCTCCTGGATCTCGTCGACGAGGAAGTTCGCCAGGGCTTCGACGCCCAGGATGCGCAGGATGTCGTGCGGATCCGGGTTGCCGTCGATGATGTACTCGCCCTTGGTGATGTAGTCCCCGTCGTGGACGGCGATGTGCTTGCCCTTCGGGATCAGGAACTCGACCGCCTCGGGCTGGTTGCCGTCGGCGTCGACGTCCGGCGTGATCTTGATCCGGCGCTTGTTCTTGTAATCCTTGCCGAATTCGACACGACCGTCCATTTCCGCGATGACCGCGCAGTCCTTCGGACGGCGGGCTTCGAAGAGTTCGGCGACGCGCGGCAGACCACCGGTGATGTCCCGCGTCTTGGCGCCTTCGGTCGGAATACGGGCGATGACCTCACCCGGCTTCACCTCGTCGCCGTCGGCGACCGACAGAATGGCGCCGGCCGACAGGAGGTAGCGAGCCTCGCCGCCGTTCGACAGACGCTTGTACGAGCCGTCTTCGGCCAGCACGCCCATGCCCGGACGCAGGTCCGAACCCCGGGCCGAGGTGCGCCAGTCGGCGACCACGCGCTGGGCGATACCGGTCGCTTCGTCGACTTCCTCGCGGATGGACAGGCCATCCACCAGGTCTTCGGCGCGGATGCGGCCGGCCACTTCGGTGATGATCGGGGTGGTGTAGGGGTCCCAATCGCCGAGGCGCTGGCCGCGCTTGACCGTGTCGCCGTCCTTGACCCGCAGGCGGGCGCCGTACGGCGGCTTGTAGGTTTCGCGCTCCTTGCCGTCGACCAGCACGCTGACCGAGGTGTTGCGGCTCATGATGACCAGCGCGCCGTCCGCGCCGACAACGGTCGGGCCGATCACGCGGACCGTACCCTCGTTGCTGGCTTCGAAGAACGACTGCTCGGCCACCTGGGCGGTGCCGCCGATGTGGAACGTACGCATGGTCAGCTGCGTGCCGGGCTCACCGATCGACTGGGCGGCGATGACGCCGACCGCTTCGCCGATGTTCACCGGGGTGCCGCGGGCCAGGTCGCGGCCGTAGCAGGCGCCGCAGACGCCGACCTTGGCTTCGCAGGTCAGGACCGAGCGGACCTTCACCGACTGCACCACGGCCGCCTCGATGGCGTCGGCGATGTTCTCGTCGATATAGGTGTCGGCCGGAACGACCAGCTCGCCGGTGCCCGGATCCTTGACGTCCTCGGCCGTGAAGCGGCCCAGGACGCGGGTGCCCAGCGAGACCAGCACGTCGCCGCCCTCGACGACGGCGCGTAGGGTGATGCCCCGCGTGGTGCCGCAGTCTTCCTCGACAATGATGCAGTCCTGCGCGACGTCGACCAGACGACGGGTCAGGTAACCCGAGTTGGCGGTCTTCAGCGCCGTGTCGGCCAGACCCTTACGGGCGCCGTGGGTGGAGTTGAAGTACTCCTGAACGGTCAGGCCTTCCTTGAAGTTCGAGACGATCGGGGTCTCGATGATCTCGCCGGAGGGCTTGGCCATCAGGCCGCGCATGCCGCCCAGCTGCTTCATCTGGGCTTGCGAACCACGGGCGCCGGAGTGGGCCATCATGTAGATGGCGTTGATTTCCTTCTCGCGACCGTTCTCGTCCTTATGCTTCATCTGAAGCTCGGCCATCATCTCGTCGGCGACGCGGTCGGTGGCCTTGGCCCAGGCGTCAACGACCTTGTTGTACTTCTCGCCCTTGGTGATCAGGCCGTCGGCGTACTGTTGCTCGTACTCCTCGGCCAGCTTGCGGGTCTCTTCCACGATCACGGTCTTGCGGACCGGGATGATGATGTCGTCCTTGCCGAACGAGATGCCCGCCTTGGCGGCTTCCTTGAAGCCCAGACCCATGACCTTGTCGGCGAAGATGACCGTCGCCTTCTGACCGCAGTGGCGGTAGACGATGTCGATCAGATTGCCGATTTCCTTCTTGGTCAGCGCCTTTTCGATCAGGCGGTGGCCGATCTGGGGGTGCTGCGGCAGCAGGGCGGCGATCTTCATGCGGCCCGGCGTGGTGTCGATCACCTTGCGGACCAGCTGACCGTCGGCGTTCATCTCGGTGTGGCGCGCCTTGATCTTGGCGTGCAGCGAGACGACGCCGGCGTCCATGGCGGCTTCGATTTCACCCAGGTCGGCGAAGATCTTGCCTTCGCCCGGCTCACCCTCGCGGGCGACCGACAGGTAGTACAGGCCCAGGACGATGTCCTGCGACGGCACGATGATCGGGCGACCGTTGGCGGGCGACAGGATGTTGTTGGTCGACATCATCAGGACGCGCGCTTCCAGCTGAGCTTCCAGGCTCAGCGGGACGTGCACGGCCATCTGATCGCCGTCGAAGTCGGCGTTGAACGCGGCGCAGACCAGCGGGTGCAGCTGGATGGCCTTGCCCTCGATCAGCTTCGGCTCGAACGCCTGGATGCCCAGACGGTGCAGGGTCGGGGCGCGGTTCAGCAGCACCGGGTGCTCGCGGATCACCTCTTCGAGGATGTCCCACACCTGCGGCTGCTCGCGCTCGACCATGCGCTTGGATTGCTTGACGGTGCCCGACAGGCCCTTGGCGTCCAGGCGCGCGTAGATGAACGGCTTGAACAGCTCCAGCGCCATCTTCTTGGGCAGGCCGCACTCGTGCAGCTTCAGCTCGGGACCGACGACGATGACCGAACGGCCCGAATAGTCGACGCGCTTGCCCAGCAGGTTCTGACGGAAGCGACCTTGCTTGCCCTTCAGCATGTCGGCCAGCGACTTCAGCGGACGCTTGTTGGCGCCCGTGATGACGCGACCGCGACGGCCGTTGTCGAACAGGGCGTCGACCGACTCCTGCAGCATCCGCTTTTCGTTGCGGATGATGATGTCGGGCGCGCGCAGCTCGATCAGGCGCTTCAGGCGGTTGTTACGGTTGATGACCCGGCGATACAGGTCGTTCAGGTCCGAGGTCGCGAAGCGGCCGCCGTCCAGCGGCACCAGCGGACGCAGTTCCGGCGGGATGACCGGAACGACCGTCAGCACCATCCACTCGGGACGGTTGCCCGACTCCTGGAAGGCTTCCAGGATCTTCAGGCGCTTCGAAAACTTCTTCTGCTTCATGTCCGAGACGGTGCCGGACAGTTCCTCGCGCAGACGCTCGGCCTCTTTCTCGAGGTCGATGGCCTTCAGCAGGTTCTGGATGGCTTCCGCGCCGATCTCGGCGGTGAAGCTGTCGTCGCCGTACTCTTCCTGGGCGCGCATGTAGTCGTCTTCCGACAGCAGCTGGTGCTGCTTCAGAGGCGTCAGGCCCGGCTCGGTGACGATGTAGTATTCGAAGTACAGGACGCGCTCGATGTCCTTCAGCGGCATGTCGAGCATCATGGCGATGCGCGAGGGCAGCGACTTCAGGAACCAGATATGGGCGACCGGCGAGGCCAGTTCGATGTGGCCCATGCGCTCGCGACGGACGCGGGCGAGGGTGACTTCAACACCGCACTTTTCGCAGATGATGCCCTTGTACTTCATGCGCTTGTACTTGCCGCACAGGCATTCGTAGTCCTTGGTCGGGCCAAAGATACGGGCGCAGAACAGGCCGTCACGCTCGGGCTTGAACGTGCGGTAGTTGATGGTCTCGGGCTTCTTGATCTCGCCGAACGACCACGAACGGATCTTTTCCGGCGAGGCCAGCGAGATACGGATCTGGTCGAAGGTCGGAGCGGCCTGGACCGGATTGAAGATGTTCAGGACTTCCTGGTTCATCTTGGTTCCTTCTGCGGGGACTACCCGCGAAAATTCTTGAGGGAGAGCGGGCTGAAAGGAGGCCCCTCCCCGGCGGTCAGGCCGGGGAGGGAGATCCGGATCAGCTGTTCTCCAGCTCGACGTTCAGGCCGAGCGAGCGCATTTCCTTGACCAGCACGTTGAAGCTTTCCGGGATACCGGCTTCGAACGTGTCGTCGCCGCGGACGATCGACTCGTAGACCTTCGTACGGCCGGCCACGTCGTCGGACTTCACCGTCAGCATTTCCTGCAGGGTGTAGGCCGCGCCGTAGGCTTCCAGGGCCCACACTTCCATTTCCCCGAAGCGCTGACCGCCGAACTGGGCCTTGCCGCCCAGCGGCTGCTGGGTGACCAGCGAGTACGGACCGATCGAACGGGCGTGGATCTTGTCGTCGACCAGGTGGTGCAGCTTCAGCATGTAGATGTAGCCGACCGTGACCGGACGCTTGAACTGCTCGCCGGTCAGGCCGTCGAACAGGATCGACTGGCCCGACTTGTTGACGCCGGCCATTTCGAGGTGGCCCTCGATGTCGTCCATGCGCGCGCCGTCGAACACCGGGGTGGCGATCGGAACGCCCTTGCCCAGGTTGCGCGCCAGTTCCACCAGGCCCTCTTCGGTGTCGGGCAGTTCTTCGTCGGGGCCGTAGATGTCGCGCAGGCGCGTCACCAGGGCGTCCTTCTGACCGCCGTGCTGCCAGTCTTCCAGCAGGTTGGTGATCTGCTTGCCGAGGTTGGCGCAGGCCCAGCCCAGGTGGGTTTCGAAGATCTGGCCGACGTTCATGCGCGAAGGCACGCCCAGCGGGTTCAGAACGACGTCGACGTGCGTCCCGTCGGCGAGGAACGGCATGTCCTCGATCGGCAGGATGCGCGAGATGACGCCCTTGTTGCCGTGACGGCCGGCCATCTTGTCGCCCGGCTGCAGCTTGCGCTTCACGGCCACGAAGACCTTGACCATCTTCATGACGCCCGGAGGCAGTTCGTCGCCGCGCTGCAGCTTGTCGACCTTGTCTTCGAAACGACGGTCGAGGCGCTTGCGGTTCTCGTCGAACAGGCGGCGGAGCGACTCGAGTTCGCCCATCGCCTTCTCGTCTTCCAGGGCGATCTGCCACCACAGGCCCGAGGCGATCTGCGAGAGACCATCGGCCGTGATCTCGCCGCGCGACAGGCCCTTGGGACCCGACACGGCGACCTTGCCGACCAGCAGTTCCTTCAGACGACCCGAGATGTTGCGGTTCAGGATCGCGAACTCATCGTCGCGGTCCTTGCCCAGGCGGTCGATCTCGGCGCGTTCGATGGCGAGCGCGCGCTCGTCCTTGTCGACGCCGTGACGGTTGAAGACGCGAACGTCGACGATCGTGCCGGCGACGCCCGGGGGCAGGCGCAGGCTGGTGTCGCGGACGTCCGAGGCCTTTTCACCGAAGATGGCGCGCAGCAGCTTTTCTTCCGGCGTCATCGGGCTTTCGCCCTTCGGCGTGACCTTGCCGACCAGGATGTCGCCCGGCTGGACTTCGGCGCCGATCGCCACGATGCCGGCTTCGTCGAGGTTGCGCAGGGCTTCCTCGCCGACGTTCGGGATGTCGCGGGTGATTTCTTCCGGACCCAGCTTCGTGTCGCGGGCCATGACTTCGAATTCCTCGATGTGGATCGAGGTGAAGACGTCGTCGCGGACGATGCGTTCGGAGATCAGGATCGAGTCTTCGAAGTTGTAGCCGTTCCAGGGCATGAACGCGACGAGCGCGTTGCGGCCCAGGGCCAGTTCGCCCAGTTCGGTCGACGGACCGTCGGCGATGATGTCGCCGGCGCTGATCCGGTCGCCCACCTTCACCAGCGGGCGCTGGTTGATGCAGGTCGACTGGTTCGAACGCTGGAACTTCGACATCCGGTAGATGTCGACGCCCGAGCGGGCCGCGTCGGTTTCCTCGGTGGCGCGGATGACGATACGCGTACCGTCGATCTGCTCGACCACGCCGGTGCGCTTGGCGATGACGACGGCGCCCGAGTCACGGGCGACGACGGCTTCCATGCCGGTGCCGACCAGGGGGGCGTCCGACTGCACCAGCGGCACGGCCTGACGTTGCATGTTCGAACCCATGAGGGCGCGGTTGGCGTCGTCGTTTTCCAGGAACGGGATCAGGGCGGCGGCCACCGACACGACTTGGCGCGGCGACACGTCCATCAGGTCTACCGTCTCCTTTTGCAGGAGGGTCGGTTCGCCGTTGATCCGGCCCGGAACCAGGTCGTCCACGATCTCGCCGGCGTCGACCTTGATGTTCGACTGGGCGATGACGTGCTTC
The DNA here is from genome assembly GCF_019931575.1 of Caulobacter segnis. Lineage (NCBI taxonomy): Bacteria > Pseudomonadati > Pseudomonadota > Alphaproteobacteria > Caulobacterales > Caulobacteraceae > Caulobacter > Caulobacter segnis. The sequence goes on along the minus strand of NZ_CP082923.1, from coordinate 726,806 downwards.
GACTCTTCCATGGCCGACATGTAGACGACCTCGTCCATCGGCTTACCGTCCTTCACGCGACGGTAGGGGCTCTCGATGAAGCCGTACTTGTTCACGCGGGCGTGGGTGGCCAGCGAGTTGATCAGGCCGATGTTCGGACCTTCCGGCGTCTCGATCGGGCAGATCCGGCCGTAGTGGGTCGGGTGCACGTCGCGGACTTCGAAGCCAGCGCGTTCGCGGGTCAGACCGCCCGGGCCGAGGGCCGAGAGACGACGCTTGTGGGTGATTTCCGACAGCGGGTTCGTCTGGTCCATGAACTGCGACAGCTGCGAGGAGCCGAAGAATTCACGCACGGCGGCGGCGGCCGGCTTGGCGTTGATCAGGTCGTGCGGCATGACCGTGTCGATATCGACCGAGCTCATGCGTTCCTTGATCGCGCGTTCCATGCGCAGCAGGCCGACGCGGTACTGGTTTTCCAGCAGTTCGCCCACCGAGCGGACGCGGCGGTTGCCCAGGTTGTCGATGTCGTCGATTTCGCCGCGACCGTCGCGCAGGCCCACCAGGACCTTCAGCACGGCCAGGACGTCGTCCTTGCGCAGGATGCGGACCTCGTCCGAAACTTCCTGCTCCAGACGCATGTTCATCTTCACGCGGCCCACCGACGACAGGTCGTAGCGCTCGGCGTCGAAGAACAGCGACTTGAACATGGCCTCGGCGGCTTCCACCGTCGGCGGCTCGCCCGGACGCATGACGCGATAGATGTCGAACAGCGCGTCCTCGCGGATGGCGTTCTTGTCCACGCGCAGGGTGTTGCGCATGTAGGCGCCGACCGTGACGTGGTCGATGTCCAGCACGTCGATGGTGTCGAAGCCCTGGTCGGCCAGGGCCTGGATCGCCGTGACGTCCAGCTCGTCGCCGGCTTCGGCGTAGATTTCACCGGTCGAGAAGTTGACCGCGTCGCGGGCCAGGTAGCGGCCCGTCAGGGCTTCCGGAGCCAGCAGCAGGGTCTTCAGGCCGCCATCGGCGAACTTCTTGGCCTGGCGGGCGGTGATCTTGGTGCCGGCCGGAGCCACTTCCTCGCCGGTGTCGGCGTCGATCAGCGGGAATTCCGGCTTCACGCCGCGCCAGCGCTCGGCCTTGTACGGGGTGGCCCAGCCGCCCGCGCGCTTCTCGAACGGGACGACGTCGTAGAACGTGGTCAGGATCTCTTCGCCGTCCATGCCCAGGGCATAGAGGAAGGTGGTGGCCGGCAGCTTGCGGCGGCGGTCGATGCGGACATAGACGATGTCCTTGGCGTCGAACTCGAAGTCCAGCCACGAGCCGCGGTACGGGATCACGCGGGCGGCGAACAGCAGCTTGCCCGAGGCGTGGGTCTTGCCCTTGTCGTGGTCGAAGAACACGCCCGGCGAGCGGTGCATCTGCGAGACGATGACGCGCTCGGTGCCGTTGACGATGAAGGTGCCCTTGTCCGTCATGAGCGGGATGTCGCCCATGTAGACGTCCTGCTCCTTGATGTCCTTGACCGAGCGGGCGCCGGTTTCTTCTTCCGTCTCGAACACGATCAGGCGCAGCTTGACCTTCAGCGGCGCAGCGAAGGTCATGTCGCGCTGGATGCACTCTTCAACGTCGTACTTGGGCTCTTCGAATTCGTACGAGACGTATTCGAGCACCGCGCGCTCGTTGAAATCCTTGATCGGGAACACCGACTTGAAGACCGCCTCGACGCCTTCGTCGCGGCGCTGGCCCGGACGGACCTCGCGCTGGAGGAACTGCTCGTAGGAGGAGCGCTGAACCTCGATGAGGTTCGGCATCTGCACAGCTTCGGGGATGCGGCCGAACGACTTCCGGATCCGCTTCTTGCCGGTGAAGGATTGCGCCATGTTGTTTCCCTGAACGCGGACGGACTCCGCGTGTGAAATTCGAATGTCCTTAGCGTCCACCCTCGCTGCTCCCTGTTCAGGAAGCTGCGGACGCTGGAATTCCCCTGCCGGGCGACCGGGATCGGAAGCCTGACGGGCGCCCCTTCGCGCAGATCGGAGGGCGGCTGACCGCGCCTCGGGGCGTTACACGGACGCGCGGAAGCGCTCCGCCGATGTAATCGTGAACGGGGGGATATAGGGGATGCGAACGCGGAAGAAAAGGGGGATTCGTCAGCGCGTGTGAATCGCGCGTCAGGACTTCCGTATCGCCTTCGTCACCAGGGAAACCGCCAGGGCGATCAGGCAGACGAAGAACGCCGCCTTGGTCAGCGCGCCGGCCACGTCGACGACGAAGCCGAGGATCCCGAACAGGATCATGAGGACGAGCAGGACACCGGCGAGCTTGAGCATGCGGGGTGAACGTAGGACGGGACGAAGCGTTCCGCCAGACCCGATGTCACGCCCGCCAGAGGCCGATCGATCCCATCGGACCGCATAGCACGCCGGACTTGGGCGAGGTCAGGCGCACGCTGTTCATCGGCGCGGACGACACGCGCTCGAAGTGGCGGCCGTCGCGGGCCAGGATCGTGCCGGCCAGGCCCGTGGCCATCACCGTCTCGCCCTCGACCGAGATCCCCGACAGGTAGCCGGCCGGCGCGGCCACCGGCTGAAAGTCGAGGCTGCCCGGCGGTCGCCAGGCCAGGTTCACGCCCTCGGCCCTGGGGTTCTTGTAGTCGCCGCCGCAGACCCACAGCTCGCCGCGCCGGCCGAAGGCGATGGCGAACGCCCCGCGCGAAGGCGCGTCGGCGAGGATCGGCGTGTCCAGCGCCACGAACACACCGCCGCCGCCCAACGACAGATAGACCCGCGCCTTGCCCGCCCCGCCGGTGCAGAACGCCACCTGGCCGTGGCGGCCGATGGCGATGCAGCCGTTGCTGGCGGCGAAGGCCCCCTCCCCGTCGGCGGCCGGCGGCACGCCCTCCGGCGGCAGCCGCGCCCAGGTCTCGCCGCCGTCGGCCGTGTAGAGCACGGTGAAGCGCCCCTGGGTCGGATCGCCCAGGATGAAGCCGCGCCGCTGGTCGACGAAGGCGATCGAGTCCCAGAAGCCCTCCGGATCCTGGTTGGCCGCCAGCCGCTTCCAGGTCTTGCCGCCGTCCTTCGTGCGCCACAGCTGAGACGCGCCGCCCGGTCCGGCGCTCATCGCCAGCACGTGATGGTCGTCGAAGGCGTGCAGCCCCCGGAAGTCCAGGTCTTCGGCCCCGATGATCCGCATCGGATCCTGGCGCTCACCCTTGCCCCGGATCAGCCAGCCTCTGGAGCCCGAGGCCCAGTAGGTCTTGCCCCCGGTCGGCGACAGGCCCCTTAGCTCGCTGTCGGCGACGGACGCGGGCATGCGGATCCCGCCGAGACCATCACCCGCCAGGGCGGGCCCGGCGGCGAGGCCCGCGGTCACGCCCGCAACCAAGTCGCGACGGGTAGGTCGGATGGCCATGCTTCGCCCCTTCGATCAGGGGAGCAGCTTAAGGAGGAGCGGCCGCCGCCTTCAAGTCAGACACCCCGCCGACACGCGCGATCGCCCCAAAAAGAAAACGGGCCCGGAGGTTTCCCCCCGGGCCCGTTCCACCAGTTCCAAAAGGAACCCAGTCCCCACGAACGTGGGGAGCGGATTACTTGATTTGGACCTTGGCGCCGGCTTCGGTCAGCTTCTTGGCGACTTCGTCGGCTTGTTGCTTCGAGACGTTCTCGACGACGTTCTGCGGAGCGCCTTCGACCAGGTCCTTGGCTTCCTTCAGGCCGAGGTCCGGACGGACGCCGCGGACTTCCTTGATCACGTTGATCTTCTTGTCGCCACCGTCCGTCAGGACGACGGTGAACTCGGTTTGCTCTTCAGCGGCTTCGGCCGGAGCGGCGGCGGCGCCACCAGCGGCGGCGACGGCGACCGGAGCGGCGGCCGAGACGCCCCACTTTTCTTCCAGCAGCTTCGACAGTTCAGCGGCTTCCAGCACCGACAGGGTGGACAGTTCTTCGACCAGCTTTTCGAGCTTCGACATGTGTCAGTTCCTTAGAGAGATTGGGATAGATTTGCGGGGATGACCGTTACGCGGCGTCTTTGGTCGCGTAGGCGTTGAAGACGCGAGCCAGCTGGCCGGCCGGAGCCTGCAGGACGCCAGCGATCTTGGTCGCCGGAGCCTGGATGAGGCCGATGAGCTTGCCACGCAGTTCGTCCAGCGACGGCAGGGTCGCCAGAGCGCGCACCGCGTTCTCGTCCAGCACGTTGGTCTGGTCCAGGACGCCACCGACAACCTTGAGCTTGTCGTTTTCCTTGGCGAACTGCACCGCGATCTTCGCGGCCGAGACAGCGTCCGGGCCGTAGGCGATGGCGACCGGGCCGGTGAAGAGCTTGTCGCCCTTGTCACCGAGCTTGCCGTCCAGAGCCTTGAGGGCCAGGGTGTTCTTCACAACCTTGATCGCGGCGCCTTCCTTGCGGAGGCGAAGACGAAGGTCGGTCATTTCCGCAACGGTCAGACCCGTATAGTGGGTCACGACGACAGCGCCGGCATCGGCGAAGACGCCCTTGAGCGTCTCGATCGATTCCTGCTTTTGAGCGCGGTCCATTGCGGTCTCCTACTCAATAACAGCAGCCGGACCATTCCGGCAGCCAGATGCTCGTCCCAAGCGGGATCGCTCCCGCGTGCGAGTCGCATATGCCTGTTCCAAGGAAAGTCGGCCGCGTTCCGGTCTCGGACCATCCCAACACCAAGGAAGGGGAGTCACGAGCAGGAAGACTTGGCGTCTCTATCCCTGTCTCCCGACGGCGAGGAAGGGCTCTTCCTCGATTACGGCGTTGGTGACCCCACGCCCCGTTGTTCTCAAACAGGTTCTCTGGCGGACCGGAGTCCGTCGGAGAAGGCGCGGCGTATAGACGAAGACGGCGAGGATTTCAACCCGCCTCGTCCAGGCGGCGCTTCATCGCCTCCAGCCCCTGCTGCATCATCGGCCCGACGGCGTCGGCCGCCGCATGCGGCAGGACGTCGGCGGTCCAGAGGGCGCGCGAGCGGCCCTGACCGGCGTCCTCGATCCGCATGACGCCATTGTGGTGGGCCAGGCGCTCGCTCCGCACGGTCCAGACCAGGCGGCGGCGAGCGTCGTCGCTGTCGACGATGACCTCCTTGACCACCATGCCGTTGCCGAAAGTGACCAGGCGGGCCGCCCCGTCGTCGACCATCTCGGTGTTCACCACGAAGCCTGGGCACAGCCGCTCGTGGATCCGTCCTACGTCGCGCACCGCGTCCCAGACCGCTTCCGGGCTCGCCTCGATCAGGATTTCCTTGTGGACCGACGCCATGACGGCCTCCCTTTTCTCTCGTCGCCCCGGTCGTAACGCCCGGCGCGCCGGCGCATGTCAGCATGTCGACGAGCACCGAACTCGTGCTCTATTGGGCCAAGCTTCGAGGGGACCTTCCATGCGCCGCGCCGCCGCCATCCTGACCGCGTTCCTGCTGGCCCTTGCCGTCTCGACGGGGACCGCTCCAGCCTTCGCCGAGCCCAAGGTTCCGCCGACGCCTCGCGCGGTCGTCGCCGATCCGCCGCGCGACAAGGATCACCCGGCCGACATGGCCGCCTTCCAGCTCGACATCCAGGGCGCGAAGGTCAACGCCATGATGTACCTGGCCTCCGGCGACCAGCCGCATCCGACCCTGCTGTTCCTGCACGGCTTTCCCGGCAACGAAACCAATATCGACCTCTTGCAGGCGGTGCGCCGCGCCGGCTGGAACGCCCTGCGGATCAACTATCGCGGCTCGTGGGGCAGCCAGGGCAAGTTCAGCTTCGAGAGCGCCCGCGCCGACGGCGAGGCGGCGGTGGCCTTCCTGCTGGATCCCGCCAACGCCGCCAAATACCACGTCGATCCCGCCCGCATCGTCGTGGCCGGCCACAGCATGGGCGGGTTCATGGCCGCCGACGCCGTCGCCGCCTCGACGCGCGTCGCCGGTGCGGTGCTGATCGATTCCTGGAACATCGGCGGGCGCGCGGCTGAGATCGCCAAGGACCGCAAAGCCGTGGTCGAGGCTATGCGCCCCGACACCGCCCCGCTGGCGACCACGCCAGAGGCCTTGGTCGCCGAGATCGAACGCGACGCCGCTAAGCTGGATCTCGAAAAGCTCACCGCCCGGATCGCCGATCGCCCCGTGCTGCTGATCGGCGCCGAGTTCGCCGGGGCGCCCACCACGCGCAAGCTGGCCGCCGCCGCCCGCGCGGCCGGGGCCAGGGACCTCACCGAAACCTACATGGCCACCGACCACAGCTTCTCGGACGCCCGCATCGCGCTGGAGGGCGAGGTGATCCGCTGGCTGGCCCGGTTCGAGCCGAAGAGCGCGGCGACCGCGCCCTTCCCGCCGCTGAAGGGCGCCTATGACGAGGGCAACGTCTTCGCCCGGATCATCCGGGGCGAGCTGCCCAGCTACAAGGTCTACGAGGACGCCGACGTCCTGGCCTTCATGGACCGCGCGCCGCTGGAGCCCGGCCACGTGCTGGTGATCTCCAAGACATCCAAGGCCCGCAACCTGCTGGAGATGGGTCCCAAGGACATCGCCCGCGTCATGGCCGTGGTCCAGAAGGTCGGCCAAGCCGAGGTCGACGCCCTGGGCCTGGAAGGCTTCCTGGTCCTGCAGAACAACGGCGTCGGCCAGAGCGTGCCGCACCTGCACGTCCACGTGATCCCGCGCGTGGCCGGCAAGCCGGTCTATCTGGTGGAGAACGCGCCGGCCGATCCGAAAGACCTGGAGGCGATGGCGGCCAGGATCCGCGCGGCGATGAAGCCCTAGAGCCTCGCCAGCGCCTGCTTGCCCGCCGCCACGCCGCTGGCGAAGCAGGCCTGCAGCAGATAGCCGCCCGTCGGCGCCTCCCAGTCCAGCATCTCGCCGGCCAGGATCACGTCCGGACGATCCTTCAGCGCCAGGCCGTCCAGGCTCTCGAACCGTGCGCCGCCAGCCGCCGAGATGGCGCGGTCCAGGGGTTGGACGCCGGTCAGGGTGATCGGCGCCGCCTTGATCGCCGCCGCCAGAGCCGCAGGCGCGTCGGGCAGATCCAGGCCATGCGCCTCGCGCAGCAGATTGACCTCGACCGGCGACAGCTTGACGGCCTTGCGCAGGAAGTTGGCCAGGCTCTGGCCGCCACGCGGCGACAGCAGCCGCCGCTCCAGGGTCTCGACCGGAATGTCGGGGCGCAGGTCGATCGTCAGGACCGCCTCGCCGTCCACCTCGATCGCGTCGCGCAGGGCCGAGGCCAGGGCGTAGATCGCCCCGCCCTCCAGGCCGTAGCCAGCGACCATGGCGTCGCCGCGCGCGCGCCTCTCGCCATGGCGCAGGCCGACGTTCTTCAAGGGCTCGCCGGCGAAGCGCTCGCGGAACACCGCGCTCCAGGCGACGTCGAAGCCGCAGTTGGCGGCGCGGAACGGGGCGACGGCGCAGCCCTGCCCTTCCAGCATCGGAACCCAGGCCGCGTCCGAACCCAGCCTGGCCCAGCTGGCGCCGCCCAGGGCCAGGACCACCGCCCGGGCGCGCACGACCTGGCCATTGATCAGCAAGCCACCGTCCGCGCTCCAGCCGCTCCACTCGGCCCGCGTCCGCAAGCCGACGCCCAGCCCCTCCAGCCGCGCCAGCCAGGCCCGCAGCAGCGGCGAGGCCTTCATCGCCTTGGGAAACACCCGGCCGCTGGCCCCGACGAAGGTCGGCTGGCCCAGGGCCTCGGCCCAGGCGACCAGATCGTCGGGCGCAAACGCCTCCAGCATCGGCCGCAGCGCCGCGGCCCGCGCGCCGTAGCGGCCCACGAACCGCTCGAAATCCTCGGAATGGGTGAGGTTCAAGCCCCCGCGCCCGGCCATCAGGAACTTGCGCCCGAAGGTCGGCATCTTCTCGAACACGGCCACGGACCGTCCCGCCTTGGCGATGGCCTCCGCCGCCATCAGCCCGGCCGGCCCGCCGCCGATCACCGCCACGTCGAAAGTTTCGTCGCTCACCTCAGGCCGCCTCGATGTCGGTCAGGGCGAAGTCCTCGCCCTTGTAGAGCAGCGGCACGCCGTGAACCTTGGCGCAGGCATAGGCGAAGCAGTCGCCCATGTTGAGCCGAGCGGGATGAACGCCCTTGCCGAAACGGGCATGGGCTTCGAGGGCGAGCTGGCCTTCGACGACCCCGATCTCGACGACCCGCGCGCCGATATTGGCCTGCAGGGCCGCAAGACGAATGCTCGCGTCTTTCACCGTATCCTTGGTTTCGCGCACGACGGCGCGGATGGTTTCCCAGGTTGCGATGGAAGAAGTCAAAACCACTTCCGCATCGGCTAGGGTGGTCCGCAGCCGCTCACGTTCCGGCTCCTTGAGGATGATAGCCGTCCAGGCCGAGGCGTCGACGAACATCAGTCGCCGTTGATCATGTCCATGAAGGCCTTGTCGGCCTTCAGACCCGTCCGCGGCAACGCATCGAACTCCGCCAGGATAGCGTCGATCCTCGCCAACTTCTCCGCCCTCGACTTTTCGCGCGCGGCCAAGGCTTCCGTGGCGGCCAGTTTCACAGCCTCCGTGATGCCGAGCTTGGTCTTGTCGGCCAGTTCACGCACCAGGGCGTCGGTCTCGGGATCGCGAACGTGGAAGGGCATCGGAACCTCCGTCTAGACGAAAGATAGCATCGGCTAGCCGACATCACAATGCGACGCCCAAACGCAAAACGGGCGTCGGATCGCTCCGACGCCCGTCCGCTAACTCAAACTTCGAAAGGCGATTAGCCGATCGAGGCGATGTCGACCTTGAAGCCCGGGCCCATCGTCGACGACAGACCAACGCGCTTCACGAAGACACCCTTGGCGCCCGACGGCTTCGCGCGGTTCAGGGCTTCGATCAGAGCCTTGACGTTGACCAGCAGGGCTTCCTCGGTGAACGAGGCCTTGCCGATGCCAGCATGGACGATACCGGCCTTCTCGACGCGGAACTCGACGGCGCCGCCCTTGGCGTCCTTCACGGCTTGACCGACGTTCGGGGTCACGGTGCCGACCTTCGGGTTCGGCATCAGGCCGCGCGGGCCCAGCACCTTACCGAGGCGACCGACCAGGGCCATCATGTCCGGGGTCGCGATGACGCGATCGAAGTCCATGAAGCCGCCGGCGATCTTTTCGTACAGGTCGTCGGCGCCGACGTGCTCGGCGCCGGCGGCGGTCGCTTCGGCCGCCTTGGCGTCCTTGGCGAACACGGCGACGCGGACGTCACGGCCGGTGCCCGACGGCAGGTTCACGACGCCACGGACCTGTTGGTCGGCGTGACGCGGGTCGACGCCCAGGTTCACCGAGATCTCGATGGTCTCGTCGAACTTGGCCTTGGCGTTTTCCTTGACCAGCTTGATGGCGGCTTCGACCGAGTGGGCCGCGTCGCGGTCGCCGGTCCAGGCCTTGATGCGCTTGGGTTGCTTAGCCATGGTCCTAGGCCTCCACGATCTTCAGGCCCATGGCCTTGGCGGAGCCTTCGATGATGCGGGCCGCGGCCTCGATATCGTTGGCGTTCAGGTCCTTCATCTTCTTTTCGGCGATCTCGCGCAGCTGGGCGCGGGTGATCGAGCCGACGGTCTCACGACCGGTCAGCTTGGCGCCCGACTGGATCTTGGTCGCCTGCTTCAGGAAGAAGGTGGCCGGGGGCGTCTTGGTGACGAAGGTGAACGACTTGTCCTGATAGACCGTGATGACGGTCGGCAGGGGGGTGCCCTTTTCGACGTTCTCGGTGCGCGCGTTGAACTCCTTACAGAAGCCCATGATGTTAACGCCGCGCTGACCCAGAGCCGGGCCGATGGGGGGCGAAGGCGTGGCCGAGCCAGCCTTCACCTGGAGCTTGATGTAGCCCAGGATCTTCTTAGCCATAGTGTCCTCTCGTGAGGGCCGGGGCCCTCGCTGGTGAGCCGTGGTGCGGGTTTGGCGGCCCTTCCACGGATTTGATCTCATCGCCTTAACGACAAGCACGCCCCGGGACGGGGTCCTGGAGCGAGGCGCGGCGTTTAGCAGGTGGGACCGGGGGAGTCAAAGGGCCCGGCGGACCGCGCGCCCGCGGAAGCTTCGCCTTGAAAGCGTCACCATTCAGTCGAATCAATGTCTGGTTGCGCGCATGTTGTCCAGGTTGAAGTCGGACTGACGGGGGAACGTGCGATGGACTTGAGCCTGGCGCTGCTGGGAAGCCTGGCGGCCGCGATGGCGCTGGACGCCTCGCCTGATCCGGAGCCCACCGCCCCCTCCGATGACGCCACCGCCTGCGAACAGGTCGAGCCCGCCTCGGACAAGAAGATGGGGGACAAGCATGGCAGGCGGGTCTGCAAGCCCGACCCTAACGCCGTCGAGAGCCTCACCATTGAGGGCAAGCAGCGCGGCCAGACCGAAAGCGAGCTCGAGCCCGAGTTCGAACTGAACGAGGAAGAGATCCAGGCCCTGGGAGTCAACACCCTGGGCGACCTGGTCAGGGAGATGATGAAGAGCGCGCCCAACGCTCGCGGGCGAAACGACGAGCCCCCGATCATCCTGATCAATGGTCAACGTGTCACGGGAGATATGTCCAGCATCCCGCGCGAAGCGATCCTGAAGGGTGCGGCCCTGCGCGAGGAAGAGGCCTTGGCTCACGGCTTCCGCGCCGACCAGACGGTGCTCAACTACACCCTCAAGAAGCGCTTCAACGCCACCACCGTGACCAACGAGGGCCAGTGGCCGGTCGAGGGTGGGAGGGCGTCCAGCGACCACCAGTACAACCTCTTCCGCATCCAGGGCGCGGGCCGCACGAACGTGACCGCCCGCTACCACCGCGACTCGCCGCTGTTCGAGACCGAGCGCGGCGTTGTGCGCACGCCCCTGGCCGGCGCGCCCTACGACCTCTTGGGCGCGGTCGTCGGCCCCGGAGGCGGCGAGATCGATCCGGCGCTTTCCGTCCTGGCCGGCGAGACCGTGACCCTGGCCGCCGTCCCGGCCTCGGCCGCCGACGGCGCGCCGGACCTTGACGATTTCGTCGCCGGCGCCGGGCGCGTGGCGGGCGACGGCCTGACCGCCAGCCGCACCCTGATGCCGCGCACCGAGCAGGCCAAGCTGGACGCGACCTACACGCGCAGCCTGGGCGGCGATACGACGGCGACGCTGAGCGGCAACCTGATGGCCAACAACAGCGTCAGCTACCGGGGCCTGCCCGGCGTGACCCTGCCGGTTCCGAGCAGCAGTCCCTTCTCGCCCTTCGCCAATGACGTCACGCTCTACCGCTATCTCGACGCGCCAGAGGCCCTGAAGGCGCGCAACGACACCCACAAGGTTGGAGCGGCCCTGGGCGTGACGGGCCGCAAGGCCGGGTGGCGATGGACCCTGAACGGCGAGCTCGACCGCACCGACACCGCCTCGCGCACCGGCCGCGGCCTGGACGTCCTAGCCCTTCGTACGGCGATCGCGGCCGGCCAGGTCAATCCGTTCGCGCCGATCCCGACCGACCTGCTGCGCCTGGCGCCCCGGGACACGACAGACGCGACCGCCACCAGCGCCAAGGTCGACCTGGTCGTGAACGGCGTCCTGGCCCGGCTGCCGACGGGCGACCTGCGCGCCACCTTCAGCGGCGGTTACGACAGCCGCCGGTACGAGGCCGAAAGCGTGCGGTCCGGCGTTCGCGTCGACCGCGTCCTGGAACGCGACCGCGCGACCGTGGCGGCCAACCTCCAGGCGCCGCTGATCAGCAACGACGGCCCGCTGGGCTTCCTGGGCAAGCTATCGCTGAACGCCAACGGCCGCTTCGAGGACTTCTCGGACATCGGCGGCCTGGCCACGGTCGGCGGCGGCCTGGCCTGGACGCCCGTGCGGGGCCTCAACGTCAGCGCCGACTACAGCTGGGAGGAAGGCGAGCCGACGCCCCAGCAGGTGAACGATCCCGTCCAGCAGATCGCCAACAGCCTGATCTACGACTACGCCACCGGCCAGACCGCGTTCGTCACCGTGACCTCGGGCGGCAATCCGGGCCTGCGGCCCGACAGTCGCCAACTGATCAAGCTGAACATCAACTACAGGCCGTTCCAGAAGCAGGAGCTGCGGCTGTCGGCCAACTACACGGCCACCCGCATCGACGACATGATCGCCACCTTCCCCGCGCCTTCGCCCGAGCTGGAAGCGGCCTTCCCGACCCGGTTCACCCGCGACGCCCAGGGCCGCCTGACGGCCTTCGACAGCCGGGCCGTGAATTTCGCCCATGCCGACACCGAGGATCTGCGCCTGGGGCTGAACTATTCCAAGACCTGGCGAGCCTCCAAGGCGGGCGCCAGCTCCACCACGCTGCTCGTGGGGCTGAACGATCGCTGGCGGCTGCGCGACGAGGTGACGATCCACGAGGGCATGGCCCCGCTGGACAGGTTGAAGGGCGCGTCGTTGGGCCAGTTCGGCAACAGCTCGCGCCACAGCGTGGGGCTCAATGTCTATCTGAGCAGGTCCGGCTACACCCTCAACGCCGCCGGCTTCTGGTTCTCCCCGACACGCGTCAACGCGGGCGCGCTGACCGGAGACCTGTCCTTCAAGAACTCGCCCATCCTGATCCTGGGCGGCTCGCTGGACCTGGGCGCGCAGAAGTTCGCCAAGGGCCGCCCCTGGCTGAAGGGCGCGAAGCTGACCGCCAGCGTGGAGAACGTCTTCGACGGCTACATGCACGTGCGCGACAGCCAGGGCCGCACGCCCGAGGCCTATCAGAAGCCGCTGATGAACCGGGGCAGCGGACGGTCGGTCAAGCTGGGCCTGCGCAAGCAGTTCTAGGCGCGGACGCCCTTACGACGCCCGGATCTTCACCACCTTGGACGGGCCCACCTGGCGCAGGTCCTCGACCAGGTCGAACAGGTGCGCGCGGACGGCCGCCTCGTCGCCGGCCTCGGCCAGGGCGTCGAGGGCTTCCAGGCGCTCGTCCTCGATGATCGGCGCGGCCGAGAGGCGCAGGGCCTCCATGATGCCGGGGGCCTTGGGCCGGGCGACCTCGTTCACGTCGACAAGGGTCTCGGTCAGCTTCTCGCCGGGACGCAGGCCGGTGATCTTGATGTCGATATCGCGGCCGGGGACCAGCCCCTGCAGCTCGATCATCCGCCGGGCCAGGTCGATGATCTTGACCGGCTCGCCCATCTCCAGCGTCAGGACCCCATCCTCGTCGCCGTCGGAAGCGATCATCGACAGGGCCACCGCGCGCAGCACCAGTTGCACCGCCTCGGGAATGGTCATGAAGTAGCGCTCGACCTCGGCGTCGGTCAGGGTGACCGGGCCGCCGCGGGCGATCTGCTGCTGGAAGATCGGCACGACCGAGCCGGCCGAGCCCAGCACGTTGCCGAACCGCACGATGCTGACGCGCATCTCGCCGCCGCCGCCGTACTGACGCGCCACGGCCTCGGCCACGCGCTTGGCCGCGCCCATCACGCTGGTCGGCGCCACGGCCTTGTCGGTCGAGATCAGGGCCAGGTGCGCCGCGCCGCAGGCCTTGGCGGCGGCGGCGACGTTGCGCGTGCCCAGCACATTGGTCCGCACGCCCTCGCAAGGGTGGTTCTCGACCAGGGTGACATGCTTCAGCGCCGCGGCGTGGAAGATGATGTCGGGCGCCTGCTCGGCGAACACCCGATGGACGCGCGCGGTGTCGCGCACGTCGCACAGCACCTCGCGGCGCGCCAGCAGCGGGTGGCTGTCGGCGATCTCGCGGTCGATATGGAATAGGTTGTATTCCGAGGTGTCGACCATGGTCAGCTGCACGCAGCCGCTGGCGGCGATCTGGCGGCACAGCTCCGAACCGATGCTGCCGCCGGCCCCAGTGACCAGCACGCGGCGGCCCGAGACCAGGGCGCGGACCGGTTCGGGATCCAGGCGCACGGGCGGGCGGCTCAGCAGTTCTTCCAGGCTGATCTCGCGCAGGACCGGACCGGCGCTGGCCGTCGCGCCCATCTCGACCACGCCGTGGCGGCGCAGCAGGCGCACGCCCTCGGTCTTCAGCCGGCCCAGGCGCTCAGCGCCGAAGGTGCTCATGGCGCTGTCAGTCAGGAAAAGGATCGCCGAAGGCGGCAGGCCGCTGTCGCGCAGGCGGGCCAACACGCGGTCGAAGTCGGCGATGGCGCCCAGCACGCAGACGCCGCGCAGTTCGTCGCCGGTCTCGCGGTCCAGCGGCGAGACGACGCCGATCGGGGCGTAGCGTTCGCCCAGGCCGGCCGGGGCGCGCAGGAAGGCCTCCGCCTCGTTCGCCGAACCGATGATCAGCAGGCGCGGCAGGGCCGGATGCATCGAGGCCGGACCCAGGCGCAGCACCGAGTCCAGCAGTTGGCGCTCATGCAGGCTGCGGCGGATGACGCGCAGGGCGGACAGGAAGGTGCCCTGGAACAGGGCCGCGCCCGCCACCGTGCGCAGGCCGCCGTCGATGCCGGGATGGGCGAAGCGGGTGATGACCATGAAGGTCGCGGCCGTCAGCACCGCCGAGCGGAACAGGCGCAGGTGGTCGCTGGCCGACACGAAGCGCCAGGGCGCGCGCTCGACCCGGAACGCCAGCTCGACCAGCAGCGAGGCCAGCGCATAGTAGCCCGCCTGCAGGAGCGTGTCCGGCGTGAAGGGCATGTCGATGACGAGGTAGCGGCCCAAGAGCAGGGCCAGGAAAGCCAGCAGGACGTGTGTCGCGATCTTGCCCGCATGCCCCATGAAACAAACCTCTTGAGCCTGAAGGCCGGGACGCGCCCGGACGAGAGTCGGACCCGAAGTAGCACGCCAATTCGTCGCCGTCGCGGTTTCAGCCGCGGCGGAGCGGCAGAACTTCGATGACATCGTTCGCCGAGACAGCCGCGGCGCCGGCCCGGCGGCGCAACAGGGCGTCGGCTCGCGAGAACACGCCGACCAGCGAGGAATCCTGGTCCGGGAAGGCCGTGGCCACGGTCCGTCCCTCGGGATCGACCGACAGCGCCGCGCGCATCCAGTGCTCGCGCGGACCGCCGGCGGGCAGCGGCGCGGCGAGGCGGGCGGGAACCAGGCGGACCTCGGGATCGCCGCCGGCCAAGGCCGACAGCAGCGGGCGCAGGAACAGCTCGGCGCAGACCAGGGCCGAGGCGGGATTGCCGGGCAGGCCCAGCACGCGACGGCCATCCTGCCCCTTGGCGTCCGCGAGACGTCCGAACCAGGTCGGCTTGCCGGGTCGCACCGCGACCGTCTCGACGGCGAGCTCGAGACCCAGTGTCTTCAGGGCCGGCTTGACCAGGTCGTGGTCGCCGACCGAGGCGCCGCCGATGGTGACGATCAGGTCGGCCTCGCCAGAAACGCCCTCTGGCGCAATGGCGGCGGCGATCGCCGCCGCGTCGTCGGCCTGAGCGGTCAGTCGGAAGGCCTCGCCGCCCCAGGCTCCGATCAGGGCCGCCAGGCTGAACGAACCGCTCTCGTAGATCTGGTCGGGACGCGGCGCCTGGCCTGGCGGGACCAGCTCGTCGCCGGTGGCCAGGATCGCCACGCGCGGCCGGCGGGCCACCGGGACTTGGGCGAGGCCCGCCGAGGCGACCAGACACAGCCGCCAGGGATCGATGACGAGTCCGGCCTCCAGCAGGACGTCGCCCGCCCGGAAATCGCCGCCGGCGGCGCGGATGTTGGACTTGGGATTCTCACCGGCCTCGAAGCGGACCGTTTGGCCGTCGCGAACGGCTTCTTCCTGAATGATGACGAGGTCGGCGCCGGCCGGAACCGGGGCGCCGGTGAAGATGCGGACGGCCTCGCCCGCCCGGATCTCGCGCTCGAACGCCTTGCCCGCCGCGCTCTCGCCGGCGACCGCGAAGGCCCCGCCCGGCGCGTAGTCCGCGCGGCGGATCGCCCAGCCGTCCATGGCCGAGGCGTCGAACGGCGGCTGATGGCGGTCGGCGACGACCGGCGCGGCCAGGACGCGGCCCAGGCTGTCGGCCAGGGGAACGGTCTCGACGCCCAGGCGGACGGCGCCGTCCAGGATCCGGCCGCGCGCCTCTTCGACCGTGAGGTTCTTGAGCGGGCGCGCGACGGAGGTCACGGGATCACCCCCAAATCAGCCGACGAACGCCCGCTCGATCACGAAGTCGCCCGGTTCGGCGTTCGAGCCTTCCTTCAGGCCATGGGCCTCCAGCAGGGCGGCGGTGTCCTTGATCATGGCCATCGAGCCGCACAGCATGGCGCGGTCGTGCTCGGGATCGAACTTGACCTGGTCCAGGCCGAGGTCGGCGAACAGCTTGCCGCTCTCGATCAGGTCGGTGAAGCGGCCCTGGCGCTCGAACGGCTCGCGGGTCACGGTCGGATAATAGGTCAGCTGGGCCTTGGCCTCGTCCCCGACCAGCGGATCGTCGTGGATCTCGTGGGTGAAGAGCTCGCGATAGGCCAGCTCCTTCACCTCGCGCACGCCGTGGGCGACGATGACCCGCTCGAAGCGGGCGTAGGCGTCGGGATCGCGGGCGACCGACAGCCACGGGGCCAGGCCCGTGCCCGTGCCGAACAGGAAGAGGCGCTTGCCCGGGCGGACGGCGTCCAGCACCAGGGTGCCGGTCGGCTTCTTGCCCAGCAGGATCTCGTCGCCTTCCTGGATCTGCTGCAGACGCGAGGTCAGCGGCCCGTCCGGAACCTTGATCGAGAAGAATTCCAGTTCCTCGGCGAAGTGCGGGGAGCCGATCGAATAGGCGCGCAGGATCGGCTTCTTCTCGCCCAGTTCCTCGCGGGGCGGCAGGCCGATCATCACGAACTCGCCCGAGCGGAAGCGGAAGCTGGCCGGACGGGTGATGGCGAAGCTGAACAGACGATCGGTCCAGTGCTTCACCCACAATACTTTCTCGACGAAGTACGGGGCTTCCTTCACGGGAGGAGAGGCGGGGACAGGAGCGGTCGCGGTGGCCGTCATCTGAACTCTTTGAATCCTTGGCGCGCACGGCGCGAGAGAGCGGGGCGCCGGTCGGCGCGGCGCGGGTGGGACGCCGCCACGGCCCTGAGGCGGCTGCCTGTCTCATTTGAGCACCGCCGTCCCCATGTCAACGCCGGTTGTCTAAAGCCGGCTTTGGAAAAACTTCGCCGCTCGCGCTGACCACGCTCGCCTGTGTCGACTGCCCGAAAGATCAGCCGCAGTATTCACGGAGGATGAGAAAGCGGCGTCTCGGTTCGCGAACAGTTGTTCAGATGAGAAGAGGTATCAAGCTCAACCGGCATGAGATTGCGCTTGACCGTTCTCAGTTTCGCGAGGCCGTGCGCGAGTCGTCAGGTTAAGGACAATCTTTTTCCTATTCCGTGAAACATCCGCACCGGTTTTTCGAAAACGTCAAAAATGTGATTGCCGGCCCCTCGAACGAGGCGCAGACTTCCCTTTGCTTCGTTCGCGGAGCCAACGATACGGAGGAACGTATGCGGGTTAGGTTCGTAGGGGCCGCCGCGGCGGCTGGTCTGTTAGCGTTTGGTTTGGCCGGCTGCAGCGAGGGCGGCGCGAAGACGAAAGTCGCGCAGGCCCAGCAAGTCGTCGTGGAAGGCACCCCTGTCACCGCTTCGGGCTGCGTGAGGCCCGTCGAGAACACCAACTGCCTGGTCGTGAAGGGCCGAGGCGGCGGTTACTACGACATCAGCAGCGCCAGTCCCGCCCCGGACATGTCCAAGGGCGTGGCGGTATCGCTGCGCGGCAAGGATCTCGGCAAGAACACCCAGTGCGGTCGTCAGCTGACGGACGTGAAGTGGTCCTACCTGGGCATCCAGTGCGGCGCGACCCTGCCGTCCAGCGCGGCCAACGACGCCGGCAAGACCGACAAGGCCAAGGAAAAGGCCGGTTGATTCCGTCCGGAGCGTGACGGAGAAACGCCCGTCGCGCTCGGGACCCTGCTCTCAACCCTCGCCGGAGCCCGGATCGGTCCGGGTCTTCGGCGAACGGGTGCTGTCGGCCGCGCCACGCGGCTCGGTGGCCGGCCTGGGCGGTTGGCCATCCCGGGGCGCGGGACGCTGGTTTTCGTGCTCGACCTCCCGATTCGACGGGCGGTCGGTCGATGAGGGTTGCGATTGGGACGAAGAGATCGTGGGCATGGCGAAACAACGCCGGAAAGCGGACTTCCGATCCCCTTCCCGCCCCGCGCCGCCCCTTGAAGCACGGGGCTGAACGCGCCCAAACCCGTCAAACCGTTGCGCCCCGCTTGCCCGCCGCATGCGACCCTGCTAAATGGCGCGGCTCTGGCGACAAGACATGGCGCGCCGAGGCTCAAAGCCTCCCGGCGCGCTGTCTGTCTCCGGATGTCCGTCGGCCCGAAAGGGTGGTCGGTCTGCAGGAGTGTAGCTCAGCTGGTAGAGCGTCGGTCTCCAAAACCGAAAGTCGTGGGTTCGAGTCCCCCCACTCCTGCCACTATATGTTTCCGACGGGCCGCCATTTCGGCCGGTCGTATTTGAAAGTCGTGAGCCTCAAGAGCATGGCCAGGAAACCGGGATCCAGCCCGTCCGCGATGAAGAACCGCGCCGCAAAAACGGCCGCGGCGATGGCGCCCGCCGGCGCCGGCGCGACGTCGGCCGCCGCTCCCGCCGCCCCCAAGAAGCGCACCAGCCCGGCCCAGTTCGCCCGCGAAGTGCGCGCCGAAGCCCGCAAGATCACCTGGACCTCCCGCAAGGAGACCTGGATCACCTCGGTGATGGTCTTCATCATGGTGGTGTTGGCGTCGCTGTTCTTCACCGCCGTCGACGGCGGCATCGGCTTCGCGATCAACCAGCTTCTGAAGCTGGCCACCTCGGGATAAGATAGAGACGATGAGCACCGAAACCGCGTCCAACCCGAACCACAAGTGGTACATCGTCCACGCCTACTCGAACTTCGAGAAGAAGGTGGCCGAGAGCATCCGCGAGCAGGCCAAGAACCAGGGCCTGGAGGAGAACTTCTCCGAGATCCTGGTGCCGACCGAAGAGGTCGTCGAGATCCGTCGCGGCCGTAAGGTCAACGCCGAGCGCAAGTTCTTCCCGGGCTATGTCCTGGTGAAGATGAACCTCTCGGACGAAGCCTACCACCTGATCAAGAACACCCCGAAGGTCACGGGCTTCCTCGGCAGCGGCTCCAAGCCGATGCCGGTCTCCGAAAAGGAAGTCCAGCGCATCATCGGCACGATCGAAGAAGGCGTCGCCGCCCCGAAGGCCGTGGTCCTGTACGAGGTGGGCGAGAACGTCCGCGTCACCGACGGCCCGTTCGCCAGCTTCAACGGCTCGGTCGAATATGTCGACGAGGAAAAGGCCCGCCTGCGCGTCACCGTCTCGATCTTCGGCCGCGCCACCCCGGTGGAGCTGGAATACAATCAAGTCGAGAAGATCGCCTAAGCAACGATCCAGGCTCGAAGCTTTCGAAAGCCCCGCGTCGCAAGGCGCGGGGCTTTTCCGTGCGCGAACGCCTGCTAAAGCTGACCGATGGCCCAGCTCGACGACACCTACGCTCCCCTGACGCCCGTGCCGGAAGAGCGCCGGGCCTTCGGCGCCCGCGACGCGTTCTCGCTGTGGTTCAGCCTGGGCATCGGCCTCTTGGTCCTGCAGGCGGGCGCCTTTCTGGTCCCGGGCCTGAGCCTGGGCGCGGCCCTGGCGGCGATCGTCACGGGCTCGATCCTGGGGGCCCTGCTGCTGGCCGCCGCCGGGGTGGTGGGAACCGACACTGGCCTCTCGGCCATGGGCGCGCTGCGCCTGACCCTGGGCGCGCGCGGCGCGGCGGTTCCGGCGGCGCTGAACGCCGTGCAACTGACCGGCTGGGGCGCGTTCGAGATCATCGCCATGCGCGACGCCGCCGACGCCTTGACCCGCCAGACCTTCGGCGTCTCCAGCGCGATGCTCTGGACACTGGCCTTCGGGCTGCTGGCGACCTGGCTGGCCATCGTCGGGCCGGTGTCGTTCGTCCGCCGTTTCCTGCGCGCCTTCGGCCTGTGGCTGCTGCTGGCGGGGGCCGGCTGGCTGAGCTGGCGACTGCTGGCCGAGCACGACCTGGCCGCCCTGCTGGCCAAGGCCGGCACGGGCGAGATCAGCTTCGGCGCCGGCGTCGACCTGGTGATCGCCATGCCGCTGTCCTGGCTGCCGCTGATCGCCGACTACACGCGCTTCGGCCGCACCGGCGGCGGCATGTTCCGGGGCAGCGCCCTGGGCTACGGCCTGGCCAACATCTGGTTCATGAGCCTGGGCGCGGCCTACGCCCTGGTGGCCGGCGCCCATGGGGGAAGTGGGAGCGAGCCCCTGCTGCTGTCGGCCCTGGCGGCCAGCGGCGGCGGGATCGCCCTGCTGCTGATCGTCATCGACGAGACCGACAACACCTTCGCCGACATCCACTCGGCCGCCGTCTCGACCGCGACGCTTGTCCCCGTGAAGCCCGCCAACCTGGCCCTGATCTTCGGCGGCGTCTGCACGACCATCGCCCTCTTCGCGCCCATCGCCCAGTACGAGGGCTTCCTGCTGCTGATCGGCTCGGTGTTCGCGCCATTGTTCGGCGTGCTGCTGACCGACCACTTCGTCATCCGCCGCCGCGCGACGGCCGAGGCCCGCGTCGGCCTCTACCTCCCGGCCCTGCTGGCCTGGGCCGCCGGCGTCGCCGTCTACCAGGCCCTGAGCCGCCTGGCCCCGGACCTCGGCGCGACCCTGCCCAGCTTCGTCGCGGCGGGGGCGGTGTACTGGGGGCTGAAGCGGATGTGGGGCCGGGAGGCGGGTTAGCCGGGCAGCATGACTTGAGTTCAGATCAAGCCGCGAGCGCGACGAGCGCGAACGTCCAGAATGCGAACTTCAGCGAAACGGCCAGAGCGGCGGCTTGGGCGGGCGAAGTCCCCCGCTCTAACAAATGGCCGCCGCTGACGACGGCGATGATCCACGTCGCTGCAGCAAGTCCTCTCCAACCGTTGTCCCAGTGAATGCCGATGTATGTGGCGGCGCCGGCCAAAGCGCCTAGCCGAGGGCGCTTCCAAAATCGCCCGGCGATTTCAACAGGCGCCACGGTGTAGACGATCGCTTCCAGCGCCATGACGAAATAGCCTCTCGCCGCCAGGGCGCCGGGCGAGATTCCTATGAGCTTGCCCCCGCTTCCAGCGGCGTGGGGGACGAAGATCCCTATCAGCGCTATCCCAGCGATTAGAGCGACAGACCCTCCCAGCAACAGTCCCAGAAACCGAAGAGGGGAAGGTCTTCCCAGGTTGAGGGACGCTGCTTCGCTCAAATGTTCCATTCCCCGTTTTGGCCCTACGCCCCCCCACACGGTGAACAAGTAGTGGAGGATCGCGATATCGGATACCGGTCGAATATTCCCTCAGTGGAAGTCCCGGCTCCTTAACAACCGCCCCGACACCTTCTGCCGCACGCGTGGCGCTGGCGCGCCAGGCTCGTCCCGCAGGGTCGACAGGTGGGCCGAGAGGTCGGTGAAACCCTCGGCCACGATGTGGATGACGTTCTCGGCCCGCTGAACCCGGCCGTGGACGACCAGGAACGAGGCGGTCATCACCACATTGCGGTCGGCCTCGAAGCGGTCCTTCCAGACCACGGCGTTGGCCACGCCCGTCTCGTCCTCGAGGGTCACGAACACCACGCCCTTGGCCGTGCCCGGCCGTTGGCGGATCAGCACGAGCCCCGCCACCGAGACCTTGCGGCCGTCCTTGACGCCCAGCAGCTGCTCGGCGGTGATCACCCCGCGTCGCGTCAGCATCGGCCGGTAGAAGCCCACGGGATGGGCCTTCAGCGACAGGCTGGTGGTGCGGTAGTCCTCGGCCACCTCCTGGGTCCGGGGCATGGTCGGCAGCGCCACCTTGTCCTCGAACAGCGGTAGGCCAGCCAGCAGTGGGGCTTGGACCGGCGCCTTGTGCTCGCCCTTCAGACCCTTGACCGCCCATAGCGCCTCGCGGCGCGAGAGCCCCACGCGGGCGAAGGCGTCGGCCTCGGCCAGCAGTTCCAGCGCGCGTTGGGAAACACCACCTTGGGCGAACTCGGCCGGGGTGCGGGCGCCCTCGGCGCGCGCCTTGAGGAGCGGCGGGATGTCGATCTTCTCCTTCAGCCCCTTGATCTGGCGGAAGCCTAGGCGGACAGCCTTCCAGCGGTGTCGGTTCCCGTAATCGGCGACCTTGTCGGCGCGCGGCTTGAAGCGGCGAGCCCCCTCCGTCGGCTTCGCCGCCACCTCCCCCATGAAGGGGGAGGAAGGACTTTCCAGGGTGCAGTCCCAGTCGCTGGCCAGGATGTCGGGGGCCAGCACCTCGACCCCGTGCTCGCGCGCGTCGCGGACCAGCTGCGACGGCTGGTAGAAGCCCATCGGCTGGGAGTTGATCAGGGCCGCGCAGAACACGTCCGGCCAGGCCCATTTGATCCAGGCCGAGACATAGACCAGCTTGGCGAAGCTGGCCGCGTGGCTTTCCGGAAAGCCGTAGTGGCCGAAGCCCTCGATCTGCTTGAAGCACCGCTCGGCGAAGTCGCGCTGGTAGCCGCGCTCCACCATGCCCTCGACGAACCGGTCGCGATATTCGTCCGGCGTGCCCAGGTTGCGGAAGGTGGCCATGGCCTTGCGCAGGCCGTCGGCCTCGTCGGGCGTGAACTTGGCCGCCTCGATGGCCAGGCTCATGGCCTGCTCCTGGAAGAGCGGCACGCCGTAGGTGTTGCCGAGGATCTCCTTCAGCTCGTCCTCGGGTCCATGCTCCGGCGACGGCGCGGGCCAGTCGACCGGCTCGATCCCGTTCCGGCGCTTCAGATAGGGATGCACCATGTCGCCCTGGATCGGGCCGGGACGGACGATCGCCACCTCGATGACCAGGTCGTAGAACTTGCGGGGCTTCAGCCTGGGCAGCATCGACATCTGGGCCCGGCTCTCGACCTGGAAGACACCCACGCTGTCGGCGACGCACAGCATGTCGTAGACGCCCGGCAGCTCCTTGGGCACGTCGGCCAGGTCGACGATCGGTTCGCCATGGTCGGCGCGCAGCATGCCGAACGCCCGCTGGATCGCCGTCAGCATCCCCAAGGCCAGCACGTCGACCTTCATCAGGCCCAGGCTGTCGATGTCGTCCTTGTCCCACTCGATGAAGGTGCGGTCGGCCATGGCCGCGTTGCCGATCGGCACGGTCTCGTCCAGCCGCCGCTTGGTCAGGACGAAGCCGCCGACGTGCTGCGACAGGTGGCGGGGAAAGCCCATCAGTTCGGTGGCCAGCGCCACGGCGCGGGCGATCTCCGGCGCCGTGGGGTCCAGGCCGGCGTTGCGCAGGTGCTCCTCGGGCAGGCCGTCGCCCCAGCTGCCCCAGACCGTCCCGGCCAGCAGGCTGGTCACGTCCTCGGTCAGGCCCAGGGCCTTGCCGACGTCGCGGATGGCGCTGCGTGGGCGGTAGTGGATCACCGTCCCGCAGATCGCCGCGTATTCCCGGCCATAGCGTTCGTAGACGTACTGCATGACCCGCTCGCGATGCTCGTGCTCGAAGTCGACGTCGATGTCGGGCGGCTCGCCGCGGTTCTCGGAGATGAAGCGGGTGAACAGCAGACGGTGCTCGGTCGGGTCGATCGCCGTCACGCCCAGGCAGTAGCAGACCGAGGAATTGGCCGCCGAGCCGCGCCCCTGGCACAGGATGCCCATCTCCCGCGCCTTGCCCACGATGTCGTGCACGGTGATGAAGTAGTTGGGGTAGTCCATCTTGCCGATCAGCCGCAGCTCCTCGGTCAGCTGGGCCTTCACCTTCTCGGGTACGCCAGCGGGATAGCGCCAGGCCGCGCCGGACCAGGTCAGGTCGGTCAGGTGCTGCATGGCGGTCTTGCCGGGCGGCACGGGCTCGTCGGGATACTCCTCCTTCAGGTCGCCGAGGTCGAAGCCGATCCGGTCGACGATCTCGCCCGTGCGCTCGACCGCGCGCGGCCACCGCTCGAACAGGCGGGCCATCTCGGCCGGCGACTTGATGTGGCGCTCGGCGTTGGCCTCCAGCCGAAAGCCGGCCTCCTGGATCGTGCAGTGCTCGCGCACGCAGGTGATGACGTCCTGCAGCGGTCGCCGCTCGGGGCCGTGATAGAGCACGTCGTTGGTGGCCACGATCGGCGCGCCGGCGTTCCGGCCCAGCGTGTCCAGGCGTGAGAGCCGCTTGAGGTCCTGGGCCGCATAGGCCCGGCTGGCCGCCAGCCACGACCGGCCGGAGAGGTCGCCGGCCATGCGGACCAGATCACGTTCAAAAGCCTCGTCCAGGTCCTTCGGCGGCACGATCAGGCCGATCTGGCCGTCGGACTGCTCCAGGAAGTCCGCCCAGGTCAGGTGGCACGCACCCTTCTCGGCCCGTCGCTGGCCCAAGGTCAGCAGGCGCGTCAGTCGGCCGAACGCCTCGCGGTTGGTCGGGTAGCACAGCAGGCTGGGCGTCCCGTCCATGAAGTCCAACCGGCAGCCGCTCAGCACCCGGACGTTCCGCGTCTTGGCCGCCGTCCAGCCGCGCACGATGCCGGCCAGACTGTTGCGGTCGGTAATCCCGATGGCGGCAAGGCCCAGGGCCTCGGCCGCGATCGCCAGCTCCTCCGCGTGCGAAGCGCCGCGCAGGAACGAGAAGTTGGTGGTGGTTTGCAGCTCGGCGTAGGCGGTCATCCGAACAGCCCATGGATCCACCACTTCGGCGCGTCCTCAGTCCCGAAAAGCCCTTGCCGGAAGATCCAGAACCGGCCGCCGGCGTCGTCCTCGACGCGGTAGTAGTCGCGGATCCTGCCCGGCCCCGTGTCGGTCTCGCCCACGCCGGCGCGCCACCATTCCTGGCCGATGCGTTCGGGCCCTTCGGCGCGGCGGACGCGGTGCGAGCGGCCGCGCCAGGTGAACTGGATCGGCGGATCGTCGGGGACCTTGGCTAGGGCGGTAATCGCCTCCGGCCGCTTGAACAGGCGCACCGGGCGCGGGCGGGCGGGATCCCAGCCCGTCGCGGCGGGCGGATCCAGCGGCGCGACGCGGACCTGCGAGCGTTCCGGCACATGGCTCTGATACGGGTCGGCCCGCCAGACCCGGTTCTCGCCCAGGCGATTGACCAGGCGGTCGATCAGCGGAGCCAGGGTCTCGTCCAGGCTGGTTCCGCTTTCGGCGTCGAGCCGGTCCTGGGCGGCGGCCAGGGGTTCGACCGCGCCGGCGTGGACGGTGACCACCTCGACGCCGAAGCCGGGGTCGACCTTGTCCAGCTTGGGGACGATCAACCGGGTCAGCCGCTTGGCGTCGCGGCCGATACGGGCCAGACCGGCGCGGACAGGATAGGCCTTGCCGTCCAGCCGATGGAACACGACCTCGAACCGCTTGGCCCCGCGCCCCTCGGCCTCCAGCCGGGCGCAGATCAGCGCCAGCGCGTCGCCGGCCACGCGGGCAAGGTCCTCGGGAGCGCTGATCGGCTCGAAGAAGGCCAGGCGGTCGAACCAGGGCGTGGCGGGCCGGCGAAAGGTCAGGGCCTCGGCCGCCTGGCCCAAAGCTTGATCGAGACGAAGCGTCGTGGAAAGGCCGAAGCGCTTGGCCAGCTGGGCGCGCGGCAGGGCCAGCAGCTGCCCGACGCGGTGCAGACCCAGGCGCGGCAACTGGGCCTCGGCGGCGTCCTCCAGGCGCAGGGCCGCGACGGGCAGGTCCTGGATCGCCGCCCGCTGCTGGCCCGGCGGGGCGATGGCCAGGTCGTCGCCCCCATGGGTTCCAAATCGCGCCAGCCCCCAGGCCGCCCCGGCCGTGTCGGCGATCGCCGCCCGCGCCGGCACGCCCCAGCGCGCCAGCCGCGCCAGAAGGTCGCCCAGCATGGCCGCCTCCCCGCCCCACAGGTGGTCGGTCCCGGTGATGTCGAGGAAGAGGCCGTCGTGGCCGTCGATGGCCACGGCCGGCGAGAAGCGGACGCACCAGTCGCTCAAGGCCTCCAGCGCCGCGCGGTCGGCGGCCGGGTCGTGGTCGGCGGTGACGAGGTCGGGAACCAGGGCCAGGGCGTCGGCGGCCTTCTGGCCGGGGGAGAGGGCGAGGGCGCGGGCCTTCTCATCCACGGCGGCGAGGCGGCGGGTTCCGTGCTCGGAGATCAGCAAGGCGAAGGGGAGATCTCGATCCGACTTGCCCCCTCCGGATGCTACGCATCCTCCTCCCCCGGAGGGGGAAGAAGGGCTGCGGCCGTCTTCTTCCCCCCCCGGGGGAGGAGCGCCGCAGGCGCGGAGGGGGCCAGTATCAGCCAGCTTTCCGCCAGGATTCCGCCGCCGCCACGTCGTGATCGGCCAGTTGGGACACCAGACGGAAAGGATGCGGGCCATGGCCGGCCTCCTGTGCTTGCAAGATCCAGCCGCCCGGACGTCCGCCCCGGCAGCGCTCCAGTTCGACCCGCCAGCGTGGCGGACCCAGGCCGATGTCGTCCGGCGGCGGCGGGCTGGGCGCGGGTCCGATCCGCCAGCGGCTGAACGAGGCCGAGCCCGACACCGCCCCGCCCTTCCCTGCTCGGCCGCCATAGGGCCGCCGGTGCAGCAGCACGCCGAAACCGCCGCGCTTCTCGCAGGCCAGCTGCAGCCGGCGGCCGGCGGTCAGGTCCGGAGCCTCGGCCTCGCCGACAGCGGCGGCGACGCCTTGGGTGGACAGAGCGTCCTCCAGCACCGACAGGGTCTCGGCCTCGTCGCGGGTCCGCACCTGGATCAGCCGTTCGGCCGGGAAGCCGAGGCCGAACAGGCCGGGCGCGAACAGGTCGCTGCGCCGGGCGACCCAGACGATCGCGCCCGTCTTGACCAGCGGACGCAGCAACAGGCCGACGAAGGCGGCGGGGGCCGCGCCAGTCTCGTCCTCCAGCCCCGCGCCCGTCACCTCGTGCCAGCCGCCCAGCGGCAGGCCGCCGCCCGGGAAGCAGCCGTCGATGGCCGGATCGCCGAACGGCAGGACCGGAGTCGGAGTCCGAGTCCCCGCTTCAATGGCGGCGATCCGGCCTCTCAGGGCCGCAAGACGCGCCTCGCGCGATCCGGCCATCGTCAACTCCATGTTCTAGTTTTGTTCTGATCTTCTAGGGTTGGAGAGTCAAGCGTGACGGGCGATGGTGCGTCAAACGGCCGTATGAAGCCCGCCCATTTCGGGGAGCCCCGAGGAATGCCCATGCCCTTGTCCCGCGTCCTGATCGCCAACCGCGGCGAGATCGCCATCCGCATCGCCCGCGCGGCGGCGGAGGTCGGGATCGAGAGCGTGGCGATCTACGCGACCGACGATGCGACGAGCCCCCACGCAGCCGCCGCCGACCACGCGGTCGCCCTGCCCGGCGCGGGGGCGCGGGCCTATCTGGACATCGCCGCCATCGTCGCCGCCGCCAGGGCCCAGGGCTGCGACGCCCTGCATCCCGGCTACGGCTTCCTGTCCGAAAATCCCGCCCTGGCGTGCGCCTGCGCCGAGGCGGGGATCATCTTCGTGGGCCCCTCGCCCGAGCACCTGGAGACCTTCGGCGACAAGGCCGCCGCCCGGGCGCTGGCCGCCGAGCGCGGCGTTCCGCTGATCCCCGGGACGGGCGCGATCTCGCCGGAGGGCGCGCGGGCCTTCCAGGCCGAGCACGGCGCGATCATGCTGAAGGCGCGGGCCGGCGGCGGCGGGCGCGGCCTGCGGGCGGTGCTGGACCCCGGCGAACTGGACGCGGCCTACGCGGCTTGCGAACGCGAGGCCATGGCGGCGTTCGGCGACGGCGGGCTCTATGCCGAGAAGCGGATCGAGCGCGCCCGGCATGTCGAGGTGCAGGTCGCCGGCGACGGGACCCGCGTGCTGGCGATCGGCGACCGCGACTGCTCGCTGCAACGGCGGAACCAGAAGCTGGTCGAGATCGCCCCGGCCATCCTGGACGCACCGCTTCGAGCCGAACTCTGGCGATATGCCGAGGCGCTGTGCGCCGGCTACCGGGGCCTGGCCACGGTCGAGTTCCTGATCGACGCTGATAGCGGAGCGGCCTTCTTCCTGGAGGTCAATCCGCGCCTGCAGGTCGAACACACGGTCACCGAGGAGGTCACGGGCCTGGACCTGGTGCGGCTGCAGTTCGACTTGGCGGCGGGCAAGCCGCTGGACCTGGCCGCCGCCCCGCCCGCCTTCGGCGTCGCCATCCAGGCGCGGGTCAACGCCGAGACCCTGACCGCCGAAGGCCAGGTGAGGCCCTCCATCGGCACGATCAGCGCCTGGGACCCGCCGGGCGGTCCGGGCGTGCGGGTCGACGCGGCCGGCGCGGTGGGACTGGGCATCGGCGCGGCCTATGACAGCCTGCTGGCCAAGGTGATCGCGCGCGGCCGGACATACGCCGAGGCCTCGGCGCGGCTGGACCGGGCGCTGGCGGAGTTCGCCATCGCCGGCGTGGCGACCACCGCCCCACTGGTCCGGGCGATCCTGGCGGCCGCGCCCGAGACGCCGACCACGCGCTTCATCGAGGACCATGCCGCCGAGCTGGTGGCGGACCTGCCCTTGCCTGCGGAGGGCGATGCACGGTCCTTCGAGACGCTGGACGGCGCGATCGCCATCGCCGCGCCCCTGGCCGCCACGGTCGGCTCGATCGCCGTGGCCGCAGGCGACCTCGTCCGTCCTGGCCAGGCCCTGGCGGTGCTGGAAGCGATGAAGATGGAGCACCTCGTTCATAGCAAGGTGGGCGGCCGAGTCCTGCGGGTCGCCGCCGAGCCCGGCCGCACCGTCGCCGAGGGCCAGCCGCTGGTGTTCCTCGAGCCAATGGAGGTCGCCGGCGGCGAGACCGTCGAGACCGCCCCGGAGGATCTCGACACGATCCGCCCCGACCTGGCCGAGGTCATCGCCCGCCATCGCTACACTCTGGACGAGGCCCGCCCCGACGCCGTCGCCAGGCGGCGCAAGACCGGCCACCGCACGGCCCGGGAGAACATCGACGACCTGGTCGACCCCGGCAGCTTCCTGGAATACGGCGCCCTGGCCATTGCGGCCCAGAAGCGCCGGCGCTCGACCGAGGACCTGATCGTCAGCACCCCGGCCGACGGACTGATCACCGGCATCGGCACGGTCAACGGCGACCTCTTCCCGCCGGACAAGGCGCGGACGGCGGCCCTGGCCTACGACTTCACGGTTCTGGCCGGGACCCAAGGAGCAATGAACCACCGCAAGTCCGACCGGCTGATGAGCTTGATCGCCGACCAGCGCCTGCCGGTCGTCTGGTTCGCCGAGGGTGGTGGCGGGCGGCCAGGCGACACCGACACCACGGCGGTGGCGGGGCTGGACGTGCCGACGTTCCGCGGCTTCGCCCAGCTGTCGGGCCTGGTCCCCAAGATCGCCATCGTCGCCGGCCGCTGCTTCGCCGGCAACGCGGCCATCGCCGGCCTGTCGGAGATCATCATCGCCACCCAGGGCAGCAACCTGGGCATGGGCGGGCCGGCGATGATCGAGGGCGGCGGGCTGGGCGTCTTCCGGCCCGAGCAGATCGGCCCCTCGGCGCACCAGTGGGCCAATGGGGTCATCGACATTCTCGCGGATGACGAAGCCCACGCCACGCGGCTGGCCAAGCAGGCCCTGTCCTACTTCCAGGGGGCGTTGCCGACCTGGACCGCGCCGGATCAGCGGCGGCTGCGGGGCGCGATCCCGGAGAACCGCCTGCGGGTCTACGACGTCCGGGCCCTGATCGTCGGCCTAATCGACGAGGGCACGTTCCTGGAGCTGCGCGGCGGCTTCGCGGCGGGCATGGTCACCGGGCTGATCCGGATCGAGGGCCGGCCGATGGGCCTGATCGCCAACGACCCGCGCCACCTGGGCGGAGCCATCGACTGCGAGGGGGCCGAGAAGGCCGCGCGGTTCCTGCAGCTGTGCGACGCCTTCGCTCTGCCGGTCTTGAGCCTGTGCGACACGCCCGGCTTCATGGTCGGTCCCGACAGTGAGGACGCCGCCGCCGTCCGTCGGGTCAGCCGCCAGTTCATCGCCGGGGCCAAGCTGCGCTCGCCGCTGTTCACGGTGGTGACCCGCAAGGGCTATGGCCTGGGGGCCCAGGCCATGGCGGGCGGCAGCTTCCACGCGCCGGCCTTCATCGCCGCCTGGCCGACCGGCGAGTTCGGCGGTATGGGCCTCGAGGGGGCGGTCAAGCTGGGCTATCGCAAGGAACTGGAGGCCGAGACCGATCCCACGAAACAGAAGGCGCTCTACGACCAGTTGGTCGCCCGGCTGTACGCCGCCGGCAAGGCGACCAGCATGGCCGCCGCCCTGGAGATCGACGCCGTCATCGACCCGGCCGACACGCGACGCTGGATCCTCGGCGGACTGGACGCGGCGGTGGGGGTGTCGAAGCCCTGGTCGGTCAGGGTGGACAGCTGGTGACACCCCTGGCCCGCGCCGAGCTGCCGGTCGACACGGCCGCCCTCGCCCGCTTCCTGATCGGCAAGCAGGTGGTGCGCGAGACGCCCGAGGGCGTGATCAGCGGCCGGATCGTCGAGACCGAGGCCTATGTCGTCGGCGACGCAGCCAGCCATGCCTTCCGGGGCATGACGCCGCGCACGCGCTCGATGTTCGGCGAGCCCGGCCACGCCTACGTCTATCTGGCCTACGGGACCTCCTGGATGCTCAACGTATCCAGCGAAGCGGCCGGGACCGGGGCGGGCGTCCTGATCCGGGCGCTGGAACCGCTGGAGGGGATCGCGCTGATGCGGGCCAACCGCGGGACCGAGACGCTGCGCGACCTGGCCCGAGGTCCTGGCCGCCTGGCCCAGGCGCTGCGGATCGGCCCCTGGGCCGACGGACTGGATCTTTGCGCGGAAGGCCCGCTCTGGCTGGCGCATGACGACCACGAACCCGACGAGATCGGCGTGGGCGTCCGGATCGGCATCACCAAGGACGCCGACCGCCCCTTACGGTTCTATCTCCGTGGCAACCCGTTCGTCAGCGGCCCGAGAGGGCTGAATGTCTGAACGGAATTGGGAGAACGCCTCATGACCACCGTGGACCTGACGAAGGACGGCTCTGTCTGGACCGTCGCGATCAATCGGCCGGACAAGCGCAACGCCGTCGATCCAGCGACCGCCGTCGCCTTGCGGGCGGCGTTCGACGCCTTCGAAGCCGACGAGACGGCGGCCGTGGCCATACTGACCGGGCGCGGCGGGACCTTCTGCGCCGGTTTCGACCTGGCCGTGGCGGCCTCGGGCGAGGGTGAGCGCTACGAGCCCGAGGGCGAGGGCCCGATGGGGCCGACGCGGCGGCTCCTGTCCAAGCCGGTGATCGCCGCCGTCGAGGGCTACGCCGTGGCGGGCGGGCTGGAGCTGGCCCTGTGGTGCGACCTGCGGGTGGCGGCCGAGGACGCCACCTTCGGGGTGTTCTGCCGGCGCTGGGGCGTGCCGCTGATCGACGGCGGCACGGTGCGGCTGCCGCGCATCGTCGGCCAGGGCCGGGCGCTGGACATGATCCTGACCGGCCGGGCGGTCGGGGCCGCCGAGGCGCATGCCTGGGGCCTGGCCGACCGGGTGGTCCCCCGGGGCATGGCCCTGGCGGCGGCTTACGAACTGGCTGGGCGGATCGCCGCCTTCCCGCAGGTGTGCCTGCGCGCCGACCGCGCCTCGGCCTTCGCCCAGTGGGACGCCGACCTCCCCGAGGCGCTCAAGGTCGAGGGGCGCGGCGGCCTCGCGCCCCTGCGTCAGGAAGCCCGAGCGGGCGCGGCGCGGTTCCGGGATGGCGCGGGTCGCGGCGGGACCTCGGCCTAGCCGGCCAAGTCGTGCAAGACTGACGTGTTCAAGAGATTCGGCGGAGCGGCATGAAGCCGGTCATCATCTTTCAGCCCGGCATGGTCGGCGACCTGTTCTTCATCCAGAAGATCGTCAAGACCTATGCCGCGACCGGCCGTCGCGTGATCATGCCGGTGCTCCAGAAGCACAGCTGGGTCTACGACACGCTGGTCATGCCCCCCAATGTCGAGACGCCCATACTCGACACCCAGGACTTCGACTTCCGCGACGAGGTGATGTTCCTGAGCGACAAGATCGCGATGAGCCCGATCGAGGGGCCGAACTACACCTATCTGTCGCTGTTCTTCAGTTGGCGTTACGCCCCCGAGCAGACGATGGACCTGAAGTACCAGGTCGCCGACGTGCCGATGGACGACTGGGCCGACCATGTCGAGCTGAAGCGCGATCGCGAAAAGGAAGAGCGCCTGTTCCGCGAGCTGGGCCTGGACGACGGCGTCCCCTACTGCCTGATCAACGAGACGTGCAGCAGCAAGACCCTGCCCTTCCCGCACAAGGCGCCCGAGAAGGAAGTCCGCCTGCGGTTCGTCGAGGGCTACAGCCTGGTCGACTGGAGCACGGTGATCGAGCGGGCCGCGCGGATCGCCTCGGTCGACACCTCTCTGGTGCTGCTGGTCGAGGTCCTGAAGATCCGGGGCGTGCCGCTGCACGTGGTCTCGCGCTACGAGCCGCCCAGCTTTCGCGAGCTACAGAACGTGCTGAAGCTGGAGTGGCTGTTCTATTTCCGGCCCCAGCACCTGCAATACGTCTAGCGCCGGGCTAGCGGCGCGCGACGCCGTCCAGCCAGTCGCGCACCACCATCGGGCCGAAGAAGAAGCCCACGCCCAGGCCGTCCGCCACGATGTCGAAGATGTCGGCGTCGCGGCCGACGATCGGCAGGCCCTGCAGGATCTCGATGCCGATCCCGAACGCCAGCAGCACCACGCCGATCTTCCAGAACCGGCTCTTGGGCAAGGCCAGCGTCGCCAGGAAGGTCAGGCCGTAGAAGACGATGAAGTGCTTGGCCTTGTCCCACGGGATCAGGCCGGCGGTGTCGTCACCGGGCGCCAGCGCCGCGTAGAGGGTGAAGATCGAGGCGGCGATGAAGACCAGCAGGCCCGGCCAGCTGATCTTGCGGGGAACGAGCAGGGACATGAGGGCCTTTCGCTTCCCTCTCCCCATGCGGGAGAGGGTGGCCCGAAGGGCCGGGTGAGGGGTCGCGTCGGCGATACCGTACAACCCCTCATCCGTCATCCTTCGGATGACACCTTCTCCCGCAAGGGGAGAAGGATCACGTTCCTCAGAACGTCAGCGCGCGCGCTTCCTTCACGTGCGGCAGGGCCTGGATCTTGGCCAGCAGTTCGGGGCTCGGCGCCTGGTCGACACCGACCAGGGCGATGGCGTCCTCGTCGGCGGCCAGGCGGCCCAGGTTGAAGGTGGCGATGTTAACGCCCGCCTCGCCCAGCAGCATGCCCAACGCGCCGATGAAGCCCGGCTTGTCCAGGTTGTTGATGTACAGCATGGCCGTCGAGAAGCCCGCGTCCAACTCCATGCCCTTGACCTCGACGATGCGCGGGGCGCCGGCGATCACCGTGCCGGCGAAGGCGCGCTTGCCCTTCTCGGTGGTGATGGTCACGCGCATCAGGCTGTCATAGGTGGGGCTGACTTCCTGGCGGCTTTCCGAGACGGTGACGCCCCGTTCCTTGGCCACGGCCGGCGCGGAGACCATGTTGATCTCGGCCAGCATCGGCTTCAGCACGCCGGCGAGGGCGGCCGAGGTCATCGGCTTGACGTTGAGGTTCGACACCTCGCCCTCGTAGGCGATGTCGATCGCCTTGATGCCGAAGTCGACCATCTGGCCGGCCAGGGCGCCGATCTTCTCGGCCAGGGCCACGAACGGCTTCAGCTTGGGGGCTTCTTCCGCCGTGATCGACGGGCTGTTCAGGGCGTTGGTGACCGCGCCGGTCAGCAGATAGTCCGAAACCTGCTCGGCGACCTGAAGGGCGACGTTCTCCTGGGCTTCGCTGGTGCTGGCGCCCAGGTGCGGGGTGGCCACGACCTTGTCCGAGCCGAACAGCGGGTTTTCCTTGGCCGGCTCGGTGACGAACACGTCGAAGGCCGCGCCGCCGACATGGCCCTCGTCCAGCAGCTTGCGCAGGGCGGCTTCATCGACCAGACCGCCGCGGGCGCAGTTGACGATCAGCACGCCCTTCTTGGTCTTGGCCAGGTTCTCGGCCGACAGGATGTTGCGGGTCTTGTCGGTCAGCGGGGTATGCAGGGTGATGACGTCGGCGCGGGCCAGCAGGTCTTCCAGCTCGACCTTCTCGACGCCGATCTCGACGGCGCGTTCCGGCGACAGGAAGGGGTCGTAGGCCACGACCTTCATCTTCAGGCCCAGAGCCCGGTCGGCGACGATGCCGCCGATGTTGCCGGCGCCGATCAGGCCCAGGGTCTTGGCGTAGAGCTCCACGCCCATGAAGCGGTTCTTCTCCCACTTGCCGGCCTGGGTCGAGACGTCGGCGGCGGGGATCTGGCGGGCCAGGGCGAACATCATGGCGATGGCGTGCTCGGCCGTGGTGATCGAGTTGCCGAAGGGCGTGTTCATCACGACGATGCCCTTGGCCGTGGCGGCCGGGATGTCGACGTTGTCGACGCCGATGCCGGCGCGGGCGATGACGCGCAGCTTGTGGGCGGCGGCGATCACGTCCTTGTCCAGCTTGGCGCCCGAACGGATGGCGACCCCATCATAGTCGCCGATCACGGCGATCAGCTCGTCCTTGGAGAGGCCGGTCTTGATGTCGAAGGCGACGCCGCGGTTCTTGAAGATGTCGACGGCGGCGGGGCTCAGTTTGTCGGCGATGAGGACGCGAGGAGCGGTCATGGGAGCTCTCTGATTTTCGGGCCTTCCGGCTGCGCCGGTAAGGACGGAATTGGGGTGTGTGCTGGAGCGGCTGGGCCGCTGGTCCCTCCCCCGAGGGGGAGGGAGAGCGCGAGTTACGCGGCGGCCAGTTCGGCCGAGACGGTGGCGAAGGCCCAGTCGAGCCACGGGGTCAGGGCCTCGAGGTCCGAGGCTTCCACCGTGGCGCCGCACCAGATGCGCAGGCCGGCCGGGGCGTCGCGATAGCCGCCGATGTCGAGGGCCGCCCCCTCCTTCTCGAGCAGGCTGGCCAGCTTCTTGGCGAAGTCGGCTTGAGCGTCTTCCGGCAGGGCCGTGATCTTCGGGTCGACGACCTTCAGGCACACCGAGGTGTTGGAGCGGATTTCCGGCGTCGCCGCCAGGAAGTCCACCCACGGGGTCTTGGCGACCCAATCGGCCAGCACGGCCAGGTTCTGGTCGGCGCGGCCCTGCATGGCTTCCAGACCGCCGATCGAGGCGGCCCACTTCAGGGCGTCCAGCGCGTCCTCGACGCACAGCATCGACGGCGTGTTGATCGTCGCGCCCTCGAAGATGTCGGCGGCGATCTTGCCGGCCTTGGTCATGCGGAACAGCTTCGGCATCGGCCAGGCCGGCGTGTAGCTTTCTAGGCGGGCCACAGCGCGCGGCGACAGGATCAGGATCCCGTGAGCGCCTTCGCCGCCGAGGGCCTTCTGCCAGGAGAAGGTCACGACATCCAGCTTGTCCCAGTCCAGCTCCTGAGCGAAGGCGGCGCTGGTGGCGTCGCAGATGGTGATGCCTTCACGGTCGGCCGAGATGAAGTCGGCGTTCGGGACGCGCACGCCCGAGGTGGTGCCGTTCCAGGTGAAGACCAGGTCCTTGGCCGGATCGACCTTGGACGTGTCGGGCAGCTGGCCGTACGAGGCGCTCAGCACCTCGACGTCGGGCAGCTTCAGTTGCTTGGTGACGTCCGTGACCCAGTCCTTGCCGAAGGACTCGAAGGCCAGCAGTTGCACGGGGCGGGCGCCGAGCATCGACCACATGGCCATCTCGACGGCGCCGGTGTCCGAACCGGCGACGATGCCGATCAGGAAGTCGGCCGGAACTTCCAGCACTTCGCGCGTCTGGTCGATGGCGGCCTTCAGGCGCGCCTTGCCCAGCTTGCTGCGGTGCGAGCGGCCGAGGACGGCATTCCGGAGATTTTCGGGGGTCCAGCCGGGGCGCTTGGCGCAGGGGCCGGAAGAGAACTCGGGACGAGCCGGGCGGATCGCCGGCTTGGCGAGGGTCGTGGTCATAGCGATGTCTCCCATCCTTACAGATGGACTGCGCCCCGTTGGGAGGGCGTGGCCCGCCGGCGAGAAACCCTGTTCGCGGGCAAAAGGCAAGGAGAGATTTTGCGAAAGCCGCGACCGATCGTCCGGCTGCGGCAATTATTTTCCGAACGCTCGGCGCTTGCACTTAGCCAGGATCACGCCGGCCAGCACGCAGATCAGCACGCCCATCGTGACCAGGTTGTTCACCAGAACGTAGAGGCCGTCATACCGCCTACCGACCACTATGTAGTAGGCGTGAAGGCTGAACTGCACCGCCTGCAGCAGCACGGCGACGCCTAGCCAGCGCGTGGCGTGTCGGAGCGCCAGCAGCAGCAAGCCCAGCGCCAGCAAGCCGTCCAGCGCGAGATAGAGGCCTTGAACGAACTTGCCGCCGTGGACGAGGTTCACGAGGACGACGATGGTGAAGGCCGCCAACACCAGCATCGCGCAACTGCGCTCGGCCCGCCCGCCCCATCGCCACGCGCCAACGCAGACCGCGGCAAGCAGCAGCCAATTGAGCCAGAATAACAGCTGCTGGTACGCAAACATGCTTTGGGCCTCTAACCCAGATTAGAGGCCCAAAGGTATTAAACTATTGCAATGTATTTTGTCGAAACCTCAGACGGCCTCGCGCAGGCCGGTCAAGCGCCCCTCGGCCGGCGGCTTCATGTCACCGATCAGGCGCGTGCGGATACCGACCCGCAGGCGGGTCTCGTCCAGCTCGGCATGAGCGTCGACGACCGCCGTACGCGCGGTGGTCAGAGCCTGGAGGGCCTCGGCGAATTTAGCGGTGACGCCGTGTCCGACCGTGGCCGACAGACCCAGATCCTTACGGGCCTGGACCAACTCAGCCATCATTTCAGCAACTTCCACCATCGCCGCATCGACCGCCGCCTCGGTCGCGTACAGCTTGTTAGCCACACGTTGCGCAACAAAAACCTTTTCCACGCCCGCCTCCATTAACGAAACACTAATGGAAAGGGTAAATAGAATGTTAAAGCGAAAGCAACGCAAAAATGCGCCCTAGCGTTGTTTTGCCGCGTGACTCTCACTGGCCTTGGAAGCGAAGCGTTAGGAACCTTCAGGCACACTGTCGTGACGATTGAGTTCCTGGACGCTAATGGGCGAACAGCACAACGACAGCGCGAGCAGCGCGCCGACGCACGCGCCCCTCCAGGCGCGAATCGCGGGCGTGGCCTTGGCCACGACCGTGCTCGCGCTCGTGGCCGCATGCCTGTGCTTCATGCTGCAGCAATGGAGCGTCGCGCGGCAGGAAGCGCGGGCCAATCACGAGATCCTGGCCCAGATGGCCGCCGCCGGCGCCGCCGCCCCGCTGGCCGACCACAACATGGTCGGCGTCTATCGGGCGCTGGAGGCAGTGGCCAAGGCGCCCAGCGTCGCCTCCGTGCGCATCATCGACACCAAGGGGCGGACCGTCGCCCAGTTGGGTGAGGCCAATCCCACCGACGCCGACACCCTGACGCGTCCGATCAAGCTGTCCTCGCAGACGGTCGGCGCCCTGGTGCTGGTGGCCCAGCATCCGGGCCTGGGCCAGACCTTGGCCCGCGACCTGGCCCTGACAGGCGCCCTGTTCTTCGGCGCGGCGGGCCTGGCCATTCTGCTGGCCAACAGCCTGGCCCGTCGCCTGGCCCGCCCGATGGAGCGCCTGTCGGAAGCCATGCACGAGACCGCCGTCGGCGGCCGGTTCAAGGCGGTCGAGCAGACCGCCGACGACGACGTCTTCCAGAGCCTGACCGACAGCTTCAACCACCTGGTCGCGCGCCTCGAGGCCAATGACCACGACCTGCGCGGCGCCATGGCCGAACTGGTCAAGGCGCGCGACGACGCCAACGCCGCCAACGTGCTGAAGTCGCACTTCCTGGCCAATATGAGCCACGAGATCCGCACGCCCCTGAACGGCGTGCTGGCCATGGCCGAGGTCATGGCCATGGACGACCTGGCCCCAACCCAGCGCGAGCGCCTGTCGGTGATCCGCGAGTCCGGCGCCGTGCTGCTGGGCGTGCTCAACGACGTGCTGGACCTGTCTAAGATCGAGGCCGGCCGCCTGGAGATCCAGGACCGTCCGTTCGACATCGCCCAGCTGGCCCAGACCATCCGCGAGACCTACGCGCCCCAGGCCCGCGACAAGGGCCTGGCCTTCGAGGTCGCCATCGCGCCGGAGGCCCAGGGGCTGTGGCGCGGCGACGTCGACCGCCTGCGCCAGATCCTGGGCAACCTGATCGCCAACGCCCTGAAATTCACCCTGGAAGGCGCCGTCGCCGTCCGCTTCGCCTCGGCCGAGGACGGCGATGGCCTGCGCATCGACGTGGCCGACACCGGCATCGGCATGTCGCCCGACATCCTGCCGCGCCTGTTCGACAAGTTCGTGCAGGCCGACAGCTCGACCACCCGCCGCTTCGGTGGCTCGGGCCTGGGCCTGGCCATCTGCCGCGAGCTGGCCAACCTGATGGACGGCTCGATCAAGGTGCAGAGCCGCGAGGGCCGCGGCTCGACCTTCACCGTTCTGGTCGCCCTGCCCCGCGAGGAGGCGATCACCGACGTCCACTATATCGACGACGGCCACGCCCCCGCGCCGCTGGCCGCCGGGACCGAGGCCGCGACGCAAGTCGAGGCCGAGGCCGAAGCGCCGGCCGGAACCGTTCGCCTGCGCGTGCTGGCGGCCGACGACAATCCCACCAACCAGAAGGTGGTCAAGGCCGTCCTCGCCCCGCTGAACGCCGAGGTGGTGCTGGTCGCCGACGGCGAGGCCTGCATCGAGGCCTGGAAGGCCTCTCAGTTCGACATCGTGCTGATGGACATTCACATGCCCGGCATGGACGGCGTCGAGGCCGCCCAGGCGATCCGCGCCCTGGAGGCCGCCGAGGATCGCCCGCGCACCCCGATCGTGGCCGTGACCGCCAACGCCCTGGCCCATCAGGTCGAGGGTTATCTGGCCGCCGGCATGGACGGCCACGTGGCCAAGCCGATCGAGGTCACCAAGCTCTACGCCGCCATCGAAGCGGCCATGACCGCCGCGCGGCTGGCCCAGGCGGCCTAGCCCCTTCCTCCGCTCGAAGATGAACCGAACATAACGAGCGGCTCAGAACCGCTTCAGGCTGAGCGTGTTTCTCTTAGCTCAACGTCGCTTCCCTCCCCTCCCCCCACCGGGACGCGACGAAGCACTTCGAAGAGGAACCGAACCGATGAAGAAGATCCTGATCCCGATCGTTGCGGTCTCGGCCCTGGCGGCCGCCACCGTTCCCGCCGTGGCCTCGGCCCAGTCGATCAACCAGCGCCAGGACCAGCTGGAGCGCCGCATCGACATCGGTCAGCGCAACGGCACGTTGACCCGCGGTGAAGCCTATCGCCTGCGCGCCGAGCTGCGCGAAACCGCCCGCCTGGAAGACCGCTATCGTCGCGGCGGCCTGAACGGCTGGGAACGCGCCGACCTCGACCGTCGCTTCGACCGCATCAGCGCCCAGATCCGCTACGAGCGCCACGACCGTGACTACGGCTATGGCTATGGCCACGACCGTGACTACCGCGATCACCGCGACGACCGTCGCTGGTAACCGCGCCTAGCTAGGCCGGCTCCACCCGGAGCCGGCCCTCCAGCACCGTGAAGCCGCGGCCGCGCAATAGAACGCGCGCGCCGCGGTTTTCGCATTCCAGGTCCCCGCCCCGGCCGGGATAGGCCTGGTGGAACTTCAAGACGCCCTGCCCCAGCTTGTCGCCGTACAGCGGCGTCAGGATGCAGTGGGCCGATCCCGTGGTGGGATCCTCCGGAATGCCGGCGGCCGGCGCGAAGAAGCGGCTGACCACCTGATAGGGCCGCCCCGCGTCCGCCTCGGCGACCACGACGGTCTGGCCCGGCCCGTCCTTGGCCTCGCCGGCGATCGCCTTCAGCGCCGCCAGGTCCGGCTGGAGGCCACGCACCGTCGCCTCGTCCCGCAGCACCGCGATCAGATAGGCCCCGGCCCACACCTCGACCGGCTCGACGCCCAGCGCGGCGGACAGCCCTTGCGGAACCGGGGTCTGGCGCGGCGGATCGGCCGGAAAGTCCATCTCCAGCCGCTCGTCTCCATCCCCGCCGAGGCGACGCACGGTCAGCGGGCCCGACAGGGTGTCGAAGGTCAGCAGGGGCGCGTCGACGCCCATCTCGCGGAACAGCGCATGAGCCGCCGCCAGGGTGGCGTGACCGCACAGCGGCGCTTCCCGCGCGGGCGTGAACCAGCGCAGGCCAAAGCGCGCCGGATCGCCGGTCTTCAGCAGATAGGCCGTTTCGGCCTGATTGTTCTCGGCGGCGAGCGCCTGCATCCAGGCGTCCGAGGGCCAGCCCCCGCCTTCTCCAGGGTCGAATGGCTCGACCACGCAGGCGGGATTGCCCTTGAACGGGCCGCTGGCGAAGGCGTCGATGGTCCACTGGCGCATGCGGGCTGATCTCCCCGAAATCCGATGGACATCGCTGTTATGCGCGGCCGGGACGGCGGGCAAAGCCTTTATTGTCCCGGTGACAATCTAGATCGCGTCAGGCTCGATCGAGATCTCGGGCCAGCGAGCCTTGGCCGAGCCCGTCGTCCGCTCCCAGCCGCCCGCGCCCTTGAGCCGCAATGGATTGGGCCGCAGGCGCAGAGCGAAGAGGTCTTCCAGACCGAACGGCGCCCAGACGCGCAAGGTATCGTCCCTCTCCAGCCGCACCCCGACGCAGAAGGCGGTGGCGACGAAGCGCTTCAGGGCCGCGGCGCTGTCCTCCAGCGGCGGATAGGGCTCGTCGGCGCCGAACTTCTTCTCGAACCACAGGTGCACCCGGGCCTGGTTGCGGACCTCCACGAGGTCGCGCAGCGGCGGCTCGAAGGCGGCGGCGACCCGCTTGATCACGACATCCTCGGCCTCGTACGAGGTGTCGCTGTCGTCGTGATAGGCGACGTCGTAGTCCTTGATGCCATAGGCGAGGTCGCGCCCCGTCAGGTGGTTCCAGACCGGCTGGTAGACGGCGCCCGAGAAGATCATCCAGTCGGGAAGGTCCAGGTCGCGGACGGTCTCGAGCACCCGCCAGGTCGTCGGCGTGGCGCGGACGATCTCGGTCAGTCGGGCTTCCAGGGTCTGGGTCATCGGCGCAGGGTCCAGCCGTGGTCGAGGGGGCCGTGGCCGCCGCCGAAGCCCGGCGCGCGCAGCATGGCCTCGTGGACGTAGTTCCAGGCGCGCGCGACGGCTTCCTCCAGCGACAGCCCCTGCGCCAGGCCCGTGGCGCAGGCGCTGGCCAGGGTGCAGCCCGTGCCATGGGTGTGGCGGGTCTCGATCCGTTCGCCCTCGAAGGTGGTCTCGCCCTGGGCGGTCATCAGGACATCGACGACGCGGTCGCCGCCCCCTTCTCCGACGAGCACATGACCGCCCTTCATCAGCACCGCCTTGGCGCCCAGGGCCAGCAGCGCCTCGCCGGCCCGGCGCAGGTCGTCGGTGGTCTCGACCACCAGGCCCGTCAGGGCGGCGGCCTCCGGGGCGTTGGGGGTCAGCAGGGCCGCGCGCGGGATCATCAGGCGCTTGACCGCGCCGATCGCGGCTTCCGCCAGCAAGGGCGCGCCGCCTTTGGCGATCATCACGGGATCCACGACCGCGGGCGCGCCGCCCGCCCCATTCCTGTTGGCGTAATCGATGGCGGCGGCCACGGTCTCGACCACGGCCGCGTCGCCCAGCATGCCGGTCTTGATGGCGTCGGCGCCGATGTCGTCCAGCACCGCCCTCGCCTGGGCGTCGATCACCTCCAGCGGAATCGGATGGACGCCGGTGACGCCCAGGGTGTTCTGCACGGTGACGGCGGTGATGGCCGTGGCCGCGTAGCCGCCCAGGGCGGTGATGGTCTTAATGTCGGCCTGGATCCCCGCGCCGCCGCCGGAATCGGATCCGGCGATGACGAGGACGCGACCTTTTGAGGTGTTGGACATTCCCGGTGTTTAGGCGGGAATCGGAACGATGGGGAGGCCCCCGCTAGGCCGGCTGCAGGGCGTGCTGCCAGGCGCCCGCCAGAATGTAGGGGCGGATCGGCTTCTGGACGATGGGGCCGCCGTCCTGGTTTTCCAGGGCGTTGGCGTGGCCGGTGATGTAGACGACCGGAATGGGCCCCAGGTGCGCCATGATCATCTTCACCGCCTCGACGCCCGTGCCGTCGACGATGCGATAATCGGCGGTGATCAGATCAGGCTTACGCTTCAGGGCGCTATCCAGGGCCTCCGTCGGGCTGTCGGCGATGGCGACGCTGGTGAAGCCTTGCGATTTCAGCAGGGCCTCGATCTCAATGGCGATCAGAATCTCGTCTTCGATGATTAGGGCGTGGCGCGGGGGCATCGTTAAACGCTTTCGAAAAACTGACCCGGACATCTAAACGCATTGATTCTCCGCCTCGCAAGCGAGACTGGCAAGCAAATTCAACCCAGACACGCGCGCAACCGCACATAATGATGACAAGACAAGGGTTTGCATCAGGCGCCTAAAATCGACGCCTGGACGTCCAGCGCCTGGATCGTCTCGCGAACATCGTGAACGCGGACCGCCGCCACGCCCGTCGCCCCGCCATGCAGGTGCGCCGCCAATGAACCGCCCAGCCGGTCGCTGGCCTCGCCGGCCGAGGGATCTATCGCCGCGATGAACCGCTTGCGGCTGGCGCCCAGCAGAACTGGATAGCCGAGGGCCACGAACCGGGGCAGGGCCGCCAGGAGGGCCAGGTTGTGCTCGACCGTCTTGCCGAAGCCGATCCCCGGGTCCAGCCAGATCTTCTCCTTGGCCACCCCGGCGGCCATGGCCGTTAAGGCCCTGGCCAGCAGGAACGCCTCGACCTCGGCCACGACGTCGTCATAGCGCGGGGCGTCCTGCATGGTCCCCGGCTCGCCCAGCATGTGCATCAGCACGACCTCGCAGCCCAGCTCGGCCGCGACCTCGGGCGCCTGGGGCGAGAAACGCAGGGCCGCCACGTCGTTCCAGATGCTCGCCCCGGCCTTGACCGCCGCGCGGGCCACGCCGGGCTTCATGGTGTCGATCGAGATCGGGATGTCGCTAGCCTTGCGGATCGCCTCGATCAGCGGGACCACGCGCAGGATCTCGTCGAACTCCGAGACCTGGGCCGCGCCCGGGCGGGTGCTCTCGCCGCCAATGTCCAGGATATCGGCGCCCTGGGCGATCAGCCGGCGGGCGTGCTCGATCCCGTCGGCCGCCGACAGGAACTGGCCGCCGTCCGAGAAGCTGTCGGGCGTGACGTTGACGATCCCCATGACCCGCGGGCGGGCTCTGGGGGGGCGAAGGACCTGGGTCATCCCCGGCTTCTATCCCTCGCGCAGCATCCGGTCGACCCGGCCGGCCAGGTCGCCGACCGCGAAGGGCTTGGTCAGAACCTCCATGCCGTGCTCGATGTGGCCGTGGTTCAGCACGG
The DNA here is from genome assembly GCF_019931575.1 of Caulobacter segnis. Lineage (NCBI taxonomy): Bacteria > Pseudomonadati > Pseudomonadota > Alphaproteobacteria > Caulobacterales > Caulobacteraceae > Caulobacter > Caulobacter segnis. Next base: position 683,695 of record NZ_CP082923.1, on the reverse strand, counting down.
CGTTCTCGGCGTAGCCGGTGATGAACAGCACCTTCAGCTCGGGTCTCAGGGCGCGGGCGGCGTCGGCGACTTGGCGTCCGTTCAACCCGCCCGGCAGGCCGACATCGGTGATCAGGAGGTCGACGTCGCCGTTCGACTGCAGGATCCGCAGGCCGGTCGAACCGTCCTGGGCCTCCAGGCAGGCGTAGCCCAGCTCGGCCAGGGCGTCGACGACCAGCATCCGCACGGTGGGCTCGTCATCGACCACCAGAACGGTCTTGTCCGCCTTGGTCGGGGCCGGCCCCCGCACGGGGTCGGGCGCATCGGCCTCCTCCTCGCCCAGGTAGCGGGGCAGGTAGAGACAGACCATGGTCCCCTGCCCGACCTCGGAATAGATCCGCACGTGGCCGTTCGACTGCCGCGCGAAGCCATAGACCATGGACAGGCCCAGGCCCGTGCCCTGGCCGATCGGCTTGGTGGTGAAGAACGGATCGAACACCCGCTCCAGCGTCGCCTTGTCGATGCCCGTGCCGGTGTCGCTGACGCAGACCGAGACGTACTGCCCCGGCTCCAGGCCGTGGTCGCGGGCGGTGCGGGCGTCCAGCCAGCGATTGCCGGTCTCGATGGTCACCGTGCCGCCGTCCGGCATGGCGTCGCGGGCGTTGATGCACAGGTTGAGAAGCGCATTCTCCAGCTGGTTGGCGTCGACCAGGGTCGGCCACAGGCCCGCGGCGGCGATGTTCTCGACCTGGATGCCGGGGCCCACCGTCCGGCGCACCAGCTCGACGAAGTCGGACATCAGCCGGTTGATGACCAGCGACTTGGGCGCCAGGGTCTGACGGCGCGAGAAGGCCAGCAGGCGGTGGGTCAGGGCCGCCGCCCGCCGCGCCGCGCCCTGGCCGGCCGCCAGATAGCGCTCGACATCGGCCGAGCGCCCTTGGGCCAGCCGCGCGCCGATCATCTCGAACGAACCCGAAATACCGGCCAGCAGGTTGTTGAAGTCGTGGGCCAGGCCGCCGGTCAACTGGCCGACCGCTTCCATCTTCTGGGCCTGGCGCAGGGCCTCTTCCGTCTCCAGCAGGCGCTCCTGCTCGGCCAGGCGCTCGGTCACGTCATAGACGAACTGATAGGCGCCGATCTGCTGGCCCTCGGCGTCGTACAGCGGATGGAAGCGCATCTCGTAGAAGCGCCGCTCGCGCATGGAATCGCCGAATTCGCCGACCTCGACGAAGGTCTCGCCGCCCAGCGCGCGCGTCCAGACGGTGCGGACGGCCTCCAGGTGCTCGGGCTGGTCCTTCAGCAGGTCCAGCATGTTGTCGCCCACCTGGGGCCGGACGCCGAAGATCCGCGCGAACTCGCCGGCCGAGGCGCCGTTGATGGCCAGCCAGTTCAGGTCCATGTCGGCGACCTGGACGAAGACGCTGGCGCCCTCGACGATGTCGGCCAGCAGGCGGCGCTCGGCCAGGGCCTGGGTGACGCGCGCCTCGAGGGTCTCGTTCAGCTGGCGCAACTCGGCCTCGGCCTGCTTGCGGGCCGTGACGTCCTGGAACAGCACGGCCACCTGGCGCAGCTCGGGCGGCTCGATGCGGAACGACGACAGAGACAGGTGCCGGCCGGTGGCGACCAGCTCCTGCTCGAAGCGGATCGGCTCGCCCGTGCGCAGCACCGCGCCGTAGCGCGCCACCCAGGCGTCGGCCTCGTCCGGCACCATCTCGCGCAGCTTCTGGCCGACCACGTTCGGAATGCCGGCGTGGCGCTCATAGGCGGCGTTGGCCATCACGTGGACATAGTCGCTGAGCGGCCCGTGGGGGCCATCGAAGAACTCGATGACGCAGAAGCCCTCGTCCATCGACTCGAACAGGGCGCGATAGCGGCGCTCGTCCTCATGGTGAGCCTGTTCGCGGCGGACGCGCTCGGTGATGTCGTTGCACAGCACATGGACCCCGGCGATCGCGCCGGTCTCGTCGCGCACCGGCGAGAACATCAGGTTGCACCAGGCCGCCTCGCCGCTGGCGCGGGTGAAGCCGACATATTCGCGCACGACGCTCTCGCCCGCCTGGGCCCGGGCCAGCATCGGCAGGCCGGCGGCGATCGGGAAGACGTCGGCGAACCGCGCGTCCAGGGCGGCGGTGTTGGCGGCCAGCAGGGCGCGGGCCGCGTCGTTGAACAGCAGCGCCCCGTCCGCTCCCCAGGCCAGGAAAGACGGGATCGGCGAGGCCAGGGTCAGGCCGGCGGCGACCTTCAGCGCCGGCGACCAGGCGTCGGGCGCGCCCAGCATCGTGTGGGACCAGTCCCGCGCCGCCACGGCCGCGCCCATCTCACCGCCGCCGACCAGGAACGCGGGAACGGGGAGCGAGTTCGGGTGCGAGCCCGAGGGCTCGTCGGCGGCGGTCATGGTTTCCAATAGCAAAGCCCCCAGGCCCGCATAAGCAGCCGAGCTTGAACGATCGGCCCGCTTTGGGGTTGCCTGTCTCGCTTGGAAAATGTCGCGACCAGTCCCCGAGTTCCCGGCAAGAAAAAAGCCGGCCCTCGCGAGCCGGCTTGATCCTTTGGTCGTGCTGAGCGCTAGGCGGTGACGCTGGCGCCCGCGCCCGGCGACAGGGGCACCAGGGACGGGGCCGCGACCGTTTCCTTGGTCTCCTCCTCGTCGCGCTTGGGCAGCTCGCCCTTCATGACGCCGATGATCTCGTCGCCGCTCAGGGTCTCGTACTCCAGCAGGGCCTTGGCGACCGAGTGCAGGTGGTCCAGTTCCTCGGTCAGGATCCGGCGCGCCTCGTCCTCGCCGCCCTTGACCAAGCGACGCACTTCGCTGTCGATCTTGACCATGGTCTCGGGCGAGACGTTCTGGGTGCGGGCCACCGAGTGGCCGAGGAACACCTCGTCCTGGTTGTCGCCATAGGCCACGGTGCCCAACTCGTCCGAGAAGCCCCAGCGGGTGACCATGTTGCGGGCCAGGCTGGTGGCGGCGCTGATGTCGCTGGACGCGCCCGAGGTGATCTTTTCCTTGCCGAAGATCAGCTCCTCGGCGACCCGGCCCGCCATCATGATCGCGAGGCGCGAGGTCATCATGTCGTAGCTCATCGAGTAGCGGTCGCCTTCGGGCAGCTGCATGACCATGCCCAGAGCTCGGCCGCGCGGCACGATCGTGGCCTTGTGGACCGGATCGGCGACGGGGACGCGCAGGGCCACCAGGGCGTGGCCGCCCTCGTGGTAGGCGGTCAGTTTCTTCTCGGCGTCGCTCATGGCCATCGAGCGGCGCTCGGCGCCCATCATGACCTTGTCCTTGGCGTGCTCGAAATCGTGCATGGTGACCATGCGGCGGTTCTTTCGCGCGGCCGTCAGGGCGGCCTCGTTGACCAGGTTGGCCAGGTCGGCGCCCGAGAAGCCCGGGGTGCCGCGCGCCAGCGTCTTGACGTCGACGTCGGCGGCCAGCGGCACGTTCTTCATGTGGACGCGGATGATCTTCTCGCGACCGGCGACGTCCGGGTTCGGCACCACGACCTGACGGTCGAAGCGGCCCGGACGCAGCAGCGCGGGGTCCAGAACGTCGGGACGGTTGGTGGCGGCGATCAGGATGATGCCTTCGTTGGCCTCGAAGCCGTCCATCTCGACCAGCAGCTGGTTGAGGGTCTGCTCGCGCTCGTCGTTGCCGCCGCCCAGGCCAGCGCCGCGATGGCGACCGACGGCGTCGATTTCGTCGATGAAGATGATGCAGGGCGCGTTCTTCTTGGCCTGCTCGAACATGTCGCGCACGCGGCTGGCGCCGACGCCGACGAACATCTCGACGAAGTCGGAGCCCGAGATGGTGAAGAACGGCACGCCGGCCTCGCCCGCGACCGCGCGCGCGATCAGGGTCTTACCGGTGCCGGGAGGGCCGACCAGCAGGGCGCCCTTGGGGATCTTGCCGCCCAGGCGCTGGAACTTGGCCGGATCCTTCAGGAAGTCGACGACCTCCTGCAGTTCTTCCTTGGCCTCGTCGACGCCCGCGACGTCCTCGAAGGTGATGCGGTTCTTGTTCTCGGTCAGCAGGCGGGCCTTGGACTTGCCGAAGCCCATGGCGCCCTTCGCCCCGCCCTGCATCTGGCGCATGAAGAACAGCCAGACGCCCACGACCAGCAGGATCGGCAGCAGCTGGACCACGATGGCCAACAGGCTGATCGAACCGCTCTTGAACTTCACGTCGGCGTTCTTGGCCACCATGCGGTTGACCAGCTCGTCGGAGTTCAGCGGCGCGTTGACCGTCAGCACCTTGTTGTCGGCGGTCTTGGCGACGACCGTCTGGCCCGCGATCTCGGCCGATTTGACCTTGCCGGCGTCGACGTCCTTGAGGAGCTGCGAATAGCTGATCTCGCCGCCATTGCGCGTGCGCTGGTTCTGGCTGACGACGAAGACGCCCGCCAACACCGCGATGATCACCAGCCAGATGGCCAGGTTCCGGAAATTCATACGCTTCGTCTTCCCAACGATAGGTCTTGACCCATCAAGATAAGGGGTCGCGAGCGCTTACGCCATGCGCGTGACATCAGGTCACGGATTCTTGGTCGCAAAGGCCGACAGCGGCCCTGAAACGATCCAGAACGAGCAAGCGCGCGCGCCCTCCTCCTTCGACTGCAAGGTCCGGGCCGTCAAGCGCGGGCGAAACCGGCGCGACGCCTTGCCGCGAAATCAGCGGCGAGGCGGGGCGCGCGGGCGCCGCAACGCCCGCCAGCCGCGCGCGTTGGTCCGGGGACAGGCCCGCCGCCCGGCCCTTCAAGGCCATGACGGTCAGCGGCGCATTCCCGGCGGTGATCTCCCAACGCCCGTCCCAGACGCCGGTTTCGCCGGGCGCCAGGTCCAGCGGCGCAAGGCCGCCCCGCGCGGTCTCGCCGGCGTCGCGACAGACCAGGACGTCCCGCCCGGCCTCGACCCGCGCGCCGCAGAGCGTGGCGGCGAAGGTCTCGCCCGACCGCAGGCGCTGGACGAGCCGTTCGAGCCGCTCGCCGCGCGGCGGCCGTTCGGTTCCGGCGGCGCACAGCAGGGCGGCGGCCAGGTGCGCGGCGGCGACGTCGCGCGGCAGGCGGATGGCGCCCGCGGCGTCGACGGAGAAGGCCGGCGGCGCGAGCGCGGGCGTCTCGGCCGACGAGACCTCGCCCGCCCCGGCGGCGCGGGCCCGCGCCCGGGCGTAGCGGAGATCGGCGTTGGCGGGGTCGTCCAGCCAGGTCTCGCCGTCGGCGGTCAGGGCCTGGCGGATCGTCTCGCGAGTCAGCGACAGCAGCGGCCTCAGCAGGAAGACTCCCCGCCCCTCGGGCCAGACCGGCGACGGCGCCCATTCGCGCGGGTCGGAGACGCTGGAGCCCTCGGCCCGCATGGCCGCGCCTTCGGCCAGGTCGCTGGCGGTATGGCCCAGCAGCAGGACCCTGGCCCCGGCCGCGCGGGCGGCCCGCGCCAGCAGGGCGTGGCGGGCGTGGCGGGCGGCGGCGGGCAGGCCCATGCTGGGCTTGTCGCCGGTCCAGGTCAGGGCTTGCGCCTCGGCCCCCAGCTTCCGCGCCTTGGCGATAGCCTCGGCGGTCCAGCGGTCGCTGCCGGGCTGCAGCGCGTGATCCACGGCCAGGGCCAGCACCGGTCTGCCGCGCGGCCGCGCCCAGTCCAGGACCGTCTTCAACAGGAACATGGAATCGCCGCCGCCCGAGAAGCCGACGGCCAGCGGGGCGGCGCAGGTCGGATCGAGCCGCCGGTCGAAGACGGCTCGGACCGGATCTAGGAACACTTGGCCGCGACGCGGGTCGAGGCCGCGCGCGAGGTGACCTGGGCCGGAGCCTTGGGATAGCGCTTGGGGAGTTCGTCCAGGGTGCGGCAGGCCTCGGTGGTCTTCTTCAGCGCCACCATCGAACGCGCCAGCTTCAAGGTGGCGTCGGGCGCCCAAGTGGTCTTCGGCCAACCCCGGATCGCGCCGATATAGGCGCCAGCGGCGTCGGCATAGGCCTCGCGCACGAACAGCGTCTCGCCCCACCAGTAGCGAGCCTCGGGCGTCTTGGCGTCGTCGGGGTAGTTGTTGACGTAAGCCGAGAACGCCTGCTCGGCGTTGGCGTAGTCGCCGGCCAGCAATAGGTCCTTGGCCTGCTTGAAGGCCACGGCCGGATCGGCCGGCGGGACGGGCGGCGGCGGGGCCCCGCCGGCCAGCGGCGCGGCGACCTGGGCGGCGCTGGCGGCCTGCAGGTCCGCCACGGTCTTCTCGAGGGCGGCCAGGCGCTGCTCCAGCGCGTCGGCGCGGTTCTTCTGCTCGGCCGCGGCCCGGTTGGCCTTGGTCAGCTCGAAATTGGCGGCCTCGTTCTGACCGTTCAGCTTGGTCAGCGTCTGTTCCAGATCGGTGACCCGGTCGTTCAGGGCGGCGATCTGAGCATCGGTCTCCGCCGGCTGCACCACCACCGGCTTGCCGGTGTCGCGCCCCTGGAAGACGATCGCGCGCAGCTCGCGCACCACCTTCTCCATCCGCTCCACGCGCTTGGCCGAGCGGTCATCCAACGGATCGGCGGGCGGCAGCGGAGTCTGGGCCACGGCCACGGCGGCAGCCGAGGCGAACAGGACGGCGAGCAGGGCGGATTTCAGCTTCATGACCGTGATGTACCGATAGGACGCGGACAAAACTAGGGCGGCATCTCGTTCGAGACGCCGCCCCATTTTAGCTTTAGCGCTTAGCGGGCGCCGTCCGTGATGGCCGTGTGGCCGTTACGGTTCTTGGCCCAGGCCTCTTCGGTCGTGCCCGGATCGATCGGCTTTTCCTTGCCGAACGAGATCGTCTCGATGCGGGCCGCGGCCACGCCTTGGCCGATCAGGAAGTCGCGGATGGCGTTGGAGCGACGGGCGCCCAGGGCCAGGTTGTATTCGCGGGTGCCGCGTTCGTCGGCGTTGCCTTCGATACGGACCTTCACCGCCGGATAGCGGTTCAGCCACTGGGCCTGGCCGGCCAGCACCGGCTGGGCGTCGGCGCGGACCGAGTATTCGTCGGTGTCGAAATAGACGCGGTCGCCGACATTGACGACGAAGTCCTGCACCGAGCCCGGGAGCACGCCGCTCGAGACCGGCGGGGCCGGCGGCGGGGTGTAGGGGGTGCTCGGAGCGGCCGGCGGCGGTTCCGGCGTCGGCGCGACAGGCTGGGGCTTCGGACGCGAAGCGCAGGCGGCGAGCGAAGCGGCGGCCACGCCGACGAGCGCCAGTCTAACGGCGCGCTGGGTGTCGAAGCTCATCCAGTTTCTCCTCAGTCTACAAACTCTGGACCTGATCCATACCTGCGCAGCGCCGGGAATGGACCCTCTAAATGTCTGAGCAAACCTCACAATGATGTCAGATGCTCGTCAGATGATGCGAAAGCACTTACGGCGCGCGCGAACCCGCGCCGCCGAACCTGAGCCATCAACGCTCACCTTTGGCTCAGGTTGCCGGGACTTCGTGTCAATCAGTCCAGCAGGGGCGACCAGGCCGGGTCGGAGCCCGAGCCGCTATAGGCCGCCGGCCGCAGGATCCGGCCGGTGATGTCCACCGTCCAGAGCTTGGGATTGCCGCTTGAGCCCTCGCGGAAGAACATCAGAACCCGGCCGTTCGGGGCCCAGGTCGGGCCTTCGTCCAGATAGCTGGTGGTCAACAGGCGCTCGTCGCTGCCGTCGGGACGCATGACGCCGATGTGGAACTCGCCGCCGGTCTGCTTGGTGAAAGCGATGAAATCGCCGCGCGGGCTCCAGACCGGGGTCGTGTAGCGGCCCCCGCCGTACGAGATGCGCCGCACGCCCGAGCCGTCGGTGTTCATCACATAGAGCTGGGCCTGGCCGCCGCGGTCGGAGTTGAAGGCGATCTTGGTCCCGTCCGGCGAGAACGACGGCGAGGTGTCGATGGCCGGGTCGGTCGTGATGCGGTTCGACGACCGGCTGCGCAGGTCCATCATGTAGATGTCGCTGTTGCCGGCCTTCTCGACCGAGAACGCCACCTTGCCGCCGTCCGGCGAAAAGCGCGGCGCGAAGACCATGCCCGGGAACTTGCCGATCGTCTCCTGGCGGCCCGTCTCGAGGTTCAACAGGTAGATCGACGACCCCGTCGGCCGTAGGGCCATGTAGGTCAGTTCCTGGCTGGTCGAGCTGAAGCGCGGCGTCATCACGATGTACGAGCCGTCGGTCAGGTACTGCGGGTTGGCGCCGTCCTGGTCCATGATCGCCAGGCGCTTGACGCGGGAGAGCTTCGGACCGCTCTCGGCGACGAAGGCCACGCGGGTGTCGAAATAGCCCTTCTCGCCGGTCAGGCGCTCATAGACGGCGTCGCTGATCTTGTGGGCCACGCGGCGCCAGTTGTCCGGCGTAGAGGAGAATTGCAGGCCCAAGAGCTGCTGCTGGCTGAACACGTCCCACAGGCGGAAGTCGACGCGCAGCCCGCCGTCGGGACCGACCGTGACTTGGCCGTTGATCAGCGCCTGGGCCCCGGTCGCCTGCCAGTCGGGGAAACGCGGCTGGACGTTGACGTCCTGCAGCTTGTCGGCGACGCCCGAGACGTTCAGCGGCTGGAACAGGCCCGAGCGCTCCAGATTGCCCGAGATGACCTGCGAGATCTCGGCGCCGCGCGTGGCGCCCGAGAAGGCGGGAATGGCGATCGGCAGCGGCTTGACCGCGCCGGCGTTGATGTCGACCTCGATCTGCGCGGCGGCCGGAACGGCGAACGCCGCGCCGCCCAGCAGGACGGCGGCCATGAGCACCAAGGCTTTCATGCCCTTGAAGGCTTGCTGGCGCATCGGGGTTTCCTTCTCCTTCTGTCCCGACATCAACGCGAACAGGCCTGTTTTGCGTTGAAGTTGAGGGCGATTTTCTGACCGTACAGGTCGGACGGCAGGTAGGCGAACGGCGAAGCGGCGAACAGCGCGCGAATGGCGCGGTCTGAGGCCGCTTTGGTGACGGGGTCGGGCGAGGAGGTGCCCGGCGACTCCGGCTGGCCGACGACGCGGCCGCCCGGGCCGATCACGAACACCACGCGGACATTGACATTGGCCCCGCCCTCGACCTCGCAGTTGGGGTTCCAGCGGTCCTGCACCTCGCCCTGCAACCTGCCGAGCGCGGCGGCGGAGAGACCGGTGGCCGCGCCCATGGCCGGGCGGGCCGAGACGGAGGTCTCCGCGCGGGCCGGGCCCTTGGGCGCGTTGGCCGTCGGCTTGCCCGTCGCCTTCTTGGTCTTGGCGATCGAGGCCTCCAGCGAGGCGAAGAAGTCGTTGTCGTTCTTCTTGGTCGGGGTCGGCTTGGCCGGCGTCGGGGTCGGCGCGGGCTTGGGGACCGGCGTCGGCTTGGGCGGCGGCGCGGGCGCCGGGGTCGGCGTGGGCGCGGGCGTCGGGGCCGGCGGCTGTGGGGTGGCTTCCGGCGTCGGGTCCGGCGTCTGCGCCGTCTGCTCGACCGGAGCTTCCTCGGCCGGGCGGACATTGGTCGGACCATTGGTGACAATGGTCACCGGCACCGACTCGCCGATCGTGATCGGCTTGGTCGACTTCCACGGCAGGCCGAACGCGATCAGCGCCGCCACGACGCCGTGCAGCGCGATCGAGCCCAGCAGCGCCGGGGAGACCTGTTGTTCGCGGCGAGCGCTCATGAGGCCCCTACTGCGCCGGACGCAGGTCGGCCGAGCCCTCCGGCCGGGCGTCGCGCGGCGCCGCGCCGGAAGACGAGGCGCCCGAGGACGGGCCGCCCGTCTCGGTGATCAGGTTGATCTTGTTGAAGCCGGCGTTCGACAGGCCGGCCATCACCTGGGCGACGACCGAATAGGTCGCCCCGCCGTCGGCGCGGACGAAGATCGGCTTGTCATAGCCGTCACCGGCGATGGCGCTGATGCGCGGCGCCAGATTCTCGAACGGGATCTGGGTCTCGCCGACGAAGATGCCGCCGTCCTTGCGGATCGAGACGGTGATCGGCTCCTCCTGGTTCTGCAGAGCGGCCGCTTCGGTCTTGGGCAGCTCCAGCGGCACGCCGGCGGTCAGCAACGGGGCGCTGATCATGAAGATGATCAGCAGCACTAGCATCACGTCGACCAGCGGGGTGACGTTGATCTCGGACAGGGCCCCGCGCGAGCGGCGGCCGCGACGGCGGCGGCCACGACCGCTGTTGGTGGCGAAGGCGTCGCTCGACGACATCGACATGGGATCAGACCCGTTCCGACAGGCGGCGCTGGATCGCGGTCGACAGGTCGTCGGCGAAGCCTTCCAGGCGGCCGGCGTACTTGCCCGCGTCGGTCGAGAACTTGTTGTAGGCGATATAGGCCGGGATGGCGGCGATCAGGCCGACGGCGGTGGCGAACAGCGCCTCGGCGATCGAAGGGGCGACGACGGCCAGCGAGGTGTTCTTCGACAGGGCGATGTTCTGGAAGGCGTGCATGATGCCCCAGACCGTGCCGAACAGGCCGATGAACGGGCTGGCGGTGGCGACGATGGCCAGGCTGCCCAGGCCTTCCTCGACCTTGCTGGTCTCACGGGCGATCTGGGTGTCCAGGATCCGGTCGATGCGGGCGACGAGGAAGGCGGCCTGATTCTCGCTCATCGCACCCTTGGCCTTGGCGTCGCGCCATTCCTTCAGCGCCGCCTGCAGCATGCGCGGCAGGGCGTGGCGCGGATTGGCGCCCGCCTCGCCCGCGACATCCTCCAGCGAGCGGCCGCCCGTGACCTGCTCCTCGAAGCGGTCGGCGGCGCGGTTCAGGGTCTGGAAGCGGAACAGCTTGTCGAGGATCACGGCCCAGGAGCCCAGCGAGGCCAGGATCAGGCCGATCATCACGCCCTTGACGACCCAGTCGGCCTGCATGAACAGCGCGAAAAACGAGAAATTGGGGGCGGCGGCCGAGGCGTCCATGCGGGGAATGGCTCCGTTGGGGCGTCTGATCAGAACAGATAAGCGCCGTATGGCATGAAGCGGCGCTTGGGTGAAACTATGACAAACTTAGAGGGATCCGAAAAAAGCCCGCGCTCGCGCCTCAGGCGCCCGGCTGCTCGACCAGCCAGGGCGAAAGCTGGGCCAGCATCTGCGCGGTCGGGCGGCGCGGACGGCCGCTCAGGCTGATGCACACCGCCTCGCCCTTGGCCTCCAGCACGACCTCGTCGCCGCGCGTGATCCTCTGGGTCACATAGAGCCGCGCGCCCTTCACCCGATCGTAGGTCGTGCGCACCACCAGGGCGTCGTCGACCCGCGCCGAGCGCTTGAAGTCCAGCGTCATGTGGATAATCGCGAAGGCGGTGTCCTGCTCGGCCAGCTCGGTGTGCGAGATGCCGACCAGCCGGAAGAAGTCGCTGCGCCCGCGCTCCAGGTAGCGCAGGTAGTTGGCGTGATAGACGATCCCCGAGAAGTCGGTGTCCTCGTAATAGATCCGCACGGGCAACTGATGCTCGCGGCCGGAGAACACGCCGGCGGTGGGTTCGGGCGGGGTCGTCATGGGGGATGCTTAGCCGTTGCGGTCACGAGCGTCAGCCCTCAAATCCGCCTTATCCCGCGCGACATACGCCAGCCCGATCGACAGCAACCAGCCCAGCATCGGCGAGGCGCCGGCGCCGATGACCGGGGCGGGATAGTTGCCCAACAGGTTGGCGAGCGCGAAGCCTGTCCAGACGCAGGCCAGGGCCAGGGTCTCGGGGGAACGACGGCGCCAGACCATGGCCAGCGGCAGGACGGCCATGGCCAGGGCCGCCAGGATACCGACTGAAGGCGAGACGGCGAAGGCGTTGACGATGACCCGCTCGACATGCGCCACCGCCGGGAGAGGATCGTGGCGCGTGAAGGCGTAGGCCGAGCAGGCCACGCCCAGAAGCGCCAGCGCCGCGACGCCGCGTCGGGTCTCGCGCGTGGTGATCATCCCGATCGCGACGCCCAGGGTGAGCGCCAGGACCGAGGCCGCGTCGGGCTGGGCGGCTAGAACCAGAAACAGCCCAGCGAGCAACGCCGCGGCGATCCCGTCCAGACGCCGCGCCGCGATCCAGGCGGCCAGCGGGACCAATAGCGAGGCCGGGTGCAGTTGGATCGGCCCCAAAGCGATCCAGCGCCGGACGCCTTCCATCGGAACGCCCACCAGCAGCACATAGACCTCGACGGCGAACGTCACGCCCAGGAGGACGCGAGCCGCGCCCAGACCAGGCGACCTGCCCCAGCGTCCGGCCGCGACGGCCACGAAGCCGCCCACCACCGCGGCGGCGATCTGCAGCGCCAGGGTTGACCGTGATCCGCCTGCGCATTGGATCGCGAGCGTGGAGACCAGCACGGTCCCCACGACCTGCGCGACGATGGTCCGGAGCGCGGCGGTCGCCATTTACTCGTCGAACAACACGCCCTGCGCCGTCCCTGGCGGCGCGGCGGGCGGGGTCAGGCCCAGGTGCAGATAGGCCTTGCCGCAGGCCATGCGGCCGCGCGGCGTGCGCTGGATGAAGCCCTGCTGCATCAGATAGGGCTCGATGACGTCTTCGACGGCGTCGCGGGCCTCGGCGATGGCGTAGGCGATGGTCTCCACGCCCACCGGGCCGCCGCCATAGTGCTCGATCATGGCCCGCAGGTAGCGGCGGTCCAGGCTGTCGAGGCCGACCTCGTCGACTTCGAGACGCGCCAGGGCCAGGCCGGCGGCCTTGCGGTCGATGACGCTCGCGCCGTCGGCGGTGGCGAAGTCGCGAACCCGGCGCAGCAAGCGGCCCGCGACGCGCGGCGTGCCCCGGGCGCGCTTGGCGATCTCGTCGGCCCCGTCGTCGGACAGCGGCGCGCCCATCTTGCGGGCGGCGCCCAGCAGCACGTGGCGCAGCTCGGCGGGGGTGTAGAACTCCAGCCGGATCGGGATGCCGAAGCGGTCGCGCAGGGGCGTGGCCAGCATGCCAGCCCGCGTCGTCGCGGCCACCAGGGTGAAGGGGGCGAGATCGATGCGGATCGAGCGCGCCGACGGCCCCTCGCCGATCACCAGGTCCAGCACATGGTCCTCCATGGCCGGATAGAGGATCTCCTCGACGTTCGAGGACAGGCGGTGGATCTCGTCGATGAACAGGACGTCGTTCGGCTCGAGATTGGTCAGGATCGCGGCCAGGTCGCCGGGCTTGTTCAGCACCGGACCCGACGTGGCGCGGAAGTTCACGCCCAGCTCGCGGGCGACGATCTGGGCCAGGGTGGTCTTGCCCAGGCCCGGCGGGCCGAACAGCAGCACGTGGTCGAGCGACTCGCCCCGGCCCTTCGCGGCCTCGATGAAGATCCGCAGGTTGCCCTTGGCCTGCTCCTGGCCGACGAACTCGGCCAGGGTCTGGGGTCGCAGCGCACGGTCGGTGGCGGGAACCTGGTCGCCGTGTTGCGGATCGCCGGAGATAATACGGGTCACCGCCCCAGCTCCTGCAGACCGGCCTTGATCAGCGCCTGGACGGTGGCTTCCTCACCCAGGCGATCAGCGGCGGCCTCGACGACGCGACGGGCGTTCACCTCGGCCACGCCCAGGCCCATCAGGGCGGCGACGGCGTCGCCGGTGGGCGCCGGTTTGGCCGGAGCGGACGACGCCGAGGTCGAGGTCGGGGCGGTCATCAGCACCGGCCCGTCGGTGATCGGCTTGTCCTTCAGCTCGGTGACAATGCGCAAAGCCAGCTTGGGCCCCACGCCGTTGGCGCGACCGACGGCGGCCTTGTCCTCGCGGGCGACGGCGCTGGCCAGTTCGGCTGGCGACAGAACGTCCAGCACCGCCATGGCGGCCTTGGGCCCGACGCCCTGGATGGCCTGCAGCAGCACGAAGGCCTTGCGATCCTCGCGCGTAGCGAAGCCGTAGAGGCGCAGGCCCGCGCTCTCGCTCCACTGGCTCTCGATGTGCAGCAGCGTCTCCTCGCCCAGGGCCGGCAGACGCTGGAGGGTGAGGTGGCCACAGCGGACGACGTAGCCGACGCCCATGACGTCGATCAGGGCCTCTTCCTCGCCGACCTCGGCGACGGCACCGCGGAGTCTGCCGATCATGCGGCGCCCCTGATGGACAGGTTGCGCGCGGTGCGGGCGTGGGCGTGGGCGATGGCCACGGCCAGGGCGTCGGCGGCGTCGGCCGTCGGCGAGCCCGCGGTGGGCAGCAGGCGCGCGATCATGAAGGCGACCTGGTTCTTGTCGGCCGCGCCGGTGCCGACCACCGCCTTCTTGACCACGGGCGCGGAATATTCGGCGACGATCAGGCCGGCGCGGGCCGGGGCGATCATCGCGGCCGCGCGGGCGTGGCCCAGCTTCAGGGTCGACTGGGCGTTGGTGTTGACGAAGGTCTCCTCGACCGCCGCCTCGTCGGGCTTGTGCTGCTCGATCACCGCGCAGATCCCTTCGAACAGGGTCAGGAGACGATCGGAAAAGGCGGCCTTCTCGTCGGGCGCGATGACGCCGTGGGCGATGTGCGTCACCCGCGAGCCGAGCACGCTGACGACGCCCCAGCCGGTGCGGCGGAGGCCTGGATCGAGTCCCAAGATACGGGTGGGGATGCGAATGGCGTTCATCATGTGTTCTCGCAACATCGTCTGATCCGCCCCCGAGGAAAAGCCCCTGTATTGCTAACGAGCGGTAAACGCCGCCCCTTGCGCCGGTCGACGAGGCAAGCTCTGTTCTGCGCTCAAGTTCATGGGGAGAGCGCGGATGAAGCGGGCGGTGATGATGACGGCGGGCGCGCTGATGGCGCTGGCGACCGGAGCGGCGGCCCAGACGGCCGAGCCCCCCAAGACCGTCCGTCCGGACCAGCTGGCCTTCCGCGATCTCTACAAGGAGCTGGTCGAGATCAACACCACCCTGTCGGTCGGCAGCTGCACCACCGCGGCGCAGGCCATGGGCGCGCGGCTGAGGGCGGCGGGCTATCCGGAAGCCGACATCAAGGTGGTCGTCGCCGACGGCCATCCCAAGGAGGGCAGCCTGGTGGCCATCCTCCACGGGACCGATCCCAAATCGAAGCCGATGCTGCTGCTGGCCCACATCGACGTCGTGGAAGCCAACCGCGCCGACTGGACCCGCGATCCGTTCAAGCTGGTCGAGGAGAACGGCTACTTCTTCGGGCGCGGCACGTCGGACGACAAGGCCCAGGCGGCCATCTGGGTCGACAGCCTGATCCGCCTGAAACAGGCCGGCTATAAGCCGGGGCGCGACATCAAGCTGGCCCTGACCTGCGGCGAGGAGAGCGAGGCCTATAACGGCATCGAGGACCTGGTGAAGAACCACCGCCCCCTGGTGGACGCCGAATTCGCCCTGAACGAGGGCGCCGACGGCCTGCTGGACGAACACGACAAGCCGGTCGTGCTGGAGGTCCAGGGCGGCGAGAAGGTCTATCAGGACTTCACCCTGACCGTGACCAATCCCGGTGGCCACTCCAGCCGTCCCACGCCCGCCAACGCTATCTATCAATTGTCGGCGGCGCTGGACCGCATCGGCGCCTATGGCTTCCCGCCACGCTTCAACGACGCCACGCGCGGCTATTTCACCAAGATGCAGGCCCGCGTCTCGCCCCAGCAGGCGTCGGCGATGAAGGCGCTGGTGGCCGACATCAACGATCCGGCGGCGCTGAAGGCCGTCACGGCCGATCCGATGTGGAACTCGATGCTGCGCACGACCTGCGTGGCGACCATGGTCAACGCCGGCCACGCGCCCAACGCCCTGCCCCAGCGCGCCACGGCCAACGTCAATTGCCGCATCCTGCCCGGCTCGCCGGTCGAGGAGATCAAGGCCAAGCTGGCCGAGCTGGCCGGCGATCCCGTCGCCGTGACCCTGGCCCACGAGCCCAACACCGTCTCGCCGCCTCCGCCGCTCACCCCGGCGATCATGGGCCCGATCGAGAAGGAAGCCGCCAAGCTGTGGCCTGGCGTGCCGGTGGTGCCGATCCTGCTGACCGGCGCCACCGATGGCGTCCACACCAACGCCGCCGGCATCCCGACCTACGGCGTTTCCGGCATCTTCGGCAGCTCGGACGGCGACGGCATCCACGGCCTGAACGAGCGCGTCCGGGTCAAGTCACTCTACGACGGCCGCGACTTCCTCTACGCCCTGATCAAGGACTACGCGGGCGGAAAATAACCTCCGTTTCCGGGTCTGGAACCGTCGCTCCGTCTCCCTATCTTGCCTTCAACGACAAGGGAGACGGACGATGGTGAGTACGTCGGACGATGGGATCCTGACCGAGTACATGGTCAGCTACTGGTCGATGAAGCACGAGAAGATCGACCGCCCGACCAAGCTCCTCGAAACCCTCTACATATCCGAGCGCTACCGAGCCGGTGAGAACGTGCGGGAGGCGCGATCGGCCTACGACCATGCCGTCTGGAACGGCGTGCCGGTGGCTGAGATGGACCGCCGCCTGGCCGAGCTCGACCAGTTCATGCGCGACCTCGTCCGCGAGCGCGCCGCCCAGTGGGGCCAGCCGCACTGATCGCCCTCAGGCCGCCTCGACGGCGCTCCAGCCGAACAGGCCGCCCAGGATCAGGCGCTTGACCGCGTCGACATCCAGTCCCGTGCAGACCTCGGCGTTCGGGGTTCCGTCGACCTGTTCGACCCGGCCCAGGCGCTCGCCATCGACGATGACCCGCAGGCGGGCGGGCTCGAAGGTGAAGAGTTCGGGCGCCACCAGGCTGGCGGCGGCCACCGCGTCGTGCGGCCGGCAGCCCTCGCCGCCCCAGACCTGCTGGTGAAAGGCGATATAGGGGCCCGCCGCCTTGGTCAGCCGCGCCGACAGCGGCGAGCCGCAGCAGACCGCGCCCCTGGAAAGATCGTCGGCGGTGATCGTCACCCGCGACGTGACGTCCAGCGGCGTCAGCCGGGGCGTGGCGCCGGCCTCCAGCGTGCGCTGCAAGGCCTCCGGATCGCTCCAGGTGTTGAAGTCCGCGCCGCCGGCGGCCTTGCCCTCGACCGCGAAGGCGCCGGCCATGATCGTCGGGCGCCAGTCGCGGAAGGCGGCGGGATCCTCCAGCGAGGCCTTGGCCAGATTGGTCAGCGGCCCCAGGAACAGGCCGCTCAGCTTGCGGCGCGCGGCGAAGGCCAGGAAATTGGCGGAATGGCCACGCTCCAGCTCGGGCAGCTTCCAGCGCTGCGAGAAGCCGCTGCCGTTCAGGCCGTCGACGCCGTGGGCGGGGCGCATGCGCTCGACCCGGCGCTTGGCCAGGCCCGCCCCGGCGCCGATATAGACCTCCGCCCCGCAGCCGGCGAGCCGCAGCACGCCGCGGGCGTTGGCGGCCGCCTGGTCGACATAGGTATTGCCGAACACGGCCGAGACCGAGACCACCTCGACGGCCTGGCGCGAGCGCGCCAGCAAGGCCAGCGCCAGGGCGTCGTCCACGCCGCAATCGGTGTCGATGTGAACCCGCAGAACCATGCGTTCAGTCTAGCCGGGCGGCGTGACGGCGAGAAGCTCGGTCCTTGCCCTCAATCCTTCCTGGGCAGGATATCGAACTCGATCACGCGGGGGTCGTCGCGCAGGCGATGGGCCACTTCGCGCAGGCGCAGCGCGCCCTTACCCGAGAACGCGCCGGCCAACTCGAACACCGTCCCGCCATCGCTCAGGCAGTGGTTCAGACGCGCGCCCTTCAGGTCGTAGTCGGCCAGCAGGGCCCGCAGTTCCGGTTCGTCCAGCGGCGTCTCGCGACGGGAACGGACGCTGATCTCGGTGAAGTTCTTCTGCGGCAGGGTGCGATCCAGCCAGCGGGCGGCGCTGAGCGTGACCACCGCCAGCAGCGTGCCCAGGATCGCCAGATCGTAGAGGCCGACGCCGAACAGGGTGCCGATCGCCGAAGTTATCCACAGGGAGGCCGCGGTCGTCAGGCCGTGCACCGACACCCCCTGCTGGAAGATCACCCCGCCGCACAGGAAGCCGACGCCGGTCAGCACGCCGTGGGCCATGCGGACCGGGTCGATGCGCAGCACCTCGGAAGAGGTCTCTGGCATCCAGCGCACCTGGTGCACCGCGGCCAGCATCAGCAGGGCCGAGGCCAGGCTGACCAGCACGTGGGTGCGCAAGCCGGCGGGCCGGCTGCGGTACTCGCGTTCGAAGCCGATCACCCCGCCGGCGATCACCGCGCCGAGGATGGGAAGAAGTTCGCCGGGAGCCAGCCAGTCCATGACCGCTGTAACGGGCGGGGCGCTCGGGCGATCCCCTAGCCGGCCAGGTAGCTGTCCAGGTTGCGCCGCACGCGGTCCAGGACGGGCTCGGCCGTGTCAGGACGCTGGAACACCTGGCCGGTGATCGTCTCGAACGCCTCGATATAGACCTCCGAGGTCTGCGCGATCAGCGCCTCGGGGATCTCCGGAATCGCGTCGCCGTAGGGGTCGCAGCGTTCAGCGACCCAAGCGCGGACAAAATCCTTGTCGAAGCTGTCGGGACGCTCGCCGGCCTCGAACCTGGCCTCGTAGGTCGCGGCCTTCCAGAAGCGGCTGCTGTCTGGCGTGTGGATCTCGTCGGCCAGGACGATGCGGCCGTCGGAGTCGAGGCCGAATTCGTACTTCGTGTCGGCCAGGATCAGCCCACGCTCGGCGGCGAGCTTCTGGCCGCGCGCGAACAGGGCCAGGGCGTAGGCGCTGAGCTGGTCCCACTGCTGTGCGGTCAGCAGGCCCTGCTCCAGGATCTGGGCGGGCGACAGCGGCGCGTCATGGTCGCCGTCGGCGGCCTTGCTGGTGGGCGTGAGGATCGGCTGGGGCAGGCGCTGGTTGGCGCGCAGGCCGTCGGGCAGCGTCACGCCGTACATCTCGCGCTCGCCCTTGTTGTACAGGGTCAGGATCGAGGTCGAGGTGGTCCCGGCCAGATAGCCGCGCACCACCAGCTCGACCGGCAGCATCTCCAGCCGACGGCCGATCAGCACGTTCGGGTCGGGATAGGACAGGACGTGGTTGGGGCAGATGTCGGCGGTGGCGTCGAACCAGTAGCGCGCCGTCTCCGTCAGCACCTGGCCCTTGAACGGCACGGCGCACAGGATCCGATCGAAGGCGCTGAGCCGGTCCGAGGCGACGATCACCCGGCGGCCGTCCGGCAGGTCGTAATTGTCCCGCACCTTGCCGCGATAGTGGTTGGGCAGGCCGGGCAGGTCGACGACAGCCAGGGCGTTCGGAGCGAAGAGGGTCACCAGGGCCTCGGTCTCTAGGCAATGCACAAAGGAAAGGGAGGTCCAGCGGACCTCCCTCGAAAAAGCGTCAGCCCAGCTTGGCCAGGTCTTCGTCGCTGATGTCCTCGTTCGAATAGACGGCCTGGACGTCGTCGTCCTCGTCCAGCATGTCGAGCAGCTTCATCAGGGTGGCGACGCTGTCGCCCGTGACCGGCACCTGCATCTTGGGACGCCAGGCGATCTTGGTGTTGGTCGCCGGGCCGAACTTGGCCTCCAGGGCGGCGGCCACCTCGTTCAGGCTCTCGAACGCGGTGTAGACGGTGTGGCCTTCGCCTTCTTCGTCCATGTCCGAGGTGACGTCGTCGGCGCCGGCCTCGATGGCGGCTTCCATCATGTCGTCTTCCGACGCGGCCTTGGCCGGATAGCTGATCTGGCCGACGCGGTCGAAGTTGAAGGTCACCGAGCCGGTGGCCCCCATGTTGCCGCCCATCTTGGTGAAGTACGAGCGGACATTGGCGGCGGCGCGGTTCTTGTTGTCGGTCAGGACCTCGACAACGATGCCGACGCCGCCGGCGGCGACGCCTTCATAGCGGATTTCCGAGTAGTCGGCCGCGTCGCCCATCTGCGACTTCTTGATCGCGCGGTCGATGACGTCCTTGGGCAGGCTCTCGGCCTTGGCGTTGTTCACGGCCAGGCGCAGGCGCGGGTTCATGGCCGGGTCGGGCAGGCCGGCCTTGGCGGCGACGGTGATTTCCCGCGACAGCTTGGAGAACAGCTTGGAGCGCGCGGCGTCGGCGCGGCCCTTGCGGTGCATGATGTTCTTGAATTTCGAGTGGCCGGCCATTCGGAGGCTCTGTCTCTGGTCTGAAAATGGAGTGTGCGCGCTTCTAGCGTCCGGGGGCGGGTTTTGTCACCCCCAAGGGCCTGTCGGCGGGGCTTGCATCACCGTGCACAGCGATATAGTTAGGCAATGACTTAAGTGTTTGAGAGCCGACACGATGAGCCTGACGCTGCACGCCCACCCCCTGTCCTCGTTCTGCTGGAAGGTGCTGATCGGCCTGTACGAGAACGACATCGCCTTCGAGAACGTGATGGTCAATCTGGGCGACCCGGCCGTCCGAGAGGCGTTCCGGAAGCTGTCGCCGATGGGCAAGATGCCGGCCCTGCGTGACGAAGCCCGCGACGAGACGGTCAACGAGACCAGCGTCATCCTCGACTATCTGGACCTCCACTATCCGGGCCCGGTCCGGTTCACGCCGGCCGATGCGGACCTCGCCTGGCGGACGCGGTTCTGGGATCGGTTCTTCGACCACTACATCCACCACCCGATGCAGCGGATCGTCGCCGACCGCCTGCGACCGCCGGAGGCCAAGGACGGCTTCGGCGTCGACGAGGCCTATGGTCAGCTGGCCCAGGCCTGCGATCACCTGGAAGACGTACTGGCCGACGGCCGCGTCTGGATGAGCGGCGACTTCGGCCTGGCCGACTGCGCGGCCATGCCGGCGCTGTTCTATGCAGACAAGGTCCAGGCCCTGGCCGAGCGCTGGCCACTGAGCCTGGCCTATCTGGAGCGACTGAAGACCCGGCCCTCGGTCCAGCGCGTTCTGACCGAGGCCGAGCCGTTCTTCAAGTACTTCCCGGAGGGCTAGTTCAGGCCACGTCCAGCTGCACGTCGACATTGCCGCGCGTGGCCTTGGAATAGGGGCAGACCTCGTGGGCCGCGTGCAGCAGCTTCAGCGCGGTGTCGCGATCCAGCTCCGGCGCCGTCAGCTTCAGGCGCACGCCGACGTGGAAGCTGGTGTCGTCCTTGATCAGGTCGACCTCGGCGTCCAGGCTGTGCTCGCCCAGCTTGACGCCCTGGTTGCGGGCCACCAGGCCCAGCGCGCCCAGGAAGCAGGCCGAATAGCCAGCCGCGAACAGCGACTCCGGATTGGTGCCGTCGCCGCTGCCGCCCATCGACTTGGGGAACGCCAGCCTAACGTCCAGATGGCCGTCATCGGCCTTGGCGGTCCCATTGCGACCGCCGACGGCGTGGGCGTGAGCGGTGTAGACGGTGGCGTCGGTCATGGTGGAGAGGCTCCTCTTGAGGTGGTCCCAGCCAACGCCCAACGCATGACGAAAGCAATCGCGCTTTGGATCAGGCCTCGGGAATGGTCGGCTTCAGCCGCCCGCCCACGCGGATCGGCTCGACCCGCGTCGCCAGGCCGGTGCGGTCGTCCGTCTCGACGAACACGCCACACACCGTCGCCGGACCCGAGGCCGGCTGGTAGCGCCCGCCGCTGATCTTGGTCGTGAAGCGGCGCAGCGGCTCGTCCTTCTGGTTGCCGATCACGCTGTCGTAGTCGGCGCAGGCGCCCGCGTCGGTCTGGTAGGCGGTGCCGCCCGGCAGGATCTGACAGTCGGCGGTCGGGACGTGGGTGTGGGTGCCGACCACCAGCGAGGCGCGGCCGTCGCAATAGTGGCCCATGGCCATCTTCTCGGAGGTCGCTTCGCAGTGCATGTCGACCACCACCGCGTCGGCCACCTGGGCCAGCGGGGCCTTGTCCAGCTCGCGGTCGACGGCGGCGAACGGATCGTCCATGGCGTCCATGTGGACGCGGCCGAGCAGGTTCACGACGTAGATCGTCTTGCCGCTGTCGGTCTGGAACAGGTGGCTGCCGCGTCCCGGGGCGTCGGACAGGATCGGATAGTTGGCCGGGCGGATCAGGCGCGGTTCGCGGACGATGTAGGTCAGGGCCTCGCGCTGGTCCCAGCTGTGGTTGCCCAGGGTCAGGCAGTCGGCCCCGGCCTCGAACAGCTCGCGCGCCGTGTTCTCGGTGATGCCGAAGCCGGCCGCGGCGTTCTCGGCGTTGATGATCACGAACTCGAGGGAGAGCCGGCGGCGAAGATCGGGCAGATGGTCGGCCAGGCCGTCGCGGCCCGACTTGCCGACGACATCGCCGAAGAAGGCGAAACGCATCGAAAGTCCTTGGATCGGGCCTCAGCGGCCCCTGTCGTTGACGGCCATATACTCTTTTTCGGTGAGAATGGCGTCCAGCCTTTGATCGTGCGGCTCGTGCGGCAGATTTTCCACCTGCTGGCCGCTGTAGGCCAGGCCCAGGACGAAGACGTCAGGCTTGCGCGCCCGCAGGTCCTCCAACGCCCGATCGTAATAGCCGCCCCCCTGCCCCAACCTCAGCCCATCGCGCTGGAAGGCCAGCAGCGGCGTGATCACCAGATCAGGCTGGACTATCGGCGCTTCCAGCGGGGGACTGCGCAGGCCGATGGCGTCGTGGACCAGCGACGTCGCGCGGTCCCAACGCCGGAACACCATCTCGCCATCGTCCTTGTCCAGCACCGCCGGCAGCGCCAGGATCCAGCCCGCCTCCGCCAGTTGGTCGGCCAAGATGCGCGGCGACACCTCCGAACCAAGCCCGTGATAGAGCGCGGCGACCTTGCCCTCTGGGTGCGGGAACAGCCTGGCCAGCGGCTCGCGCGCCACATCGGCGATCATCCAGTCGGCTTCAGGGTGGTCGAGCGCCAGTTGCTTGCGCTGGCTCCGCAGGAAGACGCGCAGCGCGATCTTGGCCGCGAGGGGGTCAGCGATGGTCATCGACCATCTATAGCGCTTTCGAGGGAAAAGGGTGGCGGCGCCGCGAAGAACCGTGAAGACGTTTCAATCCACTCGAACCTGTCAGTAACAGGTGGGCCCCGTATTCCCGCAGCCACGGCCACGGGAGGGAACAGGTCCCGATAGAGAGATTAAGGTCCCTGGGAATAGAAATCTTCGACGAGAGCCACAGCATGACCCGCCGTGGATCAAGATAGGGACTCGGGAGCCGGAAAGCCAGGGGCTGGCTGTCGCACCTTCCCCCTACCTATTGGAAAGACTTACTCCGCCGCCAGCTTCTCGATCTTCTCGGCGGCCGCGTCCAGGGCGCGGATGGCGGCGATTTCAGCCTTGGTGCCTTCCTGGTTCAGGCGGGCGATCTCGGCGTTGGCGTGGGCCAGGCGCAGCTTCATGTCCGACAGCTCGTCGGCCAGCAGCAGGGCGCCCATCAGGAAGAGCCGGGTCTCGCCCAGCTGGCCGACGTCGCTGCTGACCTGGCGGACCTGGCGGTCGAACAGGCGGGCCAGCTCCTTCAGATGCGGCTCCTGGCCGTCCTCGCAGCCGACCGTGTAGGGGCGGCCGTTCACGTGGATGGTCACCTGCGCCATAGGTCAGCCCTCCTTGGGATCGTCGAACAGGTCCTCGTCCTGCTCGGGCGAGACGGCATTTCCAGCACGGCGTTCGTGCTCGTCGTGCTCGTGGTCGTCATTGGCCACGGGCTCCTCGCCCAGGGCGGCGCGGATCTCGGCGATGGCGCGGCCCAGGGCCACCGAGGCCTGTTCGCCCGCCTCCTCCAGCGCCTTTTCCCGCTCGTGAGCGGCCTCCAGATCGGCGATAAGGCGCGCGCGCTCCTCGTCCCCAAAGGCTTCCGGGAACAGGCTTGGCGCGGATGCGCCGGCGGCGGGCGACGGCGCCCGCGCAGCTTCGAGCGCCTTGGCCGCCAGGCGCTGTTCGAGCGTGCTCACCGCCCGTTCCAGGCGGCGCACGGCGAGGTCTAGGGCCGTACCGTCGGCCGGGATCATCGGCGGATTTCCATCATGCAACGCAACATACAGATCGAGGCCCTGTAAGCCAGCGGCACGGGGCGACATTTGGGCGACGCGCAGCCCATAGCAGCATTCATGGGGTCGGTCTCAATTTCTCGGACTTGACTTCGCGTCTTTCCCCCGCAAAACGCGCACCCAAATAGGGAACGCCGGTCGACATCGATCCGGCGGCCACATCAGGAGAAAGACCCATGGCTATTCGCGTCGCCATCAACGGCTTCGGCCGCATCGGACGTCTGGTCCTGCGCTCCATCGCCGAGCATGGCCGCCGCGACATCGAGGTCGTCGCGATCAACGACCTCGGGCCGGTCGAGACCAACGCCCACCTGCTGCGCTACGACAGCGTCCACGGCCGCTTCCCCGGCGTCGTCACCTCGGGCGAGGACTGGATCGACGTGGGCCTGGGCAAGATCAAGGTCACGGCCATCCGTAACCCCGAAGAACTGCCGCACAAGGACCTGGGCGTCGACATCGCCTTCGAGTGCACCGGCATCTTCACCGCCAAGGATAAGGCCGCCGCCCACCTGAAGGCCGGCGCCAAGCGCGTGCTCGTGTCCGCTCCCGCGGACGGGGCCGACAAGACCATCGTCTACAAGGTCAACCACGAGACCCTGACCGCCGACGACATCATCGTCTCGAACGGTTCGTGCACCACCAACGCCCTGGCCCCGGTGGCCAAGGTCCTGCAGGACCTGGTCGGCATCGAGCGTGGCTACATGACCACGATCCACAGCTACACCGGCGACCAGCCGACGCTGGACACCATGCACAAGGACCTCTATCGCGCCCGCGCCGCGGCCCTGAGCATGATCCCGACCTCGACCGGCGCCGCCAAGGCCCTGGGTCTGGTCCTGCCGGCCCTGAAGG
This sequence comes from Caulobacter segnis, assembly GCF_019931575.1. Taxonomy (NCBI): domain Bacteria; kingdom Pseudomonadati; phylum Pseudomonadota; class Alphaproteobacteria; order Caulobacterales; family Caulobacteraceae; genus Caulobacter; species Caulobacter segnis. The sequence continues at coordinate 659,190 of NZ_CP082923.1, read as the reverse complement.
GCAAGCTGGATGGCTCGTCGATCCGCGTCCCGACCCCGAACGTCTCGGTCATCGACCTGAAGGTCGTGCCCTCGCGCGACACCGACGTCGCCGAGGTCAACGCCGCCCTGCAGGCCGCCGCCGACGGCCCGATGAAGGGCGTGCTGTTCACGACGACCGATCCGCTGGTCTCGACGGACCTGAACCACATCGCCGCCAGCTCGACGGCCGCCCTGCCCCAGACCCAGGTCATCGAGGGCAAGCTGGTCCGCGTGCTGTCGTGGTACGACAACGAGTGGGGCTTCGCGACCCGCATGAGCGACACGGCCCTCGAGATGGCCAAGTTCCTCTAAGGAACTGAAAGACCCAGCCCCCGCTCCGCAAGGAGCGGGGGTTTTCCTTGTTCCTCATCGTCAGGAAGCTCCATGCCTTTCCGCACCCTCGACACCGCCGACCTCGCCGGCAAGCGCGCCCTGGTCCGGGTGGACTTCAACGTCCCCGTCGACGGCGGCAAGATCACCGACGACACCCGCTTGCGCGCGGCGCTGCCGACCATCCACTACCTGTCCAAGCAAGGCGCCAAGGTCGTGCTGCTGGCCCACTTCGACCGCCCCAAGGGCAAGGTCGTGCCGGAGATGAGCCTGGGCTTCGTGGCCGGGCCGCTGTCCAAGCTGCTGGAGCAGCCGGTCGCCTTCGCCAGCGACTGCGTCGGTCCCGAGGCCGCCAAGGTCGTCGACGGCCTGGAGAACGGCGGCGTCGCCCTGCTGGAAAACGTCCGCTTCCACGCCGGCGAGGAGAAGAACGACGCCGACTTCGCCAAGGCCCTGGCCGCCAACGGCGATGTCTATGTCAATGACGCCTTCAGCGCCGCTCACCGCGCCCACGCCTCCACCGAAGGCCTGGCCAAGCTGCTGCCGGCCTATCCGGGCCTGTCCATGCAGCGCGAACTGGAGGCTCTGGACGCCGCGCTAGGCAATCCGAAGAAGCCGGTGATCGGTATCGTCGGCGGCTCCAAGGTCTCGACCAAGCTCGACCTGCTGAACAACCTCGTCTCGAAGCTGGACCGCCTGGCTATCGGCGGCGGCATGGCCAACACCTTCCTGTTCGCCCAGGGCCACGACGTGGGCGGCTCGCTCTGCGAAAAGGACCTGGCCGACACCGCCCGCGAGATCATCGCCAAGGCCGCCGCCGCCGGCTGCGAACTGCTGCTGCCGGTCGACGTGGTGGTGGCCAAGAAGGTTGCGCCGGGCGTGGAAACCGCTGTCCGTCAACTCAACGAAGTCCAAGCCGACGACCTGATCCTCGACGCGGGCCCGGAAAGCGCCAAGCGCCTGCTGGCGGCCATGGACGCAAGCATCACCCTGATCTGGAACGGCCCGCTTGGTGTTTTCGAGGTCCCTCCGTTCGATGAAGCGACCGTTTCGGCGGCGAAACACGCTGCGTCCCTGGCCAAATCAGGTAAACTTGTGGCTGTCGCGGGCGGCGGTGATACTGTCGCTGCATTGAACCACGCGGGCGTGTCGGCCGATTTTACTTTCGTCTCGACCGCCGGCGGCGCGTTCCTCGAATGGATGGAGGGCAAGACGCTTCCCGGCGTCGCGGCGCTCGAAAACTAAAACTACTTTGCTGGCGCGGATCGTGCAGATCCGCGTTCAGCCTGTGTCAGAGTGACTACCCGGGCAGAGAACGCACAAGCGTCACGGCCCCAACAACAAGAAACGACCCAACCTCACTTCACGCTTGCAGGAGAGAATTACGTGGCTCGCATCACGTTGCGACAGTTGCTGGATCATGCCGCCGAGCATGAGTACGCACTACCGGCCTTCAACATCAACAATATGGAACAGGGCCTGGCGATCATGGAGGCGGCCGAGGCCGTCAACTCGCCGGTCATCATCCAGGCTTCGCGCGGCGCGCGCAGCTACGCCAACGACATCATGCTGGCCAGGATGATCGACGCCCTGGTCGACATCTATCCGAACATCCCGGTGTGCATGCACCAGGACCACGGCAACGGCCCGGCGACCTGCGCCACGGCGATCCAGTACGGCTTCACCTCGGTGATGATGGACGGCTCGCTGATGGAGGACGCCAAGACCCCGGCGACCTACGAGTACAATGTCGAGGTCACCCGCAAGGTGGTCCAGATGGCCCACAGCTGCGGCGTCTCGGTCGAAGGCGAGCTCGGCGTGCTGGGCTCGCTGGAGACCGGCATGGGCGAGGCCGAGGACGGCCACGGCTTCGAGGGCAAGCTGTCGCATGACGAGCTTCTGACCGATCCCGATCAGGCGGTCGACTTCGTCGCCCAGACCGGCGTCGACGCCCTGGCCATCGCCATGGGCACCAGCCACGGCGCCTACAAGTTCACGCGCAAGCCGGACGGCGACGTCCTGGCCATGAACGTGATCGAGGAGATCCACCGCCGCCTGCCCAACACCCACCTGGTGATGCACGGCTCGTCCAGCGTTCCGCAGGACCTGCAGGACATCATCAACCAGTACGGTGGCGACATGCCCCAGACCTGGGGCGTGCCGGTGGAAGAGATCCAGCGCGGCATCAAGCACGGCGTGCGCAAGGTCAATGTCGACACCGACAACCGTCTGGCCATCACCGGCGCCATCCGCAAGGTGCTGATGGAGAAGCCCGCGGAGTTCGATCCGCGCGCCTACCTCAAGCCCGCCAAGGAAGCCATGCGCAAGGTCTGCCAGGCCCGCTTCACCGAGTTCGGCTCGGCCGGCTGGGCCGACAAGATCAAGCCGATCTCGACCGCCGCCATGGCCAAGCGCTACGCCTCGGGCGAACTGCACGCCAAGTTCGGCGCCGGCGCGGCCAAGGCCGCCGCCGAATAGGGCGACCGGTCGGCTGAAGGACAGAGAGGGCCTCCCGGAGCGATCCGGGAGGCCCTTTCGTTACGCCCCCATACTATTCGGCCGCGAGAAAGCGGCGGCGACGGGCGAGCAGCTTGATGGCGCCGGCCCCGAGTCCGCCGCTGGCCAGCATGGCCAGGGTGAACCAGGGACCGACAAACGCGTAGGTCCCCTGCCAGCAGTGCAAGCCGTCGACCGTCGCCGCGACGCCCCCGCAGAAAAGGCCGCAGGCGAAGCCCGTGGGGGCCGGCCGCGGAAGATCGACATCGCGCAGGCCGGCCACGGTCAGGACCAGCATCGGCGCGGCGATGACGAGGATATCGCCCAGGCACGTTGCGCCGCCGGGCCAGAGCAGGATCGCCGCGGCCGCCGGCGTCAGGGTCGAGGCCTGGATCGCGGCGGCGAGCAGCATGGCGCAGGCCAGCGCGCCGGCCACGGCCAGCATCGCGACGCCGCCTCGGCATCCGCGCGCCAGCCAGGTGGCCGCCGCCAGGGCGCAGGCCCCCACGGCAGCGGGATAGGCCGCCTTGATCCAGAAGAAGGAATCGGTCACCGCGATCGGCAGGTCCGGCCTCGGCGTCAGCCACAGCAAGATCATCAGCACGCCCGCAAGGGCGCCGGCGGCGGCGATCTCGGCCAGCCGCCAGGGCAGGGTCGCCGCCGACCAGATGGGCGCGCCATTCCCTCCGCCGCTCGCCGACGCGGCGAGGGTGTCGTCGATCGTCATGCGCCCTCCCCACAGAGTCGTATGGCGGTTGCCGGAATGCCTATCGCGTCTCATTCGCGAAAAGCGGACGGCACTTCATTGGCGGAACGACGGTTTGTCAATCGACCGAAAGGCGACGGAACAAAACTTGATCGTTAGCGGTCCCATGACGGGGGATCTCTGGGGTGTGGCGCCTACCAGCGCAGCGCCCAGCGCCCGATAATCGCGCCCAGCGCGGCGACCATCAGCACGCCCAGGCTGTACCACATGGCCACGAAGGTGAAGGTGTTCTCGGCGCAATGCAGGCCATAGACCGTCGCCGCCACCCCGCCGGCGAACAGGCCGGTGGCGAAGCCGGCCGCGATGGGACGCGTGGGCGCCATGCCGCGCACGGCCCATAGCCCTAGCGCCAGCATCGGCAGGCCCAGGAACAGGATGTTGGGGCTGCAATGGGTCCAGGAGTGGCCGCGCAGCATGTGCAGGGCATGGGCGACGTGGGGGCTGACCATCGCCTGGACCGTTCCGGCCACGGCGAAGACGGCCAGCGCCGCCAGGCCCAGGATCCAGCCGCGACGGCCCGAACCACCCGGCCTGGCCAGGCGTTCGATCGCCAGGTAGCCGGCCACGCCCAGCGCGCCGGTATAGAGCGCCTTCATCCAGAACATGCCGCCGCGCATGGCCGGCATCAGGTCGTGGCGCACGTGCAGCACGGTCAGCACCAAGGCCAGCGCCGCCAGGGCGCCCAGGCCCGCGACCAGGACCAGGCGGCGCGGCGGCGACCGGCGGGTCGCACCCGTATCGCTGGCCAGGGCGTCGATCAGGTCATCCGTCCGCACGGCGCATCCTTTCGGCCAGGGCCTTCAGCGCCCGGTGCAGGGCGACCTTGGCCGCGCCCTCGGAAATGCCCGCGCGCGCCCCCGCCTCGGCGAGGGAAAGCCCGGTCAGCTTGACGTCGGAGACCAGGATCCGTTGCCGCTCGGGCAGACTGGCCAGGGCGCGGTCCAGCTCCAGCCCGACACCCGGCTCGGGTTCGTCGGCGGCCAGGAATTCGATGTGGTCCTCGATCGGCAAGGTCTGGCGAACCTTCCGCCGCCGCCAGTGGTCGATCAGCTTGTAGCGCGCCACCGCGTGCGCCCAGGCGGTGAACGACTGGGACGAGTCCCAGGTCGACCGCTTGAGATGCACCGCCAGCAGCGTCTCCTGCACAAGATCCTCCACATCGCCGGGCGCGCCGGACATCCGCCGCGCGAAATAGGCGCGGAGCCGACCCCCCAGGACAGCCAGACACTCGCGATAGGCGGCGGCGTCGCCATCCATCCCGCGCAGCATCAGCGCCTTCAAACGGGTTTCGGTATCCGTCACGCCTGCCCCTATTCGCGCGCGAGGGGCGGATGGTTACACGCCCGCGCGCCGCGCCGGAACCTGAACCGCGAAACGACGCCGAAATTTTGTTCGCCGACCGATGTAACCTTGTCTGGTGTCGCTTCGTACTTCCCCTCGACCGAGCGGTGAGAGACGCCGTTTTCGGCGAGAAAACACTTCAAGGAGAAACCCCATGAACCGCACCGCCACCACCGCCGCCCTCGCCGCCGTCCTGGCCCTCTCGGCCGGCGTCTCGATGGCCGCCGCCGACGAGCACATGAAGGGCAAGGGCGACCAGGAAAAGTGCTACGGCGTCGCCAAGGCCGGCGAGAACGACTGCAAGGCCGGCGCGGGCACCTCGTGCGCCGGCACCTCGAAGGTCGACTACCAGGGCGACGCCTGGAAGATGGTCAAGAAGGGCACGTGCGTCACGATCAAGACGCCGAACGGCATGGGCTCGCTGACCCCGAAGGCCTGATCCGTTTCCCAAAATCCGTGTCATCCCGGAAGCCTCGCAGAGGCTATCCGGGACCCGGGGGCCACGCGCAGTGAAGTCGCCCCTGGGTCCCGGCTCTCCGCTTCGCTGCGGCCGGGATGACAATGATGGTGTGTCGATGATGACCCCCACCGCCGGCCTCGGCCTCAAGTCCCAGCACTACGACGAAGCCCTCGCGTGCGACGCCGAAGGCCTGTGGTTCGAGGTCCATCCCGAGAACTACATGTCGGCCGGCGGCCCGCGTCTGGCCGCCCTCGAGCAGATCCGCGCCCGCCGCCCGTTGTCGCTGCACGGCGTGGGCCTGTCCCTGGCCGCCGACGCCGATCCGGACGCCGAACACCTGGCCGCCCTGAAGCGCCTGGTCGACCGGTTCGAGCCGTTCGTGGTGTCCGAGCACCTGGCCTGGTCGACCCATCGCGGCGCGCACCAGCCCGACCTCCTGCCCTTCCCCCGCACGAACGCCGCCCTGGCCCGCATCGCCGCCAATATCGGTCGCATGCAGGACGCCCTTTCCCGCCGCGTGCTGATCGAGAACCCGTCCCTCTACCTGCCGCTGAAGGGCCACGACCTCGACGAGGTCGAGTTCCTGAAGGCCCTGGTCGCCAAGACCGGCTGCGGCCTGCTGGTCGACGTCAACAACGTCTTCGTCAGCGCCAGCAACCTCGGCTACTCGCCCGAGGTCTATCTGGACGCCATCCCGGCCGAGGCGGTCGGGGAGATCCACCTGGCGGGTCACGGCCCCGACGCCGGCGGTTCCGACCTCCTGATCGACACCCACGGCGCGCCGGTGGCCGAGCCCGTCTGGGCCCTCTATCGTCGCCTGATCCGCCGCATCGGCCCGCGTCCGACGCTGATCGAGCGAGACGATGACATTCCCGCCTTCACCACGCTGATGGCCGAGCGCGACCGCGCCGCCGGCGAGTTGGCCGCGCTGGAGGTCGTCCATGCCTGAGCTCTTGGACTTCCAGGACGCCTTCGTCGCCGCCCTGGCCGGCAGCCCCTCGGCCCTGTCGCCGTGGCTGACGCCCGGCGAGGGCCAGGCTGGACTGGCCGTCTACCGCAACACCATCGCCAAGGGCTGCGTCGACGCCCTGGCCGCCAACTTCCCGACCGTGCTGTCGATGGTCGGCGAAGACTGGTTCCGGGCCGCCGCCGCCCTGTTCGCCCGCGAGGCCCCGCCGACCAGCGCCGCCTTGCTGGACTATGGCGAGGCTTTTCCCGCCTGGCTGGAGCGCTTCCCGCCGGCCGGCGACCTGCCCTATCTGGCCGGGATCGCCCATCTGGACCGCCTGTGGACCGAGGCCCTGTTCGCCGCCGACGCGCCGGTCCTGACGGCCGAGGCGCTGGCGGCGCTGTCGCCCGAGGCCCTGGCCGCGACGTCGCTGCCCCTGCATCCCAGCGCCCGCTTCGCCGCCTTCGAGGCCGGCCTGCCCAGCCTGTGGTCCGCCGCCCGCGACGGGCGCGAGGATCTCGACCTGTCCGGGACGCCCGAGACCCTGCTGCTGGTCCGCCAGGCCGGGACCGTCGCCGCCCGCGTGGTCGGCGCGGCCGAGACCGAGTTCCTGCGCGCCTGCCGCGACGGCCAGACCTCCGCGGAGGCCGCCGAGCGCGCGGCTGTGGCCCAACCCGATGTGCCGCTTGCCCCCCTCTTCGCCGCCCTGATCGCCCAGGGCGCCTTCATGGACACCAACCGATGACCGCTCTCTCGCTCCGCGCGCCCTTCGACCTGTTCGCCCAGACCGCCCGCAAGGTCCTGACCGAGGACGTCCTGGCCCTGGTCACCCGCCTCGGCGTGGCCGCCATCTTCTTCCAGTCGGGGCGCACCAAGGTCGACGGCGTGCTGCACATCACCGACGGGACCTACGCGCTGTTCGAGAGCGAGTACCACGTGCCGCTCTTGCCGCCGGTCGTGGCGGCGCACGCGGCGACCTACGCCGAGCACCTGTTCTCGATCCTGCTGGTGCTGGGCTTGTTCACCCGCCTCTCGGCCCTGGCGTTCCTGGGCATGACGGCGGTTATCGAGATCTTCGTCTATCCCGACGCCTGGCCGACCCACCTGTCCTGGGCGGGCCTGCTGCTGTTCCTGATCGCACGCGGCGGCGGCAAGTTCAGCCTGGACCGCGCGCTGAAGATCGCCTGAACCTTAGTGGAGCGTCGGCGCGCGCGGCACGGGACGGCGCCACAGCTGGGACGTCAGGGCGTTGGCGATGCCGATCCAGCCGAAATCCGGCGCCGACCCGCCACCAACCTTGCGCGCCTCCAGAGCATACGCCGCCGAGGCCGCCAGCGAGGCCGTCGCCGCGCCCAGCTGGCCGCCGACCCGCTTGGCGCCCAGGCCCAGCCACAGGGCGTTGAAGCCCTGCACCAGGCTCCAGATCGTCAGGGCCCGAGTGCGGGCCGGGCTGGACGGCGCATTCCAGGTGCGCAAACCCGACAGGGTCATGGCGATGAACAGCGGCGGCAGCAGCAGACTGGTCAGCGGCTTGGGCTGATGGGCGACCGGCTCGTGCATCTCGGCGAACTCGACGGCGTACATCTCGTCGTCCAGCGCCCGCTCGTGGCGGCGACCCATCAGGAGGGCCGCGATGATCGTCCCGCCGGCCAGGGCCGCGCCGACAGCGATCTGCGCCGCGGGATGGAAGCCCTCCCGCTGTTCCAGCTCGAAAGCTTCGCGGCCGGCCAGGGCGCGCTCGCGCGACTTTCCGTTGGCGATATGCATGGCGGGACTCCCTCGTGAACTCGCAAGGTCAAACAGTCCAGCTGGGCCTTGGTTCCAGCGTGAGCAGGACGTCCGGCCATGATGGCGTGATCCGCGCCCGGCGCCAGCCGAAAACACACGCTCCCGACACGCGCGGCCCGAGCGGACCGCCCCCTGTGGCGTGTTGACGCGCGACAACACCCCTGGCGCGAGGAAAATCGCCGTCTCTGTTTTTATTGATGAAAATCAAACTCAAGCTCATGGCCAAGGTTGTCGCGCGTTAATCTTCCCTTGGCAGTTCCCTACGCAACCTTCCGCAGAAACGCGAAGAAGCGGTACCGCCAGGGTGGTGGGCCGGTCGGGACCTTCGCCAGGGGAAACCACCCATGTCCTTGTTCCGGTCGCGTCAGGACGACACCAAGGCCGCCAGCCGGATCGCCGAGATGGAGGCGATCATCGCCGCCATCCATCGCAGCCAGGCCGTCATCGAGTTCAACCTCGACGGCACGATCATCACGGCCAACGACAACTTCCTGAAGACGCTGGGCTATGGCCTCTCGGAAATCCAGGGGCGTCACCACAGCCTGTTCGTCGAAAGCGACTACGGATCGAGCGGCGAGTATCGTGAATTCTGGCATCGCCTGAACGCCGGCGAGTTCTTCTCCGACAAGTTCAAGCGGCTGGGCAAGGGCGGCAAGGAGATCTGGATCCAGGCCTCCTACAACCCGATCTTCGACAAGGCCGGCAAGCCGGTGAAGGTCGTCAAGTTCGCCTCGGACATCACCCAGGTCGAGCTGGAGCGCGCCGCCGCCGAGGCCGCCCGCAAAAAGGCCGACCAGGACAACAACGTAGTGGCCGTGCTGGCGGACGGCCTGGGGCGCCTGTCCCGCGGCGATGTAAGCGAGCACATCGAGGCGGCGATGGATCCGCGCTACCAGCAGATCAAGGCCGACTTCAACACCGCCATCGACTGCCTGCGCGACACCGTCTCGACCATCACCCAGCGCACCAACACCATGCAGGCCGGGGTCGACGAGATCTCCTACGCCTCGGACGACCTGGCGCGCCGCACCGAGCAGCAGGCCGCCAGCCTGGAGGAGACCGCCGCCGCCCTGGACGAGATCACCGCCACCGTGGTGCGCAGCGCCGAGGGCGCCCGCCGCGCCTCGGAAGCCGCCTCGGCCGCCCGGATCGACGCCGGGCGCTCGGGCGAGGTCGTCCAGCAGGCCGTCGCGGCCATGGGCGAGATCGAGAAGTCCTCGGCCCAGATCGGCCAGATCATCGGCGTGATCGACGAGATCGCCTTCCAGACCAACCTGCTGGCCCTGAATGCGGGCGTCGAGGCGGCGCGGGCCGGAGACGCCGGTCGCGGCTTCGCGGTCGTCGCGCAGGAAGTGCGGGCTCTGGCCCAGCGCTCGGCGGACGCGGCCAAGGAGATCAAGACCCTGATCGCCAACTCGACCGCCCAGGTCGATCGCGGCGTGAAGCTGGTCGGCGAAAGCGGCGCGTCCCTGGACGGCATCGTCAGCAAGGTCGGCGAGATCGACGGCCTGATCGCCGAGATCGCCCGCTCGTCGCAGGAACAGGCCACCGGCCTCAACCAGGTCAACGGCGCCATCAACCAGATGGACCAGGTGACCCAGCAGAACGCGGCCATGGTCGAAGAAACCACCGCCGCCGCGTCCAACCTGCGCACCGAGGCCCACGAGCTGGCCGACCTGATGAAGCGCTTCAAGACCGGAGAGATCCAGACCAGCACGCGCGGCCACGGACGGCCAGGCGCGCGGGCGGCCTGACCGGGCCTGAACGCGATGACAAGGATCCTGTTTCTCCGAGGCGTTTGATCGCGATCAGACTCCCCGATCTGAGCAGAGCGAGTAATGCGGTTAAGGCGTGCTTCACCTGCGAAGCGCATCTTCGCGCACGATTCTTGTTCGAGTGGTTTGCTGGGGGGAGGAAGCCATGCGCTTGAATTTGTCGGGGGCGATGAATCTGTTCGGCGCCGCCCTGGCGGTAGGCCTAATCCTGCTGGCCGCCGGTTCTTGGAAAGCCATCTCCAGCCAGCGCATCGGCGGCCCTTTGTATGACGAGATCGTCGCCGGCAAGGACCTGACGGCCGACATCCTGCCCCCGCCGATGTACGTCATCGAGACCTATCTCGACGCCCAGACCGCCTACCTGACCCACACGCCGGAGAAGATCGCCGAGGCCGCCAAGGAGATCGACCGGCTGTCGGGTGAGTACGACGCCCGTCTCGTCTACTGGCGCAAGCAGACCCTCTCCCCCGAGATCAGCCAGACCCTGCTTCACGACTCCGACGTCGCCGCCCTGCGGGTGCGGGCCGCCGCCCGCAAGCTGGTCACGGCGCTGGAGGCCAACGACCAGACCGCCGCCGACGCCGCCTATGCCGAGATGTCCAGCGCCTACGCCACGCACCGCGCCGCCGTCGACAAGGCCGTGCCGGTGATCGCCGCCGGCAACGCCGCCGTCGAGGCCGACGCCCATCGCCGCCAGGTCACCGACCTGTCGCTGATGGCCGGCCTCACGCTGCTGCTGGGCGCGGTGATCCTGGGCGGCGTCTGGGCCATGCGCCGCGCCGTGGTGGGGCCGGTGCAGGCGATCACGCGCTATATGGCGGGCCTGGCCAGCGACGACTACGCCGCCGCCGTGCCGTTCGCCGACCGAAAGGACGAACTGGGCGAGATGGCCAAGGCCATCGCCGTCTTCCGCGAGAGCCTGCTGGAGCGCCGGTCTCTGCGCGACCGCGAGGAGCAGTCGCGCACCGACGCTGATCGTCAACGCGCCGCCGCCGAAGCCGACAGGCTGTCGGAAGAGGAAAGTCGTCGCGAGGCGCTGGACGGCCTGGCCGACGGCCTGCGCCGACTGGCCGACGGCCAGGTGGGCGTGCGCCTGACCCAGGCCTTCGCCTCGGACTACGAGCGGCTGCGCCAGGACTTCAACACCACCGCCCAGACCCTGAACGCCACCATGGGCGACATCGGCGGCGCCTCGCGCGGCGTAGATTGCGGGGCGGCCGAGATCGCCCAGGCCGCCGACGACCTGTCGCGCCGCACCGAGCAGCAGGCCGCCAGCCTGGAAGAGACCGCCGCCGCGCTCGGCCAGATCACCAGCGCGGTGCGCCAGGCCGCCGACGGCGCGGTCAAGGCCAACCAAATGGTCGACGTGGCCCGCGACGAGGCCCGCTCGACCGAGGCCTCGGTGCGCGACGCCGTCGCCGCCGTGCGCGAGATCGAGGAGGCCTCGGCCCAGATCGGCCGGATCATCGGGGTCATCGACGAGATCGCCTTCCAGACCAACCTTCTGGCCCTGAACGCGGGGGTCGAGGCGGCCCGCGCCGGCGAGAGCGGCAGGGGCTTCGCGGTCGTCGCCCAGGAAGTCCGCGCCCTCGCCCAGCGCTCGGCCGACGCCGCCAAGGAGATCAAGGTCCTGATCAACGCGACCACGGCCAAGGTCGATGTCGGCGTCACCCTCGTGGACCAGTCCGGCGTCGCGCTGGGCAACATCATCACCCGCGTCAGCGAGATCTCGACGCTGGTGTCCGAGATCGCCACGGCCGCGCAGGAACAGGCGACCGGTCTTCGCGAGGTCAACACCGCCGTCAACCAGATGGATCAGATGACCCAGCAGAACGCGGCCATGGTGGAGCAGACCACGGCCGCCGCCCACTCGCTGAAGGGCGAGGCTGCCCGCCTGGGTGAGCTGGTCAAGCGGTTCGACATCCCCTCCGCCGCGTCCGGCCCCGCCTCGCGCGCCGCCTGATCCTCCCGCCCCTTTTGGCCGCCCCCTTGGCCTTGGGGGCGGTCCGGGCCAGCATGGCCGCGTGACCCTCGCCATCCGCCCCGCCCTGACGTCCGAGATCGAGGCCGTGCGCGCGCTCGAGCGCGTCTCGGCCCAGCGCTTCATCGGCCTGATGGACGCCTTGGCCGCCGACGAGCCCTCGCCCGCCCCGGTGCTGGCCGCGCGCATCGCGACCGACGGCCTGCTGGTCGCGGAAGTCGGCGGCGAACTGGCGGCCTTCGTGATGTTCCGCCCGGTCGGGGACGGCCTCTATATCGAACAGATCGACGTGCTGCCGGCCTTCGCGGGCCGGCGCATCGGCGCGCGCCTGATCGAGGCCGTGGCCGAGCGGGCGCGGTCGGACGGTCTGGCCCGTCTGACGCTGTCGACCTTCCGCGACGTGCCCTGGAACGCGCCCTGGTACCGACGCCTGGGCTTCGTCGACCTCGACGACCAAAAACTAGCGCCGGACCTCATGGAGATCCGGCGCGAGCACCTGGCGCGGGGACTCGACGAGAGCCTCCGCGTGTTCATGGAAAGAGCGGTTTAGGCCGGCAGTTCGCCGACCGCCGACTGCAGGTAGTTCTGCTCGCCCAGCGACTTCACCAGGCCCAGTTGCATCTC